>NZ_FXLP01000005.1 GCF_900176605.1 Peptoniphilus vaginalis
AGGCCCTGTGGTCAAGCGGTTAAGACACCACCCTTTCACGGTGGTATCCCGGGTTCGATTCCCGGCAGGGTCACCAGATGGACGCATAGCTCAGTTGGGAGAGCATCTGCCTTACAAGCAGGGGGTCATAGGTTCGAGCCCTATTGTGTCCACCAAAATTGGGCCTGGTAGTTCAGTTGGTTAGAATGCCAGCCTGTCACGCTGGAGGTCGTCGGTTCGAGCCCGATCCAGGTCGCCAATTAAATTTATATAGCAAATTTGTTTCAAATATGTTATTATTAATAAGTGAGATGCTGGTGTAGCTCAATTGGTAGAGCAACTGACTTGTAATCAGTAGGTTAGGGGTTCAAGTCCTCCCACCAGCTCCAAAAAATCTTATTAGGGACTTACAACATGGAGGAGTTCCCGAGTTGGCCAAAGGGGACGGACTGTAAATCCGTTAGTTTTACTTTCAGTGGTTCAAATCCACTCTCCTCCACCAAAACTTTATATAATTTTTATTTATGCGGATGTGGCTCAGTGGTAGAGCATCGCCTTGCCAAGGCGAGGGTCGCGAGTTCGAATCTCGTCATCCGCTCCATTTTTTTATGTATCCTTAGCTCAGCTGGATAGAGCGTCTGGCTACGGACCAGAAGGCCGGGGGTTCGAATCCTCTAGGATACGCCACAAAAACTTGTAATTTTTATTACAAGCTTTTTTTTGCCCGTGCAGGAGTGCTGGAATCGGCAGACAGGCATGTTTGAGGGGCATGTGCGAGAAATCGCGTGAGGGTTCAAGTCCCTCTTTCTGCACCAGTAAGACTACTTATTGATTTAAGTAGTCTTTTTTAATATTTTTTTATTATTCTGAAATAATTAAAGTCAAATATTTTAGAAGTGCTATTTAATATATTCCTATTAGTGGCTTAAATAATAAATTCCAAACAAAAAAACTTGGATTATACCAAGCTTTTAATATGTTTATGATTTAGACCAGTAACTTTTAAATGTTTTGAATTCAGAAGTATTAACAGATAATGCTTATTTTGTTCTTAGCATTCTAGCTTAAAAAAATTTTTGAAATCAATTTATTATTAGTTTTTTAATTCTACTTCTAATATCTTTTTACATAATTCCTTTTCGTTTTCGAAGACATGATCCAAGTAATACAAAATTATAATTTTTGAAGGACTTTTAAGCTTGCTTTTATTTTCTAAGCTAAGCGAAAAGTCCTTTTTTAATATGAAGTAGCACTTATTTTTCTCATCGTATAGGCCGTCTTCTGTGTTTATTTTTATTACAAAGGATTTGTTATATTCTTTTAAATTTAAAAATGAAAGCTTTTCTTCAAGCTTATTAAAGACTTCAAGGCTGTATAGTCCTCTTGATGCAAAGTAGTCTTCTTGATAGTTAGTCTTTCCTTGCAAGATTATGGTATTGCCCAGTAATTTAAAATCCTCTAAAACAAAGTCGAAACATAATTCTTTAAAGCTAAGTTCTTTTTTTAAATTTTCACTAATAGACCCATCTAGTAAAATTAAATTCTTTAGACTTTCTAAAGAGTAGTCCAAGATCCTATCCATAGATGACTTGTCGCCTTCTATAAACTTTTTAAAAAGTGATTTTATTTTTATTCCCTGGTAGTCTTTTTCTTTTGATAAGTTAGAAGTGTCTAAAAAATTATCTAAAAGAACTTTGTTAGAGTGTGATGGGAGTTTAAAGATAAAGTTGTAGGCTTTTGTAACTTCTTGTAGGTCTATAAAGTTAAAGGAAAAATCTTTTGAGAAATACATTTGACACTTTGCCTTAAAAAAACCCAAGTCAAAGGACTTACCTGCATAAGTTATAAAGACTTTTCCAACAATTAGTGGAAGGACTTCTTCCAGCAAATGTCTCTCGTCTTTAAAACTTTCTACATAATAAATTTTTATCTTATCAGAGTCTTTCTCTGCGATACCAATGGATATAATTGAGTCCAAGTCTCTTGAGAGTCCTGATGTTTCTATTTTTAAATAATTTCTCTTTGGTGGAGAAATTTCTCTTTCTAAAACCTTCACATTATCACCATCTTAAGTATAACATTAAAAACTTTTTATTCTTATAAAAATTCTCATTAAATAGGCACAAGGTTAGAAATCAAGAAGCAAGTCGTGTTATAATATGAAATTAGTAGAAAGTTAAGAATAGATAGAAGGATGTTATATGATATATTTAGATAATTGTGCAACTACAAAACCAGATAAAGAAGTTGTTGAAGTAATGATGAAGGCTCTTACTGATGACTTTGCCAACCCATCATCACTTCACAGCTTTGGTCACAGGGTTGAAAAGGAAATAGATGTGGCAAGGAAGAATGCAGCTAGCCTTATTGGAGCTCAGGCTGAAGAAATTTATTTCACTTCTGGAGGTACTGAAAGCAACAACATCGCCGTACATGGTGCAATAGAAAAGAACAAGAGGAGGGGCAAGAAGATAATAACTTCTGCCATTGAACATGCATCTATTGATGACCAATTTAAACACTACAAAGAAAAGGGCTATGATGTTGTCTATCTCGATGTAGATGAAACAGGTGCTGCTGACATAGAAAAGTTTAAGGAAGTCATGGATGAGGACACAATTTTAGTTTCCCTCATCTATGTTCACAACGAGCTGGGGACTGTCAATAGGGTCAAGGAAATTTTTGAAATAGCCAAATCTGTTAACAAGGATGTCTTTTGTCACGTTGATGGAGTTCAAGCTGTTGGGAAAATTCCTGTCAATGTTAAGGACCTAGGCTGTCATACTTTTTCTTTCTCATCTCACAAAATTTATGGACCAAAGGGGATGGGAGCTCTTTATAAGAGAAAAGATGTAAAGATAAATAGCCTTGTGATTGGTGGAGGCCAAGAAAAGGGTCTTAGGTCAGGAACTGAAAATGTGCCAGGGATACTTGGATTTGGCAAGGCCTGTGAACTTACAAAGAGAGATTTAGACAAGCGACTTGCTCACGCAAGGGAAATTAAAGAATATTTACTTAAGAAGCTAGAGGGAAATCTGGAAGACTATAAGATCAACACTCCAGAAGACTCCACAGACTTTATTGTTTCTCTATCTATATTAGATATTAGGGCAGAAGTTCTTCTCCATTATCTCGAAGGAGAGGAAATTTATATTTCAACTGCATCAGCTTGTACCTCTAATGGGACTCACAAGTCCACAACTCTTGAGAAAATTGGACTTTCTGATAAGTATGCTGAGGGAACTATAAGAATTTGTACATCTAAGGACACAACAAAAGAAGATATAGATATTTTTGTAGAAAAAATAATAAAATATGTTGATGAAATAAGAAAAATAATGAGATAGGTGATTGAATGAAAAAAGTTATGGCCCTTTCACTTGGGGAAGTCATTCTCAAGGGAAAAAACAGACACAGGTTTATAGAGAAGCTAATTAAATCTGTTAGGAGAAATCTTAGAAATCTTGACCACGGAAAAATTTACCACAATATGGGTAAAATCTACGTTGAAGTAAGTGGCGACAACGATGAAAAATTAATAAATAGGTTAAAGCACGTTTTTGGAATTGTCTATATTGCACCGACTTGTGAGGTTGAAACTAAGTGGGAGACAATTGAAGAAGCGGTTGTAAAAATTGTAGGTGAAACTTTAAAAGACCATCCAGAATACAAAACTTTTAAGGTTAAGACAAATAGGGGGGATAAAAAGTTCCCACTTAATTCTATGGAAATTTCTGCAAAAATTGGTGGAATGGTCTTAAAAAACTTTGACATCAAGGTTGACGTTCATGACCCGGACTTTTTTGTTTACTGCGATTTGAAAAAGGATACCTATATTTATGTAGATAAGATTAAAGCCCATGGCGGACTTCCAACAGGTACAAATGGTAGGGGACTTCTTCTCCTATCAGGTGGGATCGACTCTCCAGTTGCAGGATTTTTGATGGCAAAAAGAGGAGTACTTGTGGATTGCCTTCACTTCCATTCCTATCCCTTCACATCTGAAAGAGCAGAAGAAAAGGTTAAGAAACTTGCAGAAGATATTTCAAACTTCTCAGGAGATTTGACATTTTATTCAGTAAACCTTTTGGATATTCAAAAGGAAATAAATATAAACTGTCCTGAAGACGAAATGACTATTATATCTAGAAGGTTTATGATGAGGATTGCAGATAAAATTGCAAGAGACAATGGATACGACTGCATAATCACAGGTGAAAACTTGGGACAAGTTGCATCACAAACTATTGACGGATTAAAGGTAACTGACGCTATCACAGATAAGATTGTCTTTAGACCACTAATTGGGATGGATAAGGTAAATATAATTGATATAGCCAAAGACATTGATACTTATGAGACATCAATCCTACCTTACGAAGATTGCTGTACAGTATTCTTGCCAAAACATCCACTTTTGACCCCAAGCATTGAGGGCATAGAAAAGTCTGAAGAGCCACTTGACTGTGACAAGCTAGTGGAAGAAACTATAGGTAAAATGAAAATTGAAAAAATAGGAGGAAGCGATGAAGAGTAAAAACAGAGGCGGAGCTGGAATTATTGCTATTATAGCTGTAGTTGTTGTAATTGCAATTTTCTTCGGAGGCCAATGGAACAAGCTAGTCAAGCTAGATGAAGATGTTAATGGTGCTTGGGCACAAGTCCAAAACCAAGTAAAAAGACGTGCTGACTTAATTCCAAATATTGTAGAAACTGTTAAGGGATACGCAGGTCACGAAAAGGAAACTTTCACAGAAATAACTAAGGCTCGTGCAGGTGTTACTGAAGCAAATACACCTAAGAAACTTGCTGAAGCCAATGACAACTTAACTCAAGCCATTAGTAGACTTAATCTTGTTGTGGAAAATTATCCTGAATTAAAGGCAAACCAAAACTTCTTAGATCTACAAGCTCAACTTGAAGGGACTGAAAATAGGATTGCCACAGAAAGAATGAGATACAACGAAACAGTTAAGGCTTACAACCAAAAGGTCAGAAGGTTCCCAACAAATATAATTGCAAAAATATTAGGTTTTGGACCAAGAGATTATTTTGAAGTTTCAGAAAAGGACAATCAAGTACCAGAAGTTAAATTTTAGGAGATAGCTATGAAAAAATTGTTAGCTACAATATTATGTGCATTAATCCTTGTCCTTAATGTCTATGCCTTTGACAAGGACAAAATGTCCTATAATGTTTACGATGAGACAAATACTTTGAGCCAGGAGACTATAGACTATCTCAACAAAACCACTTATGACTTGAAAAAGAAAACTGGTGGGGAGATAGGAGTTGTCATTGTAAAAAGTTTGGAAGGCTATAGTCTTGAAGAATATGCCACAAAGATTTTCAATGACATAAAAATTGGTGACAAAGACAAAGACAATGGAGTCCTAATCCTTCTTGCTCTACTTGATAAGGACAATAGGCAGGTAAAAATCGAGACAGGATATGGGGCAGAGGGTTTTGTCCCTGACGCCTATGCATCGAGAATTATAAGGGAAATGGGAAGGGTTGTTGCTGAAAATGAAAATGACAGACCCTTTGAGAAGGCAGTCCTAGAAGGATATGCCCAAATAATAAAATTATATGAAGGAGAATATGGCGTTAACATCGCAGCAAGAGAGCCACAAGAGGAAATTGATTATTCTGATGATAATTACAAGGATGGAGATCCCTTCTTGGCAATTTTTAAATTAATTTTTATCATTGCTGTAATTTCTATGATTTTTAGAAATAGAAATAATGGAGGACCTGGTGGCGGAAGTGGACCAGGAAGCAGGAGAAGGAGACAAGGACCAGTAATCTTCTGGGGACCAGGTTCCTTTGGCGGCTTTGGTGACTTCGGAGGATCAGGTGGTTTCGGTGGATCATCTGGTGGCTTTGGCGGCGGAGGCTTTGGTGGCTTCGGCGGAGGAGGTTCCTCTGGTGGCGGAGGTGCCAGCGGAAGCATTTAATCAAAAGCCAAAGATAAGAGAAAAAATTCCAATCAAAATTATTTGATGGAGAAAATAAATTAAAAGAGAGTGCCTCCCCATGATATTGATAATATTGTGGGAGGCTTCTTTTTTTGTAAATTTTACTAAGTCAAAGAGGAAGTAGCCCATGTAAAATAAAAATATCCAGGGGATAATAGGGAAGTAGTCGCCTGATGAAAAGTTGTCGCCTGGTAGACCAAGAATAAATAAGTTTAAATCATAGAGGGACTTTGGTGGAGTGATCTTACCAAAGAAAATACTTCCGTAGTAAATCCTCTTTAGAGAGACAAATAAAATCGTACTTAAAATAAGTCCAAGCCTTGGATTTATTTTTTTTATGTAGTTTTTTATCAGGATGTGGATCAAAGTCGCAAGAGCAAAGAAGTGAATGATTCCAAAATAAATTGCATCTTCCCTGGAGTAGACGTAGGACCCAAGAGTGATTAAGAGAGAAAGTCCAGTTAAGATTAAAAACTTCTTCTTAAAGCTATTGGAAAAGTGAGTTGAGTAACCTGAAATCAAAATAAAGGAAATGCAAATATATTGTTGGTAGTAATAAAAGTTGTGGTTGAAATTAAAACCGTAGAAATTTTCAAGGTCAAAGAGACCGTGATAAATTATCATATTTATAATTGTGAAGCCACGCAAAAAATCTATGGCGTTGTATCTTTTTTTAATTGTATCCATGTAACACCTCAGAAAAATTATAACACAAATAAGAGTGAGGTAAGGGGGCTTAGCTTGTTGACTTAGTAAAAAATTGTGAGTTTATAAAAATTTATGAAGTTATAAAAGATTATGAGTTTGTAAAAAGATTATGAAGTTGTAAAAATTTATGAAGTTGTGAAAGTTTATTAACTTATAAAATAATATGAGTTTGTAGTTTCTTACTTATTAATTAAAATTTTAAACTTCATAAATATCAAAAAGCAATATTATAAAATGTTTAAAAGGGAAAACTTACTAAATTAAACTTGCTAAAGACAAGACAAAAATAAGAAAAAGCTAAAAGTTATGCGATCAATTTTTGGTAAATTATATTTTACAAAAAATTTAATAAAATAAATTGATTAAGCTATTGACTTTAAATATTTTAACATTTATACTCTAATGAGTTTAATAATTTAAGTAATTTGTTTAATATTATAGGTGATGCAATGAATATTGGAAATAAAATAAGAGAAATGAGAATTGAAAAAGGACTTACCCAAGAGGAGCTGGCAGATAGGTCAGAACTTACTAAGGGTTTCATTTCTCAAATCGAAAGAGATTTGACATCGCCATCTGTCGACTCTCTTTTAGATATACTTGAGGCCCTTGGTACTGACCCCGGGCTTTTTTTTAAGAGGGAAGAAAATGAAAAAATAATTTTCGCTGAAGAGGACTTTTTCGAAAGTGAAAATGTAGAGCTTGGCTATGTCCTTGACTGGGTTATTCCCAATGCACAAAAAAACCAAATGGAGCCTATGAGGATTTTAATTAAACCCGGTGGAACTTCTAAGGAGATCCAGCCCTATGAGGGCGAGGAGTTTGGCTTTGTCCTAAGGGGATCGGTCAAACTCTACTATGGAAGTGAAGAGTACAAGGTGAAGAAGGGCGAGTGCTTTTATTTCAAGGCGACTAAGTCCCATTACTTAAAAAATGAAGGAAAGTGCGATACTGAGATTTTGTGGATATCATCTCCACCAAATTTTTAGGCGGTGAAATATGGAAAATTATGTAATTGAATTAAAAAATATTAGCAAGAGCTTTGGCGACAATGTAATTTTAGAAAATTTTGACTTTAAGGTAAAGAAGGATGAGTTCCTTACAATTCTTGGACCGTCAGGTTGTGGCAAGACTACAATTTTGAGATTAATTGGAGGCTTTGAGGAGCCAGATGAGGGGCAAATCCTTTTTAATGGAGAAGACATAACAAACAAGGAAGCCTATGAGAGAAGAATCAACACAGTTTTCCAAAAGTATGCTCTTTTTCCTCATATGAATGTCTTCGACAATATTGCCTTTGGCCTAAAGATTAAGAAGATGGATAAGAAAGTCATCAAGGAAAAGGTAAAGGAAGTTTTAAAGCTTGTTAACCTTGTGGGTTTTGAAAATAGAGAGATAGAGTCCCTATCAGGTGGGCAACAACAAAGGATAGCCATTGCAAGAGCCCTTGTAAATGAGCCAGATGTTTTGTTGCTTGACGAACCCCTTGGTGCCCTTGACTTGAAATTAAGACAGGCCATGCAGATAGAGCTTAAGAGGATACAAAAAAGTGTTGGCATAACTTTCATTTACGTTACCCATGACCAAGAAGAAGCTCTTTCCATGAGCGACACTGTTGTGGTTTTAAACAATGGCGAGATTCAACAAATGGATAGCCCAATAAATATATACAACGAGCCAAAGAATGCCTTTGTTGCAGACTTTATTGGCGAGTCCAACATTATCAAGGGAAGGATGCTTGAGGACTTTAAGGTAAGATTTTTAGATTTTGATTTTCCTTGCGTTGACAAGGGCTTCAAGGTTAATGAAGATGTAGAAGTAGTAGTAAGACCTGAAGATGTGATTTTAGTTGATGAAAACTACCAAGTTGAAGGCGTAGTAACAAGTCTTGTCTTTAAGGGAGTTCACTATGAAATGACAGTGGATATTGGCGGTTACTCCTTGCTTGTTCAATCAACAGAAAAAAGAGAAGTGGGAGAAAAGACAGGCATAATCATCAAACCAGACCTAATTCACGTTATGAGGCTAGGTTAATATGAAGAAATTTTCATTAATTTATTTATTTTGGGGCCTAGTATTTATTGTCTTCCCACTATTTTTAATACTTGCCCACTCTTTGAGCTCAAACACAGATTTGGGAGATTTTGCCTTTACCCTAGACAATTTCTCAAGGTTCTTTGAGCCACTTTATGTAAAAATTTTACTTACATCTCTTGTATTGGCAGGACTTTCAACTATATTGTGCCTAATCATTGGCTACCCAGTGGCATATATAATTTCGCAAATGAGCGAAAAAGTTCGAAACAATATGATTTTAATTTTTATAATCCCAATGTGGATGAACTTCCTTTTGAGGACTTATGCTTGGCTTACACTTCTTGGCAATAAGGGCCTAATCAATAAATTTATTGGACTTTTTGGCTGGGGACCCTGGAACCTTATGTACAATTCCAAGGCAATAATGATTGGTATGGTTTATAACTTCTTGCCTTTTATGGTTTTGCCAATTTATACAGTCCTATTAAAAATGGATAAGAAACTAATTGAAGCAGCAAAGGACCTTGGAGCCAACGACTTCAAAGTTTTTATAAAGGTTATACTTCCACTTTCTTTGCCAGGAATTTACACTGGTATCACCATGGTATTTATACCGGCAATTTCAACTTTCGTTGTGCCAAACTTGTTAGGTGGAAACAACTTCTACTTAATTGGCAACTTAATTGAAAAGCAATTTACCTTCACAGGAGATTGGGGCTTTGGATCTGCAATTTCTATGATCTTGATTGTAATAATGCTTTTGATATTGATTATTCCAAAGATATTTAACGGGAAAATTAAAACTAGCGAAATAGGAGGTGGCCTATAATGAAAAAAATAATAGATAGGATTTACTTGTTTTTAATATTTTTATTCTTGTATGCACCAATTATCATCCTAGTTGTCTTTAGTTTTAACAACTCCAAGCTAAGGGGGTCTTGGGCAGGTTTCACCCTAAAGTGGTACAAAAATTTATTTACTGATCCAGCAATTTTATCCTCACTTTGGACAACTCTTATAGTAGCAGTGGTGGCTACTGTTATTTCAACTATTGTTGGAACAATTTCTGCCATTGCCATAAATGAACTAAGGGGAGTCAAAAGGGATACCATCCTAAATATAAATTATTTGCCAGTAATCAACCCAGACATTGTAACAGCAGTTGCCCTTATGGGACTCTTTGGACTCTTTAACATAAGAATGGGATACACTACAATGATAATTTCACACATTGTCTTTTGCATTCCCTATGTTATACTTTCAATCCTGCCAAAGTTAAATCAACTGCAAAAGAATACACTTGAGGCAGCCCTAGACCTGGGAGCAACTCCAACATATGCTATATTAAATGTGGTGATTCCACAAATTAAACCTGCAATATTAACTGGGGCACTAATGTCCTTTACGCTTTCCATTGATGACTTTGTTATTTCCTTCTTCAACACAGGCCAAGGAGTATCAAACCTTTCAATAACAATTTATTCTATGGCTAGAAAGGGAATCAATCCATCAATAAATGCAGTATCAACATTAATGCTAGTAGCACTTTTAATCCTTCTTGTGATAATCAACAAGAGAAGTGAAAAAATGAAAAAAATCGAGGTAATTTAATGAAACAGATGAAAAAAATTATTTTTGCTTTTGCTATCTTAATGGTATTGTCCCTAACAGGATGTGGTAAAGGGAAAACACCAAAAGAAGAAATCTATGTTTACAACTGGGGAGAGTATATTGACCCACAAATCCTAAAGGACTTCCAAAAGGGAACAGGTATCAAGGTAAACTACGACACTTATGCATCAAACGAAGACCTTTATATCAAAATGACTCAATCACAAGACAAGTATGATGTAGTTGTGCCTAGTGATTATATGATTGAAAGACTAATCAAAGAAGGACTTGTAAGAGAAATTGACTTCAGTAAGATTCCAAACTTTGCAAATGTAGAAGACATCTTAAAAAATCCAAGCTTCGATCCAGAAAACAAATACTCTGTACCATACTTCTGGGGCACTGTTGGAATTATCTACAACAAGGCAGAAGTTAAGGACAAGGTTGACTCATGGAATATCCTTTGGAATGAAAAATATAAGAACCAAATAATTATGTACAATTCACAAAGGGATACTCTTGGAGTTGCCCTTAAAAGATTGGGATATTCTTTAAACTCAACAAATGAAAAGGAATTGCAAGAAGCTAAGAAGTCGCTAATAGAACAAAAACCTCTAGTATATGCTTACCTTGATGATGATGGACGTGATGTTGTAGTCCAAGGAGATGCAAACCTATCAGTAATGTACTCAGGAGATGCCCTTCTTATGATGCAACAAAACGAAGACCTTGACTATGTGGTGCCAAAGGAAGGCTCAAACATCTGGTACGACTCTATGGTTATTCCAAAGAATGCACAAAATGTTGAAGGAGCAGAAAAATTTATTAATTATATGCTAGAAAAAGAAGTTCAAGCAAAAAATGTTAAGCACTGCGTAGGTTACACTTCACCAGTTAAGGGAGTGAAGGAACTCTTACCAGATGAAATTAAAAACTCAAAGGTTGCTTATCCAGATATGGACAAACTTCCACCACTAGAATCCTTTAAGGACCTAGGAGATTTTATAAAAGTTTACGATAGAATCTGGACAGAAATAAATGCTTCTAATCTTTAATATGCTAATAAATTTGTTTATTTTAAGACCTCTATGTGATATTATGTATATTAAGCGAAATGTTTTCATAATGGAGGTTTAAAATGAACGAGAGAATAAAAAAGCTTGTGGTTTTTGCAATTTTCATACTAGTACTTATGTTAGCTTCTCTAACTGCTTTTTTCAGTAAGTCTCTTATGTGGCCAAACGCTGACGTAGATAGGGAGTTCGACGGAATTCTTTTTAACAATGCTGATGGAGTAGAAAATCTACAAGTTACAAGATCCATGGCAAGAGAAGGCCAAGAAAATCTAATAAAATACGACATAAAATTTGATTACAAAGGCGAAGATTCAACAGCAAGAATCTTAGGTAGGCCTAATAGACAAATTTTCTTTGGAGAAGGAATTACTTATGGCAAGTCAAAGGTCAACCTAAAGGGAGACTTCGATAAAATTAACAAATCTCTTTTCGAAGAAAAATTAAAATTAAAGGTAAAAGATTTTTATAACAAGACAGACAACAAGGACTTCAAGGCAGTGAGTGAAGTTAAACTTGACCTAAAGGAAAAAGTTGGCGAATATGAATTCACAGTTTACTACCCAGCAAACCCACTATATTTTTCAGGTGGACAAAAGGTTGAAGATGCTTCAATATTTGTGACAAATGCAAAGGTAGAAAATTGGACTGAATCAATTAAGTCAAACAACAGTGTCAAGGAAGCTTACACAAACTCAGGTTATTATGTAAATAAGATCGAATTAATTAACCAAGGACTAATAAATAAAATTTCTCTTATCAACACAGCAAGCACAGTTATCTTCTTAGTATTAACAGTGGGAATGATTGCTCTAATTTGGCTTGATAGGGGTAACTTTAAAATTTATCTTGGCGCCCTCTTCATAATGATCCCTGCTTTCTATAGGTTTATGGACAAGGGAACAAGCAACCTTGGTGTCCTAATAGTCTATCCAATCTTAGGATTTATTGCCTCAATCGCAGCAAGGCTACTTGCATCCGATGGCGACTTTAAAATAAATAGCAAGGAAATAAAACAATCAACTGCATTTTTATTAATGTACTTTGTTTTCTCACTAATTTTCTTTGTGATACCAAGAGTATTCATAGGATAAGTAAAGATTTAAGATTAAAACCAATTTATAAATACAAATATATGATATGACAATTAAATGAACAAAGGGATAAAGAATACTTGCAATATAGAAGATTATAGACTAATATAATTGTATAGTAATGATACAGAGGAATTGATGAAATCCAAAACTCTTTTATAGGATTAAACAGTAAAAGACCTCAGTATTTAGATTTTGTCCCTTTGTTTTTGTATTATTCTAAATTTTCTAAAACCAAGGAGGGTTTCAGTTATGAGAAGGAAATTTCAAGAACCTATAATTAAAAGAATAAGGAAAACGATGTTAGGTAAAAATAAATTTCGTCTTTTGACGGCAACACTTGCCTTTACAATGCTAACATCCTCTTTCTATTATCCTTTAAAAATGGATGTAGTAGCAGCTAGTGGCAACCCACAAGTGGGGGGGGGGTTTTAGAGGTGCAGATGAAGATACATCTGCAAATCAAACCTTTGATAACTCCAAAATCAAAGATGCTAACTCTAAAACTCTTTCAGACATACTAAAATCATTACCGGAAAAGGTTGAAAACAACAGTAAAGTCAAAGATAAAATGACTGAGCTGGGGGATAAGACACAGGTAAAAGCCGGCGAGATAAAGGAAATCAAGGAATTTGGTGGCTGGACTGCAATTAAAGGTGGTGAGTCCGAAAATGAAGAAGGCAAATTTGCCATTGCCAAGAAAACTCAGTATGGATTCTTTCCTATAGGAACAATAAATGTCACAAGAGCTCAAGGAAAAGAGGGAGGAAAAGAAGAGGCTTTCGTACAAGAAAGTGTCCTTGACACAAAAAATAATGACTATACTCTTCTATTAGGCAAAACTGTAACAGGAGCTAATAGAGATGAACCAGCTCATGATGGTACTCCATATAAACATACAGGTGAAGGCGGTGATATTGCAAGAAATGTAAAGGGATTTAATGGTATAGAAAAAACCTTTAAAGCCTATTCTCCAGAAACAGGTTCAAATGTTAAAGTTGGGTTCAAAATAGGTTATACAGGAGATATTAATGGTAAAAAAGCCAAATATAAAGTAGTAGTTCTTGCTCATACTAAAGATGGACAATGGGAAAGTAAATATTTAAAAGTATTAGATCCAACAAAAAACACTTCAGAAGTGAAAGCAGCAAAAGATGGAACTGTTAGTCAATTGGACGTCACAGGATTGACCAAAGAACAAGCGGAAGCAAAAATAAATAATGATAAAAAAGTACCTAACGGAACAGTTGGCACATTTCTTAGTGAAGACATCCAACTACCTGTAGGAGCAACAGAATATAAGGTAAAAATTTCTATAGGAGATCAAGATAGGTTGGGTATGAGCTACCAATCCAAGTATCAATTATACGCACTTCCTATAAGTGGAGCTGATTTTAATATAACTCAAGATACGAGACAATTGGCGAAATCGCTTTTCACTCAAATTTACAATAAGCTGCTCGAAGAAAAAGCTGAAGATATAAAAAACAAGACACCGGAAAGTATCGCGGCTTATGAGGCTGAGTTGGAAAAAATGAAAGCCTTAGTTGACTCGACGGAGCTAAATAGCAAGGCTGATTATGTAACAGCACTAGAGAAAGTTGAGCAAACACATAAGAACTTAGTAAGCCCGATCCTCGATCTTGTTGCTCCGGCGACGAAAGTGCCTGTAAAGAACCCGGCCCAATTAACGGAACAAGAAAAACAAGCCGTGAAAGACGCGGTGAAAGACGCGAACAAAGGCTTGAACTTGGACGACAAGGACATCACTGTCGATAACGATGGAAAAGTCACTGTCAAGAAGGGCGATAAAACCGGCACCATCGAAGCAGGCAATGTCGTGGAAGAAAGCAAAGTGCTCGATCTTGTTGCTCCGGCGACGAAAGTGCCTGTAAAGAACCCGGCCCAATTAACGGAACAAGAAAAACAAGCCGTGAAAGACGCGGTAAAAGACGCGAACAAAGGCTTGAACTTGGACGACAAGGACATCACTGTCGATAAGGACGGAAAAGTCACTGTCAAGAAGGGCGATAAAACCGGCACCATCGAAGCAGGCAATGTCGTGGAAGAAAGCAAAGCTCTCGATCTTGTTGCTCCGACGAAGAAAGTAGCCGTAAAGAACTCGGCCCAATTAACAGAACAAGAAAAACAAGCCGTGAAAGACGCAGTAAAAGACGCAAACAAAGGCTTGAACTTGGAAGACAAGGACATCACTGTCGATAACGATGGAAAAGTCACTGTCAAGAAGGGCGATAAAATCGGCACCATCGAAGCAGGCAATGTCGTGGAAGAAAGCAAAGCTCTCGATCTTGTTGCTCCGACGAAGAAAGTAGCCGTAAAGAACCCGGCCCAATTAACAGAACAAGAAAAACAAGCCGTGAAAGACGCAGTAAAAGACGCAAACAAAGGCTTGAACTTGGAAGACAAGGACATCACTGTCGATAACGATGGAAAAGTCACTGTCAAGAAGGGCGATAAAATCGGCACCATCGAAGCAGGCAATGTCGTGGAAGAAAGCAAAGCGCTCGATCTTGTTGCTCCGACGACGAAAGTAGCCGTAAAGAACCCGGCTCAATTAACGGAACAAGAAAAACAAGCCGTGAAAGACGCGGTAAAAGACGCGAACAAAGGCTTGAACTTGGAAGACAAGGACATCACTGTCGATAACGACGGAAAAGTCACTGTCAAGAAGGGCGATAAAACCGGCACCATCGAAGGCGCCAGCGTCGTGGAAGAAAGCAAAGTGCTCGATCTTGTTGCTCCGACGACGAAAGTAGCCGTAAAGAACCCGGCTCAATTAACGGAACAAGAAAAACAAGCGGTTAAGGATGCAATAAAAGAAGCAAATCCAACTTTAAAATTAGAAGATGCAAATATTGATGTAAAAGACAACGGAGAAGCAGTAGTAACAAAAGATGGAAAAAAAGCAACAGTACCAGCAAATCAAGCTGTAAGTCAAGACAACGAAAGTCAAGATAGTTATATACCAGGTTATGGGGATTATTTCCCAGGTGGAATTAAAATTAAAGAATACTCCACTCCAACACATCCAGTAATAGTATCTATTCCTAAGAAATCAGAAGAACTTGTTAAGGGAAAAGGAGAAAGTCTATGGTACGTATTCCATATAGATAAACTTGAGTATGATGTTGTTATAAATGGTGTTACAACTAAAAGAACAATGGATATCACGCCTATAATTAGTAAAGGTAGAACTATGGTACCACTTAGATATGTTGCAGAGGTTATTGGAGCTGAAGTTAAGTGGGATGCAGAAACTAGAACAGCATCTTTTACTAAGAATGGATTAACTGCAAGTATTCAAATTGATGGAGATGAAATAGTCCTTTCTAATGGCAAGACTATTAAAATGGATTCAAAACCACTTATTGTCAAAGATAGGATGTTAGTTTCTGTTGTTAATCTAGCCAATGTGTTTGGTCTTACTAATGGAAATGAACAAGATAAAAAAGATCAAGATATTGAATGGAATCAAGAAGTCAGAACAGTTACAGTTTATGTTAAGAGATAATTTTAAATAATTTAAAATTTGCAAGGGGAGTAATAATGAATATACAAATATATTCGTTATTACTCCTTTTTTAAGTTCAATCTTATTGGACTTTTTTTGTTTTAAATTTTTAATAAAAGTTTAGACCTTGGTGAAAATTAAAAAATAAATTTCTCTTATTTAGTGATGAATCATAAACTTATAAATTTTCATAAACTTATAAATTTTCATAAACTTATAAAGTCGTATAAAGAATTCAACTCTTATGACTTAATAAATATTTACAAAGTAAATAAAAATTGTAAAAAAATAGGAAAACTATTTTTTTTGAAATTGAAATAAGAGGGGATTTAATATATAATTTACTTAAATAATTATAGGAGGATTATAAATGAAGAAGAAACTTACATTACTTTCAGTGTTATTGATTGCAATGACACTTGTTGCTTGTGGTGGAGGCAACAAAAAAGAAGCAGATGGAAACGCTACTAAAAAAACAGCTGAAGCTAAGTCAGATATTGACGTTGGTTTTGTAACTGATGAAGGTGGAGTTAATGACCAATCCTTTAACCAAGGAGTTTGGGAAGGACTTCAAAAGGCACAAAAAGAACTTGGAATCAAGGCTGACTATGTTGAATCTAAGGACACTAAGGACTACTCTCCTAACCTAGAAACTTTTGCTGACAAAAACAAAAACCTTATTGTTGGTGCTGGTTTCAAAATGGGTGGAGCAGTAACTGAAGCTGCTAAAATGTACCCAGAAACTAATTATGCAATAGTTGACGTTGACGTTACAGTTGACAAAGATGGTAATAAGGTTGAAGCTCCTTCAAATCTACTTGGAATTATGTTTAGGGCACAAGAACCTTCTTTCCTAGTTGGTTATATTGCTGGTATGACTACTGAAACTAACAAGGTTGGTTTCGTTGGTGGTCAAGAAGGTAACATTATTTGGGGATTCGAATATGGTTACAAGGCTGGTGTTGATTACGCAGCTAAGGAAAGAGGCGTTAACATCGAAGTTCTTAGCCAATATGTTGGTAACTTCTCTGATGCACAAAAGGGTAAATCAATCACTGCTACTATGTACCAAAACGGTGCTGACGTAGTATTCCACGCAGCTGGTGGAGCAGGCGAAGGTGTTATCGAAGCTGCTAAAGAAGCTGGCAAGTGGGTAATTGGTGTTGATAGAGACCAAAGCGACAGAGCTCCTGAAAATGTATTAACTTCTGCAATGAAGAATGGCGATGTTGCTGTTTACCAAGTTGTAAAAGATATGCAAGAAGGTAAGTTCCAAGGTGGAAAAACTGTTGAACTTGGTCTAGCTGATGATGGAGCAGTAGGTATTGCACCAACTTCTGACAAGAATGTTAAGCCTGAAGTTTTAAAGAAAGTTGACGAAATAACTAAGAAAATTATTTCTGGCGAAATCAAAGTTCCTTACAACGAAGAAACTTACAACCAATACAAATAAGTTTAAAAAGTCATCTCTTAGGAGTCATCTTTGAGATGACTTTTTTATTGCAAATTATTTCAAAATTGCCCAATTCTTTGGTATAATTTATTTAACATAACAAAGGAGCGTTTGTATTTGGAAACTAATAACAAAGACTTAGTCGTAAGGATGGAGAAGATTACCAAAATGTTTGGTGACTTCGTGGCGAACGACGAAATTGATCTTGATATTAGGAGGGGAGAAATCCATTCTCTTCTTGGAGAAAACGGTGCCGGAAAGACTACTCTTATGAACATGCTTTACGGCTTAAGTTCTCCTACATCAGGTGAGATTTATATAAATGATGAAAAAAAAGAATTTAAGGATCCTAATGATGCCATAAAGGCAGGACTAGGTATGGTTCACCAGCACTTTATGCTTATTGAACCCTTCACTGTTGTTGAAAATATTATTCTTGGCATGGAGCCCATGAAGGGAATCAAGGTGGACATAAAGAAGGCAAGGGAAGATGTAGTTGCCCTTTCTGAAAAATATGGTTTTAAAATTGATCCCGATGCAAGGATCCAAGACATAACTGTTGGGACTCAACAAAAGGTGGAAATACTTAAGGTTTTGTATAGGGGTGCCGATATATTGATTTTTGATGAGCCAACTGCTGTTTTGACTCCTCAAGAAATCACTGAATTAATCGAAATAATAAAAAATCTTGCCAAGGAAGGCAAGTCTATAATTATTATCACCCACAAGCTAAAGGAAATTAAACAGGTTGCTAATAGGTGTACAATTATTAGACGTGGTAAAAAGATTGATACAGTTAATGTTGCTGATGTAAGTGAATCTGAACTTGCTGATATGATGGTGGGAAGAGCTGTTCACCTAGATGTTAATAAGGCAGATGCTAGTTCTGGTGACACAATTCTTGATATCAAGGGGTTAACTGCAAGAGATATTAGGAAGGTCAAAAAGTTAGATGACTTAAATCTCGACATCAAGGCTGGAGAAATTCATGGTATTGCAGGTGTTGATGGAAATGGTCAATCTGAACTAATTGAAACTCTCACTGGTCTTAAAAAGGCAGAAGCTGGTTCTGTAATCTTTAAGGGAGAAGAAATTTTAAATCATACTCCAAGGGATATTATTGAAAGAGGCTTAAACTCAATTCCAGAAGATAGGCAACTTCGAGGACTTGTCCTAGATTTTTCTGTTGCAGAAAATATTATCTTAAAGGAATACTACAAGGACAAGTTTTCTAAAAAGGGAATCTTGGACTTTCCTAATATTGAAAAAAATGCAGTCGACCTTTCAGAGGACTACGATATAAGACCAAGAAACATTAAACAATTTGCAGGCGCCCTTTCTGGTGGTAACCAACAAAAGGTTATTATTGCAAGGGAGATTTCTGGAGATCCAGATCTTCTTATTGCAGCCCAACCAACTAGGGGGCTAGATGTTGGTGCCATTGAATACATTAGGAATTTCTTGATAAAGCAAAGGGACAAGGGGAAGGCAGTCCTTCTCATCTCCTTTGAACTTGATGAAATTCTTGCCCTATCTGATAGGATTTCTGTTATTTATAATGGAAAAATCCTAAAGACTTTTGATGCGAAGGAAACTAATGAAAGAGAGCTAGGGCTATATATGGCAGGAGGTAAAAATGAAGAGAAATAGGTTTATATACACAATTCTTGCCATTGTACTTGGGATAATAATTGGTTCAATTATACTTTTAATTAGTGGAACAAATCCAGTTGAGGCCTATAAGGTAATCTTCTTGGGTGCCTTTGGAAAGCCTAAGTATATTTCCTGGACAATAGTAAAGGCTGTGCCTTTAATTTTAACAGGACTTTCAGTTGCCTTTGCCTTCAACACAGGCCTATTTAATATTGGTGCCGAAGGTCAATACATAGTTGGTTCCATTGGAGCCCTTGTCGTTGGACTTTTGTTGGACCTTCCTCCAGTAATTCACGGACTTGTAGCTCTATTAGTTGGAGCTCTTTGTGGTTATCTTTGGGGAGCTATAGTTGGAATATTAAAGGCAAAATTTCAAGTTAATGAAGTTATATCGTCTATTATGATGAACTGGATTGGCTTTTATTTAAGCAATTATCTTTTGAGTTTTCCAATCTTAAGGTCAATTGAATCAGATAACTCTTATCCAATTAAGGACTCTGCCAGCATAAAAATTGCTGGTGCTTGGAAGATGAGTGAATCTGGTAGAGCTTTTCTTGCTCAACACAAATTTTTAAAGGATATTTTAAATCCACCTCTAAACTTTGGTATAGTAATTGCCATTGTTGCAGCCCTAGTAGTTTGGTATATCCTAAAGAAAACTACACTTGGTTATGAACTTCGTGCTGTTGGTTTCAATGAAAAGGCAGCTGAATACGGTGGAATTGACATCAATAAATCTATTGTAAAATCCATGGGTATTGCAGGAATCTTGGCAGGACTTGCTGGTGCGATAACTGTTCTTGGTGTCTCTGGCGACATTGGAATTATGGCAGCCCAAGAAGGCTACGGCTTTGATGGAATGGCAGTTGCCCTTATAGCAGGCAACAACCCACTAGGCACAATCCCAGCAGCCCTTCTTTATGCAGGCTTAACTTATGGTGGAGGAAAGCTTACTACAATAGGAACTTATTCAGAAGTCGTAAAAATTATTATTGGTATTATGATTCTATTTATTGCAATGCCAAAACTTTTGGATATTATAAAATTCTTCTTTACTAAGTGGTCAAAGAAGGATGGAAAAAAATTAGAAAAAGGAGGAGCAAATGAATAGTTCACTTTTAAGCTTAGCAAGTATTTTATCAATAACACTTTTATATTCAGCTCCCCTTATTTATACAGCCCTTGGAGGCGTCTTATCTGAAAACTCTGGTGTTGTAAACATAGGACTTGAAGGAATGATGTCCATAGGAGCAGTTGTTGGTTCCATTGTTGGTTACTACCTAGGCAATCCTTGGTTGGCATTCTTGTGTGGAGGACTTGGTGGAATGTTAGTAGCCCTTCTTCACGCCATAGCCACAGTTAACTTTGCGGCAGACCACGTTGTAAGTGGTATTGCTATTAACTTAATTGGACCGGGACTTTCACTTTTCCTTTGTAGGCTCTTCTTTGATGGAGCAGCTATGTCAAAGTCCATACCTTATGAAAACAAACTTCCAATCTTATTTGGAAAAGTTTTTAAGTCTGGTGGTGGAAAGGGCATAAGCAAATTTTTTGATATTGTATTCTCACAATATGCATCAGTTTACCTTGCCTTCGTTCTTGTCTTTGTAGTTTATTTTATACTTTACAAGACTAGACTTGGTCTAAGGATAAGAGCAGTTGGAGAATACCCTAAGGCGGCAGAAACTCTTGGAGTAGATGCTTACAAAATCAAATACATTTGCGTACTAGCATCTGGATTTTTAGCAGGACTTGGTGGAGCTTCAATGTCCCTTGCAGTTGTATCCAACTACAGGGAAACACTTATCTCTGGTCAAGGCTTTATTGCCCTTGCTGCAGTAATCTTTGGCGGATGGAAACCACAAGGAGCTATGCTTGCTTGCCTACTCTTTGGTTTTGCTCAAGGACTTTCAGTTTTCCTTGGCTCCATTGGAATAAAAATCGATACAAACCTACTTTCTATGATTCCTTATGCAATAACACTTCTTGTATTAATAATTTTTGTAAAGGGATCAAGAGCACCATCAGCAGATGGTATTCCTTACGAAAGAAACAATTAAAAATAAAATTTTGTCTCAGCTTCGGCTGGGACTTTTTTTATGTCCTAATTTATCTTATTAAATTATAAAATTTATCTGATATAATTTCTTTAAGAGGAGGATGTTTATGACTTTTGAAATTTTTAAGGATAGCAGGAAGGGACGACTTAATAAAATATCTGACGTTAAGGGAGTTAAGGTTGGTCACTCAACTATTAGGGATGGAAAAATAAAAACTGGAGTGACATGTATCATGCCCCATGATGGTGATGTCTTTAATGAAAAACTCTTAGCAAGCTCTTACATAATTAACGGCTATGGAAAAAGTCTTGGTCTTGTTCAACTTGAAGAGTTGGGGACTCTTGAGTCACCAATTTTTATGACTAACACTATGAGCCTTGGAAGAGTGCTTGACTCTTCGATGAAGTGGATGATAGATAAGTATGAAAATGTGGGCGACAAGGCTGGAGCACCAAACATTATTGTCACAGAATGCAACGATGGAGTTATAAATGACATGAGGGGCCTTCATGTAAAAGAAGAAAATGTCCTAGAGGCTCTTAAAAATATAAAAGAAGATTTTGAAGAAGGGTCAGTTGGAGCGGGAACTGGAATGATTTCCTTTAACCTCAAAAGTGGAATTGGATCATCATCAAGAATTATTGAAATAGAGGGAGAGGACTACACCCTAGGCAGTCTTGTCTTGTCAAATTTTGGCAGGATAAAAGACCTAAAGATAGAAGGAAGACCCATAGGACGTGAAATGTATTTAAGGTCCAAGGAAAAGAGGGATGATAAGGACAAGGGTTCAATTATTATAGTCCTTGCAACAGACTTGCCCCTTAGTTCAAGACAATTAAAGAGACTATCAAAGAGGGCGACAATTGGTCTTGGAAATGTAGGATCATACTTGGGTCATGGATCAGGAGACATTGTACTTGCCTTTTCAACTGCCAATAAGATTAGAGAGAATAATTTTGAAGAAATTAAAATTATAAAAGAAGACTTATTAGATGATGCCTTTAGGGCTTGTGCAGAGTCAGTTGAAGAATCTGTAATTAAGTCTTTACTTTATTCAAAGTCAGAAATTACAAAAGATGGCAAAAAGATTTTTTCTCTTGAAGATAACTTAAAAAATTTAGGAATTGATTTTTGATTTTTATTAACTTTTTTACAATTTATGAGTGGGGTTCTATAATAAATTAAGAAGGAAAAGTTTTATATTAACAAAACATTTTTGAGGTGGATTAATGAGCGAATTTTCAAGATATGTTTTAGTGGCAATTTTTACATCAGCCTTAGTCACTTTTATTTACATAAGAGAAGATAAGAAAGAAGAAAAAGACTCTAAGAATGATATAATATATTCCTTTCTAATGAGCAATTTTTTAATCTTACAATTTTACTTTAAAATTTATCAAAATATTGGGCTTGCGATTATGGTTAGCATATTTGTTTATTTTGTGATTTGGGCTATTTATAAACTTTACACAGATAGCAAAAGGGGAAGCAAGTTATTGGAAAATAAAAATGAGCCTAAGTGGAGGGTTTTATTTATTTCAATATCTTTTATATTATTAGCAAGTCTTAGTTTTTTAGAATTAGAAGATGGAGCTACTGTTTATTCATACAACAAAAGTGACTTTCGAAAAATTTTAATAATTTCAATTTTTTTTGTTAGCTACATTAGAATTATTTTAGACTTGAAAGTTTTAAAAAGAATTTTATTTGAAAAAGATATTTGGAGAAGAGCTTTTATTATTTCAGAAATTATTTTGATTTTGGTATTAGCTTTAGGAAGTGCCTATAATATAAAAAATGTCGACCGCTTTGATTTTTATGTAGAAAGTGAAGATTATCAAGAAACATCAGGAGAGGAATTATGGGAAATTTAATTATATTTTTTATAGGAACGATTATTTTTTGTTCAATTATTCCAATTGCAGACAAGTACAAGAAGAACAAGGGAATAGAAATTGACAATAGCGATGTAATGAGGACCTATACTTATGCTTTTACAGTTATTGAAATGTGGCTTTCAATGATTTTTTGCCAAAATAAACTATATTTTTATCTAGTAGTGTTTGGTCTTGTAGCGTATTTTGTATATAAAACTTTGACAGAAGATATTTTGAAAAACAAGTACAAGGATGATCCTAGACTTTATAAAATAACGACAATTATTGTTCAAGTTGTACTTATAATTTATTAACTAATATTTTCTATAACCCTTGAAGATGGCCATAGGATTGACTCCTTTGCAAAAAATGAGTTTTCAATTATTTTGCCATGCTTTGTTTTAGCTATTTTGTGGCTTAGCTATTATTTTTCAAAAAAATCACTGACTATATTATTTAATGATAAGGATACTTACAGGAAGCTTTTTATCACTTTACAAATTTTATTTATAATAATTTTTGTAGCCTTTACAATCTATAATTTCATTAATATTAAAAGGTTTGATTTTTATCTCGATAGGATGTAAAACTTTGGGAGTTAAAGGAGAAAGAAATGACAGAAGGAATGAGGAATGCTCTTATTGGAACTTTTCTAGCCTTAATATTTTTTATAATTTTTGAAAAATTATCAAATAAAAGATTTTTTAATAAAAAACTTAGCAGGGGAGAAAAACTTTTAGATTACTATAATGCCAGTACAATACTGCTTCTTTTTTGGATTAATTCCATTTATTCAAGAAACAAGTTGATTCTATACTGTATAGGAGGCTACATATTTATAAATATTTTTCTTAAATTATTTAAGTCTGACTTTGAAACTTATGAAAAGGAAAAGTATTTAAAAGTTATTACTATTTCGATTTGCATAATTTTTACAATTTATCAAATTATATTTTTCCTAACTTTAAAAGATGGGACTGTAATAGAAAACTTCAACAGGTCAGCTTATATTAGTACTATGATTTATTTGTTAATAGGATTTTTTATTGTTAATATATATTTTTTAATAAAGAATCTTAGGACAATTTTTATAAAGAAAGACAATTACAGAAAAGTTTTTACTATTATAGATGGAATATTTATCCTATCTCAAGCTTTCTTTATAATTTATAATCTTGTAAATGCAGATAGGTTTGTTTTTTAACTGGATAAATTTATGTAAATTTAAAATAAAATCATTAATTCTCAAAAAATATGGAAATTTCGCCAATTTCTCATATTTTTTTGTTGACTTAGTGATTATCTAATGATAAAATTGATGAGTATTTGAGACGGAAAGACTACCTAAATGCAGGTAGTCTTTGAAATGTCCAATACTATTAATAAAACAGGAGGTGCAATTAATGCCTACAATTAACCAATTAGTAAGAAATGGTAGAAAGAAAATTCACAGTAAATCTAAATCACCAGCTCTTGATGTAAACTATGACACACTTAAAAAAGTTGAAACTGAAGTTAATTCTCCACAAAAAAGAGGAGTTTGTGTTGCAGTAAGAACAGTAACACCTAAGAAACCGAATTCAGCTCTTAGAAAAGTTGCCAGAGTTCGTTTAACAAATGGATACGAAGTTATGGCTTACATTCCAGGAATCGGACACAACCTACAAGAACACAGTGTTGTTTTAATCCGTGGTGGAAGAGTAAAGGATTTACCAGGTGTTAGATACCATATCGTAAGAGGTACTCTTGATACAGCTGGAGTTACAGACAGAAAGCAATCTAGATCTAAATATGGTACTAAGAAACCTAAAAATTGATAGAATTTTACATGAGATTTTATAGATTTTTGGCTTACGGGCTCAACCTGAGTACCAATGAATCGACTGAAAAATAGTTAAGGAGGGAAGTTATGCCAAGAAAAGGACATATCCAAAAACGTGAAGTTATGGCTGATCCAGTATATGCTGATGTGGTTATCACTAAGCTTATAAACAATGTTATGCTTGACGGTAAAAAAGGTACTGCTCAAAAAATTGTATACGGAGCACTTGAAACAATTGCAGAACAAACTGGAGAAGACGCACTTGAAGTATTTTACAAGGCACTTAACAATGTAATGCCTGTACTTGAAGTAAAGGGAAGAAGAATAGGCGGTGCTACTTACCAAGTACCAATGGAAGTAAGACCGGAAAGACGCCAAACTCTAGGCCTTAGATGGTTAGTTAAATATGCAAGAGTAAGAGGCGAAAAGACAATGCACGAAAGACTTGCAAAAGAAATTTTAGACGCATCTAACGGTTTAGGCGGAAGTGTTAAGAGAAAAGATGAAATGCATAGAACAGCAGAAGCTAACAAGGCATTTGCTCACTATAGATGGTAATAAGGGGAGGAATTTATGGCTCGCGAAATACCATTAAGTAAATATAGAAATATCGGTATTATGGCCCATATTGATGCTGGAAAGACTACTACTACAGAACGTATTCTTTTCTACGCTGGTAAGATTCACAAAATCGGTGAAACTCACGACGGTGGAGCACAAATGGACTGGATGGAACAAGAACAAGAAAGAGGTATCACAATTACTTCTGCAGCTACTACATGTCACTGGAAGGGCTACAGACTTAATATCATTGATACTCCGGGACACGTTGACTTCACAGTTGAAGTTGAAAGATCTCTAAGAGTACTTGATGGTGCTGTTGCACTTTTTGATGCAAAAAGTGGTGTAGAACCTCAATCTGAAACTGTTTGGAGACAAGCAGACAAATACCATGTTCCAAGAATCGCACACATCAACAAGATGGACGTTACAGGTGCAGACTTCTTTAGATCTGTTGATACTATTGACAAGAAGCTAAAGGGTAACCCTGTTCCAATTCAAATTCCAATGGGAGCAGAAGATACTTTCATAGGAATGATTGACCTTGTTGAAATGAAAGCAGAAATTTACAAGGATGAACTTGGTAAGGAAATCGAAATTACAGATGTTCCTGAAGAGTACATGGAAGTTGCAACAAAATATAGAGAAAACTTAATTGAAGTTGCATCTGAATTTGATGAAGATCTAATGATGGCTTATCTTGAAGGTGAAGAAATCGACAAAGAACTTCTTAAGAAAGCTATAAGAAAGGGTACTCTTGCTGTTAAGATTACTCCAGTATCTTGTGGTTCTTCTTACAAGAACAAGGGTGTACAACTTCTATTAGATGCAATTATTGATTACCTCCCATCTCCTATTGATGTACCTGCAATTATTGGTACTGATGCTGATGGAAATGAAGTTGATAGACACGCATCTGATGATGAACCATTCTCAGCTCTTGCATTCAAAATCGTAACTGACCCATACGTTGGTAAGCTTGCTTACTTTAGAGTTTACTCTGGAGTTCTTAAAGCAGGTTCTTATGTTATGAACTCTGCAAAGGGTAAGAGAGAAAGAATCGGAAGAATTCTTCAAATGCACGCTAACAAGAGAGAAGAAATCGAAGAAATCCACGCAGGAGAAATCGCAGCAGCTGTTGGTCTTAAAGACACAAGTACTGGTGATACTCTTTGTGATGAAAAGAATCAAGTTATTCTTGAAAATATGGAATTCCCAGACCCAGTTATCTCTGTAGCAATTGAACCAAAGACTAAAGCTTCTCAAGATAAGATGGCTCTTGCTCTTGCAAAACTTGCAGAAGAAGACCCAACTTTCAAAACATACACTGATGAAGAAACTGGTCAAACTATTATCGCTGGTATGGGTGAACTTCACCTTGATATCATCGTTGATAGACTACTAAGAGAATTTAAGGTAGAGGCTAATATTGGTAATCCACAAGTATCTTATAGAGAAGGTATTAGAAAAGCTGCTGAAGGTGAAGCTAAATACGCTCGTCAATCAGGTGGTCGTGGACAATATGGTCACGCTAAGATTAGAATCGAACCAAACGAACCAGGCGCTGGATTTGTATTCGAAAATGCCATCGTTGGTGGTGCAATTCCTAAGGAATTTATTGGACCAACTCAACAAGGTATCGAAGAAGCACTTCAATCTGGTATCATTGGGGGATACGAAGTTCTTGATGTTAAGGTAACTCTTTATGATGGTTCTTACCATGAAGTCGACTCTTCAGAAATGGCATTTAAGATTGCCGGATCTATGGCAGTAAGAGATGCTCTTGCAAAAGCTGATCCAGTACTTCTTGAACCAACAATGAAGGTTGAAGTTACAACTCCAGAAGAATACATGGGAGATGTAATCGGTGATATTAACTCAAGACGTGGTAGAATGGAAGGTATGGAACTTGTAGCTGGAGCTCAAATCGTTACAGCTTATGTACCACTAGCAGAAATGTTTGGTTACGCAACAAGCCTTCGTTCAAATACACAAGGAAGAGCAAACTACTCAATGATATTTGATCACTACGAAGAAGTACCTGCATCAATTGCTGAAGAAGTAGTTGGAGATAAAAAGAAAAAATAATAAATAGGAGGATTAATAATGGCAAAAGCAAAATTTGAAAGAAATAAACCACACGTAAACATTGGAACAATTGGTCACGTTGACCACGGTAAGACAACACTAACAGCTGCAATCACACTTGTAATGAACAAGAGATACGGCGGAGGAGAATTCGTAGACTACGCACACATAGACAAGGCACCAGAAGAAAGAGAAAGAGGAATCACAATCTCAACATCACACGTAGAATACGAAACACCAAACAGACACTACGCACACGTAGACTGCCCAGGACACGCTGACTATGTAAAGAACATGATCACAGGAGCAGCACAAATGGACGGAGCAATCCTAGTAGTATCAGCAGCAGATGGACCAATGCCACAAACAAGAGAACACATCCTACTAGCTCGTCAAGTTGGTGTACCAAAGATAGTAGTATTCCTAAACAAAGAAGACCAAGTAGACGATCCAGAACTAATTGAATTAGTAGAAATGGAAGTAAGAGACCTACTAAGTGAATACGACTTTGATGGAGACAACACACCAATCGTAGTAGGATCAGCATTAAAAGCCCTAGAAGATCCAGAGGGAGAATGGGGAGACAAAATCGTAAAACTAATGGAAGAAGTAGACGAATACATTCCAACACCAGTAAGAGATACAGAACACCCATTCCTAATGCCAATCGAAGACGTATTCTCAATCACAGGAAGAGGAACAGTAGCAACAGGAAGAGTAGAACAAGGTGTAGTAAAAGTAGGAGACACAGTAGAACTAGTAGGCTTAACAGACGAAAGCAGACAAGTAGTAGTAACAGGTGTAGAAATGTTTAGAAAACAACTAGACCTAGCAGAAGCAGGAGACAACATAGGAGCCCTACTAAGAGGAGTACAAAGAGAAGAAATCCAAAGAGGACAAGTCCTAGCAGCACCAGGAACAATCAAACCACACACAAAATTTGAAGCAGAAGTATACGTACTAACAAAAGAAGAAGGTGGAAGACACACACCATTCTTTAACGGATACAGACCACAATTCTACTTCAGAACAACAGACGTAACAGGAGACATCCAACTAGCAGACGGAGTAGAAATGGTAATGCCAGGAGACAACTCAACATTTACAGTAACACTAATCACACCAATCGCAATGGACGAAGGACTAAGATTCGCAATTCGTGAAGGTGGAAGAACAGTAGCATCAGGAGTAGTATCAAAGATTCTTGACTAATCCTTGGCTAACAAAATAAAAAAATTAGAGGGAGTTAAGACTCCCTCTTTTTTGTGCAAACTTTTAAACAAAGATCACCTTACATAGGTGGTTAAAGAATAAAATACAAGAGCTTCTGTAAAATTAATTACAGGAGTTCTTGTTACATAATAAATAAAAATTAATCAGAAAAAATTATATTAATTCAGAAATTTTTTCATCAACAAAATTCATCTTTGCAGTTAGTTCAAATCTCTCAACTACATTGCCATCTCTATCAACTAAGAACTTTGTAAAGTTCCATTTTATATCTGGGTTGTTCTTGTAGTCCTTGTCCCTAGTCTTTAAAAGAGTAGCCATGGCAAGTGCCTTTGGACTATGACCAAAGCCTTCAAAGCCCTTTTGAGATTTTAAAAATTTGTAGAGTTCAAGTTCATTTTCTCCATTAACTTCAGCTTTTTTCATTTGTGGAAACTCAATATTAAAATTCAATTGGCAGAATTTTGTTATTTCCTCATCACTTTCTGGAGCTTGTTCCTTAAATTGGTTGCAAGGTATGTCAATTATTTCAAGTCCCTTGTCGTGGTATTTTTCATAAAGGTCTTGCAAGTCATTGTATTGTGGTGTAAAGCCACATCTTGTTGCAGTATTAACTATTAGGATAACTTTACCCTTTAAATCTTTTAAATCTAAAAAAGAACCATCTTGTTTTTCTACTTTATAATCATAAATCATATTTAATCCTCCTATCTCTTATTAAATACCCATTAGCGAAAGATTAACAACATATTAAGACTTTAATAAAATTAATAAGGACCACTGATTAAGAGTCAGTTGATAAAACAAAAAAGAGATGGTTTCCCATCTCTTAATAAATTTTTACAAGCTAGTAATTTCTTATGACTTTGTAAATTTTTACAAGCTAATGATTTTTTTGACTTAGTAATTTTTTATAAGTTTGTAAATTATTATGAGCAAAAAATTACTTATTTTCTTCTAATAATTTGTCAATTGTAGCTGCAATTGAGTCTTTGTCTTTTTTACCTACGAAGCCACCTAGGACCATTCCTTCAGAATTTACAAAAAATGTAGTTGGCATTGCAGTTATATTAACAAGGCTATCTTCTGTTGTTGGATTTGGCATAATATTTGTGTAAGTAACACCAGCCTTCTTGATAATTTCGTGAGCTTCTTCAACATTTGTATCCATACTTGCATTAGTATCGACAACTACCCCAAGAAAATTGATCTTGTCCTTGTATTCTTCGTGAAGTGCAGCAAGGTCTGGCATCTCTTCTTTGCAAGGTCCACAGAAAGTACCCCAAACATTTACAAGTGTAAGAGGTTTTTCCTTATAAAAATCTTCAGACTTTATAATGTCTCCCTTTTCAATTTCAAGAGTTTGGAAGTCAAACTTTTCAATTGGCATGTCCTTTAAGTTAATTGCTGATGCAGTTTTTCCTGTAGCTTCTTTAGAATTTGCATCCTTTGAATTGTTTTCGGTTTTTTTATTGCAGGCGAAAAGGCTTAGTGCCACTGCAAATAGAATTAGGATTTTAAATAGTTTTTTCATTTAATCACTCCAGTGTAAAATTTTTTAATTTTGCCTAAGTCAATTATACTTTATAGACAAAAGCTTGTCTATTTAATAAAAATAAGGTATAATTTATCTCACTTGTTCGGGAACTCCAAGTATAAAAAACTAATTGTTCTCCAAAGAAATGGAGGTTATTATGAAGAAAATTATTATTGACGCAGATCCCGGGATTGATGATTCCATTGCTCTTATGCTAGCCAGCATGGTAAAGGAATATAAAATTCTCGGGATTTCTTTAGTTTCAGGAAATGTTCATATTGAAAAGGGAAGAAAAAATGTCCTAAGGCTTATGAAGTTTTTAAAGAAAGATTTTAAAATCTACATGGGCTCAGAAGGTCCCCTTTGCAAGGAATTTATTAATGCAGAGGACACCCATGGTCAAGATGGACTTGGTGAAACTTATTTAGACTATGATGAGAAAGAAGTTGATGGAGATGCCATTGACTTTTTAATTGAGGAAGCAAGGAAGGGCGACTTGACAATTTTTGCTCTGGGACCCCTAACTAACCTTGCAAGGGCACTTGAAAAAGATAGGGAGGCCTTTAAGGACACTAGGATAATTGTAATGGGTGGAAACTTCAAGAGCTTTGGCAATATGAGTCCTGTGGCAGAGTTTAACTTTTATGTTGATCCAGAGGCAGCAGACTATGTAATTAAAAATGCACTGATAAAAATTGAAATTGTACCTCTTGATGTCACAAGGGAATTTGTATTAACACCAAGCATACTTGCTTACATTAAGAGATTAAATTTTGAAGTTGGAAACTTTTTAGAAAAAATTACAAACTTCTACATGGATTTCCACTGGAAGTACGAAAAAATTATTGGGTCTGTGATAAATGATCCCCTCACAATTCTTTTAGAGAGAAATCCAGATTTATTTTTGGGAAGGACCTATCATGCAGACTGCATTTGTGATGGACCTGCAAGAGGTATGCTTATGGTGGATGCCATGGACTTTATGAAAAAAGAAAAAAATGTAATTATATATGAAGGGATAGAAGTCTTTGAAGTCTGGAGAGATTTCATAGAGCTAATAACTGGCGAAGAAGTAGACATTGATGTCTTAGGTGATTTACTATGAAGTTTTCAACAAAAAAAATCACCCTCTTGGCACTTTGTATAGCTATCAATATGGTGGGGTCTTGGATTGGAGTAGCTGTTAAGCTTCCAATTTATCTTGACTCCATTGGAACTATTATGGCAGGCTTTGCCTTTGGACCAATCTTTGGTGTTTTAGCAGGACTTGTAACAGCCTTTGCAAATACAATAGGTGATCCAATTGCCCTATACTTTATGCCAACTCAATTAATCGTTGGCTTCACTGCAGGTTATTTTGAATTTTTAAAGCGAGATGACTATATGTCCAAATTCTATCTCACTCCTTTTATGTCAATTCCTGCTGCAATTTCATCAGCACTAATTGCAACCTATCTCTTTGGTACTGTTACAACTGCTGGTTCATCCTATATAGTACAAGCCCTTCGTGCTGTGATGGACTTGCCAGACTTTTTAATAGTATTTATAATTCAAATTATTACAGACTATGCAGACAAACTAATTTCAATTTTATTAGTTTCAAAAATCTACAACATGACAGCCTTTCAAAACATTCTAAAAAATTAAATTTATTAGCTAACCACTTCGCGAGAGGTGGTTTTTTATTTAGGAAAAAATCTTTTTATTTTGTTATATTATTTTTATAAATCCAGTTACTTTTATTCACAAAATTGAATTTAATATTTACTTTTTTACTAAATTTTAAATAAATAATCATAAGTAGGGTAACAGTAAGCTATATACAATTTAAAGATTAAAAATATTTAGTTAAATATAGTTTTAACAAGTGATATAATTAATTTGTGAAAGATTTTACACTGGAGGTGATTTAGTGTCAGATGATGCAGTAAAAAAAGTTAAAGACACTGAAGCTGAGGCAAAAAAAATAATTGGCGATGCTGAAGTTAAAGCCAAGGAAATTATGAAAAAGGCAAAAGAGAAAGCCGAAGAAGCCTATCAAAAAATAGTTGATGAAGCTGGCAGTAGAAAGGATGCCTATCTTGAAAAGGCAAGACTTGAAGCTGAGGAAGCTATTAAACCAATAGGTGAAGAGGCAGATAAAAAAATTGCTGAAATTTCAAAAAATTCTAAAGGCAAAGAAGCTGAAATTGTAAAGTCAGTGGTAGAGAGGATTGTGAATAATGGCAATAGTTAAGATGAAAAAATTCAAACTCTTTATCTTTGATGAGAACAGGGAAAATTTGATAAATAAATTTCAAAAGTTTAACTATGTTCACATTGACGAGTCTGATTTTGATGAGGACAAGTTTTCAGAAGATGATTTCACAAGACCTAGGTCATCAGAAGATTTAATTGAAATTGATGACAAAATCAAGAGATCCAAGGAAGATATTGATTTATTATTTAAGTTTAAGGACAAGGAAAACCCGATAAAGGCCATGAAGGATGGGGTTAGTAATATAAGCCTTGAAGAACTTACGGCAAGAGCCATGACTTTCCCCTTTGAAAAAATTGATGGAGAGATAAGGACCCTTGTAGATAAAAAAGATAAAAACAAGAGCAAGATTCAAAATATTGATTCAAAAATTGCAGAGTTAAAACCTTGGGAGGACCTATCATCTTCCTTAAAAGATTTAAGTAAGCTGGGTTATGTAAACATTTACACAGGAACAGTATCATCAAATCATGCAGAAAACTTTGAGGGAGATGTTATAAAAAATGACTTGGTCTACCTTGAAAGAGTTTCTAAGGACAAAAACTTTAACTATTATTTGATGATAGTTGAAAAATCCATAGATGATGAAATTAAGACTCTCATGACAAGTTATGGATTCACTCCTATAAATATCAAGTCAGATGGAAAAGTAAAGGAGACAATAGGATCCTATGAGAAAGATAAAGATTTACTTTTTGAAAAGAACAATAAAATCGAAGATGAATTAAGGACTTATTTAAAATACCTAGAAGACTTTAAGTACTCTTATGAACATTACAGGAATGAAAAGATAAAAATAATGTCTGAGAGGAAGTTTTTGAAAACTACTGAAGTAAACCTAATTGAGGGTTACGTTCCAGAAGATAAACTAAGTGATTTGGAAAAGGAAATCCAAAAAGTTTGCAAGGACAACTACTATTTAAGGGCTGAAGAACCAGATAGGGATTCAAAAGAGGTGCCAATATTACTAAAGAATAACGCCTTTGTAAGTCCCTTTGAGATTATGACAGAAATGTACTCCATGCCTAGATATAATGAAATAGACCCAACACCTTTCTTTGCACCTTTTTATTTTATATTTGCAGGGATAATGGTTGGCGACTTTGGTTATGGTTTGCTAGTATTTTTGGCAACATTCTTTACCTTAAAGAAATTTAATCTAACAGATAAGAAGAGAAGGTTTTTCAAGTTTTTCAACTACCTATCTATTTCCACAATTATATTTGGATTAGTATTCGGGTCCTTCTTTGGAGGAATTATTGAATTGCCAAGCCTTATTGACCCAGCAGAGGACTCTACTCTCTTGGTAATCATTTCAGTTATCCTAGGCGGAATCCACATATTCTTCGGTCTTGGTATCAGGGCTTATATGAATATACGTGACGGCAAGCCAAAGGATGCCCTATACGATGTAGGATTTTGGTATATGGCAGTTTTGGGAGCCATTGGATTTATACTTGGAAAGGTCCTTCCACAAGTTGCACCTTATGGCAAGTTACTCATGATTATAATGATTATTGGCATGGTTGGAATTGTTGCAACAGGTGGCAGGGAAGAAAAGTCGAGGGGAGCAAAGATTGGTTGGGGAGTTTATTCTCTTTACGGAATCACATCTTATCTTGGAGACTTTGTATCTTACCTAAGACTTATGGCGCTAGTTTTATCAGGTTCCTTCCTGGGACTTGCCATAAATATGATTGCAGGAATGCTTTTTGAATCAAACTTATTGGGCAAATTATTTGCCATAGTAATTTTTGTGGTATTCCAATTATTTAATGCCTTTCTTTCTTATTTGTCAGCCTATGTTCATACAGCAAGGCTTACTTATGTAGAAATGTTTAATAAATTCTATGAAGGTGGAGGCATACCTTTCAAAAAAATGATAGAAAATTCAGATTACTTTAATATAGACTAGGAGGATTAATATGTTTAATGGACTAATGGAAGAATATGGCGGATTGATTTTAGGATCAATTGGAATTTTTTTAGCAGTAGCACTTTCTGGTGCAGGATCAGCTAAGGGAGTAGGTATGGCAGGGGAAGCTGCTGCTGGAGTAGTAATTGACGAACCAGAAAAATTTGGTAAGTCCCTTGTACTTCAATTGCTTCCAGGTACACAAGGTCTTTACGGTTTTGTAATTGGACTATTTATTTTATTTAGACTTGCTGTTGATACACCAATTAACACAGGATTTATGTACCTAGCAAGTGGTGCCGTAATTGGTCTTGCAGGACTTGTATCTGCAGTTGCTCAAGGTAAGGTATCTGTTGCAGGTATCAACATCCTTGCTAAAAACGAAGAACAACAAGCAAAGGGTATTATCTTTGCAGTAATGGTTGAGCTTTACGCTATTCTTGCCTTTGCAATTTCATTCTTTATCCTATTCAGAGCCTAGGTGATACTATGGCAGGACTTGAAAATATTTTAAACAAAATAATTAAGGATGCAGAGGAAAAGGCCCAACTCATAATAAAAGAAGCTGAAGAAAAAGAAAAAACTATTATAGAAAATAGAGAAGAAGAAGGCAGATTTCTCGCCAACAAAATAGGCGAGATTGCTGAAAGAGAAAGAGAAGACATCTTAAAGAGATCTAAGTCATCAGAAGAACTTAAGGCAAGGGATAAAATCTTATCTGAAAAAAACAGGATAATAGACGAGGTCCTTGAAAAAGTTGTAAGTGAACTTGAAAATCTGTCTGAAGATGATTTTGTAAAATTCTTAAAAAACAACTTAGGAGATGAAAACCTTAAGGGTGGTACTATTGATATTCCCCAAAAATATAGGGATGCTGTAGAAAAGGAAGACCTTGGCTTTAAAATATCTGATAAGGATTTAAAGAGTGGCTTTGTCCTTAACAAGGATAATTTAATTTACAATGGAGATTTTAGGTCTCTTGTAAAATCTGAGAGAGAAGACTTAGAGAAATTTTTAGCTGAAAAACTATTCAGTTAAGAGGAAAAGGTGATTTAATGGATAGAAATAAATTTATCCAAAGTTCCACAAGGCTAAGAGTTTTGGAAAAGGAACTTTTAAAAAGTGAGAACTTTATAAGAATATCTGAACAAGATACTTTGGAAGACGCACTTAGATCTCTATCTGATACAGTTTACAACAAGTTTATAAATAAAATATCTTCTCCCACAGAATATGAAGTCATCTTAAAAGAGGAGCTCACGAGGTTCTATAATGAGGTCTATGACATTTCCCCATCAAGAATCCCAGTTGACCTAGTTACTTTAAAATACTTCTACCACAATCTAAAGGTCCTAATTAAGGAAAAGATTGGGGGAGAAGACTTAAAGGACCTCTTTATGGCATTTGGCGGCTTTGATATCAAGGAATATAGAGATGGAATCTTAAAGGGTAGCAAGAGAAATAAATATTTTGAACTTATAGGAAAAATTGAGGAAGTCTACGAAGAAAAGAAGGACCCTCAAATTATTGATATATATCTTGATAATGCCTACTTTAAGGACCTACTTGACCTTGCAGAAGAATCTGAAGTTGACCTATTTATAAATTACGCAAAAAATCTAATTGATTTTACAAATATTAGGACCCTTCTCAGGGCAAAAAAACAGGAAAAGGATGTGGAATTTTTAAGAAACATTATCCTTCCTGGAGGTAAGCTAAGAGAAGAAGCCTATCTTGATTTATTAAATAGGGAAATTTCTTCAGATACTGAAGCCTTCAAGAGGCTTGATATTTATAAGTATATAAAGGATGGTCTTGACGATTTTAAAGAAAAGGGAAGCCTATCAAACTTTGAGAGGGAGATGGACAATTACTTTATAGACCTTATTAAGGATGTAAAATACATCACCTATGGTCCAGAAGTTATTTTTGCTAATGTCTTGGCAAAGGAAATGGAAATTAAAAACCTAAGAATTATTTTGGTTTCTAAATTAAACGGACTTGATGGTGAATTTATAAGAGAAAAGTTGCGTGATAGTTATGTATAAAATTGCAGTTGTTGGAGACAAGGACTCGGTTTTATCTTTTAAGGCAATAGGCATAGAAGTCTTTGTTGCCTATGAAGATAAGGAAGCGAGAAGTCTGGTAGATAGTCTTGCAAAGGAAGATTATGGTGTAATTTATATCACAGAGGATCTTGCAGCAAAAATACCAAAGACAATCGAAAGATATAATGATGAGTTAATACCAGCCATTATAGTTATCCCATCTAACAAGGGAACTCTTGGTATTGGTATGAAGAACTTAAATAAAAACGTGGAAAAGGCAGTTGGAGCGAATATATTAGGTGACTAGTCACCTTTTTATAAAGGAGGATCTTTATTGAAATCAGGAAAGATAATTAAAGTATCCGGACCACTTGTTGTAGCCAGCGGCATGGAAGATGCCAATGTCTATGACGTGGTAGAAGTTTCTAAAGACAAATTAATTGGTGAAGTTATTGAAATGAGAGGGGACAAGGCCTCTATACAAGTATATGAAGAAACTACAGGCATAGGTCCTGGAGATGAAGTTTATACAACAGGAGCACCCCTATCAGTAGAGCTGGGACCTGGAATGATTGAGCAAATGTTTGATGGAATCCAAAGGCCCCTAGTTGGACTTAGAAACGAAGCCGGAGACTTTCTAGAAAGAGGAGTTACAGTAAATCCTTTAAATAGAGATAAAAAATGGGAATTTAAAAAAGTTGCCAATGTTGGAGATGAAGTTGAACCAGGAGATGTTCTTGGTACAGTTGAAGAAACTTCAGTGGTAACTCACAAGATTATGGTTCCCAATGGAATAAGGGGTAAAGTTAAGGACATAAAAGAAGGTTCCTTCACAGTTGCTGATATAATTGCAGTTATTGAAACTGAAGATGGCGACAAGGAACTTAATATGATTCAAAAGTGGCCTGTAAGAAAGGGAAGACCTTACAAGAAAAAGATTGATCCTAAGGAACCACTTATAACAGGACAAAGGGTAATTGATACCTTCTTCCCAATAACTAAGGGTGGTACTGCAGCTATACCAGGACCTTTTGGTTCAGGCAAGACAGTTGTACAACATCAACTTGCCAAGTGGGCAGATGCACAAATAGTTGTCTATGTTGGTTGTGGTGAACGTGGAAATGAAATGACAGACGTACTTATGGAATTTCCAGAACTAATGGATCCAGCTACTGGCGAATCCATTATGAAGAGGACAGTTCTTATTGCCAACACATCTAATATGCCAGTTGCTGCTCGTGAAGCTTCAATTTATACAGGAATCACAATTTCTGAATACTTTAGGGACATGGGATATTCTGTAGCCATGATGGCTGACTCAACATCTCGTTGGGCAGAGGCCCTTCGTGAAATGTCTGGTCGTCTTGAAGAAATGCCTGGTGACGAAGGTTACCCAGCTTATCTTGCATCAAGAATTGCAGAATTTTATGAAAGAGCAGGACGTGTTCTTGTAAATGGTAAAGAAGAAAGGGAAGGTGCCTTATCAGTTATAGGTGCAGTTTCTCCTCCAGGTGGAGATATTTCTGAACCAGTTACACAAAACACACTTAGAATTGTAAAAATTTTCTGGAAACTTGACTATGATTTGTCATATCAAAGGCACTTCCCAGCGATTAACTGGATAGATTCTTACTCTTTGTATCAACCAAAGATAGATGCTTATCTAGATGAAAATATAGACAGAAGATTTTCTAAACTTAGAAAGAGATCCATGGCACTTCTACAAGAAGAAACTTCTCTACTTGAAGTAGTAAGACTTGTTGGCCGTGATTCACTTTCTGATGAAGATCAAATGAAGTTACACACAAGTAAGTCAATTCGTGAAGACTTCTTACAACAAAATGCCTTTCACGATGTTGATACCTTCTGTCCACTAGAAAAGCAATTTAAAATGCTTGACACAATTCTTTACTTCTACGATAAGGGACAAGAAGCCTTAGTTAAGGGAGCTTACTTCAGCGAAATCGAAGAGCTTGATGTAAAGGAAAGTATTGCTAGGATGAAGTACCTTCCAAATGATGAATTGGAAAAACTTGATGAAATAAAGGACAAAATTGATAGTCAACTTAAGAATTTAGTAGGGGTCGGTGATACAGATGCTTAAAGAATATAAATCAGTAACAGAAGTTGTTGGACCTCTTATGACTGTTGAAGGTGTAGAAGGTGCAGCCTATGAAGAATTAGTTGACATTGAGCTGCAAAATGGAGAAAAAAGACGTGGTCGTGTTATAGAAATTGATGGCGACAAGGCCATGGTACAAATCTTTGAAGGGTCTAGTGGAATTAACCTAAAGGATACAAGTGTTAGGTTCTTAGGCAAGCCTCTTGAACTTGGAGTTTCACCTGATATGATTGGTAGAGTCTTTGATGGACTTGGAGAACCAATTGATGACGGTCCAAAAATTATTCCAGAAGAAAAAATTGATATAAATGGTACTGCAATCAATCCAGTATCTAGGGACTACCCATCAGAGTTTATTCAAACAGGAGTATCTGTAATTGACGGACTTAACACTCTTGTTAGGGGACAAAAACTTCCTATCTTCTCTGAAGCAGGACTTCCTCACAACGAGCTTGCAGCTCAAATAGCAAGACAAGCTACAGTACTTTCTGGTGGAGACTTTGCCGTTGTCTTTGCAGCTATGGGTATTACCTTTGAAGAAGCCCAATACTTTATTGATGACTTTACAAAGACAGGAGCCATTGATAGGGCAGTTCTATTTATGAACCTTGCCAATGACCCTGCTATTGAAAGACTTGCAACACCAAAGATGGCCCTCACTGCAGCAGAGTACTTGGCCTTTGAACAAGGTAAGCACGTTCTTGTTATCTTAACAGATATGACAAACTATGCAGAAGCCCTAAGAGAAGTTTCTGCAGCAAGAAAAGAAGTTCCAGGTAGGCGTGGTTACCCAGGTTATTTATACACTGACCTTGCAGGTATCTACGAAAGAGCAGGAAGGATTAAGGGTAGAGAAGGATCTATTACACAAATTCCTATCTTAACAATGCCAGAAGGGGACATCACTCACCCAATCCCTGACTTGACAGGTTATATCACAGAGGGACAAATAATCCTATCAACTCAATTATTTAAGCAAGGTCTTGAACCACCTATTAACGCAATCCCATCCCTATCAAGACTTAAGGACAAGGGTATTGGGGAAGGCAAGACTCGTGAAGACCATGCAGATACAATGAACCAAATTTACGCTGCCTATACAGCTGGTAAGGAAGCAAAGGAACTTTCAGCAATCTTAGGGGAAACTGCCCTTACAGAAACTGACAAGGCCTTTGCACAATTTGCAGATATGTTTGAAAAACAATATGTATCTCAAGGTTTTGAAACAAATAGACCTATACTTGATACCCTAAATCTAGGTTGGGAGCTTCTATCAATAATTCCTAAGACAGAGCTTAAGAGAATTGACGACAAATTAATTGAAAAATATTTGGGCGATAAGGAGAATAAAGAGGAGGATTCTAAGAATCCTAAAAATTTAGAAAATGAGGGATTATAATGGCAAGACTAAATATAAACCCCACAAGGATGAACTTATCCATTCTAAAGACTAAACTTGAAACTTCAAAGAGAGGCCACAAATTATTAAAGGACAAGCAAGATGAACTTATGAGACAGTTCATTACTCTTATCAAAGAAAATAAAAAGCTAAGACTTGAAGTAGAAGATAAACTACAAAATTCCTTTAAGGCCTTCTTAATGGCATCAGCTGCCATGAGTCCAGAGATGTTAGAAGAGGCTATTGCCCTTCCAACTACAAAGACTCTTGTTGATATAAGAAAGAAAAACGTAATGTCTGTTGACGTGCCAGAGATGGAATTTTTAACTGAGAAGACATCAGAAGATGCTTCAAGATATCCCTACGGATATGCTCAGACAACTTCGGACCTTGACTCAGCAATTGATAATCTAACAGAAGTTATGGAAGAGCTACTCACTCTAACTCAAAAGGAAAAGGCATCTCAACTCCTCGCCAATGAAATCGAAAAGACAAGGAGAAGGGTGAACGCTCTTGAGTATAAGACTATTCCAGACCTAGAAGAAACGATAAAATATATTCGTTCAAAACTTGATGAAAGTGAAAGAGCAAATATAACAAGACTTATGAAAGTCAAGGACATCATCTCAAAGGAAGAGATGAAGGAAGAAAAAACAGAAAAAGTAAATGCAGAACTTGCATAAGAATAAAAAAGCTAGAGAAAATTCTCTGGCTTTTTTCTTTTGCAAGCATAAGTAAACATAAAACTACTTCTTAATAATTTTTTATAAATTACTACAGACTCATCCATTAAGTATGGAAGGACACTTTTGTGTAAGTAGATTAACTTTTGGTTATAAATTAATTAAAGAAAAGCAAGACAAGATATAAGAGAGGGAGGAAGAAATGAAATTTTTACACACAATGATTAGGGTAAAGGACCTTGAAAGGTCAGAGAAATTTTACAAAGAAGCACTGGGTTTTGTTGAGTCAAGACGCAAGGACTTCCCAGAAGATGAATTCACACTTTTGTATTTAAAGTTAGAAGACTCACCCTTTGAATTAGAGTTAACTTATAACTACGACGGAAGAGATTATACAATTGGTGACGGATACGGTCACATTGCAATTTCTCACCCAGACATAAAATCCTTTAGGGAAGAGTTGAAGAGCAAGGGTTACGATGTAACAGAATTAAAGTCGCTTTCAGACAAGTCAGATTTCTACTTCTTTGTGAAGGACCCAGATGGATATAAGATTGAAGTAATTGGAGAAAAAAATAAATAAAGAATAACCACCTTGTGAAATAAAATTGAAGTGCTATCCTCTAGTTGGTTTTTAAGTCCAACTTTTGGGGTTAGTTCAAATTCATAAGGTGGTTTCTTTTTTAAATATTATTTTTTAATTTTGCATTTAATTTTTCTACGTCCCTTTTGAAAATTGTATATTCAATAAACCAAATTGCAAGGTAGATTAAAAAGTAAGTGGCAAAGAAGATTGCCAAGGCTTGAAGGGATCTTTGAAACCAAAATAACTTATAACCCACAAAGCTTATTGTAAAGGCAGTTAAAAGGAAGTGAATGATTGTCTTTTTTAAAATAGAAAATTTTTCTTCTTTCCAAACAAGAGATGCAAGGCTAAAAACTATGCCAAGAAGTCCCGTAAGGCAGATGGAAGAAAGGCTTGCAGAGAATACAGAAGCAGAACTTTCTATTAAGTCAGGGTTAGCTAGTGTGAAACCCCCATCCAAAAAAATGTAGGACATAAAAATTGAAATAACAAGTAATACAAATTCACAAATCAAAATCCCATTTATAATTTGACTAATAATTTTTTTCATAAAATCACCTCATATACCAAGAGTTTCCTTAATTTTTTTCACATATCTTCGAGAGACAAAGGTTCTGGACTTATTTTTCATAATGACAGAAATAGTTCCCGAATAAGATAAGTCGAAGCTATCGACTAAGTTTAGGTTAATTAGTTCAGAATTTGAAATCCGCACAAACTTTTTTAGCTTTAAGTCCTCTTCAAGTTGATAAATTCTTTTCTTTATCTGAAATTTTTCATCTATAGACTCAGCAAAAACTTTTGAATCCTCTGTATAAATCCTATAAATCTTGCCGGGATTTAAAATTTTAATCTTCTCGCCAAGATAGGCAAGCAAAATATTATCGGAATTTTCTAAGACAAAGGACTTAAGCCTTAAAACTTCTTCTGTAAGTTTATCAGTATAAACAACAGCCTTGGGCAACTTAAAATTTTCATCTATTTTAATTTCAAAATCCATTTCCGACCTCCTTTACTTATAATATAAATCATTATGAAGAAAAGTAAATAAAACTTATCTAAGTGGTCGAAAATTTAATGTAAGTGGAAAAATAAAAGAGTTTCTAAATTTATCTCATAAAAATTATAAAGATAATAAAGACAATAAATAAATTAAAATTGGGTAAACTAATACAGAGGTGTTTAAATGAAGAAAATTTTATTATATGGGTTAGATATTGAAAAGACAAAAATCACTGAAGAAGTTGCAAGGTACTTTGGAATTGAATTAAATAAGATAAATAAAGAAAACCTAGAAGAGAAGGTTGGAGAACTTTTTAAAGAAGACTTAAGCAAAAATGAAAGCCTTGAAGCAGAAGAAAAGTTAATGGTTTTTCCAGATATGGATAGGGAAGAACTTCGAGACTTTTTGCTTACACTTAAAGACAGGGGAGTCATGGTTGACCATAAGTGCGTCCTCACAAAGACCAATGCAGAGTGGACCTTTGGATTTTTAATGGGACACATTGCAGATGAACACAGAGTGGTTACAAAATTTAGGGAACTTGGTGGACTTGTTAAACTTGCCCTTGAAAAACTCGAAAAAGAAATAGACCAAGACCTAAAGGGCCTTGTGGATAGGGCAATGGAAAATAGGGACAGAGAACTTGACGAAGAAAAAATCGACAAGGACATAAGAGACTTAAAAGAAAAATTAAATGTAAAATAAGATTACACTAAAATAGAATCTAAGGAAAATATATTTTATATTTTTTTATAATCGAAAGTTTGTAATAAGAAAAATTCTTTAATATAATATTCTTATTGAAAATGAAAGGAAAAGTTGCCTTGATATCTAAGACGATACTTAATTCAAAAATACAATTTAATAAAAACGACGATTTTTCTTATAAAGTCCAAAATTTGAATAAAATAATTAGTGATTATAATGTCAAACCATTTTTAAAATGGGCAGGAGGAAAGGGTCAACTTCTTAGAGAAATAGAAAAGCAGTATCCGTTTCATGATTATAATATAAAAAAATATGTTGAACCATTTGTTGGTGGAGGGGCAGTCTTTTTTGATATTATAAATAAGTATGATTTGGAATTCATTTATATCAGTGATACTAATAACGACTTAATAAATGCCTATAGAACTATAAAATATAATAAGCTAGACTTAATTAAGTTATTAAAAATTATGGAAAAAGAATACTTGAACAAGGATAAAGAACATAGAAAGAAATATTATTTAGAAAAAAGAGAAAAATATAATGATATAAAAATCAAAGGTAGTAATGAACATAATGTTTTAAAAGCTTCTTATTTAATATTTTTAAACAAAACATGTTTTAATGGTTTATATCGTGTAAACAGTAAAGGTCTATTTAATGTTCCTATGGGCACATATAAAAATCCACAAATTTGTGATGAAAAAAATATTATTGCGATTTCAGATAAATTAAAAAGAGTTAAAATAGAATGTGCTGATTTTAAGGATTCTGAAGATTTTATAGATGAAAATACATTTGTATATTTTGACCCGCCATATAGACCAATAACTAAGACTGCTAACTTTACAGCATATACATCTAATGAATTTAATGATAATAATCAGATAGAACTAGCAAATTTTGTAAAAAAGATTGATAAGAAAGGGGCAAAATTTGTATTAAGTAATTCAGACCCAAAAAACACCGATGACGAGGATGATTTTTTTGATGATCTATATTCTGAATTTAAAATAAGAAGAGTAGATGCTAAAAGAATGATAAATTCTAATAGCAAAAAAAGAGGAAATGTTAAGGAGTTATTGATTTCAAATTTTTGAAGTAATGAGTTAAAGGAGCTATTAATGGAAAAAAAGAATTTTACGGAATGGCTAAGTAATTTTAGAAATAGTATATCCGACTATAAATACTACATCAATTTTGAAAAAATTTATGATAATGTTGATAAAATAAAAGTTGAGCTTAATATTCTAAATTCTCTTATTGGCTCTAAAGATATAGAAAATGAGTTTATAAAATTAATAAAGAATTATCCAGAAATCATAAAATGCATTCCAATTCTATTGGCAGTAAGGCTTAATGAAATTTATTGCCAAGACGATAATGGTGGATTCTTATATAAATTTAATGTACTACAACAGAACGTAGAAGAAAAAACAATGGATTATGATAATTATGTGTATTTTATGAAAGAGACAGGTCTTTTTGATCTTTTAGAAAATCATATAGTTAATAATTTAATAGATTATGTTACTGGCGTTGAGACAGGGCTTGATTCCAATGGTCGAAAAAATCGCGGTGGGCATTTAATGGAAAATTTAGTAGAAAATTACATTAAAAGAGCTGGATTTAGAAAAAATGAGAACTATTTTAAAGAAATGTATATTAGTGAAATATCTTCTAAATGGAATATAGATTTATCAAATATTTCTAATAAAGGAAAAATGGAGAAGAGATTTGATTTTGTATTAAAAACTTCAAGTATGATATATGCAATTGAAACAAATTTTTATTCTGGAGGTGGAAGTAAACTCAATGAAACAGCCAGAAGCTATAAAACATTGGCAGTTGAATCACAAGATATTGATGGATTTACTTTCGTATGGATTACTGATGGAAAAGGTTGGTTTAGCGCAAAAAATAATCTTGAAGAAACTTTTGATATTATGGAAAATATATACAATATAAAGGAACTTGAAGATGGCATAATTAATGAGGTATTTAGGTAATGGCAAATAAAATAACAAAATGGGAACCTGAAAATTTTGAACTTGAGATGACAACTCATTGGACTTTTCCTCAACGTGGAAACTGGGCGACGCATGATGCAAAGTGGCGAGGAAATTGGTCGCCTTACATACCTAGGAATATAATTTTGAGATATTCTAATGAAAAAGATTTAATATTGGATCAATTTGCAGGTGGAGGAACAACACTTGTTGAGGCAAAGTTATTAAATAGAAATATAATCGGAGTAGACGTTAACGATGTTGCTCTTAATCGTTGTAAAGAAAAAGTTGATTTTAAACATATGGGTGCGGATGGAAAAGTTTTTTTGAAAAAAGGCGATGCAAGAAACTTAGACTTTATATCAGATAATAGCATAGATTTGATTTGCACTCATCCACCATATGCAAATATAATAGAGTACAGTGAAGATATCGAAGAAGACTTATCTCGTTTAAAAATTAAAGACTTTTTGGAAGAAATGAAAAAAGTTGCATCAGAAAGTTACAGAGTCTTAAAGAAAGATAAATTTTGTGCAGTATTAATTGGAGATACTAGACAAAAAGGGCACATGATACCACTTTCATTTTATGTAATGCAAGTTTTTGAAGAAGCAGGATTTAAAATGAAAGAAATGATAATTAAAGAACAACATAATTGTAAAGCTACTGGATTTTGGAAAACGAACAGTATAAAATACAATTTTTTATTGATTGCTCATGAGCATTTATTCATATTTAGAAAATCAAAATAACCTCGATGTTTTATTTACACCGAGGTTATTTTTATGTCTTATAAGGTTTTTATATTATAATTCTGTTATGTTGTAGATGTCCATATTTTCTTCATGGAATTTTTTATTCTTCACAGCTACTCTTGCTGCTAGGGTGTCAAGGGATGTCACTATGTCGATGCCGTATTCTGTAGCCATTCTTCTAATTTTGAAGCCATCTCTTGTTGAGTCGCCACCCTTTGTTGGAGTGTTAACTACTAAGTCGATTTCGCCATTTCTTATTACGTCAAGGATATTTGGCCTTGGGTCGTTGATCTTGCCAACTTCTTTTGCATCAATTCCTGCTTCTCTTAAGAATTTGCAAGTTCCCTTAGTTGCTACAATCTTGTAGCCCATTTCATTCATTGTCTTAGCAATTCCTAAGAATTCTTCCTTGTCGTTGTCATTTACTGTTGCAAGCACACGTGATGCCTTGTCTTCTATTGCAGAGCCTCCTGCTAAGAAGCCCTTGAAAAGTGCTTCGTCAATGTCTTTTCCAACTCCAAGAACTTCTCCAGTTGATTTCATTTCAGGTCCAAGAGAAATTTCTACTCTGTTGAGTTTGGACATAGAGAAGACTGGTACCTTAACAGCCATTAACTTTGGTTCTTTGTAAATTCCTGTTCCATAACCAAGGTCTTTTAATTTTTCACCAAGCATTGTCTTTGTTGCAAGGTCAACTATTGGCACTCCTGAAACCTTTGAGATGTAAGGTACTGTTCTTGATGCACGAGGGTTTACTTCTATGATGTAAAGGTCATTTTTGTATTCGATGAATTGGATGTTAACCATGCCCTTAACGTGAAGTGCCTTGGCAATTTTCTTTGTGTAGTCAAGTATCTTATCTTTGATTTTACTTGAGATGTTAATACTTGGATAAATTGTTATTGAGTCACCGGAGTGAACTCCAGCCCTTTCAAGGTGTTCCATGATACCTGGTATTAGGACATCATCGCCGTCGGAGATTGCATCAACTTCAATCTCACGACCTACTAGGTACTTGTCTATTAAGACTGGATTAATTGCATCTCTTTCGAAGGCACTCTTTAGGTAAGTCATAAGGCTGTTTTCGTCATAAGTTATTTGCATACCTTGACCGCCAAGTACATAGGATGGTCTAACAAGTAGTGGATAGCCAAGTTCCTTTGCAGTTTCAAGTCCCTCTTTTACAGTGAGGACCCCGTGTCCCTTAGGTCTGTTGATTTTTAATTCTTCAAGCATTTCGTCAAACTTTTCTCTGTCTTCAGCCCTGTCGATATCTTCGAAGTCTGTTCCAAGTATATTTATCTTTTGTTGGTGAAGATATTTTGCAAGTTTAATTGCAGTTTGACCACCAAAGGCTAGGATAACTCCCATTGGTTTTTCTGTTTCAATTATTGATTTAACTTCTTCTTCTGTAAGTGGTTCAAAGTAAAGCTTGTCTGATGTGTCGAAGTCAGTTGAAACAGTTTCTGGATTGTTGTTTATTGTAATTGTTTCGATTCCCATCTTGATTAGGGCCTTGATTGCGTGAACGCTACAGTAGTCAAATTCGATACCTTGACCAATTCTTATTGGGCCAGATCCAATTACAATTATTTTTTTCTTGTCAGAGATTATATTTTCGTCTGTCTTTTCATAAGTAGAGTAGTAGTAGGCACCATTTTTTCTAAAAGGAGATGTGTCTACTCTTCTATAGTTTGGAAGGATATTGTTCTTTTTACGAAGTTCTACTACCTTATCAATGTCTACGCCAAGGGCAGAAGCAATAGTCTTGTCTGAGAAGCCTAGCTTCTTAAGCTTAGATAATTCTTCAGGAGTCATTGTGTCAAGGCTTAACTTCTTAAGATTTTCTTCTTCGTGAACAATATTTTTGATTTTTTCTAAGAAGTAGAGGTCTATGCCTGTTATGTCGTGAATCATTTCTATAGAAAGTCCACGTCTAATGATTTCTGCAACATCAAAGAGTCTTTCATCATCAGGGAATTTTATTCTCTTCTTTAATTCTTCAGTAGTTCTTTCTTCAGAGAACTTTGATTCAAGAGAGAATTTAGAAATTTCAAGAGATCTTATACCCTTTAAGAGGGCTTCTTCAAAGGATGAGCCAATTGACATAACTTCACCAGTTGCCATCATCTTTGTGCCAAGCTTTCTATTGGCAAATTTGAACTTGTCGAAAGGCCATTTAGGAATTTTAACAACTACATAGTTACAAGAAGGTTCGTAAGTTTCTATTGTTTCACCAGTAGTTTCGTTTTGGATTTCATTTAAGTTTAGACCAAGGGCAATCTTTGTTGCGATTCTTGCTATTGGGTAGCCAGTTGCCTTTGATGCAAGAGCTGATGAACGAGAAACTCTTGGGTTAATTTCTATGACTGCATAGTCAAGAGTTTCAGGGTTAAGAGCAAGTTGGACATTACAAGCACCAACAACATTTACATTTTCTACTATATTTAAGGCAGAATTCCTTAACTTTTGTAAAACATCCTTATCAAGACTTTGGCAAGGGGCAACAACTATGGAGTCTCCTGTGTGAACTCCAACTGGATCCACATTTTCCATATCGCAGACAATAATTTTTTCGCCAGCAGAGTCTCTTATTACTTCGAATTCTATTTCCATCCAACCACGAATAGATTTTTCAAGAAGACATTCATTTACTGGGCTAAGGCTAAGACCGTGAGATAAAACTTCAACAAGTTCTTCTTCGTTATAGGCAAAGCCGCCGCCAGTTCCTCCTAGGGTATAGGCAGGTCTAACAACTAGAGGGTAACCAATTTTCTTTGCAAGTGCCTTACCTTCTTCAAGGCTTGTTGCAATTTCAGATTCAATGATTGGCTCTCCAATCTCTTGCATTGTCTTTCTAAAAATATCTCTATCTTCGCCCTTCTTTATGGCATCAATATCAGTACCAATAATTTTTATTCCATACTTGTCAAGGATTCCACGTTTGTCTAGTTCAAGGGTCATATTAAGACCAGTTTGTCCACCCATACCAGCGATTAGTGAATCAGGTCTTTCCTTTTCTATAATTTTTTCAATAAAGGAAATGGTAATTGGCTCGATATAAATTTTATCGGCAACACCCTTGTCTGTCATAATAGTAGCAGGATTTGAGTTTACAAGAACAGTTTCAACTCCATTATTCTTTAGAGTTTCGCAAGCTTGTGTACCTGAGTAGTCAAACTCAGCAGCCTGTCCTATGACAATGGGACCAGATCCTATTACTAGCGTCTTCTTAATTGAATTATCTCTTGGCATTTTTTTCTCCTTTTTTTCCAAATAAAAGATCAAACATTCTTAAAAATGGGCAAAAAAAATTTATGTTATTAAATTTGCTCAAAAAAAAATCATGCACAAGGACATGATTAACGTCAGTCCTTGGACTGATTTTTTATTTTTTTATCTTTAACATTAAATCACTTTTTAGATTCAATTGCAAGAACTTTTTCTAAATAAAAAATAATTTTCATTAACTGGCTTAATTAACAAGTTTGGAGGACATTATAAAAGTTTCTTTGTAAATTTTTATTAGCTAAATTAAGAAATGTAAGCTTACAAAAACTTATAAAGGAGTGGAAGACCCTAGGGTCATAAAAAGATATGAGTTAACAAATATTTATAGACTTGTAAAAATTTATGAAGTCGCAAAAATTTATGAAGTCGCAAAATTTTATGAAGTCGTAAAAGATGAAAAAGTTGTAGGACTTTATGAAGTCATAAAAGTTAAAAAAGTTGAAGGATTTTGTAAAGTCGCATAGGGTTAAGAAAGGCTCTAGCCATTAAATTGACAAGCAATTGTCCTATTGATATAATTATTTAGATTTTATTCAATGATTAAGTTTTTATCAAATGAAAGATGATGATTATGAAAATTTTGCACCTATTAAATTATGTTGGTAGGGGAGGTAGCGAAAGCTACATCAAAAATTTAATAAATACTGGGTCAGACTTTGACCACCAGCTTCTTTATAATATTGATGGAGGTGGAGTCAAAGACTTCCAAGACTTGGGAGTAAAAACTATCCAATGCGATATGAGGTCTCCCTTGGACTTAAAAGCATCAAAATTTTTGAGAAATTATGTGAAGGAAAGTGACATAGATCTTCTTCACACGCACTTTATGAGAGAAAATGGGATTGTCTTTCTCAGCAAGGTCCTTGGAATGAAGGTCCCTGTGATAAACACAAGGCACATGGTGTCACAAATTTCAAAAAAATCTGCTATCTTAAATAGAATATTCTTCACAAAGAATGAAAAAATTATTGGAGTTAGCTCTCTGGTAAAGAAGAAGCTATTGGAAGAAGGTGCTAATGAAGAAAAAGTCCTAGTCCTTCCACCACCAATCCCAGTGATTAATCAAGTTGTGCCTCTTAATAAGGGAAAAGATGAAAAGTGGATTCTTTCTGTTGGGAGATTTTCAGAAGAAAAGGGAATTCTTTTTTTTATTGATGGAATAAATGAACTTTTTAAGGAAATTGATGAGGCAAGGGCACTGATAATTGGATATGGTGATCTTGAAGACCAGATGAAAAAGAAAATTCACGATTATAATCTTGAAGGTAAGGTTGAAATTGTTGGTTATAGGTCGAAACCTTTTGATTATTTGGCAGCGGCTGATTTATACGTCAACCATTCTAAGGAGGAAGCCTTTGGACTTTCCATAGTTGAGGCGGCATACTCTGGGGCACCTCTACTCATCACAAATAATTGTGGAGCAAGGGACTACTTTAATGAAGAGAATGGATCAGCCTTGACTTATGAATATGGAAACATTCAAGAGTTTAAGCTAAAGGCCTTAGAGATATTAACTAAGGATGAACTTAAAAATAATTTAAAGGACAAGGCCCAAAAGATTTTGAATAAGGACTTAAATCAAAAACAAGTAATTAAAAATATTGAAAGCGTATATGAAGGAGCAATAAGTGAAAGCAGGAAGAATTAAAATTTTAGATATTATTTTTGTAATTTTGTTTGCAGTTTTCTTAGTAATTGTATTCAAGCAAAAATCTTCTAAAGATATAGATGTGGCTGACACAAGTGTGGTCTTAACACTTGAAGCAGATGAAACTGAATCTTACAATAAGGATGTGCCAAAGGTCGGCGACAAGGTTATTGACAAGAGGAGGAATAGTGAAATTGGGGTTGTAAAAGAAATCCAAGTTAATGATGCTATTGATAACCCTATGTCTGAATACACAGGAATTGAAAATGGAAGAGAAAAAAATTCAGAATTCAATTCTATTAGATTTTTAGTAAGTTCAAAAGCCAAGGTCAAGGATGATGGAATCTATGTAAATGGTTTTAATTATCTCCTAGGTGATGAACTCACATTTACTGTTGGTGACTTGCAAATTTTTGCAAAGATTAAGAACCTTGAGGTGAGCAAATGAAATTAAAGTTTAAATTTATAGATTTATTTATAATACTTGCTTGCATTGGGGCAGGAATCCTCTTTGTTAGCAGATTAAACCTAGCAGATGGACGAGGTCAAGTCCTACAAAAGGATGAAAAGGCAGAAATCACTATGGCTGTTCCTTTTATTGAAAGTGAAATAATTGACCACCTAAAAGTTGGTGACCCTGTAAAAGATGTTATGGCAAATAATCCTATTGGAAAGGTAACAAAGATTGAAGTAAATAAAATTGATCCTAGGGACTTTACCTTTGAAGGAAAAGTTCTTAAGTTTGATGACAAACTTTATAAGAAAGCCACTGTTACAATTGAAGCTCAGGGTAAGAAAACTGACAAGGGTATCCTAATAGGACAAACAAATTATTTCACAGGTCAAACTAACACCTTTGGAGCTGGACTTGTAAAACTTTTTAACGTAAGGATATCTGGCATAAAGTATCTTGGTGAGTAAAATGACAAAATTTTTTGACTTGCTGAGATTTAATTTAGATTACAATGCCTGGGATGATTCGCTAATAAGAAATCTTCTATTGAGGATTCGCTTATTTTTTGAAAATATTTTTGCAAAGATTTTAGACTTTTTAAAGGAAAAGAGTTTTTTCTTTGGACTTTTAGAGAGCCTATCAAGGCACATAAATATAATAATTGCCCTTAGTCTTATATTTATAAGTATAGTTCCCTTTAATTTGTGGTCTAACCTCTACTTATACCTAATAGTCTTTATCTTGTGGATCTTAAACTTATATAGGAAAGAGGATAAAAAAAGACTTGCCTTTGATGACTTCTTAGTCTTATTTATATTGACAATAGGTCTTTCAACAGTCTTTTCAATTTATCCAAGATTAAGTCTTAAGTATGCAGTAAATTACTTCTCAGTATTTTTATTTTATGCAATTTTTATCAACAACATTAGGACTCGCAAGGATTTATTTCAAATATTGACAGCCCTAACATTAGCAACTTTACTTGTAAGTTTTTATGGACTTCTACAAAAATTTGTAATTGGAGTTTCTGTTGACCTTTCACAAACAGATATGTCCATAAGCCAAGAACTAAGTGGAAGAATTTATTCAACTATGGGTAATCCAAATGTCTTGGGAGAATACTATCTCTTGACAGTGTCCCTAATAGTTGCTAACTTTTTAAAAAATGAAAACAAGTATATAAAGATCCTTTCAGCCTTTACAATTTTAATTTCTATGTTTGTGCTTTTGACAACTGGATCAAGGTCTGCTTGGGCATCCTTTGCCATTTGTGTTTTTGTATTTACTTTGCTTTACAATCCAAGACTACTTCCTATATTTTTTATGCTTGGCTTGATTTTATTTTTCTTCTTGCCAGGAAATATACAAATAAGGCTTATGTCAATTTTTAACAAGAGTGACTCTTCAATTAACTACAGAAAATATATTTACGAAAGTGCAAATATTATGAAAAAGAATTTTTCAAAGTTAGGTGGAGTAGGACTGGGCAATGAAGTCTTCCAGGCTGCCTTTGAAAACTACAAGTCACCACAACTAACTAAGGTGGCTCACTGTCATAATCTCTACCTTCAACTTATGATAGAGATTGGAGCCTATGGACTCTTCTTCTTAATAGGACATATAATTAAGCTTTTTTCAAAAATCTTAATTAGCTTTAAAGAATTTAGGGAAAATGATCCTGCTCTTAGCCTTGTTCAATATGGAGGCATAGCAGCAATATGTGGATTTATGGTAATGAGTTTCGCAGACTACACATGGTTCTACCTTAGAATTGTGAGCCTATTCTTTATAGTTCTTGCAATCTTAAGGGCTTCATTAAATATAAAAAATTGATTTACTTGTAAGGTTAAGTAGTTGGAGACAATTATTTAACCTTATGTCATATTTGAATAAATTGTAGGTATGAAGAAGGGAAACGATTTGAATAATAAAAGTAAGATAGAACTCTTTACAAAAAGGGGGATGAACAATGATTAAGGTTCTCCATTTAATTTCTGGAGGAGATAATGGTGGCGCCAAGACCCATATTTTTAACTTGATGAAGGGGCTTGAGGGCAAGGTAGATGCAAAAATCATCTGCTTTATAAAAAACGAATTTTACGATGAGGCAGTGGAAAGAGGAATTGACATAGAAGTCTTTTACCAAGAAAAGAGGTCAGACCTTTCTGTTGTTTCAAAAATAAGGGACTTAATTATAAGTGAAAACTATGATTTAGTTCATGCCCATGGTGCTCGTGCCAACTTCATTTGTATGTTTTTGAAAAGTAAAATTGACATACCAATGCTAACCACTATCCATTCAGACTACAAGTTGGACTTCAAGGACAGCTTTTACAAAAATTTAATTTATACAAGCCTTAACAAAATTGCACTAAAGAAGTTTGATTACTACATTTGTGTAAGTGATACCTTTAAGAGGATGCTTATAAAGAGGGGCTTTAAAAGAAGAAACATTTACGTTCTCTATAACGGGATTGACACTGAAGAAAAGATTGACTACCTTCCAAAGACTAGCTTCTTTGAAAAGTACAAGATTAATTACAATGGTGAGTTAGTTGTAGGAATTGTTGCTAGGCTTGATAAGGTCAAAGACCATGAAACTTTTGTAAGAGCTTGCAAGGAAACCCTAGACAAGAATACAGACATAATCTTTCTAATAGCTGGTGGTGGACCAGAAAAATCTAGGATTGAAGAGCTCTTAAAGGAATATGGAATAGAGGATAAGGTCCATTTACTTGGCTTTGTAAAGGACAAGTACAGTCTCTTTAATGCCATGGACGTAAATGTGCTTACAAGTATTTCTGAGTCTTTTCCTTATGTAATCTTAGAGGCTGCTCTTCTAAAAGTTCCAACACTTGCAACAAGAGTTGGTGGAATACCAAAAATTGTCATAGATGAAAAAACAGGATTTTTATTTGAAGTTGGAGATTCAAAAAAATTATCTGAAAGCATTTTAAAAATCTATAATGATAGAAAACTTTTAGAAGATCTTGGCGAAAATATAAATAATTTTGTGAAATCAGATTATTCACACAATGCCATGGGAGAAAAACAATTTGAAATTTACCAAGATATTTTAAGCGAGAAAAATCTCTTGGTAAATAATAAATAAACAGAGTGATCTTATGAAAAAAATTGTAGTATCAGGATACTTTGGCTTTGACAATTCTGGCGACGATGCCATCTTAAAGGCCATGGTAGATGATTTTAAAAAACTAAATATTGACTTAGAGATGACAGCACTCTCAAACAATCCTGAGAAGACAAGACAAGTTTATGGGATAGGGGCAGTAAATAGATTTTCTTTTAATGAAGTTCGCAGAGCCTTAAAAGATGCAGACCTACTCTTGTCAGGTGGAGGATCACTACTTCAAGACATTACATCAACGAGGTCCATAATTTATTATCTTTCTGTTATTATCTTGGCGAAATTTTTAAGAAAAAAAGTCTACGTCTATGCCAATGGTATTGGGCCAATAGATAAAAAACTCAATAGATTTTTGACAAGATGGGTACTTAACAAGGCAAACTACATTACCTTAAGAGATGACTTGTCCTATAAATTTGTTAGAGACTTGGGAGTAACAAACAAAAATATAGAAGTGACAGCTGATCCAGTCTTCACCTTAGCAGCAGCAGGAGAAGATAGGGTGAACAAAATCTTGCAAGGTGAAAATATTAAGATTACAGATAAGACTATAGGATTTTGTATAAGAGATCAGAAGAATATTGACGAGATAAAGGATAAATTTGCAGCAACTATCGACAAGCTAATAGAAGATGGTTACGACATCCTACTTGTGCCCTTCCACAATCCAAGAGACAACATCTATTCAAGTGAAGTTGCTGAAAGATGTCGACATAAGGACAAGGTAATGCTAATTGAAAACACCTACTCAGCAGGAGACTTAATGGGTATTTTTAAAAAATTAAAACTTCTTGCAGCAATGAGACTTCATTCACTTGTATATGCAGCAAGTGTTGACCTTCCAATGGTGGGAATAATTTACGACCCAAAGGTAGAAGCCATGGTTAAAGAACTTGGCATTGAAGAAGCAGTTGATGTTGAGAACTTCACTCCAGAAGAACTTTTCTATAAGACAAAGTTAGCTCTTGAAAACTTAGAAGAGAGGAGAAAAGTTTTAAGTCAAAGGACAGAAGAAATGAAGCAAGAGTCAAAGAGAAATATCGAGATAGCTTTGACCTTGTTAGGTGAAAAAAATTTTTAAGATTATGCTTATAAGTCATAAAGTGTAAATAAAATTTTTGAAATGAGGAGTCAGACAACTGACTTCTTTTTTTGTTGTGCTTATAGAATGATAAGTTTAATTTTGTTATAATAAAGTTGCGAAGAAAACGAATACATTATTTATGAATTTGTAGATTTATAATTTTCAAATTCTTTGTTGAAAGGGCTTATATTTATTTAGACAGGAGGAACATCATGAATAGAAAAATGTTTTCATTAGTAACTAGTTTGGCAATTTTATCTTCAAGCCTAAGTCCAACTTGGGCAGCAGGCAAAAATTTTACATATAATAATTTGGAGAAGACTTTAGCTCTTCAAGCACAAGCTTCTGATGTAAAAAATTCTGAGAAGAAAGAAGAACTCCCACTTGTTATAGAAAATATGCCAGATGATGGGGTCAAGGACAAGTATGTCAAGATAATTTTTGTTCCAGAAACTAGGAAGGTTAATGGAGTGCAACGTTATGGAAAGCTCTTAGATAAGGAAGGGAATGAAGTTTCATTAAGTGATATCTCCTATAATGGAAAAGTTATTAAAGGCAAAGAATATTATGTACTAAAGGGTGCAAGGTGGAGGAGTATTTTATATTATAAAAAAAATAATAAACAGGTTCTCTATGTTAGGAAAGCGGATAATAATGAAAGTGATCCAGAAATAAAGAGTGAACATGAATTTTTAGGATGGACATCAGGTGATGGGATTACCAATATATTTGCGGATAATTATAGTTTTCCATTAAATATTTATTCAATTGATAAGCCCCGCATCTTTAAGGCGGCCTTTCAAAATAAGCCATATTTTTACGACATTGATTTTACACCAGAAAGAGATTCCGACGGTTATGAAATTTTGCAAATAAAAGATAATTATAAAAGAGTAGAATTTATTGCCACTGCGGAAAATGAAAATTGGAAAGGTTCACTTTCATTAAAAGATTCACAAAAAAAGTTCTCCTTGAAAGAAATTCAAAACTCAAAAAAAATATATTTTTATATAAGGAAAGATTCAGGAATTTATAAGTTTGTAGATTTTAAACCAGATGTAATAAATAGTGAAGGTAAAACTTTTTGGTATTGGTCATTAAGCAGTTCTTTACCTAAAGATGATTTTGAAATGGGTTCAAAAAATTTAGATTTTTATGCTGAATTCATTGGTGAATATGCAATAATAAAAAATTATGCGATTTTAGAAGAAAATCCAATACCAAGAGGTTGTTATAAAGTGGAGTTCCAACCCGAAGATGGATATAAATTTAATGATTCTCATTATTATACAAAATTTGCAATAAGGAGGGGCGTTGGACTTAAAACTATTAGATATATTGAGTTACTATTAGAAGATTCTCACCTTAAAGACTATGAAGGAAAAGTTGCTTGGTATGATGGTGATAAGAAGATTGACAATATCCTTGAACAAGTAATTGATTCTGATAAAGTATTCACATTAAGGAGAGTGAGAGACTTTGAATCAGAAAAATTTAATCCATTGGTTAATGAAGTAGAAGTAAATAAGGGTGATAACCCTACTATCGAAAAATTAAAAGGAGGAATAACAAATCTTCCAAACAATCTTGTTAAAGTTGAAATTAAAACCAAAGCAGACACTTCTCAAACTGGAAAGAGTCTTGCTATATTAAAATTAACTTTCTCTGACACATCAATTAAGGAAGTTGAAGTTCCTGTCAAGGTAATTGATAAAACACCTGGAAAAATAATTACACCGATTCCAACAATAAAAGCTGAAGATATCATCAAAGAAGAGATTCCTTACAATGGAGTAATAAATCTTTCAGATAATATTAAAGACCTTCCAGATGGAGCAAAAGTTGAAGATGTAAGTGGCCCAATCGACACAAAAAGACCAGGGACTTACACTGGAAAAGTTAAAGTTACTTTCAAGGAAGGCTCATCAAGAATTGTAGAGATTCCTGTTGAAGTTTTACATCCTCTTGCAGACAAATACAAAGTTCAAAAGCCTGATAAAACTCCAGTTGAAAAGCTTGAGTCCTTAAGTCCTTCAGAAAAATCTGAAATTGTAGAAAAAGTTAAGAATGCTAATTCTCAAGCAACCACAGTAGAAGTAAGTGATAAGGGAGAGGTAACTTTAGTCTATGCTGATGGATCAAAAAATGTTATAAGTCCAGAAGATACTATAGTCTTAAAGGAAAAAGAAAGTGACAAGAAAGATCCTGAAGAGAAACCTGGAAAGGAAGAAGACAAGAAAGATCCTGAAGAAGAACCTGGAAAGGAAGATGACAAGAAAGATCCTGAAGAGGTGCCAGGAAAGGAAGATGACAAGAAGGATCATGAAGAGAATAAGGAAGAAGATAACCATGAAGTAGATAAGAAGAATGAAGAAAATAAATTAGACTTATGGAATCAATTCCCAAGATATTATGTGAGAGATCACAAGACGCCAACTTATAAGCCAGATGTAAAAATTGATTCTAAAGAAAGCCATGCAAAAGCAAAAATCAATCCTAGGAAATTTGTAATTGATATGAAGAGTGGAACTTATACATTAACAGAAGATGGAAAAACTTTAGAAAAGTCCTTGGACGTAAAACCAATAATTGAAAACAATAGGACTATGCTACCCCTTAGGGCCTTGGCAGAAATCCTTGACGCAAAAGTTATTTGGAATGAAGCAACAAGGACTGCATCCTTTACAAGAGATGGACTTACTGCTCTTATCCAAATCGATGGCAATAAAATAGTTTTGTCTAATGGAAAGACAATAGACCTTGACGCTAAACCACTTAACATCAATGGAAGAATTTATCTTCCACTTGTATATGTTGGTCAAGTCTTTGGTCTAACTAGTGGCAAGACAGCGGATGGCAAAGAAGATGACATTGAGTGGAAGGAAGAAAGCAAGACAGTGACAATTAATATTAAATAAAAATTTTAAAGGGGAAGGGAGACCTTCCTTTTTTCAATGCAAACATAAGTGAATAAAAATATTAAAGAAGCAAAGAATACATATATTTTGTTATAATGACTGAGAGGTGACTTATGGTATATCTTATAATTTTACTTGTTCTTATTATTTTATTGATACCACAAATTTATTACAGAAAGTCCAATAAACTCATGCAAAATGATGGAGTGGATTTAACTTGTGACTTAGAATTTATTAATGAAGTTGCAAAGAGTGAGGACTTTTTAGACTTAGGCAACGACAGAGATTTTTATGAGCTTCCAAACTTTGAGAGAGTTAAAATTAAATCTTATGAGGGATTTCTTCTTGATGGTGGATATTTTCCAGTGGAAGAGCCAAAGGCTCTAGTGCAAATTATTCACGGAGCTCTTGAGCACAAGGAAAGGTATTATTATTTAATTAAGTATTTAAACGAGAGGGGTTACTCTTGTTTCATATCTGACAACAGAGGTCACGGTAGGTCCCTTGGAGATAAGTACACAATTGGCTACATTGACGGAGTTGAAAAAGTTGTTGATGACAACCTTGCAATAACAAGAGAGCTGAAAAAGAAATTCCCAGAAATTGATATTTATTTAATTGGCCATTCACTGGGGACTGTCTTTGGAAGAATTTATCTTGAAGAAGGCGATGACTTAATTAAAAAAATAGTCCTATCAGGTCCACCAAATTATGTTCCTGAGGTTGCTTTAGCAATTTTTATTGGAAACTTTATTAACTTTTATTTTGGAGAGCAGAGGACAATTTTTATATTAAAGATGCTCTACACTGGCGATAAGAAACATTTTGATTGGTTGTCTTACTCTAAAGAAAACATTAGAGATGCAGAGAAGGACCCTCATATGCCTCCGGTTTTCAAAAACAGGGGTTATCTCGCTGTCTTTGAAGGCGTAAGGGAATTAAAAAACACAAAAAATTATAAGTTTAGGAATCCGGACCTTGATATATTTTTCATAGCTGGAGAGGATGATTTAGTAATTGGTGGCGAAAAGGGATTTAATTCTTCGATTAATCTATTAGGAGATGTGGGCTATAAAAATATAAAATCAAAACTTTACAAGAAGATGAAACATGAAATTTTTAGAGAAGAAGAGAGGGAAGAAGTCTTTAAAGACATAGTGGACTTCTTAGAAAAATAAAATGAATACTTATTTAATAATTGGAAATTTAAAGAAGGATAAAGAGCCTGATAAAGATTTTGAAAAAATTCTTGAAGAGCATTTAAACTACCAGGAGAATGAAGTTGACTTGGGAAATTTAATTATTTCTGGTCCCAAAGAAGATGGTGGATGTATTGGAATTTATTTTGGAGATGAAGTAAAAGATTTTTGCCACAATGATCCCCTAGTCCTAGAGGGATATCTTGACTACGAAATCATAAAATTTTATCCCAACTCAATAAACAAAAACTTAATAGAATTATTTATCCAATAAAAGAAGCTGAGGAAGAAAAATTTCTCAGCTTTGATTTTTATTATTTAAGATTAGTCAAAGGATAAGTCGCCGCTTGTGTCATTGTCATTCATAAAGTAAACTAAAAGTTCGTTGGCAGCATCAAAATCATCTTCTGATACATAGATTCCCTTTTCATAAAGAGAGAAGCCAGAGATAAGTCGCATGTAGTCGCCCTCATCCTTGACGAAGTAGGGAATGGAGTTGTCTTCTAAGAAGGCACAAATTTCATCAAAGATAAGTTTATTAGTTGAAGTAACAAGTTTTACATACTCAATGTCTTTTTTCATATTATCACCTAAAAAGATTATACCACGAATAAGTTTTATAATGAATTTAAGAAAGCTTAATAAAATTAAAAAATTTGTTGCTTTAAAGGGGAATATATACTAAATCTATTTAAAAAAAACTATTTTTGTGTTAGTATTTCTAGTATATAAAAAAGGAGAGAGCGTATGTCAAAACAAAATGAAGGATTTTCATCAATCCTAGGATTTATTATGGTTGCCATTGGCCTTGCCCTTGGGATAGGAACTCTTTGGAGATTCCCCTATGTAGTTGGCAAAAACGGTGGAGCAATTTTTATATTTTTATATATTTTAATTATCTTGGTCATAGGAATTCCCCTAATGACTTGTGAAGTTACCATAGGTTATGCAACGGGTAATGCCGCCATAGATGCCTATAAGACTTTAAAACCAAACACAAAGTGGTACCTAGCAGGTTACTTACACACACTTGCTGCCTTGATAATTGTTGGCTACACTTCAGTTATCTATGCTTGGATAATAAAATATATTGCAGGAGCCTTTATGGGTGACTTTGTTGGACTTGATAGCCAAGGAATTCAAACTTACTTTGATGCCTTTAATGCTAACAAGACAACAGTTTTTATATTTTTCTTAATTAACTTTGCCCTTAACAATGCAGTTATTATACTTGGAGTTCAAAAGGGAATCGAAAGAGTTTCAAAGATTTTAATTCCAGTTTTATTTGTAATTATGATAGTTATAATTTTCTTTGGACTTAGACTACCTGGTGCAAAAGAAGGTATTACCTTCCTATTTAAACCAGACTTTTCCAAATTTTCCTTTAACTCAATTATAACTTGTTTGGGACAAGCCTTCTTTGCCTTGGGACTTGCAATGCTTGGCTCAATGGTATTTGGATCTTACATCAAAGAGAAGGACGAAAACATCTTTAAGGACTCAACAGTTATTTGCCTTGCCCTTGTCTTTGCAGGAATCTTATCTGGATTTATGATTCTTCCAATAGTTTTTGCAACAGGACTAACACCAGGCGAAGGAGTTGGACTTACATTCTTAACTCTTCCACTTGCCTTTAACGTTGTGCCCTTTGGTAGAATTCTTTCAATCCTATTCTACTTCGGCTTTTACATTGCAGCCTTTACTTCATCAGTTGGAGTTCTAGAAGCAATTGTAGGACAATTTATGGAAAGATTTAAGTTAGAAAGAATAAAGGCCCTTATGCTTGCAAGTGCAATAATAGTTGTCATAGCTGCTGTATCAATTTTTTATGATCCAGCCTTTGCCTTCTTAGATAATGTTGAAAGTAATTACATCTTAGTAATTGGTTGTCTATTAATTGCCCTTTTCTCAGCAAGAGCTTGGAAGATGGAAAATTTACTTGAAGCAGCAAATATTAAAAGTCCTTTTGTTAGGGCTTGGATGAATATTAGTATTAAATATATTTCACCAATCGTTATAGTGATTATATTCTTAAGTCAATTTATAAAATAAAAAAGTCGCATGCTGGTCATGCGATTTTTTTATGAGAAATTTGAAGTTTTATCTTGCTTGTTAAATGCAAAATTTAAAATCTTATTAAGTGAATAGTAATAAAGTAAGCAAAAAATTGAAATAAGAAAGTGGGGACGAAGCTAAACTTTGAAATAAATAAAGTGGTGACGAGCCTTTACTTTTACATAATAAAAAAGACCCTGGCAGGGTCTTTTCCATTTTCATTACATATTCTTTGAATAGAATTCAACGATTAATTGATCTTCAATTTCTATTGGAACATCTTCTCTATTTGGTAGAGAAACTAAAGTTGCTTTAAAGTCTTCGTCCTTAGAAATGTAAGGATAGTTTACAACGATGTTAGTGTTGTAGTTTTCTTTAAATAGGTCAACTTTTCTTCCTTTAGCAGATAATGCAATAACATCGCCAGCTTGACATCTGTAAGATGGAATGTTTACTTTCTTTCCATTTACAGTTAGGTGACAGTGGCTAACCATTTGTCTTGCTTGTCTAATTGAAGATGCGAAGCCCATTCTATAACATAAAGAATCTAATCTAGTTTCTAGGAATGTTATAAGGTTAGGACCAGTTTGGCCTTGAGTTCTTTGAGCTTCTTTGAATAGATTAACAAATTGTTTTTCAAGTACACCGTAGTATGCTCTTAATCTTTGTTTTTCTAAAAGTTGCTTACCATATTCAGTAAGTTTTTTATCGCTTCTTGCAGTACCTCTTGTAGCTCTTTTCATTGCCTTTGGGTGACCGCATACATTTAGTCCAAGTCTTCTTGATTGCTTGAACTTTGGATCCATCATTTTTGCCATTTTTATCAAACTCCTTATAAATCTTCGCCGCGATAATTTATAAGCCGATAGCATTATACTAAATGAGGAAGGCTTTGTAAAGAGAATACTAAAAGATAATAAAAATTTTATGAGATGACAAAAATTATTTGTCAGAAAACAAGTTATCGTATTAAAAAATTTGAAATATATGTGTTATACTTATGTTAACAAGAATAATCTGAACCTATGAAATACCTAGGAGGACTTATGAAAAAAATAGAATTTGTTGATACTATTCTTCGTGATGCCCACCAATCACTTATGGCAACACGAATGACTTACAAGGATATGGAACCTGCACTTGATAGACTTGATGAGGTTGGCTACAAGGCAATCGAATGTTGGGGAGGAGCTACTTTTGACTCCTGCATTAGATTCTTAGATGAAGATCCATGGGAAAGACTTAGAAAGATTAAGTCTCACTTTAAAAATACAAAGACACAAATGCTTCTAAGAGGTCAAAATCTTTTGGGCTACAAAAATTATCCCGATGACATTGTAGAAAAATTTGTAGAGCTTTCTGTTAAAAATGGAATTGACGTTATAAGAATTTTTGATGCCCTTAATGATTTAAGAAATATTGAAACTTCACTTAAGGCAACAAAGAAGGCTGGAGCTGAAGCTCAAGTTGCAATTTGTTATACGACTTCAGAAGTTCACACTATTGAATACTTTACTGATCTTGCTGCAAAGACCCAAGAGATGGGAGCAGACTCCATTGCCATCAAGGACATGGCTGGAATTTTAACTCCACCTGTTTCAAGAGATCTAGTTAGGTCAATGAGAAAGGTAATTGACATTCCAATAGAACTTCACACTCACGAAACTACTGGTTGTGGATCTATGACTTACCTAAAGGGAATTGAAGAAGGAGCAGACATTATTGACACAGCAATTTCTCCTTTCTCTGGTGGAACAAGTCAACCACCAACAGAAACACTTGCTATTGTTTTAAAGGAAGCAGGCTATGATGTTGATCTTAACCTAGACATTCTTAATGAACTTGCACCTTACTTCCAAGAAGTTAAAAATAAATATCTAAACAATGGAACAATGAGAGTTAAAATGCTTACAGTTGATCCTAAGGGACTAATTTATCAAGTGCCTGGTGGAATGCTTTCAAACTTAAGCTCACAACTTTCTGCAGCTAAGCAAGACCACTTATTCGACAAGGTTCTTGCAGAAGTTCCAAATGTTAGAAGGGATATGGGATTCCCACCACTTGTTACTCCAATGAGTCAAATGGTTGGTACTCAAGCTTCCTTTAACGTTATGACAGGTAAGAGATACAAGATGGTTCCAAATGAAATCAAAGACTACCTAAAGGGACTTTACGGTAAGACTCCAGTTGAAGTTGACGAAGCCTTTAGAGAATCTATAATTGGTGATGCAGAAGTTATTACTGATAGACCTGCTAACCACTTAGAGCCAGCTTTTGCTAAGTACAAGACAGAAATTGGTGACTTAGCAAGATGTGACGAAGACGTATTGACTTACGCACTTTTCCCACAAGTTGCTAAGGACTTCTTAACAAAAAAATATTCTAAATAAATTTGCTATAAAGATGCTACTCAACTTTGATGTGTACCCATAAAACTGGACACAATATTCAATTAACTAATTGTAGTGGATGCTAACCTATACTTTGTAGGTGGCATCCATTTTGTTTTGGATTGAATTCTTTCATTATTGTAATAATCAATATATTCCTCTATTGCTCTCGAAAATTCTTCAAAAGAGCTATAGCTCTTTTCATAACCATAATAAATTTCATTTTTTAATCTTCCAAAGAATGTCTCCATAATGGAGTTATCATAACAATTTCCCTTCCTTGACATTGATTGTCTTATACCATGTTTTTTAAGCTCATTCACATAATATTTATGTTGGTATTGCCATCCTTGATCTGAATGCAGTATTAGATTATTTAGTTTTGGAAATTTGTTAAATGCTTTTTCTAGCATATTGGATATTTGTTTTAAATTAGGGTGTAAGGATAAGTCATAAGAGATTATCTCATTTGTATACATATCAAGTATTGGAGATATGTAGCATTTACCCCAAGAAAATTTAAACTCTGATACATCAGTGGTCCATTTTTGCAGAGGTCTATCTGCCTTGAAATCTCTATTTATTATATTATCAGCTACTTTCCCTATCTTACCCTTATATGAGTGATATTTTTCCTTAGATCTTTTTCCGAATAGTTTTAACTCATGCATTATCCTTTGAACTCTTTTATGATTTATGACATAACCTTGACTTAGCAACTCCATATATACTCTTCTTACTCCATATCTTCCTTTGTGTAAGTTAAATATTTGAGTTATTTTATCTGCCACATGACTATTCTTAATTTTTATTTTATCAATTTTATTTATTTCAAAATAGTATGTTGACCTTGGCATATCAATAGCTATTAAAAGATATTTTAGTCTGTATCCTTTTTCTTTGAGTTCTTTGACAATCGCTGCTTTTTCGCCTTGAGTTGCGCAGCGTAGCGTTCTTCTCTCAAGGCGATCTCTTTTTTTATTATTTCATTTTCTGCCTTTATATATTCATTTTCTGCTCTAAGTTTTATTAGCTCTTCTCTTTCAGATTCATTAAGTTCTTTTGCTTTATGGTTATTTTTACTTTTCATGCTTGGATTTTTGGATTTACGACCTTTCTTTTTATTAACAAGACCATTATATCCATAATTTTTATACTTGTTAACCCATGAATAGAGTTGTCCATCATTAATTCCATATTCAATTGCTATGGACTTTATTGAATTTCCAGCTAACACTTTAGATACCATTTCTAATTTCTCATCAGGTGTCCAATTGATATTATTTCCATGTTTTAAAATTTCTGGTCCATGAAGTTCTTCTAACTTAAACCATATTCTAATTGAATTATGAAAGATTTTTTCTTTTGTTCCTTCAGGTGTATTGGGCCATTTACCTTCTCTATACAACTGTACACATTCTTTTTTGAATTCATAACTATATTTCATAAAAAATACCCTCCTTACTGGTTTGTCCAGTAAAGAGGGTACATATCACTTGGGTAGTATCTTTTTTGCATCTTATTTTAATTTGTTGTATATTAACTTTGAGAAAAATAAATAAAATCGAAGGGATGATTAAATGGACTATAAAAATTTTAAAGTCGAAGACTATATAGAAAAATATGCTGAACTAATTTTAAAAGTTGGTTTGAAAATTAAAGAGGGGGACAAGCTTGTTGTTAGATGTCCCATTGAAGCAAGAGACTTTGCAGTAGAGTGTACAAGGAAGGCTTATGAACTTGGTGCTGGCGAAGTAGTAGTTGATTATAGGGACCAAGTCATATCAAGGCTTAAGTATGAAAATGAAAGTCTTGATGTCTTGACAGATATACCAAAGCACAAGGTAGGCAAGGAAAACTACTACATGGAGAAGAAGGCAAAGTACCTTTCAGTTACAGGTTCAGACCCAGATGCCTTTAAGGGAATAGATGCTGAAAAATTATTTAAGTCTAATCTTGCAAACTCCAAAGCCTTGAGAGACTTTTCTGCAAAGATGATGGCAAACTACGTTTCTTGGATTGTTGTTGGAGCTAGTATTCCATCTTGGGCTACAAAAGTTTTTCCAGACCTAGAGGAAGACGAAGCTGTTAGAAGACTTTGGTTTGAAATCTTTAACTCAGTTAGACTTTTTGAAGAAGATCCAATAAAAGCCTTAGAAGATCACGTGGCAAACTTAAACAGATACAGCAAGTTTTTAAATGAAGCTAAGTTTGAAAAATTAATTTATAAATCTCAAAGGGGAACTGACCTTGAAGTTGGACTTCCAAAGGGTTATATTTTTGCAGGAGCTGGAGATGTAAACTCTGATGGGGAAGAATTTATTGCCAACATGCCAAGTGAAGAAGTATTCTCTGCCCCAAGACTTGATGGAGTAAATGGAAAAGTTTATTCAACCTTGCCACTTAATTACAACGGCAACCTAATAGAAGACTTCTATTTAGTTTTCAAAGACGGGGAAGTAGTTGATTATGATGCCAAAGCTGGCAAGGAATATTTAAAAAATATTTTAGACACAGATGAAGGAGCCAAAAGACTTGGAGAAGTTGCCCTAGTTTCTTACAAGACACCAATTTCCATGAGGAAGGTTCTTTTCTACAACACACTTTACGATGAAAATGCATCTTGTCACTTTGCCCTAGGTAAGTCCTACCCAACTTGCATTGAAGGAGGAGAAAAACTTTCAATAGAAGAATTGAAGGAAAGGGGAATGAACGACTCCCTAACTCACGTTGACTTCATGGTGGGCGACGAAACAACAGAAATCATTGGAGTCAAAGAAAATGGTGATCAAGTTCAAATTTTTAAAGAAGGAAATTTTGTAATTTAATAAAAATTTTTAAGCCAGGTAAATTTGCCTGGCTTTCTTTTAATTATTTTAGAATTTGTAAAGGTTTTCTGATAAAATATAATTAAGAAAAAATTTTAATTTACATAGATAAGGAGGCCTTATGTATTCTTGCACAAAAACTTGCACCTTAACTGGACTTAATGGTTATCCAGTTGACGTTGAAGTAGACTTATCAAATGGAATGCCAAAAATTATTTTAGTTGGACTCGCTGACACAGCTGTTAAAGAATCAACAGAGAGGGTTAAGTCAGCAATAAAAAATTCTGGCTTCGACTTTCCCAAGAAGAGAATTACAATAAATTTAGCTCCTGCCAACCTTAGAAAGGATGGAACACAATTAGAACTTGCCATTGCAGTGAGCCTCTTAAGCTGCGATGAGAGTCTTGAGATGGACTATTCACCCTATGTCTATATGGGAGAACTTGCTCTTGATGGTAAGATAAATAAAATTCAAGGTGCCCTTCCTATGGTAATATCAATGAGGGAGAAGGGTTATAGAAAATTCATCGTTCCCTATGAGAACCGTAAGGAATGTGCCATAGTATCTGATGTTGAAATTTATCCTGTAAAGACACTTGAAGAAGTTGTTTCTTTTATAAGGGGTGAAATTCAAATTGAAAGATGCATGGGTAGTCTAAAGAGGGAAAAGGTTTCTTATGACATGGATTTTTCTGACATTAAGGGTCAAGAAAATTTAAAGAGGGCTTTAGAAATTTCTGCATCAGCAAAGTCCAATATTTTAATTTTAGGTTCGCCAGGTTCAGGTAAGACTATGGCGGCAAAAAGATTTCCAACAATCTTACCAGAGCTTGACTTTGAAGAGGCAATTGAAGTTACAAAAATTTATTCAATATCAGGACTCTTAGATGACAACTCATTAATAACAAAGCCACCCTTTAGGGCACCCCACCACACAGCATCAGCAGTTTCTTTAATAGGTGGGGGAAGGATACCAAAGCCTGGAGAAATTTCCCTTGCCCACAAGGGCGTCTTGTTCCTAGACGAGTTGCCAGAATTCTCCAAGTCAGTCTTAGAAGTTTTGCGTCAGCCAATGGAATCAAAGGACATAATAATATCACGTGCTAACGCAAATGTTAAGTACCCTGCAGACTTCCAACTCCTTGTAGCTTTAAATGTAGCAACAACACATTTGATACAATCTAACGATTTGAATAATTTCAAAGTCGCTTAAATACTAAGGGTTTAAGCTTTTTTTATTATTAAAGTGAGAATGTTTAATAATTTTTTAAAGTAAACTTTTAAATACTTGTTATCCAAGTAATATAAGGGGTGCATAATTTAACGATAACTATTCAGCAATAAAGCATATAGTGAGGATTTAATATGGGTGTAAGGCATATAGGTGAATCGCCTTGGCATTAGAGAGTTTACTTAAAGGTCCATTAGATTTATCCATAAGACTTATTTGTACCATCAAATCTTTTATTTTGATGACTTTAGTCAGTTGAACACGCGAAACGTGAAAAAAAACTACCCACATAGCGGGTAGGCGACACTGGTTATACCAAAAAATAACCATAGTATTATAATAGAGTTGTTCAGACCTAAAATAATAAGAGGTGATTAAAATGACACGACAGGCAAATTCATTATCACATACAAAGTGGATGTGTAAATACCATATTGTCTTTACATAAAAGTATAGATAAAAAATCGTTTTCAATCAATACCGAGAAAGTTTAGGTGAGATATTAGGAACTATTTGTAAATGTAAAGGTGTGGATATAATAGAAAGGCACTTAATTAATAGAAGGGCACTTAATGTCAGATCATGTTCATATGTTGGTAAGTATACCACCAAAAATATCGGGATCAAGCTTCATGGGATATTTAAAAGAGAAAAGTGCATTAATGATGTTTGATAAACACGCAAATCTAAAATATAAATTTGGAAATAGACATTTTGGGCAGAAGGATATTATGTAAGTACAGTAGGATTAAATGAAAAAACAATAGCAAAATATATTCGGAAACAAGAGCAATATGATATAGCTATTGATAAACTGAGTGTAAAAGAATACGAAAATCCACTTAAGAAAAGATGAATATAGGCCAATGAACATACCGCTCGTTTTATGGGTAGTTATGATTCAACCTCATTAAAGATGCTTTAGAAATTTTGTATCTAAAGTATTTAGCAAATATTTTTGGCTTTTTGCTATAACTGTATTCATAGACAGTATCCTTTCTTTTTATTTTTGGTTAATTTAATTATATAGGATATCTCTCTATTTTTTGTATTTGATCTCTCAACAATTATAGCCTCTACATAAAATTTAATATAGATTTAAAATAATACTTGACATAAATTAAATAAGGTAGTATTCTCAATATGAAAGATATTAATGAAAAAGTTTACAAGATAGGGGTTTAGCCGTGGATATTATGGACTTTAAATATTTGGAATATATGCACGATATTAGCGATTTTTTCATAAAAGTGCAAAAGGCAGGAGAACCTTTTGTTTTGCCTAAATATGATGTAGATAAATGGGATACATACATGAGTTTTGACTATCACTGGATGATAAAACTTATAAAGAATGAAGCAATGATTGACCAGGGTTGGAAAATACATGTGTCTAGCAACCTTAATGATGCACAGGACATATTGAATGAAGTATCTAAGATTTGTTATGAAAAAAACCTTTCATTTAAGTATGTGAAAGATAGATTTGAGTTAAAACTAAAAAATACTAAATATGCTGATAGAAGTTCATCTGGGAAATTTATTACAGTATATCCTTGTACTGAAGAATTATTTATTGAAACTTTAGAAAGTATACATGATGCAACTAAAAATTTTGAAAAGGGACCATATATTCTCACTGATAAACGATGGAGAGATGGAAATGTTTATTTTAGATATGGCGGTTTTAAAGCTATTTCAAAAGATGATGATAAATCAAAACTATATATATACAATGATCAAGGTAATTTAATTGAGGACGATAGAAGCCCGTACTATAAAATTCCAGATTTTATAAAAGAGCCTAACTATATAGTTGACATTGAGAAAGGCTATATTATTGATGATAGCCAATTAAATAATCTAAATAAATATGATATTACTGAGGCAATTCATTTTAGCAACGGTGGTGGATTATATAAAGCTTTAGAATTAGATAGTGGTAAAAAGGTTATTTTAAAAGAAGGACGACATGAAGCTGGTCTTGATAGAAACGATGTTGATGCTTTTAATAGAGTTCACAATGAATATAAGTACTTAAACATACTAAAAGATGTTGAAGGAGTAGTTAACCCTATTGAAGTTTTTGATGAATGGGAGAATGCGTTTTTAGTTGAGGAGTTTGTTGATGGGGTTCCACTAACAGATTGGCTTACTAATAATTATCCTTTTGTAGCAAATGCCGATGAAAATAAGCAGTTTGTTGAAAATATAATGGAAATTTGCAATAAGCTTAAAAGTATATTATATGAGATTCACTCTAAAGGAGTAGGGTTTGGAGATTTGCAACCAAATAACATAATATTAAAGAAAGACAATAACGTAGTATTAATAGATCTTGAGGCAGCAAAAACACTTGATTATAAAGGGATTATTAGTATGGGAACACCAGGGTTTTTGGATACATCAATTGAAAACATAGAAGAAAGCGATTATATTTCGCTTATAAGTATAATTTTACATTGTTTTTTACCTATTGGTCCTGTTAATGCTATAGAAAAGTCGAATATTGGAAAACAAATTTCATATATAGAAAACCATTATGGCAAAATGGTATCTGATTACATAATTAATAGTATAGATGAAATAATTTTAAGGTGTCCTGCTTTAATATCTTACAAAGAGAATATCTTTCATAAAAATTCATATGAAATTGGACTGAAAAATCTTAAAAATGATGTTAAAAAAATTGTAGACACTATGATTAATAATGTTGACTTAAATTCACAAAGGATTTTTAAGGGTGATATACGTCAATTTGAATATGAACTTGGAATGTACAATATTTTAACAGGAGCATACGGTTGTATATACGCTCTTTCTAAGTATATAGACATTAGACCAGTGTTTGAAAAATGGATTATAGCCAATTCGGATTTTAGTAACTATGATGATTGCGGTCTTTTTACTGGAAAATCAGGTATTGCACTTGTTTTATATTCTTTAGGATATTATAAAGAAGCTATAAATGTGTTAAAAGAGGTTGAACAACAAGTTTATAATTATATTGAAGGTAATGATATATCAATTATTTCAGGATTATCAGGAATAGGATATTCTTTTTTAAGAATGTATAAGAAAACTAGAAATAAAAAGTATCTTAAGTTATCGAAAAATATAATAAATAATTTGTTAGAAAAATTTCATGAAAAAAAACATAAGGCTATATTAAATGAAGATTTTTCTCCGATAGGTTTAATTACGGGTTGGACTGGGTTATCATATTTGCTTCTGGAACTATATGAAATAGAAAAGCTACCAGATACACTAATTTTTGCAAAAATGTGTTTAGAAGAAGATTTGAGTAAATGTAAGCAAGATAATGAAAACGGGTTATATGTTGATTTTGATAATATATTATCACCTTATTTACTAGGTGGAAGTATAGGAATTGGAATCTGTATACAAAAGTTTAGAGATATAGGATGCTTTGATTATGAAAAACAATTAAAAGAAATTGAAAAGATAGCAACATCAAAAAGTTTTTATAATATTGGGCTATTTAGAGGAGCAAATGGGATATTGCAATTAATAGCTAATATGCAAGAAAAAGATAAAGAGTTGTATTTGAGCAGATTTATAGATATGCTTAACATTTATTTAATAGAACGAGATGAAGATATATGGGTACCAGGAGAGTTTTGTTACAAATTATCAGAAGATGTATTTTCTGGAAGAGCAGGATTATTGTTGACAATTCATGATATTTTGGCTGAAGAACATAATTCTTGGTTGGAGATTATTTAATTAAGGTAATAAAGTTTATTAAAACTGCAACTTCAATAAAATAATATGCGTTTTTATGAAGAGTTGGAGTTTTGATATAGATTCTAACATCATATATTTTAAAAGTATTGTTTAAATTCATAGGATTGTTAGATTATTCTTCATAATTATATGAAGTTTATACGCAGAAGGTTTTTGAGTTGGAGTAGTATTAATAGGAGGTGAAATATAATGTCAGCTAAAATACTAAAACTACAAGAAATGAAGGCCAACGAAAGTAAAGTAGTTTCTAGAAAATCTAGTCAAAGCAATAGTTGCAATACTAGAAGTTCAATAAGCATATTGTGCAAATAATTATTACTGATAGAAACGATAGTGTATACTATTACTTAAAAGGCTAAAAGTTAATAGTTACTGCTTGTGATTAGCCTTGAATTACGAAAGAAACTATTAAACAGTAAGACCTCCTTTAAGTGAAATATAATTTTAGGAGGTCTTTTATTACAAATGGAGATGATTATATGGATGTTATTAATGTAAAAAATCTTTTTCATTCTTTTGATGGAAAAAATTATACTTTAAAAGACATATCTTTATCATTAAAAAAAGCCGAGTCAATTGCAATTATGGGGCCTTCTGGTTCAGGAAAGTCTACTCTTCTTTATTGTTTATGTGGAATGATAAGGGCTAGTAAGGGAGAGATTTTATTTTTAAACAAAGATATTAGAACACTTTCCTCGAAAAAGCTAAATGAATTGTACAGAAAAAATTTTGACTTTATCTTTCAAGATATTAACTTAATTCCTGTTTTGAATGTAGAAGAAAATATTAAGCTTAAAAGTAGTCTTAACAAAAAAAAATTAGATACAGAAAAAATAAAAGAAATTTTACAACTATTAAATTTAAGTGGTAAAGAGAAATCTTATCCAACAAAATTATCTGGTGGTCAACGACAAAAAGTTGCCATAGCTAGGGCTCTTTTATTAAAACCAGATCTTATTTTTGCAGACGAACCTACAGGATCATTAGATACTAATTCATCTTATAGTGTTTTGGAGGAAATGAGAAAACTAAAGGATATAGGCACAAGTACTATAGTTGTAACTCATGACCCTAATGTAGCCATTCAAATGGATAGAGTATTATTTTTGCTTGACGGCCAACTTCGTCAAATTATTAATAAGCCAACTATCAACGAAATTTTAGAAATATTTACCAATCTTGAAAAAAACAAGGGGGTAAGATTGGGATGAAAACGAAAATCGCTATAAGGATGATTTGGAAAAATAAAATAGTTAACTTATGGATGTTTATAGCCATGACTTTAATTTCCATATCTCTAAGTGTAACATCTGCTTGGTATTTGGCTACAATAAAGCCCAATGATGACTTGATTTTTTCTATATTTGGTGGACAAAAAAATAATCTTATACTTGGAGATGTAGTAAATGGCTCTAAACTTCAAATTTTAATGATTTTATTTTTTGGTTTTCTTCTTTTATTAGGCACAATTTATTTTTCAATAAAACAGGAAGATAAAGATTGGGCTCTTTTAAAACTTAATAGCTTAAACAATAAGGAAATTGTTGGAATTCTTGTATTTAGAACTTTATTATTAAGTATAATGGCTTCAATTTTTGGAATATTTTTATCTAGATTTTTTATGGAGCCTTATGTAAAGTTTTTCTTTTATTTTATTTTCAAGCCAGGATATGAGAGTCTTTTAAAAGTTAACTTAAAGCCGGGGTTACAATCTAGCACATTAAGTTTAATAGCTATTTTTATTATGGTTATTATAGCAAGTTTAGTAGCGAGTATAAATATTATAAAAGCAAGACCATTAGATCTATTTATTAAATCAAATGAAATAACAACTCTTAGCAAGAGAAACATTATTCTAAGATCTATTATTAGTCTAGTTCTATTTTTTTTATTTCTATACCACACTTTAATTAAACCAGTAGAGACAGGAACTATAATAGATATTCAAGGAGTTGGAGTTTTAACAATAGCCCTTGTTATAGTTGTATCGCCGCTATTGATTCCAAAGGTTTCTAGTTTAATAACAAGAATCCTGATCTTAAAAAACTCAGCATTAGCTTCTTATGGTAGAGGTCAGGTTCTAATGAATGCACACAAAAATCTATCAGTCGCTATACCCATTCTTTTGGCAATAGTAATACCTTCTATATTTGCTCTTTTTTCAGAGGCAAGTGTAGTAAGGATGAATAGAGAGTATAATGCTCAAAACAAGAAAATGGGAGAAGGAGTATACGCCATTATAAACCCAACTAGTATAAATACCGATATTCAAGAAAAGCTATTAGAGATTAAGGGGACACAAGATTTAATAATTACAAACACCTTAAGTTATTATGATGCTGCAGAAGGGGATCATTATGTGGGAGTAAATTATATTAATGATAAGAGTCTTATGTTTAATTTAGATTTGGAGGCAGGAAGTATAGATGATATATCTAAAAACAAGATTGGTGCAAGTAATGATTATGAACTTGGAGATAAAATAAAAATAACCTATTATAATGGAGAAGAGAAGACATATGAGGTAGTTGCAGTTTTTGGATCCGTACCGTATCTTCTATTGCCTAAAATATATCTTGACTACAATTCTAATGAATTTTTGCCAGGTCTCAACAAGATAAACAATAAGATTTACATAAATAACTTAAGTCTTGGAAAACTCGAATTGGAAAAGGAAGTTCTAAAAATTTTACCTAATGCGAGAGTTTTAAAAGGTTCAGAAGATGTAAATGAATATTTGAAAAATTTTTCTAATCATGAATTTGAAACAATAAAATTTCTTTATTTTCCTTGCATGATTTTAGCATTAGTAATTATTGCTCAAAACATAATATCTTTAATTTCTTTTAAAGAAGATGATTTTAAATTATTATTTAGAATGGGTTTTACTAGAGGGGAAATAATTTTAGAAAATTTGGTAGAAATCTTGGCTATTATTCTTTCTGCAAATTTTATGATTATTATGGTACTCTCTATAATGTTGGTTAAATTCATTAAAGAATTTAGTATAAATGAAATAACAATTGGTGCAAATCTTCCCATTAAAGTGTGTTTATACTTAAATATGTTTTTTGTTTTGATATGTCTTGTTATCACTATTATAGTTTGTTTATTTAAGACAGAAAGAACCAAAATGTTGGATAGACAAATATAAGCGGATTAAGTGTTATGAAAATTACTGGTTTAATACAATTAGAGATAAGAAAATTTATTTTTTTAGTTATTATATATATTTTTTATCCAGCTATGGATATACTAGCAGCATTGCAGCTGGCTACAAGTGTAGATATGCTTATTGTAGGCAATGTATTCTCCTTTATTAACTATTTAATAATAGCTATGTTTTTTTGGTCAATATCAATTTTTTGCAGGAATTATGCTAATATAAAGGAACAAATTTTACTGCAATTACTTTCTAAAAACTTACGAAATATAAGCATAGGGAGAGTTTGTGATGACTTGAATAACAATGAAGGTAATGTTGATTTCTCTAAATATATAAATATGATGACTAACGACATATTATTAATAGAGAAAAGTTTAGATTCGTTGTTAAAACTTTTTTCTATATTAAGCACAATTATATTTGTGACACTTGCACTTATAAAGTTTCATTATATTATATTTATAGTAGCGACAATTTTAGGTGTTGTTATGATAAAAATTCCTAAACTATTTGAGAGTAGCATAAAAATAACTACTGATGAAGTTTCTTTTGCTAATGAATCATTACAAAGAAATATAACAGTTTGGATAAAAGGAAGCAAAGTACTAAAACATTTTAGAGCACAAGATATGCTTTATAATATTAGTGAAAAATATTCGGATTTAATTAAAAAAGCAAAAGTTGAACAGACGAAATGCATAACAAGATCTAATTTTATTGTAAGTATTATGAATATATTTAGCCAGATTACTATATTAGTAATAACAGGGATTTTATCTTACCAGGGACAAGTGTCGTTAGGAGCAATTATTTCGGTTGTAAGTCTCTCTGGACAGTTGTTTAATTCATTAGATGAGTTTGGAGAAAGTTATGTTGAAGCTATTTCTTCTAATTTTTTGTTAAAGAAATATAGTCTAACAGAAAAAACAAATCCAAGAGGTAAGATTATTTTAAAAGAATCTATAAAACTGGAAAACTTATCGTATAATTATGGTAATGAAAAAATCCAATATCCAGACATTACATTTAAAGCAGGTGGAAAATATATAATCTCAGGAAAAAGTGGGGTTGGGAAAACAACTTTACTAAATATAATTTTTGGTTCTTTAGAGAACTATAAAGGATGTATATTTTGGGATAATATAGAGTATAAAGATTTAACTTTGGATAAGGGCATTTCATATATATCCCAAGATCCTTATATGTTTTTAGGAACTATTAGAGATAATATTATTTTAGACAAAGAATATGATGTAAACTTATTTGATGAGATTATAAAGATAAGTAGATTACATACTGTCATAGAATCATTGCCACATAGAGAAAATACAGAAGTCGATAGTGATAATATAATATTTTCAAAGGGAGAAATTCAAAGGATAGCAATCGCAAGAGCCTTATATCACAAAGAGACAGTATTAATTATAGACGAAGGTTTATCTAATATAGATAAATATAATGCAAAATATATAGAAGAATATCTATTTGGAAACCAAGAATTAACGGTGCTTATGATAACGCATAATTTAAGTAAAGAAACGGAAAAGGTTGTATCCAAAATTATTGAATTAAAGTAGTTTTTATAAAATGATTATATTTTAAAACAGGTATGTATCAACCTAAATCCTGATAAAGGGCAAGCGTTGGTACCTTTTTTATGTATCGGTATCTGTTCATTTCTATAGAAATGGAGCTTGTCTTAATTTTACACAACTTTAATAAACTGTCAAATTTTGATTAAAATTTGCAGATATTTTTGTAATATTCTTTTTCCTAATATTTAGACTCTATAATATCTGTTGGGTATTAAAATTACCAGCATATATTATAGAGTCTAAATATACCGTTTTTTATTATAATTGTAAAATGCTTTTCATTTGATATTTAGATTGTGTTATTTGTTAACTTACGGCATTAGGAATATTAATTTATGGATGCTTTCATTAAAATATATATGTTTTTTTTAATAAGTGTTTCAAGGTCATAGATAAGCGCGTCGTACATTAAGATAAGGTCAAATATTTAAATACTTTCATAAATTTTACTTCTCAAAAGCGAAATTCATGGCATTATAAATTTTAATTATGTACAAAAACATATATAGTTTTTATTAATTATCACAACTTATGGTTAATATATCTATTTATACTAGTGATTAAATATGTTTTTAATATTTCGACATCTTTAGATATATCTTTTGGTTTAATTCTACTAATTATTTTTTCTTCGACCTCAGGTGTCCAATATATCTTTAATCTTTTTCTAGCTCTAGTTATCGCGGTATAAAAAATATTATGAGTCACAAGTTCCTCAACTTCATCTGTAATCACAATCTTTACTGAGTCATATTCTAAGCCTTGTGCTTTGTGAATTGAAACAGCATACGCAATTTGAAAGGGAACTATAGTCTTAGATGCTTCATCCTCATTGTCTTCATCTTCACTTTTTAATTTATATACATAGAATCTAATTATAGACATTTCTTTTTCTATAGAAGATTCAATCACATCAAAGTCGTACCATTTTGCCTCAAATATATCTATAACCTTTGGCACTTCAATATCAAATTGAATACGTTCTTCAAGCTCTCCCTGATCAATGATTTCTATACCTTTTATTGTCCCCTTCATATTGTTGTGTATGATAGGATGAAATCTTTCTGAATCCAGAAATAGAATAGGGTCACCTACCTTATAAAATTGGACACCCCATTGAATGGCTGGATTAGGGTTACTTTTTTGTAGAAATCTATTAATATTGTTAATTCCATACAATCCGTCATAGTTTAGGCATAGTATAGCCTCATCTTTATCTAGATAAGATAGAAGAGATTCATCTACATTTAAAGAATAACTTTCTCTTTCTATAACCTCTTTAACATTTTCATCCATATATCTAACCTTGCGCCAAAGTTCAAGTAAATATTTATCGTTTGTCCTATGCGGTTTTGTAAGTTCAAAAACAGCAGTTTTTGGTAAGAAGTCTTTTAATGCTGAGAACCAGTTCCCAAATTGAATGGCGTCAATTTGGTATGTATCTCCAACTAAAAGTAACCTTTTAAAATTTGCTTTTTCTAATACTCTTATCATATCTCGATTACTTACGGTACTGCACTCATCAATCACTAAAAGTTCGTATTCTGTATTACTAGACTCTTGGAGCAAAAAACTAGCAATAGTTGAAAAATCCTTATTTTCAGCATCGATTTTTCTTATCAAGTTTTCTTTGGCTGGATTAGTTTGTGTTAAGTATAGTTTTTTCTCATCATTCAAAAAGTGAGAAACATGGTTAATGAATGTAGATTTTCCAACGCCAGCAGATCCATATATCACACCAACCCTTGATTGTGAAAATATTTTATGCAAAATCTCTCTTTTTTCATTACAGTCGATATTATATCCATAGATAAGTAACCACATTTTAACATCATCACTATAATTTTCGATTCCTGATGAGGACAATTCTTTCAGCTTTTCTATGATATGGCAGGTGTCTATTTTGTAGCCATTTATAAACACATAATTATTTTCAATCATTAGGTTGCTCTGTGGTTTATGCCCATGCCATAAGCTATTATTGTAATTTAGAATATGGTTAAAAATATCAGAAAATCCAGTTAAATCATTGATACTAGTAAATAATTTCCCTTTTGACTCTGTATTATTTCTTATAAATCTTGCGAATATTTCAGATTGCCTATTTGCATGAGGAATGCAACTAAACACAGCACTTAGTTTTGGATTATGCCCCATAGGGGATCTATTAAAAGGAAGTGAATCAAATTGTATGCAACCATTTTTTAAATATAAATAGGAAAGATGTACATTAGGTTCACTATCACGTTGATTTTTTATTATTACATTATTCATGTTATAGAGAAGATAACGTAAGATATTTTGACCTGGTTTTTCACTACGGATTAAATTTCTGCAGTAATCCATAACAGGTATAAAAGTACAGGATCCTAGGTTGTTCTTCCAATCTTTAGTTATCTTATTATAAGCAGTGTCTGGAAAATCAATTAATTCATTTAATGAAAACCTACTTCTGGTTAAATAATCACAGATCATTCGCTGTTCCTTATATGGAACCTTCCATCTTTTTCCCTTTATTAAAGACATAAAATTTTGGAACTCACAATCACGAATGGAAATTTCCCAACCATCTATTATTGTGATAGGCATAGTTTTTCCTAGTATTTCAATGGATTCTTGAATAAGATGAAATTTACATGCATAGTTACTTCTAATATCTAAACTTGTAAAAGCAATAACTCGACTTGATTTAGATTTATTTTTTCTATCATCAGTAGGAATAAAAGTAACTTCATTATATATTTTACCATTAACAAATAGAGGTTTTATTTTTTGGATATAATATCTATTTTTTTCCTTCACACTAAAACTTACTGGGTATTGATCGATTTTTTTTGAAATCTTTGTATAGTATTCTTGAAGCGTAGAATCAAGCTGTAAAGGAAATTTATTCAGGTTGTGAAGTATTTGTATACCATAGTACTTGCTGAGTAAGGTTTTAGCTTCTAATAAATATTTATAATATTTTAGCATTAATCTTTCAGAGCCATCCTCATCAAGCGTAAATTGAGTAGTAACAACTTGCAAAAAGTTCCGAAATTTATATAAGGTGTTTATTCTGCTATCAACCTGAGCAAACTCAATTGCTTTCACCAAATTTTCTTCATTCATTGGAATGTCTTGACCGTTTCCATAAAATTTAAGCATGATGTGGTTAATAAATTTCATTAATTGCTCTAATATGTCTTGAGAAATAGTACCACGAGATGAGCCGTTTATGTTGTCTAAGTGTCTACATATTACATGGTCTATTTTTCTTATTGAATCATCTATATTTGGCACGTTTTTCCTCCTTATATTCTAATAAAATTCCCCATCATTCCAGTCGTCAACGAAAGCTTCGTAAGGGAAGCAACCAGCAAATAGCTCTGGATGAAGCTTAACATATAGATTTCTAAATCGTTTTCTTAAAGTATCAAAATAAATCCCCCTTGAACCAGACGATTCAAAAGAGTTCTTTAAGTCGTTTAGTTCTCCAAGCAAACCATATATATAAGATTTTAATATTGGGTCACTAAAGTTTTCGGATAGTTTAATCCATTTTGACTCGTACAAGTTATTAATTTTATTTCTAAAAGACATATCGAGCAATAAGTTAGCACAGTTTTCACTAATTAGTGTGATTATTATTTTATCATAGTCTTCAGTGAACTCGCTTAATAAAGGTTTGTCATCTTCATAGAATGGAAATTTATCAGAAGGCTGGACTTCTGGTAAATTAGCTATATCTTCTCCATTATTTTCTTTAGCACTCTTTAGAGTGTTTTTTTTATTAGAAGCTTCTTTAAGAATATCTAAAAATAAATCATAAATTTTTAAAGAAGCATTAGAAGCATTTATATTATTGATTTCGTCTATAAAACTATCTGCAAGTAGCTGTGATGTTGTATCACCGTAACTATCTAGATAAGAAACAAAGGCTTGATTATCGTCTAAATTTGATAAAACAATAGGCGCAAATCTTGAAATATTTGTTTTTCCATTGTAATAGGACTTAAAAGTATTATCACTTTTATCGCTTATAAGGTCTGGACCTTCTTCGTTCATCATAAGGTCGAAAATAGTTTTTGTAAATCTAACGGTATTATCTGTATTGCCAATCACAGATTTTAATCTATTTATAAATGTACTAAATTGCAAAATTTCACTTCCTAAATTTCCTCAGTACCGAAGAGCACCGAAGGCTACCAAGTTCTACCCACATGACCTTCTATAATTAAAACTGTGGACAGAAAGTGTTTTGTATTTTGGTTCGTAGACTCAAGTAAATTTATCTTTGTATATATTATATCAAAGAATATGGTGCAATCATAGACCCTTAGATTTTAGGAAGAGTATCATATTTTGAATATAACTAAAGTATTTAGTCATGGAAGTTATACTAAAGATATTTTTATGAGTTACAAAAATAGTTTCCTTTATTCGAAGAAGAGATTTCAAAAGTACAAGAAAATTTTCTGACATATAAGTAGTAAGTGGGTTTAGACCCAAGGTTAAAAATTATATTAAGCCTTACGGCGCGCGACGTTTGGCGAGGATATCTATATTTCAAAAATAAACTAATTTATTTAGATTTTTTTGAAATAGGATAGCTCGCTTTATTGTCGTGCGTCTTTTTTGATTGTCCTTGCCAAATGGCGTTAGCCAAGGCAGAAAGGACAATCAATGAAAATTAAAGACAAAAATTACAATGATTTTAGTAACAGAACAGCTTTTAATGGCAAGCAATGTGAAATAGGTAAGGTTTTAGTACCTGTTGTAGCTGATAAAGAAATGCAAAAGACAATGCTAAGCTATGGATTCAACAAAAAGTATATGGAGATGTGGAAATTCAAAGGTGCATCAGAGCAGGTGCCAATAGCTTTTGTGGAATGTGACGAAGGTTTCAAAGATGAATATATGAAAGACTTTAATAAGCAAGTAAATGATTATCTAAAAAGGTTTAACTATGATAAAAATGTAGTTTCACTTGATGAAATTTTAGATAGCATAACGGATGAAGATAAATTTTCTATAGACCCAACAGGCACTGAAAAATATGATGCAACAGAAAGATATAAATGCGTACTAGCATATCTTTTGAAAAGATTAGAAGAAATAGACCCAACATATGCAGATTATATATTTTGGAAGGAAAAAGGATACAATAAAAAAGAGGTTCTTGAAATTTTGAATTTAGATGTGAAGAAATCTCAAGCCTATGATATTATCAAGAAAATTGAAAAGAAGACCTATGAAATAATTGATGAACTTTAAATGAAAATAACCTTATTCCAATTATGGAATAAGGCTATTTTTAATCCTTTCTATAGAACACAGTCTCATATCCATCAGCATTTAGTTTAATATCTGGCATCCAAGAAGGAGACTTAGACATTGTATTACAAATTGTATCAATAGGAATCTCTTTTTTACATTCAATAATCAATTCGTCATGGACATGGCCACAGATAGAGTAATCAGATAGTGAATGCATGGAAGAGGCTAAAATATCACGACTGATGGCCTGTACAATATTCTCTACAAATTTTGGACCATAGCTTTCAATGCGTTCCCACTTTTTACCAGTCCCAATTCCTTCATAGGTTACGGACTCACCTCCGAACATATTCTCTCCAATACGAGGTTTTACATAGCAGAGCTTACGACCAGAAGGAAGTTCAATAAAAAGCATAGCAGACTTATAAATAAATTTAATGCCGTGGGTTTCAGTCGATTTTCTTGTTTTAATAGTTGCCTTAATAGCTAAATCTACATCCCACCATAGCTTAACTATATTTAGATTAGATGACCTCCAGGCATCAACCAGAGGCTGTAGTTCATTTTCAGATAAACCCATATCAAGAGCACCCATTGCTTTTAAGGCTCCAACAGAGCCACCATATCCAAGGGCCAGTTCTGCGATTTTACCCTTTTGACGGAGATGACCATTAATCCCATGTTTTTCTACAGGGACATTAAACATCTTAGAAGCTGATGCACAGTAGATATCGCCTCCTGATGCAAAGACATCTTCACGCCAAGTTTCATTAGCAATATGGGCTATAACCCTAGCTTCAATGGCAGAGAAGTCACTGACAATAAACTTATAACTTTCTTTTGGAACAAAGGCAGTGCGGATAAGTTGGGACAGGGTGTCGGGGATATCATCATATAAAACTTTGAAATCTTCATAGTCACTGTCTTGAACCATGCACCTTGCATACTCAAGGTCGTAAATATGGTTTTGAGGTAGGTTTTGTAATTGGATGAGTCTTCCTGCCCAGCGACCAGTTCTATTACCGCCATAAAACTGAAACATACCTCTAGCTCTCATATCTTTACATACAGCATTTTCCATTGCTTGATACTTTCTAACACTTGATTTAGCAAGTTTCTGACGAAGTATAAGAACATCGGCGATATTATCTGGGACAACGTCAATTAAATTTTTAACAGCTTTTTTATCAAGACTTTCAGTTTCTATTCCTTTATCTTTTAGCCAGTCTTTCATTTGCAGTACTGAGTTGGGATTTTCAAGGCCCGTCATTTCTTTTAATTCGTTTGTAATTTCTGCTTTTGATAGGTCATTAAATAGAATAGCTTTTCTAACAAAATCCATATCCAGTCCAATTCCTCTATCGTTTATCATCTGGTCTAGATGATATTCAGACCATAGAAAATCGGGAACAGGATAGTTTCTAAGTTTTTCTTTTATCTTCATTTCAACTTCCACATCACGCTTATTATACATCTTAAATAAGCCCCATTTATAAGGAGAGTGGATAGGAAGATTCCTTCTTCTATGGTTATTTGTTTTAGTAGGTTTACAGGGCACACAGAAATACCTTATAAGATCCTTACCTTCTTTTAACTTTTGCTCATCTAATTTAAGAACTGCACCAACACTTTCAAGGCTAAGAGGAAGTCCCATATAAGCAGACCAAATCATAGTACATCTCCAAGAAACAGGAGATAGGTAGTTTATACACTCGTCTCCATTTTTGTAGGACTTAAAATTATTGGGATAATGTTTCTGAAGCCAATAGGACAAACAAATTCTTTCAAAGGTAGCGTTGAAAGCCCATTTAATCACATCATTATTTACTAAGGCATCAATGATTTCATCGGGGAGTATATCTCCAGAGGCAATGTCATAAACAGCAACAGGTTCGTTATTGATCGACACAGCAAATAAAAGTATTTCAAACGTATTAGATTCAGCATATTTATAGACACCAGATTTACTAAGGTCTACCTCAGAATAAGTTTCTAAGTCGATGGACATTTCATTTATTTTCATACTATTTCCTTTCTATAAAATAAGGCAGTGGCAAATGCCACCACCTGAATTCAATCTTTATTTTTACGTTCTTTTTCTCGCCTACGATCGTCTCTAATTAGTGTATATAAAACATAGCTTACAAAAACAACACCAAGAGACATAAATGTAACTAAAAGAACACCTACCATTGTATTAATCATTATTTTTCCTCTTTTCTCTTTTTAAACCATATACATCTTGGAAACAGATAATGAAGTCCAGCTTTTGCTCTGATAAGAAACCATTTAATTAAGGATAATAGAGTAAAGGCCCAAAGTGAAAATAAAATAAACTCCAAGATCCCATTTGTCACGAGAGACATAAATTCCATTATATTTGTCATATTTTTCTCCTCATATCTATGAAGAGGGTAGAAGTTCTACCCTCCATAGATTTAACTTAAAAAGTCATCATGTTCTGAAAAGTCGTCCTCAGCACGAGATTTTCCACCAAGAGGCTCTCCATCTCTAATTTTTTGAAGATTGTTGAGGCCACAAGCGATGCCTTTGTTTCCATTGCTATTGAAAGCATAGAAATTAATAGAGGCTCTACCATAAACACCTGAATATACTTCAGAGCGTTCAATGATTTGTTGAAGGTCAGAATCAACAATACCAGGTTTAGTTGGACTATTTGCATTGACGAAAAAGCTATCTTTATAAGCCTCATCGTCTGGTCTTTCAAGGTCGCCGTCTCTTAGAGGTGTTTTAATAACAGAAAGGGCAGGTACAGATTTTCCATTTCCTTTAAGTTTAGATTGACCTTCTTCATAGGCTGCTTGAATAGCTGCTTTAATTTTATTTATAGTTACAGCATCTGATTTTGGGATAATAAGGGACACGCTATATTTAGGTGTACCTCCGTTGATTGACTTAGGATCCCAAACATTGGCGTAGCTCCATCTTGTATTAATTCCAGTAATTACTTTTGTAGGGTTATTCATTTTACTCATAGTATTTTCTCCTTTTTAAAATCATTCATTGCATTCATTTCCTCTCTTTTATCACTTTCTGGCACGAGAGTAGGTTTACCCTGTGGCTTATAGACAAGTGATCCCAAGAGTTCTTCAAATTTCTTCTTACCTAATAACTTTGTCATAGCAGTAATACCTAAGACCTTTTTTTCGTAAGGGTCAAAGCCTGCACGACTTACAACATCTGCGACATTTTCTTCGTTTACATATTTACGGTTACTCTTTCCTTCAACTAACTTAAAACCTTCAAAATGAGTACCTTCCATAGCTTTTTTAATGGCATAATCTTTAACGTCATTGGCCCAAGAAGTTAGCTCATCAATTTGTGATAGAAGTGATGCGATTTCTAACTCATCTAAAGTAGGTGGTTGTTTAAAATCGTACTTTGCTAGCTCTAAGTTATAGTTTGCTCTTTCTCTACATACGCCCTTTGCTTTGCAAAACCTGCAGTGGTCTCCAGCTGAATAATCTCCATGACCTTCATAGGCAAGTTTTGCAGTAGGTTTTAAAGTGTCCTCTGCCCAAGATAAAAGTTCATCTTTTGTCATTGAAAAACTACTTATATTACTTCGTCTAGGTTGGAAGATAGTCATTTGGATTTCGTTAATGTCATAGAGACTTCCAAAGCTTTCTAATGCCCCTAGTCCGTAACACATAAGCTGTGTATTATGTTCAGCTTCAACTAAAATCCCGACTCCATGTTTATAGTCAATTATTTGTAGTAGGTTATCTGCAACAATAATGCAGTCCCCAGTTCCAAACCCATCCTTGACCCATTTTGAAAAGTCCAGTCTTTGCTCTACATAAACTTTAGGATCCTTGCACAACTTTTTTACTTCTTCGTACCTTTCAAGGATATAGTTTCTATATTCCTCAGCACAATCCTGCATTTCCATAGAGTAGTAGGTCAAGTTTTCTGTCGGGTCTCTTGTATTAATGCCAAGTTCCTTTTCAACAAGATAGGCACATAATGCATGGCAGTCTGTTCCTTCTTGTGCGTAGGTAGAGCTTGAATCATTAAATAGTTCACACAGTTTTGCACTTGGAGGACAAGCAAGCCACCTACGGCTTGAAGAGGCTGATAGAAATGCGTGATTACTCATTTCCAATATCCTTGGAATCTTCAATAACTTTTTCATAAAAGTCAGGGGATAAGGTTGAAAGCTTATCTGCTCCATATTTTTCAAGTATGGCCTTAACTTCTTTTGAATAGCCTTTAGCTGATTTTTCAGCAAGGGCTTCTCGAACATTTACCATAGTGTAGGTTTTCTTAGGAGTTTCTTCTTGAGTTTCAAGGCTTACTTTTAACTCTTTAAAACATTCTTCTAGGCTTTCTCCATAGGTTGCCAGTTCTTTTGCTAGAGCTATAAAAGCCTGTGTTTCACCGATAACGCCATCAACAATAGACAATAATTCGTTTTGCATTTTCTTTCTCCTTTGTCATTCTTTTTACCTTTAAACTTTCAGCCAGCTTTTTAGAAACAAGACTAATAGCGAGTAGTGTTATTACGAGCTCATCATCTTTTGTTTCTTTCTGGCCATAGACATCTGTCTTTTCCATTTGTGTACCTCTCTTTCTAGAGTGGCTTTTTGCCCCTCTACCTCTATAAGTAGAATTGGAAGACCATTTTCCGGTTATTTTTAAAAATATTTTCAGGTCTTTTATTTGCCTCTCTAATTACCTAAGTAAAAATGAAAGACCTTTTTCCGGTTAAAAATAAAAAAAGTTTAAAAAAATTAAAAAAAGCCAGCTCAAAAATCTCCTATATAAGGAAGAAAAATGAGCTGGCATATTTTTTTGAAAAAATTTGAAAAATAACCGGAAAAACCTATCTCAAAAAGACTTAGAGAGGTAGGAGGTAAAACTCCAATAAAAAATAGGAGGACAAAATCATGTTTTATGTAAAAGAAGAACTAAAAGATGGTGTAGAAATCCACATCGAAATAACAGACGAGAACGTATATAACACCTGCCCAGTGTGTGGTAAGGAAATAGCAGTGGATTTAACAGACGTGTTTTCTGATGGCGATGCAGATTTATTTGCAACATCTGTACTATGTGGTACTTGCTCGAAGTACATCTTACGAAAGGATGAATGATATGGAATTTACTATTTTCACATCAAATTCAAAAGGAGTTCAGGGAAACTGCAACTATCCTAATGAAGTAAAGGTTACGAATAAGGAAGAAATGAAAACGGCAGTTTCAGTTGACCATGTTTGTGCGAGATTTAAGAACAACTATAGATCTAATGATAATTTCATAGAATCAAATGATGTTGTTATGGATTGTGATAATGACCACTCAGACAATCCTAAAGATTGGATAACCCCAGATATGTTCTCAGAGATGGAGTCCGACATTGATTTTGTAGCAACTCCTTCAAGGCACAACATGATTAGTAAAGAGGGAAAAACGCCAAGGCCAAAGTGGCACGCTCATTTTCCAATTGAAACCATTAGAGACAAAGACGAATATGCATCTTTAAAAAGAAGGATTTTAAAAAAGTATCCATTCTTTGATGATAATGCCCTAGATGCAGCAAGGTTTTTCTTTGGTTCTGACTGTGATGAAGTTTACTGGCAAGAAGGCTGGATGAGTATTTGTGATGTTGTAGAAGAAGAGCAGAAGGATTTTGATGATTCTTTTAGTGGACCAATTCTTCAAGGTAGTAGAAATAATGTCATGAGCCATTTTGCTGGCAGAATTTTAAAAAGATATGGCATAAGCGAAAAAGCAAAAGAAGCATTTACAGAGCATTCTAAAAAATGTGACCCACCACTTGATGAAGATGAGTTAAATAGGATTTGGTCAAGTGCAGTTAAGTTTTTTAAAAAGAAGATTGCCTCTTCAGATGGATACATTCCACCTGAAGAGTTCAATGCAGATTTTGACAAAGATTCCTTAAGACCAGATGACTTCTCAGATATTGGTGAGGCTAAGGTTTTAGTTCGTGAATATGGAAATGAGCTGAAATATACAAAGGCAACGGATTACTTAAGGCATGACGGCCTTAGATGGGTGGAAGATAAGGAACTCGCCCTTGGTGCTGTTGAAGAATTCTTGGATTTGCAGCTGGCTGATGCAAGAGATGATGTAGATGTAGTTGTAAAGGCCTTGGTTCAAACAGGAGTGCAAGAAGATCTAGCAAGAAGTGGTGGTAGTGCTCTTTTAAAGCTTTTAACTACAAAGGAGCAAATCAAACTCTACTATTTGTTGGTTGCTGCACAAAACTACCTGAAGTTTGTCATGAAATATAGGAACTACAAAAACATCGTAAATACACAAAATGCAGCAAAACCTATGCTTGCCATCGATGTAGCTGAATTGGATAAAAACCCATTTTTCCTAAATACACCTTCAGGGACTATTGATATGAATAAGGGAATAGGAAGTCTAAGAAATCAAGAGCCTGAGGATTTAATTACTAAAATTACAAGTCTTTCTCCCAATGAAAAAGGAATAGATATCTGGATTGAGGCTTTAGATACCTTCTTTTGTGGAGACAAAGAACTTATTGAATATGTGCAAATGACCGTTGGTCTTTCAGCCATAGGAAAAGTTTATCAAGAGCACATGATTATCGCCTATGGTGATGGTGCAAATGGTAAGTCAACCTTCTGGAACACAATTTTTAGGGTTCTAGGCCATTATGCAGGAAAAATCTCAGCTGAAGCTTTGGCCGTGAATAACAAAAGAAACTTCAAACCAGAAATGGCTGAGCTTAAAGGAAAAAGACTTATTATTGCATCTGAAATGGAAGAAGGGATGAGGCTTAATACTGCAACAGTGAAACAGCTTTGTTCTACTGATGAAATTCAAGCAGAAAAAAAGTACAAGGATCCATTTTCCTTTACCCCATCACACACTTTGGTTTTATACACCAACCATCTTCCGAAGGTAGGGGCAAATGATGATGGAATATGGAGAAGACTTGTCGTCATTCCTTTTAATGCCAAGATTACAGGACGTAGCGATATTAAGAACTATGCTGACTACCTTTATGAAAAAGCAGGTGGAGCTATTCTTACTTGGATTATTGAAGGCGCCTATAAAGCCATTAAAGCCAACTTTAAGACTCCATTACCAAAAGTTGTAAAAGACGCTGTTGAAAGATACCACGAAGATAATGACTGGATGGGTCAGTTTATAGACGAGTGCTGTGATGTTGATGAAAATAACTTAGAAAAATCAGGAGAACTATATCAAGCATATAGAGCCTATTGTTTTCAGAATGGAGAATATACACGTTCAACAACAGACTTCTATCAAGCATTAGACAAGGCAGGGTTTAAACGTCAGAAGAAAAAAGACGGTATGAAGGTATATGGACTTTCATTAAAAACAGGTCAAGACTTCTTAGATTAGGTGATGGTCGATTGGAATCGACTGTCATCGACTGTCACCTTTTTTGACAAAGTGCAGGTCAATTTCAAGAACTATGTCATTTTAATTTGAAAAGTTTTTTCATTTGACCGTCAACGACCTGCGCCTTGAGGGAAATCGACTGTCAACGACCTGCACCGACTGTCATCATAAAGATGGCTAAAAACAAGAATTTATAGCTATAGGTGATAGTCTCGATAGTCTATTTTAAAAAGTTCTATATATAGATAAAAATTAAAAAATACCTATAGGGGAGTTTATGTAACGAGTATCGAGACCATCACCCTTAATTGATGGAGGTCAAATTGGAAGAAAAATTTATAGAAGAAAAATTAATAGCTGAAGTTAAAAAGCGTGGAGGCATTTGTCCTAAATGGGTCTCACCTGGTTTTGTGGGTGTTCCCGATAGACTGGTATTTTTACCTGATGGGAAATTCGCCATGGTGGAAGTAAAGTCCACTGGCAAAAAGCCAAGACCTATACAAATATCAAGGCACAAGCGTTTAAAAGACTTAGGCTTTCAAGTTTATGTATTAGATGAAATAGAGCAAATCGGAGGGATTTTAAATGAAATACAACGCACATGAATATCAAGAATACTGCATTAACTACATTTTAAAAAATAAGATAGCTGCAATCTTTTTAGATTGTGGACTTGGTAAAACAAGCATTACCCTATCAGCAATTAATGAGCTGATGTATAACAGGTTTGAAATCAGTAAAGTTTTAGTCGTTGCACCACTCAGGGTAGCGAAACTTAGTTGGCCTGATGAAATAGAAAAGTTTGATGATTTTAAAAATTTAAGTTACTCACTTGTTGTAGGTGGTCTTAAAGCAAGGAAAGAAGCACTGGAAAAAGAAGCAGATATTTATATTATCAATCGTGAAAACCTACAGTGGCTTATTGAGAAAAGTGGAAAGGCCTTTGACTATGACATGGTAGTCCTTGATGAATTATCTAGCTTTAAAAATTGGAATAGTAAAAGAGTTAAGGCCTTTATGAAAGTTAGACCAAAGGTAAAAAGAGTAGTTGGACTAACTGGTACACCATCTCCCAACGGATTAATGGACTTATTTTCACAAATAAAATGCCTTGATATGGGAGAAAGGTTAGGTCGCTTTATAAGTCAGTACCGAATTAACTACTTTAGACCTGGAAGAATGAATGGACCAATTGTCTATGAGTATATTCCACTTAAAGATGCTGAAAGAAGAATCTACGATAAGATTTCAGATATTACCATTTCCATGAGAGCAATGGATCATTTAAAGATGCCAAAGCTAATAAATACAAGATACCCAGTATATATGGACGGATTAGAAGATGAACTCTACGAAGAAATGAAAGAAGGCTTTGTCTTAAAATACATTGATGGAAGAGAAGTTACAGCTTCAAATGCAGCAGTCCTTTCAGGTAAATTATGTCAATTAAGTAATGGTGCAATTTATACAGAGGATAAAGAAATTATTAAAATCCATGACAAAAAGCTGGATGCCTTAGAAGATATTATTGAATCAGCAAATGGTAAACCAGTCCTTGTAGCTTATTGGTTCGCCCATGACCTTGAAAGAATAGAAGAAAGACTCAATAAAGAAAAGATTCCTTATGAACGTCTTAAGTCAAATGAAAGTATTAGAAGATGGAATGCAGGAGATGTTCCTGTAGGTTTAATCCATCCTGCAAGTGCGGGTCATGGTTTAAATTTACAAAAGGGAGGAAATCATCTCGTTTGGTTTGGTCTTACTTGGTCCTTGGAACTCTATCAACAAACGGTAGCTAGATTATATAGGCAAGGTCAAGAGGAACAAACTGTTGTGGTACAACACATCGTAAATGCTGATACCATTGATGAAGATATCCTTAAAGCCTTAACCCATAAAGAAAATACACAGAATGCCTTGATTGATGCTGTCAAAGCAAAATTACAACCTAAAAATGGAGGCTTAAAATGAACACAAAAGAATATTTAAAGCAAGCTTTTTATTTAGATAAGAGGATAAATTCAAAGTTAGAACAAGTAGAAAACCTAAATACATTAGCTACAAAAGCAAATGCTACTTTATCAGATATGCCGAAAAGTCCTAATAGAGGGACATCTAGACTTGAAGAAACCATTGTAAAAATTATAGACCTACAAGAAGAAATAAATAAGGATATAGATAAACTAGTGGACCTTAAAGCTGAAATTGTTAGACTAATTAAAAAAGTAGAAAACAAAGAACTTCAAGCTATTCTTGAAAAAAGATATCTTTGTTTTGATTCTTGGGAGAAGATAGCTTTTGAGATGAATTACGATATTAGACATATTCATAGACTTCATAATCGAGGATTGAAAGATATATCTTCTCTGAAATTAAGTAGTCACAAAATGTCATAGAATGTCACTAAGCAAATGTAGTATAGTTAGAATAGCAAAAGAATAATTAATAGAGCCTTGAAGATTTAATCTTCGAGGCTTTCTTTATGGGGTGATAAAGTGCCAAGAAAACCTAAGAGACCATGTTCTCATCCAGGTTGTCCTGAATTAGTTGATGGACGATTCTGTAAGAAACATGAGAAAGAATACAACAAAAACTATGAAAAATATAAACGAGATCCTAAAACTCATAAGCGTTATGGAAAAGCATGGAGACTTATAAGAAAAAGATATGTAGCAGAGCATCCGCTTTGTGAGATGTGCTTAAAAGAAAATAGAATGACAAAGGTAGAGGAAGTACATCACATACTTCCTCTTTCTCGTGGTGGAACTAATAACGAAGACAATCTTATGGGTCTTTGTAAATCATGTCATTCAAAGATTCATGCCGAGCGTGGAGATAGATTCGGACGAGAATAGTTTTGAGGGGAGGGGGAGTCTTAATCTCTACGACTGATTTCCCTACCAACGGTGCCGCCCTCTCACGAACAAAAAAACGGGTTCAAAGGGGGTATTAAAGAATATCTTTCCAATTAGGAGGAAAACCCATAAATTTATAGTTGAAGTAGCCTTGGTATTTATTAAAGGTATTTTCTAAATCTTTTAAAAGGGATTCCCATTGGTCGTTTGAGTTTAAAATTCTCTTTATGATTAAAAGAATGGGGAATATTTTATTTTGCTTGCCCTTATATTGTTTGTTTTCAGAATAAAGACGGGGAGTCTCTTTTAAAGGCATATTATAAAGTCGAGTGTAATGGGCACAAATGTTTCTAACTTCAACAAGACATAAAATCCAATTTTTTAAATATTTAGGGTCTGTGTTGTAATAATCAGAAATTACCTTTTGATCTTCATCCTTAAGAATACTAAACAAAGAAGATAAATTTCCAAAAGACATGAGCTCAACGGATACCCAGATTGGAAACTTACCATCATATTTTCTTAGGTGGTGTTTAACAAATGGTTTATTCTTTTGCCTGTCAACTTCGTTGCTAAGATTCTCATTTATGATGGAATATATGGTTTGACCTTTTTTATTCGTTTTATGAATGAAATTATCTTCGTGCATAAGTACATCGGAACCATATGTAATAGCTAGGTGGTAAGCAATTTGAGTTCTAAGCTCTATTTCAATTTGCTCAATAGTTCTAATGAGGTTGTTTTTAAATTGGCTATCAAAGCAATAAAGGTTAAAGAGATGCTCGATAGTAATATGGTCCTTATAATGCTCTTTATTATTATATTTTTTAAGACCAATACCATAACCTGAAAGTCTGTAATAATTTACTTTTTTCAAAATTTTTGTTGCATAAACTTCATCTTTGATTTTTAAGTTATGGTCAATTTTTAATTTGGTAATTTGATCTTCGTAGTTTAAAGCAGGTTTTAATGTCATATAATTTCTCCTCAATATAAAAAAGCCCTCTCCGTGGTCCGCATGTAGAGAATCTACATTAAGCGTGGAGAGGTTCTGTTAAATTAATTATAACATAGAACTAGTCAAAGTCAATAACATACATGAGAAAAGAAACAAAACAACTAGGAGGTGATACTATCGCTAAAGATGGAACATACAGAGGTGGAAGAAGAGTAAAAGCAGGTGGCAAACCACAGCCTGCTGTTGAAAAAATAGAAAAAGGTAAAAAGGTAGAAATTTTAATGAATGATATTCCAACATTCACTCCAGAAGAAATAGATGCAGTTGACTTACCAGATGGATCAGTTCTTGATGGAACCGATATGCCTACACCAAGTGACTATCTATCAGCAAAGCAAAAGAATGGAATACCACTTGGTGCTGATGAAATATATAAAGAGACATGGTCTTGGTTAAAACAGAGAAACTGTGAAAACTTAGTAAATCCAAGATTATTAGAATCCTACTCCCAGGCTTTTGCAAGATACATTCAATGTGAAGAGGCAATAAGTCAATTTGGACTTTTAGGAAAGCATCCTACAACTGGTGGAGTTATTGCATCTCCATTTGTACAGATGTCTAGCCAGTTTCAAAAGACGGCCAATCTTCTATGGTACGAGATTTATGACATAGTTAAAGAAAACTGCACGGAAGTATATGAAGACTATGGAGAAGATATGATGGAAAAATTACTAAGGCAGAGGAGGTAATAAATTTGTTTGAAAAAGTAAATCTAAAGCATCCAGATAAAATAGCAGATTGTATTGCTGGTGCAATTGTAGATTTAGCATATAAAGAAAAATATAATCCTAAAATAGCAGTTGAAGTGTTGCTAGGGCATGGAGACTGTCATGTGATTATAGAAACGGACTGCAAGTTAAATAAAAAAGAAATTGAAAAAGCGATTAGGAGGATAGCAGGAGATGTCATAGTAGATATTAAAATTGTAGAGCAGGATATCCACCTATCAAATAATCAAAAAGAAAAGATAAGATGTGGGGACAATGGAATTTTTAAGGGAGTATCTACATCAGATGAAGAAAAGAAACTATCTTTAATTGCTCGTGAAATCTATTCTAATTATCCTTACGATGGTAAATACATCCTTGATGGAGATAAACTCATCATCTGTCAGTCAAATGTACCAACAGAAATTTTAAAATCGATTTATCCTAAAGCAATCGTAAATCCATTAGGAGATTGGACTGGAGGATATAATGTTGATACTGGAGCAACTAATAGAAAACTCGGTTCTGATATGGGACAAGCAGTAACTGGTGGGGGTCTTCATGGTAAAGACCTATCTAAAGCTGATGTATCAGTTAATATTTATGCCCATCTAAAGGCACAAGAGGAAAATAGAGAGATTGAATTATCCTGTGCAATCGGAGATGAGACTGTTGATGGTATACCATATTCAAAAATTGTAGAAATTGCTAGAAACTACATTAATTCTATTGGTGGTTTTGAGGAATTTGCTAAGTGGGGGCTAATATGATTACAACAAAAGAAATGAAATTAGTTGACATTGAAAAACTTGTACCCTATGTAAATAATGCAAGAACTCACTCACAAGACCAGATTAACAAACTGCGTTCATCAATTCGAGAATTTGGTTTTATTAATCCTGTAATTATTGATAAAGACTATGGAGTTATTGCAGGTCATGGAAGAATTATGGCAGCAAAGGAAGAAGGAATAAAAGAAGTACCTTGTGTCTTTGCAGACCACCTAAATGAGGCACAAAAGAAAGCTTATATCCTAGCTGATAACAGAATGGCTCTTGATGCTGGTTGGGATGAAGAACTACTAAGAGTAGAAATTGAATCATTAGAAGATTATGGTTTTAATGTAGAACTAACTGGCTTTTCACCCGATGAACTATCTACTCTTTTTGATTTAGGAAATGATACACAAGATGATGACTTTGACGTAGAGGAAGAATTGGAAAAACCTACTTTTTCTAAAGCTGGAGATATATGGACATTAGGTAAGCACAAACTTGTTTGTGGAGATTCTAAAGATGAGACAAACTACGAGAAATTAATGGGAGAATCAAAAGCAAATCTTATCATCACAGACCCTCCATACAATGTAAACTATGAAGGATCAGCTGGTAAAATTAAAAATGACAATATGGAGCAAGGTAAATTTTACGAATTTTTACTAAGCTCCTTTTTAAATATGGAAAAGTTCCTCGCAGATGATGGTTCGATATATGTTTTTCATGCTGATACAGAAGGACTTAATTTCAGAAAGGCATTTCAAGACGCTGGCTTTTATTTATCTGGTACTTGTATTTGGAAGAAACAGTCCCTTGTACTTGGAAGAAGTCCATATCAATGGCAACATGAACCCATCCTATATGGTTGGAAGAAAAAAGGAAAACACAACTGGTACACAGGAAGGAAGGAGTCTACCATTTGGGAATTTGATAAACCAAGAAAAAATGGTGACCACCCTACTATGAAACCTATTCCACTTTTATCTTATCCGATTAAAAACTCATCAATGACAAACTCTATTGTACTTGATCCATTTGGTGGAAGTGGAAGTACACTAATAGCTTGTGAACAAACTGATAGGATTTGTAGGATGATTGAACTTGATGAAAAATTTGTAGATGTCATTGTAAATAGATTTATTGAATTAGTTGGCAGTGATGAAGATGTAAGCCTTTTAAGAGACGGAAAAGAGTATAAGTATGAAGATGTTATTAATCTGACTTGATATAAATCAGTATTTGAGTGATATATGTATGTGAGGTGATTAGATGATTTCAAGGGAAATTATACAAAAATTAAAAGAGACGTATCCAGTAGGTACAAGAGTAAAACTAATCCAAATGGAAGATGAACAGGCTCCACCAGTTGGAACTTTAGGCACAGTTTATGGAGTGGATTCCATTGGATCAATCCTAGTAAAATGGGATAATGGTTCAATGTTAAATGTAATTTTTAGGGAGGATATTATTGAAAAATCTAAATAAATAACCATACATTGCTTGACTATTCCTCTATTGTACGGGAATATGTGTACAACAAAAGAGGAGGTACAAAAATGAAAAAGATTGAATTGTTAGAAAACATTAAAGAAAAAGAAGAATTTGAAGAAAACAAAATCAGTTACAGATTTTACTGGGCATATAGAGAATCCCAAAGGATAGGTCGAGACATCATAAACTTTGATGACATTGGATTCGAAGACAATCACGAAGATATGATAGAGAATCTTGAAAGGTTTGGGGTAAAAGAATTTACAATTTCAGACCAGTCAACAGGTCTTATGAAAGGGTTAAAAAGTTTTAAAAGAAAAGGTTACTTTCCTATAGACTTAATTGAAATAGATACAGGAAGGACTAATTGGAATTTCAAAGAAAGCAAAGAAGAAAAAGAATATACACCTGCACTTCTTTTTAAGAGAAATTAAGAATAGAAATAGAGAGTTAAGCAAGATAATTGCTTGACTTATCTCTCGTTGTACGGGAATATGTGTACAACAAAAGAAAAGGAGAACATTACCATGAAAAAAGACCTTTTAGAAAGATTAGAAGCAGAAGTTAAAGCTTGCAAAAGATACGCTGAAAGCTCAATAAAAAAATCAAAAGAAGGCAAGACTGGAGCAGCCATTAACCTTTTAGACATAGCGGGAACAGCAAAGAAATGTGCAGACCAAGTTCATGAAGAACTTTGGGAGGTATCAAAAGGAAATTTAACAGATGAAGAATTTCAACTTTTTGCAGAATCAGAAACACTAGAAAGAGAACTAAAGAAAGCATACAAAGAATTAAGCATAGCAAGACAAAGATAAAAATAAAATTCTAAATAGAGTTTAGGCTCTATTTGTCGTAGTAGAAGTCACAATCATGTGGCTATTTTTTATGCCTATTTTTAGAGGAAGGAGGTCAAATGAAATATAAACCAAGTAGATTTTTGCTTGAAACATCCCGATATGATAAAAACAAAGCAGACTATGCCGTCGCCTTTATAGAATGTCTGAAGCATACAAAAGGTCGATGGGCAGGCAAAGACTTCAAGCTTATTGACTGGCAAGAAGAAATCATAAGAGACTTATTTGGAATTGTAAAAGATACAGGATATAGACAATTTAATACAGCATATATTGAAATACCAAAGAAGATGGGAAAGTCTGAACTTGCAGCTGCTGTAGCACTTCTTTTAACTTGTGGTGATGGAGAAGAAAGAGCAGAGGTTTATGGATGTGCTGCTGATAGACAACAAGCAACTATTGTCTTCGATGTTGCAGCTGATATGGTAAGGATGAGCCCAGCCCTATCTAAAAGAGTAAAAATTCTAGCATCTCAAAAGAGGATGATATATAAGCCGACCAATTCTTTTTATCAAGTCTTATCTGCAGAGGCTTATTCTAAACACGGATTTAATATTCATGGTGTGGTTTTTGACGAACTTCATACTCAGCCTAATAGAAAGCTTTTTGACGTTATGACCAAAGGGTCTGGTGATGCAAGAACCCAGCCCTTATATTTTCTTATAACAACTGCTGGAACGGATACGAAATCAATCTGCTATGAGACTCATCAAAAGGCAGTCGACATACTTGAAGGAAGAAAAACTGATCCAACTTTTTATCCTGTAATCTATGGAGCAGACAGGGATGATGACTGGACAGATGAAAAAGTATGGCATAAGGCAAATCCGTCTCTTGGAATTACAGTTCCTATAGAAAAAGTAAGGCAAGCTTGTGAATCGGCTAAGCAAAATCCAACTGAAGAGAATGCCTTTAGACAACTAAGACTTAATCAATGGGTCAAACAATCAATTAGGTGGATGCCTATGGAAAAATGGGACCTATGTAATTTTGCTATTAATGAAGAAGAATTAAAAGGTAGAGTTTGTTATGGTGGTCTTGACCTATCAAGCACAACGGATATTACAGCTTTTGTTTTAGTCTTTCCTCCAGTAGATGAAGATGATAAATATCAAATATTACCCTATTTTTGGTTGCCAGAAGATAACCTCGACCTAAGAGTAAAAAGAGACCATGTAAACTATGACCTTTGGAAAAAACAAGGCTATATTATGACAACAGAAGGTAATGTAGTCCACTATGGTTTTATAGAAAAATTTATAGAGGACTTAGGTGAGGTATATAACATTAGAGAAATTGCCTTTGACAGATGGGGAGCAGTTCAGATGATCCAAAACTTAGAAGGAATGGGTTTTACAGTTGTTCCCTTTGGTCAAGGATTTAAAGATATGTCTCCACCAACAAAAGAACTCATGAAACTAACTCTCGAAAGAAAAATAGCCCATGGAGGTCATCCAGTTCTAAGGTGGATGATGGATAATATTTTCATACGAACTGATCCTGCTGGAAACATTAAAGCAGATAAAGAAAAATCTACAGAAAAAATAGATGGAGTAATTGCTACAATCATGGCCCTTGATAGAGCGATAAGATGTGGCAATGATACAAGTGAATCGGTCTATGATGATAGGGGGTTGATTGTTTTTTAATATGGGTATATAGATAAAATAGAAACATTTTTGAGGTGATATTCATGAGGAATAGAGAAGATATTATTCGTTTATGGTTTGATATGTGGATAAAAAAACAAGACTTGGGAATTAAAGATATTTTTGCTAATGATATTGTGTATACAGAAAGTTGGGGGCCAAAGTATAATAATCGCAGTACACTCGAGTTATGGTTTAAAGAATGGAACAGTCGTGCAAAAGTTGAAACATGGGATATTGTACAATTTTTAGACTTTAAAGACCAATCAATTGTGGAATGGCATTTTAAATCAGTGATGAATAATGGGAAAATTGATGAATTTAATGGAATTTCTTTGGTTAAATGGGATTTTGATAATAAAATAATAGAATTAAAAGAGTTTGGATGTAATATAGATAATTATAATCCATATGCTTATGGAGAGATTCCTAAATTTAGAAAAGAAAAGTCAAAGTGGTTTTAACATATATTTATTCATGATATTTTTTAGCATCTACATTAGTAGGTGCTTTTTTCATACCAACTTTTAGGAGGTGGTAATATAAACATTTTAAATTTAATATTCACCCGAAAGGGCACAGGCAAGTCGAGAGACAAACCTAAAGACGGGGAGAGGATATCTTCATCGTTTTTTTTATTTGGAAGAACAACAGCAGGAAGGAATGTAAATGAATTTACTGCTATGCAAATGACAGCAGTTTATTCGTGCGTAAGGGTTCTTGCTGAAACCTTAGCAGGACTTCCTCTTCATCTATATAAAAGAGGAGATTCTAATTCAAAGGAAAAAGCAAAAGACCATGCCATATACTTCTTATTACATGACGAACCTAATGATGAAATGACTTCATTTGTATTTAGAGAAACACTAATGACCCATCTATTACTTTGGGGGAATGCCTATGCTCAGATAATTCGAAATGGAAGAAATGAGGTCATAGGACTTTATCCCTTAATGCCAAACAAGATGACTGTAATGAGAAGTGAAGATGGAGAAATCTTCTATAAATACAATCATAAATCTGAAGAAGTTTATCTTTTAAAAGAAGATGTCCTTCACATACCTGGACTTGGTTTTGATGGACTTATTGGATACTCGCCAATTACCATGGCTAAAAATGCCATTGGTATGGCTATGGCTTGTGAAGATTACGGAGCGTCATTCTTCCAAAATGGAGCACAACCAGGTGGAGTTTTAGAACATCCAGGAATTATTAAAGACCCAGAAAGAGTAAGGGAGTCATGGAATGCAGCCTTTCAGGGGCCTAAGAACGCCAACAAAGTGGCTGTACTTGAAGAAGGGATGAAATACCAACCTATAGCCATAGCACCAAGTGAGGCCCAGTTTTTGGAAACTAGAAAGTTTCAGTTAAATGAGATAGCAAGGATATTCAGAATACCACCTCATATGATTGGTGACTTGGAGAAGTCATCATTTTCAAATATAGAACAGCAGTCACTTGAGTTTGTTAAATACACTCTCGATCCTTGGATTGTTCGTTGGGAGCAATCCTTAGAAAGAGCACTATTAACAAAGAAAGAAAAGGAATCCTACTTTATTAAATTCAACCTTGATGGACTTCTAAGAGGAGACTATGAGTCAAGAATGAATGGATATGCCGTAGGAAGACAGAATGGGTGGATGAGTGCAAATGACATAAGAGAATTAGAAAACCTTGATAGGATTTCAGCTGAAGAAGGTGGTGACTTATATCTTGTAAATGGAAATATGCTACCACTTGATAAGGCAGGTTCATTCTATGAAAGTAAAAGAAATGGAGATAATGATACAAAAGATGAATCAAAATAAAATATTTTGGAACTGGAAAAAGGATTCAAATGAACTCTATATAGATGGAGTTATAGCAGAAGAGTCTTGGTTTGATGATGAAATCACGCCAAGGCTCTTTTTTGAAGAATTAAAAAATAAAAGTGGAGACATAACTGTGTGGATCAACTCCCCTGGTGGAGATTGTATCGCAGCATCGAGAATTTACACCATGCTTTTAGAACACAAGGGAAATGTGACCATTAAGATTGATGGACTTGCAGCATCAGCAGCATCGGTCATTGCTATGGCAGGAACTGAAGTATTGATGAGTCCTACATCATTAATGATGATTCACAACCCCTTAACTGTGGCAATTGGGGACTCAAAAGAAATGCAAAAAGCCATAGATATGTTAAAGGAAGTTAAGGAATCAATCATCAATGCCTATGAGATTAAGACAGGTTTATCCAGAGAAGAGATTTCTAATCTAATGGATGGAGAGACTTGGTTTGATAAGAATAAGGCCATCGAGATGGGTTTTTGTGATGGAACTCTCACTGACAAAAGAAAAGATGAAAAAGCTACAAACATGGTCTTTTCAAGACGAGCAGTTACAAACTCACTTTTAACAAAGATAAATAAAGAAGTAAAGACTCACTCAATGAGTGAGGTAGAAGAAAGATTAAACAAAATTAAAAATACTTGGAGGTAATTATATGAACTTAAAAGAACTAATGGAAAAGAGAACTAAAGCTTGGGATGAGGCAAAGGCATTTGCTGAATCTAAGAAAGATGAAAAGGGTCTAATGTCTGATGAAGACTTCAAGACATATGAAGAGATGGAGAGAACTATCGAGAATTACACTCGTGAAATTGAAAGAAAGAAGAGGGAAGAAGAAATGGATAAAACTTTAGAAAAACCTACTACTCAAGCATTAACAAATGAACCTGCTACTTTTAATGAAGAAGAAAAACCAATGAGAGCAAGAAATGTTTATAAGAAGTCTATGATGAAGGCATTAAGAACTAACTTTAGAGATATTTCCAATGAATTAAAAGTTGGTACAGATGAAAGTGGTGGATATTTAGTTCCAGAAGAAATGGAAGTAGATATTGTAAATGGACTTGAAGATGAAAATATTGTAAGAAAACTAGCTACAAAAGTTCAAACTTCTGGACTTCATAAAATTAACATTGCTGCTACGAAACCAGCAGCCCTATGGGTAGAAGAAGGTGGTCAACTAACCTTTGGAGATGGCACATTCGATCAAGTATCTCTAGATGCACACAAACTCCATGTTGGTATTAAAGTAACTGAAGAACTTCTATATGATGCAGCCTTTAATTTAGAAAAATACATTACTGAAGAATTTACTAGAGCGTTAGCAAATGCTGAAGAGGATGCCTTCTTAAATGGCGATGGAGTAAATAAGCCTACAGGAATTTTTGACTCTAAAAAGGGTGGAGAACTTGGAGGAACAACAAAAGCTCAAACAATCACTGCAGATGAATTAATTGATTTAGTTTACTCCTTAGATAGGCCTTATAGGAAGAAAGCCGCCTTCATTTTAAATGATGCAACAGTTGCTCAAATTAGAAAGCTTAAAGATGTTAATGGTGCATATATTTGGCAACCATCACTTAAAGATGGAGAACCAGATAGACTTTTAGGATATCCTGCCTACACATCAGCCTTTGCTCCAAAAGCTGAAAAAGGAAAGCTTGCAGTAGCCTTTGGCGATTTTTCATACTACAAGATTGGAGATAGAGGAAATAGGTCTTTTCAAGACTTAAAGGAACTATTTGCTGGAAATGGTATGGTTGGTTTCTTAGGTAAGGAAAGAGTTGATGGAATCTTAGTTTTAAGAGAAGCAGTTAAACTATTAAAAATCGGTGCTACTGCCTAAGGAGTAAATTATGATTACTCTTGAGGAGGCAAAGTCCTATTTAAGGGTGGATTTTGATGATGAGGATGAGATGATTAATTCTTTCATCCAATCATCAATAAAGCACTCCATGGATGTAGCCAGGGTTGATAGTGAAGAAGAACTTTCTAAAAATCCAAATGGAAAGATAGCTGTCCTCTATATGACCGCTTATCTTTATGAACACAGAGAAGAGGCAGATTATTCTGAACTAAACTTAACTCTAAGGGCTTTATTATTTGGAATGAGAAAGGCTGAGTTCTAATGAAGATATCGGATTTAAATAGAAAAATAATCTTTCAAAATAAAAATGTTGAGGTGGATGGAATTGGTAACCATAAATCAGTATGGATGGACTATCTAACAACATCAGCCTATATTTCCTTTCAAGGAAAAGGTGAAGAGGTTTTTTTAGGAATGGAAGTAGACAGGTCAGACATTTCTTTTACTGTAAGATTTCAAAATAGGTTAAAGAATATTAACACTTCAGAATACAGAATTCTATTTGATGATGAAATGTACAATATCATATCAATTGACTTTATGAACTATAAAAATAGACTTATAAAGTTTAGAAGTAGGAAGGTGAGTAGATGAATGTAAAAATTGAAAACCTCGCCAGTGAAATAATGAAAGGCTTAGAAGAATATTCTGATATGGCAACAGACGAAGTCAAAAAGGAAGTTAAAAAGACTGGTAGTAATATTAGAAAAGACATACAAGAAAATGCACCTGTAGGAGAAACAAGGAAATATTCTAAGTCCTGGTCTGTAAAAACTATGAAAGAAACTTCAAATTCAATAGAACTTGTGGTTCACTCAAGAAATAGATACCAGCTGGCTCATCTACTTGAAAAAGGTCATGTTCTTAGGCAGGGAGGAAGAGTATCTGCTAAGCCACACATTGGACCAGCTGAAGAGAAAGGAGTAAGAGAATTGGAAGAAAATATAATGAGGAAATTACAAGATGGATAGGCTATTAAAAATAATTGAAAAGATAGGACTCCCATTTGCATACTCGCACTTTGCTGAAGGAGAAAGCCCTTCTCCACCATTTATAGTCTATCTATTTCCAAAGAATAAACACTTTGGTGCAGATGGAGTAGTTTTCTATAAAAACACCCAGATAGACTTAGAACTTTATACCGATAAGAAAGATTTAAAATTAGAAGAAAAAATAGAAGAGATACTTGATAGAGAAAAGATCTATTATGAAAAGTCTGAAGTTTGGATTGAATCAGAAAGACTCTATGAAGTTCTCTATGAATTTACTATGGAGGTAAAAAATGGCTAATAAAGTTAAATTTAATATTTGTAATGTTAATGACCTAACCCCACGAGCCTTGCGAGTGGAAGGTAGGTCAGATGTCACGCAATCCAATTCTCTGCGACTGATAAGGAGCGAAGAGAATTGTGATGGAGCTGACTCACTACAATTTATGGGAGGTAACAATTATGGCAAATAAGGTAAAGTTTAATATTTGCAATGTGCATTATGCATTATTCGATAAAGCTGAAGAGGGCGTTATTAAATATAAAACACCAGTGCCAATGCCTGGTGCTGTTTCAATTTCATTGGATCCTAATGGAGAGCCTGAAAGCTTTTATGCAGATGGAATTGAATACTACACTATTTCAAACAATATGGGATATGATGGAGATTTAGAAATCGCCCTTATTCCAGAATCCTTTAGGACGGATGTTTTGATGGAAAGATCAGATTCAAATAAAGTTCTTATTGAGTCTTCAAATTCCGAAACTGCAAACTTTGCACTGTTATTTGAGTTTGATGGTGACCAAAAGAAAATCCGTCACGTCATGTATAACTGCTCAGCAGCAAGACCTACTCTTGAAGGAGAAACCAACGAGGAATCAAGAGAAGTCCAACCAGAAACCTTGTCTATTCAAGCAAGACCACTTCCAAATGGAAATGTAAAGGCTAGAACAGGCGAAGAGACTACAAAGGAAACTTATGATGGTTGGTACAAGTCAGTCTATATGCCAACAGAAAATACAGTAACACCTTCAAGAGCAAGTGTTGGAGGTAAATAAATATGGCACTAACCAAGAAAATTCAAATCGATGGGAAAGAAGTTGTTTTCCGTGCATCAGCAGCAATCCCAAGAATCTATAGACTTAAATTTGGAAGAGATATCTTCAAAGACTTAATGGAACTTGAAAAATCCATGAAGAAAAATGATGAAGATAAATCCAATCTAGATATAGGCTCATTAGAACTATTTGAAAATATAGCCTATGTAATGGCAAAGCATGGAGATAAATCTGTACCAGATAGTCCAGAAGAATGGTTGGATAATTTCTCAACCTTTTCAATTTATCAAATTCTACCTCAGCTAATTGAATTATGGGGACTTAATATAAAATCGGAAGAAGTTCCTAAAAAAAAGTAAGGCCAACAGAAAGACCAATGACTACACCCTTGTTTCTATTAAGGGCAGTGGAACTTGGTCTTTCTGTTTCTGATTTATCTCTACTAACAATTGGACTTGTAAATGATATGTTTACAGAAAAGAATAATGACGACTATAAATATAAAGAAGTAGCTACGCAAGAAGACTTTGATAAATTTTAATCTTCAAGCTTAGCTACTCTTTTTTCAGCGTCTTTATAGACTTTGGATTCCGCTCTTGCACCGATAATAATGACAAGAACTTCGTCATCTGATTTTTCCAATTTATAAACGATCCTAAGACCTGAACTCTTAAGTTTAATTTTCATAAGACCAGCAAGCTTAGAATCAGAAAGGTTAGAAAGAGGCTTGCCATACCCACCTTCAGTATTAGGAAGAGGATTTATCAAGATCCTCTTAAGTGCTTTATCGACAATTTTCTTTGAGATCCATCTAAGGCTTTATAGTCTTGGATGGCTTCTTTTATAAAGGATAGTTTATAGTTCATTCAATTTCGTCCTCATCAAGAGGAGAGACTTCATTTAAATTGATATGAAAGGCTTCTTCAAATTCATCTTGAGAAATTAAATCGGATTTATCCATTGATGACATCCTTGTATTGGCAAGCATAAGATCTCTTGCATCTTCGAGTTCATCAATAAGTTTCATATATTCATCTGGGGAAAGAAGAATGCACTCAGGGGCGTTATTTTTTAATACAACTTTAGAACCATTTACTTTAACATCATCGAAAATACGTCCAGCTAGACCTCGATTGAATTCAGAAATGGATACAGTCTTATTGGATAATTCTTTTACAAAATTCATACTTATCACCTCAAGATAAGTATAGCAAAAATTGATAAAAACATCAACAAAAACACTGATAAATATATCTCTAAAGAGGAGGTGAGATATTGGCAAATAGAATAAAAGGGATAACTGTTGAGATTGGTGGAGATACTACCAAATTACAGACCGCACTAAAACAAGTTAATACGGAGATAAAACATACCCAATCAGAACTTCGTGATGTCAATAAACTTCTAAAACTTGATCCTGGAAATACAGAACTTATCTCCCAAAAGCATAAGCTATTAGGACAGACCTTAGAAGAAACAAAGAACAAATTAACTTCTTTGAAAGAGGCACAAAAACAAGCTGAACAGGCTCTTGCAGAAGGAAAGATTTCCCAAGAGCAATATGATGCACTTAAACGAGAGATTATTGAAACAGAACAAGCCCTTAAATCTTTAGAAAGGCAAGGTGCAACCACTAATCAAACCCTGCAAAACATAGCTATTACTGGAGAAAAATGGCAAAACACAGGGCAAAATATAGAAAATGTAGGAAGAAAAATGATGCCAGTATCTCTTGCAGTAGCAGGTCTTGGGGTAGCGGCTGTAAAGACTGCATCAGATTTTGATTCAGGTATGTCAAAGGTAAAAGCAGTATCTGGTGCAACAGGCTCCGACTTTGATGCCCTAAGGGAAAAGGCTCGTGAAATGGGGGCCAAGACCAAGTTCTCAGCATCTGAAGCGGCAGAGGCTATGAACTACATGGCTATGGCTGGTTGGAAAAGTAAAGATATGATTAGTGGTATTGAAGGAGTCATGAACCTTGCTGCAGCTAGTGGTGAGGATCTAGCTACTACTTCAGATATCGTTACAGATGCCCTTACAGCCTTTGGTTTAAAAGCTGAAGACTCTTCTCACTTTGCTGATGTTCTTGCTGCTGCATCATCTAATGCCAATACCAATGTTTCATTAATGGGTGAAACCTTCAAATATGCTGCACCTATTGCTGGGACACTTGGCTATTCAGTTGAAGATACAGCAGTAGCTATAGGTTTAATGGCTAACGCAGGAATAAAAGGCTCACAAGCAGGGACCGCTTTAAGGTCTGGACTAACAAGACTCGCATCACCAACTAAAGAAGTTATTAATGGAATGTCCATGTTGGGATTATCTATTGAAGATGTACAGGGCCTTTCACTTGATGAAACTCTAAGCACCTTTAGGGTAGCCTTTGCTAATTTAGATGGAACTCAAAAAGCACAAGCAGCATCCATGATATTTGGTAAAAATGCCATGTCTGGAATGTTGGCAATTATAAATGCCAGTGAGAAAGACTATAATAGTTTGAGTGATGCCATCTATAATGCAGATGGAACAGCAGAAAAAATGGCTGCTACTATGCAGGATAACCTAGCTGGCCAATTAAAGATTTTACAATCTGCCTTAGAAGAATTAGCTATATCCTTTGGAGAACTTTTGATGCCTGCTGTTAGAAAAGCAGTAGATATATTAACAAAACTGGTAAATGGACTTAATGCACTTCCAGGTCCAGTAAAAGGTATTATTGCAGGTATCGGTCTTTTTATAGCTGCTCTTGGTCCTGTACTTATGATTGTAGGAAAACTTATTTGGTCAATCGGAACTATTATGACCAAAGGACCTCTAATAGTAGGAGGAATAACTAAGATAGTTGGAATCTTTACAGGTACACTTATACCAGCAATCACTGCAGTAGTATCAGCCATTGGTATTGTTCCTATTGCTATTGGTGCAGTAATAGCTGGTCTTGTTCTTTTATGGAAGAAGTGCGACTGGTTTAGAGAAGGGGTCATCTCCATATGGGAAACTATTAAGGAATCAACTGTTGCTATTTGGAATGGAATAAAAGAATTCTTCGTAAACCTATGGCAAGGGATATCTGATTCATGGACAAATACCTGGACTGAAATCACAAGTTTTCTATCAGACTTCTGGTCTGGATTTATTGAAGGTGTTAAGACTACTTGGAAAGGCATCAAGGACTTCTTTGCCAACCTATGGAATGGACTTTCTGAAGGATGGAATACTACCTGGACATCTATAACAACTTTTCTAACTGAATCTTGGAATACCTTTATTGAGGGAGCAAAGAGTCTATGGCAAAGTTTAGGAGAGTTCTTTACGAGCCTCTGGACGGGAATTCAAACAACTTTTACCAATATATGGACAGCTATTTCAACTACAACTACAGAAGTATTTACTGCAGTTGGAGAGTTTATCAGAACTACTTGGGAAGGTATTAAGACTTTAATTTCAACCGTTCTTGATGCAATCAAAGTAAAAGTAGAGACTATTTGGAATGGACTAAAAGAATTTTTAACAACAGTTATTACTGCTATTGGAGAATTTATTTCTACATCCTGGACAAACATAAAAACTACAATTGAGACTATCTTGACTTCTATTAAGACAGTCCTTGAATCAATCTGGAATGGGATAAAGACCTTTATCTCATCAACAATGAATAATATTAAATCCTTTGTTTCATCTGGTTGGAATTCCATAAAGTCGACTATTTCATCTGCAGTAAATACCGCGAAGTCAGCAGTATCGTCTGCCTTTAATTCTATGAGATCAAGCATTTCATCGACCATGTCAAATATTCAGTCCACTATTAGAAATGGATTTAATAATGCAGTTAATCACATTAAGAATTTAGCATTTCAAGCTTATACATGGGGAGCCGATATGATTAACGGAATTGCTAGAGGGATTAGAAGTGCAATTAGCAATGTTACATCGGCTGTATCGAATGTAGCATCAACTATTAGGTCTTACCTGCACTTCTCTGTTCCAGATGTTGGTCCGCTTACCGACTATGAATCATGGATGCCTGATTTTATGGAAGGTTTATCTAAAGGAATTGAAAAGAGCAGGAGATTAGTACAATCTTCAATGAAAAATGTGGCAAGCGATATGGTTTTAAGCCCCAATATATCATCTCTAGGTATTGGAGGACATGATAAAGAATCCAATATAAATGGGATTGATATAGGAAGACAAATATCTGATGCACTTGCAAACATAAATTTAAAATCTGAAAATTCTGGAGATATAGTCATACCAGTTTATCTTGGTGGAACTCTCCTTGATGAAGTTATTGTCAATGCATCTATGCGTAAGAATTTAAGAAGTGGAGGTAGATAATGACCTAACCCAAAATCTATGATTTTGTTGGTAGGTCAGATGCAGTCTCACCCCATGAACAAGGAGCAAAGCGACGCAGTGAATGGAGGTGTAGTCGTATAATGAAATATCAATCATATTTAATTATTGAAGGAGTAGACCTACCTCTACCAAATTCTTATGATTTGGAGTTTAGAGATATAGAAGCAGATACTGGAGGAGAAACAGAAGCAGGCACTATTCAAAGGGATATTGTTAGAAATAAAGTAGCAAGTATTTCTGTAAGTTTTTCTTGTAGTCCTAAACTTGTAAAGACCTTAAGCAATTTTGCTAACAAGTCTAATCTTAAAGTTAAATTCTTAGATACAGAAACATTGGAACTAAAAGAGACACAAATGTATATAGACAAGTTTCAAGTCAAACTAATAAAAGATACTTCTTATAAAGGATTGTGGGAAGTATCTTTTTCATTGGAGGAATATTGATGTATCTAACAAGCAATGAATATAAAACAGTTATAAAAAAGAACTCTCGTAAATTTTACTGGACGGGAAATATCATCTTAAAAGATGAAACAATCATTCCATTTACCAATAAAGATATTCTTAAAGGGTCTGGATACATCCATCGATCCTGCTCTGGATCATCTGAGCTTGAAATAGGTACAGTTTATGCTGGAGAACTTGGAATCAGTCTTTTTTCAGATATAGATAGGTATTCTCTAGAAGATTCAAAGCTAGAACTTTTTTATCATCAAGAATTAGAGAATAAAAAGATAGAAACCATACCAATGGGAATTTTTGATGTCACTGAAGCAAATAGGTCTAAGAAAATTTTAGAACTAAAAGGATATGACTATATGCTTAGATTTGATAAGAATTTCCCAGTAACAGATACCTTTGGTACAGCCTTTGAACTACTAAGTCTTTCATGTGAGAAGTGCAAGGTAGAACTAGGAATGACGGAAGATGAGGTAAAAGCTTTTGTAAATGGTGAGGAAGTTTTGGCAATTTATCAAGACCATGATATAGAGACTTACAGGGACTTTATTCACTATATAGCATCAACCCTTGGTGCTTTTGCTGGGGTTTCTCGTGATGGGAAATTGGTTTTAAGAAAGTATGCAGAAAGTATATCAACTGAAATTAAAACGAGAGAAAGATTTTCTTCATCAATATCAGATTTTAAGACAAGATATACAGCCATCAACTCAACAAATGCAAAGACTAAAATAGCTGAATACTACTCTTTAGAAAATGATGATGGTCTAACTATGAATCTTGGAATAAATCCACTGATGCAGTTAGGACTTCCAGAAAAAAGGAAAAGAATGTGTGAGGTACTTCTTACTGAAATTTGTAAGATTCATCACACACCTTTTGACATGGTGACTATAGGAGACCCAAGCCTTGATGTTGGAGATAGGATAGCTATTTCTTACGAAGAAGAAAAGATAGAAGGACTTATCACTGATATTGAATACAAGATAAATGGTAAGCATAGAATTCTTGGTGTAGGGAAGAACCCATACTTATCTAGGGCTAAAAGCAAGAATGATAAGAATATAGCAGGACTTTTAAACCAGATTGAATCTGAAAAATTAGTTGTTCATTCATATTCAAATTATTCTGCCTTTAATATTTCCACAACAGATACACCAATAATTCGTATAGAATTTGCATCCAATAAAGAAACGGAGGCAATTTTTAATGCATCTATCTTGTTAAATATAATTTGTGATACTGAAGAAAAAATAAGAAAGATATCTAGAAAGGTCAAGAAACAAGTTGAGGTATTAAATGAAGAAGTAAAGTCCTATGATCCTCCAAAGTTTGATACCCAAGAGGGCACAAGCGAAAAAGAGGAAGTAGAAGAATTAGACTTTATTGAAAACATAGAAATACCAACAAGGATTATTGTTACCTATGTTTTTAATGATACGAAAATAGAACATCACATTCCAAAGGAAACCTACCTAAGTGGTGACCATATTTTAAATCTTTTTTATCCATTAACTAAACTTCAGGAAAAGACGATGAACAACTTCTCAGTGCTTATTAGACTTGAATCAGGACAAGCTATGATAGGTAAAGATAATGCTATTGCGGCTATATCTGGTCAATCTCTAGGTTCTACAGAGGCTTGGGATGGAAAGCTTAAGATTGATGAATCTTGGAAGAGAATAGAACTTAGTCATTCATTCCTGCTTAGGAAATTCAATGCTGAATACAAAGTAGAAAGTCAAGTCCCAAGACCACTAGCATTTAATGAAAAGGTAGGAAGATTTAAATATCGGGGGTTGGTGCTTGGAAAATATAAAGAAGAAATCGCTACAGAATTTAAAGATAAGGAGGAAGGAAATGCTTAAGGGTAAATCAGTAATTGAGCTAACTGATGTGAGAACAAATACGAAGGAGATATATGAAGATGAAAACTTAATAACTAATGCAGTCCCAGATTTATTAAGACTCAATCCATCAGGACTAATGTATCCAGTCGGAGAGGAACTTGTAACAAAATTTCACGAAGAGATTTTTCCAATTGCCAATAAATGCTATGGTGGAATCTTGTTATTTGAAAATCCTCTTGATGAAGATCCTAAAAAAATATATCCACCATCTGATAATAAGATTATTGGATATGCTTCAAATGATGTTAATTCAACGGATGCATCTAAAAGGGGGTCGGCAAACTTAACTGAATCTTCTCCCATAGATAATGGATATAAATTTGTATGGGACTTTTCTACATCACAAGGAAATGGAAGAATATCGTCACTAGCGTTGACCCATTATAGAGGAGGTAAATTTTATTATGGAGATGAAAATGGTAGGGACCCATTTCTCCTTTTAAATAGAACAAAAATGAGTTCTGATAGGAATATCACAGATATTTATCAAGGATGTGTTGAGTATGATTTGGAAAGTAACACATTGGTATCAATATGGCCTAAAAATAATAAATCTATAGACATAGTTAAGTTAAAAGAATCAATTACCAGTATTGGTCTAAACGATCCAATACTTACAAAAGGTTTTAATAAAGAAGATAAAACCGTAGTAGATGCTACCGAATTTTTTAACAAGTGCAGCACATGGTATGAGTCTTGTTTTTATGATGGGAAAAATGGATATTGGTATGGATTTGCCGTTAATAGAAGCAACCTTATAAGAATGAAGATTTCAAAAATTGATTATTCTACAACTGTTGATAATTGGTCATTGAACAATGTTAGGCTTTATAAAACTGGGGAGTATAAAACACAATCAAGCAGTTATTGTGAAAGAAAAACATTTAGTTGTATAAAAGATGGTTATTTATATGCACTAGATTATAACAATAGCAATTTTTTATATAAAATTAATATTGAAAATCCTGTAGATATCAATAAGTTTGACCTTGGCTACGATATTATTAGAGTATTCTATTCAGGGGAATACTCATATTTAACTAATTGGGGGGATTTTGTATTAGGTTATAAATTTGCGATTAGTAAAAATGACCAAATTTTCTCGAACAAAGATAATTCTAATTATCAAGGAAGAGGTCTACAAAATTTAATGTCTGCAACAGTAAATCTAGGTCCATTAATTTTAGGATATGGGGGATATGAAGATACTTTTTATAAACTTTTATTTCTTCATACTCCATATCTAGGAACAATTAATAACTTATCAAGTCCAATATTAAAAACGGCAGATAAGACAATGAAAATAACATATACCTTAACAGAGGAGGAATAAAATGAATAAGTTTTTAGAAATACTAAAAGTATGTTTTACAGCCATTGGAGGATGGTTGGGATTTTATCTTGGAAGTGTAGATGCTTTTATTTACACACTACTTGCTTTTGTAATAGCTGACTATTTGACAGGAGTTTTGAGAGCAGGGGTCGAAAGAAAACTGTCTTCATCCATAGGATTTAAAGGGATAGCTAAAAAGATAATGATTTTTATAGTTGTAGGTATCGCAAACCTATGTGATGTAAATTTAATCAAAGGTGATGGGACAATGATAAGAACAGCCATCATCTTTTTTTATATAGCAAATGAAGGGCTTTCTATCTTAGAAAACTCTGTAGCTTTAGGATTGCCAGTACCAGAAAAATTAAAAAGAGTATTAGAACAATTCAAGGAGGAGAAATAAATGAGTAATAGTCCATTAGTACAAGCAAGAATTCTTTCACCTAACCATAGTGGAAGAAGAAATCAAGAGATAACTAAAATAGCAATTCACCATGCAGCTGGAGTTATAAATGGTAGAAATCTTGCTGGGATATTTGTGCCAAGGTCAAGACGTGCATCAGCTAACTACAATTTAGGATCCGATGGAGTCATTGTTTTAGGAGTAGATGAATCTAACAGAGCCTGGACAACCTCATCTTCCTGGTGTGACAATCGAGCAGTCACAATTGAAGTAGGGAACTCTACGAGAGGACCTCAGTGGTTAGTTTCTGATTACGTTTTAAATAGACTAATTGATTTAGTGACAGACATCTGCAGGAGAAATGGAATCTATCCTTGCACCTATACTGGGGGCAAGGATGGCGTTCTTCAAAAACACGAGTGGTATAAAAATACAAATTGTCCTGGCCCATATCTAGGAAGTAAGTTCCCATATATAGCAAGTGAAGTCAATAAAAGACTAAGAGAAAATAAGAATGTTAGTAATCCAACAGGTGGGATATATAGAGTTAGAAAATCTTGGTCTGATATAAAAAGCCAGAAAGGTGCATTTAAGAATTTAGAAAATGCCAAAAGATGTGCCGATAGATTTGGATTAAAAGTTTTCGATGCTAATGGCAAGATAGTATATCCAGTTGGAAAGACAATCGACCAATTAGCGAGAGAAGTTATAAGTGGGAAATGGGGTAATGGAGAAGAGAGAAAAAGAAGGTTAACTCAAGCTGGATACGACTATTATGCAGTTCAGAGAAGAGTGAATAGTATGTTATAAAATAGCATTAAAAAATCAAATGTCTTATAATATCCATAGGAGTTAATGCTATGAATAATTTAGAATTAGAAGTTATAAATATTTTGAACGCTGACGAAAGAATTCTAAACTTTTCTTTTGCCAAGAAAACTAAGTCAGCCTATTTTATAATAATAAAAGGTGATAGTGAATATATTACCTTTAGAATAAGTAATCATCCGACGAACTCTTTTTATTCAAATAGGACCTTTAATAATAAAAAGGACTTAAATCAATTACTGGAAGAAATAAGAAATTATTTGGATAAGACAGACTGGTACACTTTTAAATATGAAGACTACTTTTGTTTAAAAACACTATCCAACATTCCATTTGAAAGAATACAATTCTATATTGATAATACGATGGGTATTTTTGACCATTCATTAGGTGGACTTGTATTTTATCAAAGTAGAGAATTTGGGAGAAACAATAAAGAATTTAATGTAGTGTCTGAATCATTTCAGAAGGAACTGAGAAAACTTTTTGCATCAGGTTTAATTAGTTCCCACAGAGAAGGCAAAGATGATCTCCTGGTTTATATTAATAAATCTGGTAAAGTTATGATGGATTTAACGGAGAATAAATACAAAGAGAGATATAAAGATGATGAAAAAAATATTAACTATAGATATATATATAGAAGTACCAGAAGTAGAATAAACTTTTAAAATATGCATATAAAGTTAACTTAATATTTAAGGATAAGTCCTGACGGTTTTCGTAAAAGAAAATTTGTCAGGACTTTTTTTTATTTTAGACCGGAAAAAGGCCTCTTAAAAACACTTAGACAGTTAGGAGGTTATTTTATGAATCTAACAGATAAAGAGAAAATAATAGAATTGAGGATTAAGGGGTTTGGATATAAAAAGATAGCGTCCGAACTAAGTATAAGTGTTAATACAGTAAAGTCTTATTGTCAGAGAAATGGATTAAGCGGCACAGGTAACGATAGGTGCAAAAATTGCGGCGTTTTAGTCAAGCAAAATCCGAAGAGAAAAAAGAAGAAGTTTTGCTCAGATAAATGTAGATTAACATGGTGGAATTCTCATCAAGATAAAATAAATAAAAGAGCAAATTACACCTTAACTTGTAACCATTGTGGCAAAAACTTTATTTCTTATGGAAATAAAAACAGAAAGTACTGCTCTCACAGTTGTTATATATCAGCTAGTTTTTGTGGTGACGAAAATGCACAATAGAGAAATTATCTACCAAGTTACCATGAGTTATGTAAGACAGTTATTACGTAGAAACTTAATAACTGAAGAGGAATACCATGAATTCAATAAAAAAATGCTTGATAAATATAATCCTGAAATAGGTGACTTAATAGCAGATATAGACTTGATATAGTGCGGATAGTACGGGAATATGTAATGAAAGAAAGGAGGAAAAAATGGCTAAAATTACAAAAATTAAGAACCAAAATCTTAAGTTAAATGCCAAAATAAAAGTTGCTGCATATGCTCGTGTATCCGAAGCAACTGATATGACACATAAATCACTATCAGCTCAAGTTAACAACTATAAGAAACTTATTAAGAGCAATCCAGAATGGGATTATGCAGGGGTTTATGCAGACGAAGGAATCACAGGAAGAACAACGAAAAATAGGGCAGAATTTAATCGACTTTTAGAAGATTGTAAGGCGGGAAAAATTAACATGGTATTGGTCAAAAGTATCAGTCGTTTTGCAAGAGATACAGTAGATTGCTTGAATACAGTTAGAGAACTGAAAGACTTAAATATAGCTGTATATTTTGAACGAGAAAGAATAAACTCTTTAACTTCTGAGGGAGAGCTTCTTCTAACATTACTGGCCTCATTTGCTCAAGAAGAATCAAGATCAATTTCTGAAAATGTTAAATGGGGTATAAAAAAGAACTTTGAACAAGGAATAGAAAATGGTCACATTGCTCCTTATGGGTATTACTGGGACGGAGAAAAATATAGAATAATTCCTTTTGAAGGTAAAGTCGTAAAAGAAATATATGAAAGATATCTAAAGGGAGAATCTGCCTATGCAATTGCTAAAGATTTAGGTAACCGAGGAATAGTTGGAAGACAAGGTAGACAATTAGAACAAACAACGGTTAAGGACATTCTATCAAGTATCTCTTATACAGGTGATATGATCCTTCAAAAAAATTACATTGATGAATCTAAAGTAAGAAAAAGAAATAAAGGCGAACTTCCTATGTATTTGGTAGAAAACATGTATGAACCCTTAGTTTCAAAAGAAGATTATCAAAAAGCTCTTAATATTAGAAGAGAAAGAGCAGAAAAAATGCCAAATAAAAATCCAATTTTGACACCTTATTCAGGATTAGTAAAATGTGGAAATTGTGGAAGTGGGATTAGCAGAAGAACGGCAGGAAATAAAAAGAAATGGGTTTGTAACACAAAGGAACGTAAAGGATTAGACTGTTGTGATAGTAGACCAATTAAGGAAGAAGAATTGATAAAAGCATCTGATGAGGTAATTGGGCTTAGTGGATACAGTAACGAGGAGTTTAAAGATAGAATTAAAGAAATAAAAATCTTTGGAGACAGACTCGAGTTTAAACTCAAGAATGGAAAGATTAAAGTTATAGAAAGAACCTACACTGGAGAGAGGGGTTCGAATCCATTCACTAATAAAATTTACTGTAAACAATGTGGGAGTAAATGCATTAGACACAACAACGGAAAATCTAAAGCTTGGTTTTGTACAAACAGAGATTTCAAACCATTATCTGAAGAAGAATTAAAAAAGGCGGCATTTAAAATCCTAGGGAGTAACTTTCAAGGAAAAGTAGTAGAGCACATTAAAATAATCAATATTTCAAAAAATAAGTTAGAATTTCTTTTTAAGAATGGAGATGAGAAGATATGGCAAAGAGAGTAACAAAAATACCTGCTACACTAAATTTAATATCCTCACAACCCTTATCACAAGTGAAAAAAAGAAGGACTGCAGGTTATGCTAGGGTTTCTACTGACAGTGAAGAACAAGCAACAAGTTATGAAACACAAATGGCTTATTATAAGAACTACATCGAATCAAGAAGTGATTGGGAGTTTGTAGGAATGTATTCTGATGAAGGAATCAGTGCCACTAACACGAAAAGAAGAGATGGATTTAAACAAATGATAAATGACGCCTTAGATGGAAAAATTGATTTAATAATAACTAAGTCAGTTTCTAGGTTTGCAAGAAACACTGTAGACTCCCTTCAAAATGTAAGAAAATTAAAAGAGAAAGGCGTAGAAATATATTTTGAAAAAGAAAATATATGGACGCTTGATGCCAAGGGAGAACTTTTAATAACCATCATGTCGTCACTTGCACAGGAAGAATCAAGAAGTATTTCTGAAAATACGACATGGGGAAAAAGAAAACAATTCGCTGAAGGAAAAGTAAGCCTTGGATACAAACATTTCTTGGGTTATGATAAAGACTTTAAAATCAATGAAGAAGAAGCAAAAATTGTAAGACTTATTTATAGGCTATTTATAACGGGACTTTCTTATACAGCTATTGCTAAGGAATTAGAAAAGAGAGGATTTAAAACAACCTATGGAAAAGACAAATGGCACGCTTCTACAATAAAATCAATACTAACCAATGAGAAGTATAAGGGAGACGCTTTACTACAAAAAGAATATACAACTGACTTTTTACAAAAGACTAGAAAAATGAACGAAGGCGAAATCCCTCAGTACTATGTTGAAGACCATCATTCAGGAATAATAAGTCCTGAACAATTTGAATTCGTCCAGTTAGAAATTGATAGAAGAAAATCTCAAGGAAGAAAAAGTGGTAATTCAATATTTTCAAGTAAAATAAAGTGTGGTTGCTGTGGCGCATGGTATGGAGAAAAGGTATGGCACTCTAATACAAAGTATAGACATAAGATTTATAGGTGCAATAAAAAATATAAAAAGGGAGAAGAACCATGCAACTCTCCTACTATTGATGAAGAGCAAATAAAAGAAATTTTTCTCAAGTCGCTAAATTCATTGGCGTCTATAAAAAAAGAAGTAAAACAAAATTTACAAACACTACTTAAAACAGTTTACAACACCGCAGATCTAGAAAGAGAATCTGAAAATCTTAAGGAAGAACTGATTATTATAAGTAAACGAATTGAAGACTTGGTTAGAGAAAATGCAATGAGTAATGGAAACCAGGTCAATTTTATAGGAAAAGAAGAGCGATTAAGAAATATATACAACGAGAAATTCAACAAATTTAAAAACATTGATGAAGAAATTAAGCAAAAAAAAGATAAAGAAAATGAAATCTTAGGTTTTATAAAAAATATAGATTCTATGGAAAACAGTTATAAATCTTTTGATAAAGATCTATGGGCTGGGCTAGTTGACTATATAGAAATGGATAAAGAAGGTATAGCAAAGGTGATATTTAAGGGTGGAACCGTAGTAAAAGTCGAAATTTAAAACATCTCACATGTTGTGAACTGACCCCCAAAAGTTGGACTTAAAAACCAACTTAAGGAGGTCAGTTTTTAAATGGCAAAATACAAAACAGAATTTAAGGTTAAAGTAGTAAAAGAATATCTTGAAGGAAATGTAAGTTACAAAGACTTAGCAAAAAAATACTCCATACCAGATAAACATATCGTTAGAACTTGGGTTAATGCTTATGAATCTCAAGGCTATGAAGGACTAAAAGTATCAAGAAAAAATAATAACTACTCTTTAGACTTAAAACTAAATGTAGTAGACTTGTATTTAACAGGAGAAATGTCCTATCAAAGCCTAGCAAATGAACTTAAAATCAGCAATCCATCCATGATAGCTAGATGGGTAAAAGAATTTAGAGACGAAGGCATAGAAGGACTGAAACCAAAAAAGAGAGGAAGACCTTTAAATATGCCAAATACAGATAAAAATAAAGATTTAAAAAACAAACATAATAAAACAAAAAAAGAATTGAGTGAATTAGAAAAACTAAGAAAAGAAAACTACTATCTTCAAATGGAAGTAGAAATTCTAAAAAAAAAGATTCAATTCTCTCAAATGACAGAAACAGAAATAGACGAATATCTAAGGTCATTAGATCATTAAGAGATAAATTCAAACTAAATGATCTTTTAGAATACTTTAACTTTCCAAAATCAAGCTACATGTATTGGCAACAACGCTTAGACATACCAAACAAAGATGAGCAAGTAGAGAAGAAAATACTAGAGATTAGAAAAGATAATCCAAACTATGGATACAGAAGAATAACAGCAATGTTAAAGAAAACAGGGCTTTTGATAAATAAAAAGAAAGTTCAAAGACTAGTACAAAAGCTAAAACTTCAAGTAACAAACTTCTCAAGAAAAACAAGAAAATACTCATCATACAAAGGAACAATAGGTAGAGTAGCAGACAATAAAATAAATAGAAACTTTAAAGTAGAAAAAGCCTACACATATATAACAACAGATACAACAGAATTTAAGTATCTAGAAAAAGATACAAAAGACAACTATCAAGTAAAAAAACTTTATCTAAATCCATATTTAGATATGTATAATGGTGAAATAATATCCTATGAGATATCAAAACAACCAACACTAGAACCAATACTAAAAGCCTTAGACAAAGCAATAGAAATAACAAGCACTAACAAGAATAAGAGGATCTTTCATTCAGACCAAGGATGGGCTTATCAAATAAAACAATATACATCAAGACTTGAAAAAGAAGGGATAACCCAATCGATGTCAAGAAAGGGAAATTGCCTAGATAACTCCCCAATGGAAAACTTCTTCGGGATACTTAAACAAGAAATCTACTATGGCAAGAAATTCTATTCATATGAAGAATTAAAAGAAACAATAGAAGAGTATATAGAATATTACAATAAAGACAGAATAAAAGAAAAATTAGGATATTTAAGTCCAGTGGAATATAGAAAGTTAAACGCAGCATAAAAAATTTTCCACCCCTAGGGGTGGAAAGCAATAAAATAATACCAGAACTAGTAAACTACCAGTCCTGGTATTAGGTCCAACTTTATGGGGTCACCACAGTTGTGGGGTGTTTTTTTTATGTGGTATAATAAATACAATTTGCTTAATACCAAAAAAAATCGAACAAAGTTCAGTGGAATAATTTCAATAGATAGCAATATAATATATAGAAGAAAATAGTAGAAGTAAGGGGGGTGCAAAAGTTTAATTATCGTAGAATTGTATCAAATGTGTCGTAGCAATGAATCCATGTCCCTGTGGATATCATAACTCAAAGACCCACGAGTGTACTTGTTCGCCTTATGAAATTCAAAGGTATCTTTCAAAAATTTCTCATCCACTCTTGGACAGGATTGACATCCATCTTGAAGTGCCAGAAGTTAATTACAAGGAAATATCTTCAGAGAGGTCTGGCGAATCCTCTGAAGCTATAAGGAATAGGGTCAAGTATATTAGAGAACTTCAAAAGGATAGGTTTAAAGATGAGTCCTTTAAGTATAATTCAGAAATTCCTGAGAATAAATTAAAGAGGTATTGCCCTCTCGATAAAAATTCTGAAAAGATACTAGAGCTTGCCTTTAAAAAATATGGAATGAGTGCCAGAACTTACAACAAAATTTTAAAAATTGCAAGGACCATTGCCGATATGGATGGCTGTGAAAATATAAAAGAAGATCACATTCTTGAAAGTATTCAGTACAGGACAATGGATAAAAAATTCTGGGGCAATTAGGAGTTGAAAGATGAAGGAAAGAGACTTACTTATTTTTTTAAATGCTATAAATTTTTCTAGCGAAAATTCTCTAAAAGTTCTAGATTATTTAATGGATAAAAACCTTCCTCTTGAAGATTTTTATAAGGTAGATTTCTTAGAAGAACAAGTTCTTACTGAAAGAAGTGCCAATCGATTAGATGAAAGAGCTGGGGACTTTGATCTTATAATAGAAAAAATTAGTGAAAAAATAAATTCAATTGGAGTTCACATAGTCACTATTCTCGATGAAGCTTATCCCGATGAACTTAGGTATATTGAAGACCCACCTTCTGTCTTATATGTTAGAGGTAACTTAAAAGTTTATAACCCTATTGCCTTTGTAGGAGCTAGGTCACATTCTTCTTATGGGAACATGGCTGTCAATAAGATAATCGACGATCTAAGATTTTATGATTTTACAATTGTAAGTGGTATGGCATATGGGATTGATACCTTGTCTCACAGGAGGGCGCTTCTAAATAACTTAAACACGATTGCTGTCTTGGGAACGGGAATAGATGTTATTTATCCCAAGTCAAATAAGTCTCTCTATGAAGAAATTTCTGAGAAGGGAGCTGTCATTAGTGAGTTTCCTCTTGGAACACAAGCCAACAAATTTACTTTTCCTTTGAGAAACAGAATAATTTCTGGACTTTCAAAAACTGTTGTTGTCGTCGAAGCAAAGGACAAGTCAGGCAGTCTTATAACTGCAAGGCTAGCCGCAGAACAGGGCAGGGAAGTTTTTGCAGTTCCTGGAAATATAACTTCTATTTATTCAGTTGGAACTAATAAGTTGATACGTGATGGAGCCATACCTCTAGTTGAGATAAAAGATATTCTAGACTTTTATCCAGGTATCCTAACTAAAAAGGAAAGGGAAGAAAAGATAGACTTAGACCTTGAAGAGATGGCAGTCTATAATCTCATAGAGAAGGGGATAAATAACACAAATGATATTTGCAATAATTTAAATAATGAGGTATTTTATATAAATAAGCTGTTGACCAAGTTAGAACTTAAGGGAATTATTGAAAAAATTTCTATGAATGAATTTCAAATTTTAAAATAAACAAGAGGAAGAAGGAGATGATATTTTGGCAAAAAATCTTGTGATAGTGGAGTCGCCCACTAAGGCAAAGACAATAAAAAAGATGCTTGGCACAAATTACAATGTAATTGCATCTGTAGGCCACGTTAGAGACCTACCTAAGTCAAAGCTTGGCATCGATATAGAAAATGATTTTGAACCACAATACATGAATATATATGGCAAGGGAGCCCTTATAAAAGAAATTAAGGCTGAAGCGAAAAAGGCTGATAAGATATTTCTCGCAACCGACCCCGATAGGGAGGGTGAGGCAATCTCTTGGCACCTTTCTTATATTTTAGATATGAAGGAAGATGACAAGAATAGGGTTACCTTTAATGAAATAACTAAGGACACTGTAAAAAGAGAAATCAAAAATCCAAGAGCAATAGATATGAACTTGGTTGATGCTCAGCAAGCAAGACGTGAACTTGATAGACTTGCAGGCTATAAGATTTCTCCACTACTATGGAAAAAAGTTAAGTCTGGTCTTTCAGCAGGTCGTGTTCAATCAGCTGTCTTAAAATTAATTTGCGATAGGGAAGAAGAAATTAACAACTTTATCCCAGAAGAATATTGGACTATTGAAGCTGATTTAAGGGCTGGAAGACGAAAACTTCTTGCAGAATACTATGGTGTAAAGGAAAAAGATAAGGCTAAGAAGGTTGAACTTAAAACTGAAAAAGATGCCGACAAGGTAATAAAAAATATTGATAGGGATAAATTTACAGTGGACTCTGTGAAGAAGGGAAAAAGAGTTAGAAAGTCTCCAAATCCTTTTACCACATCTACAATGCAACAAGAGAGTTCTAGGAGAATTAATTTTTCTACAAAGAAGACTATGATGGTTGCACAAAGTCTTTATGAAGGTGTAAAACTTCCTAAGGAAGGTTCAGTGGGACTTATCACTTATATGAGAACTGACTCTGTGAGAATTTCCCAAGAAGCACAAAATGCCTGCCTCAGCTTCATAGAAAAGTCCTATGGCAAAAACTATCTTGGTAAGTCCAAAGCACCTGCCAAAAAAACTGAAAATGTACAAGATGCCCACGAATGTATTAGGCCAACAGATGTTACAAAGACTCCTTACTCTATTAAAGATTCCCTTTCAAAGGATCAATTTAAATTATATTCTTTGATTTGGAACAGGTTTGTTGCATCACTTATGGCAAATGCAATTTTTGATACAATTTCAGCTGACATAATTTCTAAACATCAAATATTTAGGGTAAGCGGATCAACTTTGAACTTTGATGGATACCTAAGAGTTTATGACTACAATCCTGAAAAGGCAAAGGAACTCCCTCCTCTTGAAGAAGGACAAGTTTTAAAATTAAAAGATATAACAAAGGAACAACACTTTACAAGTCCACCCCCAAGATACAATGAAGCTTCACTTATCAAAGAGTTAGAAGCCTTAGGAGTTGGAAGACCTTCTACCTATGCACCAACAATTTCAACATTGCAAAGTAGGTACTATGTAGTTCTCGAAGAAAAGAAATTTGTTCCAACAGAGCTTGGTAACACAGTAAACGAAATTTTAGTAGAAAATTTTGACAACCTTGTCGATAAGAAATTCACTGCGCAGATGGAATTCGAACTTGATGAAATTGCTGCAGGTAAAAAACCTTGGAAGGAACTTGTGAGGTCCTTCTATGGAGATTTAAAGGAAGATCTCGACAAGGCCTATGAAAATATAGAAAAAGTTGAAATTGAAGACCCAGTAACTGATGTGATTTGCGACAAGTGTGGCAGGAATATGGTTATTAAAATGGGTCGATATGGAAAGTTTTTAGCTTGCCCAGGCTTTCCTGAATGCAAGAACACTAAACCTCTTGTTGAAAAAATTGGAGTCAAGTGCCCAGACTGCGGCGATGGAGAAATTGTTGTTAAGAGGTCTAAGAAGGGAAGAATTTTTTATGGCTGTGACCATTATCCAAAGTGTGAATTTGTATCTTGGAACAAGCCAATTAATGAAAAATGTCCAAAATGCGGCAGCATCTTAACAGAAATGAATTCTAGAAATAAAAAGACAATAAAATGTAGTAACTCTACTTGCGACTACAGGAGAGAGGAAAATGAATAAATTTTCATTTGATATTAAAAAGATTTTGACAGAAAACTTCTGCCGAAAGAATTTTATAGCTCCCAATAGAGAAGAAGGCGACCTTGTGGTCTTCTACTCTTTACATATTAATGATGAGATTTTAAAGTACAATCTCAGCGAAAAACTTGGAAGGAAAATTTCTTTTGAAGAAGCTTCCTTAGAAAAGATTAATGGAATCTTAGATGAGATCTACAAAAGCGACAGAAAAGATTATCTCTTAGAAGACATAAATAATAAATATGAGGACTTAATTGTCTTAGAAGATGAGGACAAGGAAGATTCGCCGGCAGTTAGGGTCCTTGATTACATACTTAGAGAAAGTATTGAGAAAAATGCCAGCGATATTCACATTGAACCAAGATTTGATAACATAATAGTAAGAATTAGGATTGACGGAGCCCTAAATAAGTTAATTGATTTGCCTAAAAAGATTTATCCCTATCTTGTTACCAGGATAAAAATCTTGTCTCAATTAGATATTTCTGAAAAGAGACTTCCTCAAGATGGAAGATTTTCCTTTGACTTCAAGGGAGAGAAAATTGACATTAGGGTTGCAAGTACACCAACTGGTAACGGCGAAAAAATAGTTTTGAGAATTTTGGATATTCAAAGAATTTCTTACACTCCAGAGGGCATTGGTCTTGTGGGAGAAAATTATGACAAGGTAATGAAATTAATTTCTCAACCCTCAGGCTTAATTTTAATTTGCGGACCAACATCTACTGGTAAGACTTCATCCCTTTATACACTTCTAAGAAAGATTCAAGATGATGATATTAACATCATGACTATTGAGGACCCAATTGAATATAAAATCGATGGGATAAATCAAATTGAAGTAAACCCCAACACAGGTCTAAGTTTTGAAAAGGGACTTAAGGCAATTTTGAGGATGGACCCAGACAAGATAATGATTGGTGAGATAAGAAATGAAGATACAGCCCATATTGCAATTTCATCTTCTATAACAGGTCACCTAGTCTTGTCTACTCTTCACACAGAATCTTCTCCAGCATCAATAGGAAGACTTCTTGATATGGGTATTGAAGCCTACCTAATTTCGGCAGGTCTTATTGGAGTCATATCTCAAAGGTTGATAAGAAGACTTTGTCCACATTGTAAAGAAAAAATTAAAAACACTAATCCACTCGTAAAAAGTGAATTTATTTATAGGGCAAAAGGATGTAATAAGTGTAATCAAGGTTACTTAGGCAGGATGGCGGTCTTTGAAATTATGATTGTTGATTCTGAAATTAGAGAAATGATAAGCAAGAGAGAGTCTGTTAAAAATATAAAAGCCTTGGCAATAGAAAAGGGAATGAAGACCCTATCAAGTGAAATTTTAAATTTAATAGAAGCTGGCGAGACAACTTTTGACGAGTTTTACAAAAACATAAATACTGTTGGTGAGTTATGATTTACAAGTACAAGGCCTTTAGGGGCAGTGAAAAAGTTAAGGGAAATATTGAGGCTGACAACTTAAAAGAAGCCAAAGAAAAATTAAAGAGAGAGGGACTTAGACCCATAAAGATTGAAGAAAATATCGAGTCATCAAATTCCTTTGGATACAAGAAGAAGTTTAGGAATGAAGATCTCTATATTTTATTTAGACAGCTTTCTCTTTTTATAAACTCTGGAATAAATATAGAAAAGGCCTTTGAGATACTACCTTCACAATTTCCAAAGGACAAGGGAAAAATTTTAAGTGATATAAGAGACAGCCTAAGGTCTGGTAGTGACCTATCCGATTCAATGAAGATGACGGGAGCCTTTCCAAGTCTTGTGATAAATATGGTATATGTAGGAGAGAACACTTCGAGCCTAGGCAAAATTTTTGATAAGCTATCTGACTATTACATCAAAAAGAGAAAGACCCAGTCTAAAATAATTGAGGCTATGGCATATCCCTGTATCCTCTTGGTGACTTCAATCTTTATAATTAATTTTCTAATTATAAATGTCATCCCAAGTTTTGGAGAAATATTTGCTGACAACAATAATTTGCTCCCACTTCCAACAAGAATTTTAATGGGATTTTCAAATTTTGTTTATAAGTATTATTTATTTATAATTTTACTTTTAATATTTGTGGTAGCGATTGCACTTGTTCATAATAAAAAGAAGCCGAAGACTTTTTATTCCTTACTGCTCAAGTCATCCTACTACAAGATGACAAGGTCTATGAACTTATCCTTTAATATGGATCTCTTACTTGGATCTGGTTTAACAGTGGACAGGAGTCTTGAAATAATTTCTAGTATGGAGAAGAACTCGGTCTTAAAAGAAAAGTATCAAGAAATTTTATTTAAACTAAAGTCAGGCGAGCCTCTCTATAAAGGTGCCCAAGAAGCAGGAGTGTTTTCAAAGGTTTTAGTTTCTATGATTAGGGTTGGTGAAGAGTCCTCTAGCCTTAGAGAAATTTTTTCTATTATGTCTTCTTACTATGAAGAAGAATTAAACTCTCGCAACCAAAAAATTCTCGGTCTAATGGGACCAATTTTAATAATAATTATGGCATTGATAATTGGATTTATAGTGCTATCTATTGCACTTCCAATTTTTGACATGGTAAATCAATTTTAGGAGGGACATATGAAGAACGCAAAGAAAAATAAGGGATTTACCCTAATCGAGTTGGTTATCGTAATAGCCATTATTGCAATTTTAATTTCCATTGCAGCGATGAAGTACAGCTCAACGAACTTAGCAGCAGAGGCAGCAGCTCACAATGCCAATGTCAAGGTCTTAAAGAGTGCAGGCATCTTATATCTAATTGATCATCCAGATTCTGATAAAAGTATTAATGTCGAAGCTTTAAAACCATACCTTGAAGGAGGAAAGATACCAAAGCCTGCTAAGCATTTAAAAGTAGAAAAATTTACTATTACTTCAACAGAAGATGGAGACGTGACAGTTAGTCCAGGTCCACTTAAGGTTCAAGATAAGAAGTTAGTCAAAGAGAATGAAAGTTAATTTATATTTTATTTTTATATCTTTATTAGTATTTTTATTTGGTGGGTCTCTTGGATCCTTTTACCAAGTTTTTATTGAGAGAAGAGAAAGAGGAGAAGACTTTATATTTTCAAGAAGTTCTTGCAACTCTTGTAATAAGACTTTGAGGTTTTATGAGATGGTCCCAGTTTTTTCTTATATATTTTTAAGAGGAAGCTGTTCTTCCTGTGGAGAAAAAATTGGGAGAGAAAACTTTTATATAGAAGTCTTAACTTCTCTCTTAGCTCTCTTGGTTTTCATTAGATACAAGATTTCTCTTGAAGCCCTAATAATTATTTTTATTGTAATAGTAGCAAGCTTTATAGGAGCCCTTGATTATAAGACAGGATACATTTATAACCTTGACCTCTTTATACTTTTATTCTTTGTGATAATCTATAAAATTTTTATAAGTGGAGGGGTACTTGCTTCTATAAAGTTTTCTCTTGCTATGGGCCTTATATTTTTTTTATTGTATTATTTCACAGGAATGATGGGGCTAGGCGATGTCTACTATGCTTTTATCATGGGTTTAGTTGCCAACAATTTATTTGATGCCTTTCTATTATTTCGCGACTCCTTTATAATTGCTGGCATTGTATCCTTGATTTTGCTTTTACTAAAGAAGAAGACCCTTAAGGATTCAATTTCCTTTGGGCCCTTTATGACTACAGCTATAATTATTTTCTTTATTTGCAGGTGAATTATGTTTGACAGAAAAATAAAAATTAAACTTAACGATGGATTTATAAATATTTTTGATGAGACGAAAAAAGAAGAAGAAAAGATTAGTATTCCCATGCCCTATAGGATTTATAGGGATGGGAATATTTTAGATTATCATCATTTTTTCTACAAGATGGGCAAAGTTTTTAAAAAATTAGACTTAAATAAGAAGGACAAAGTCTTTATTATTTTTGCTTCTACTTCCTTCATCCATATCAACTACAAGGTCCCAGAAATTGATGAGAGTGAGATAAGAGACTTTTTAAAGCTTGAGTTAGAAGATTATGGAGATTTTAATCTAAGTGATTATGAAATTTTTTACAAGAAAAACTCTATAGGAAGTACTTTAGATTTTTCTATTGACCTTGTTCCTAAGAAAATGATTGAAGCTTTAAAAGAAGTTTTAGAAAAGTTAGAAGTTACAAACTATGAAATTCTCCCAGAGGCTCAAAGCTTATCTGGAGATGGTAAGTTTGTAGAGATACAAGCAGCTTACATAAAGTTAATTTCTCTTGAAGACAAGTTGGTAAAAACTTACAAGAAAATTTATGATGAGAACATTGAGGGTATGATTGGAGACAATGAACTAGAAGAAAAAAATGCCTCTAACATAATTAATCTTTGCTATGACATAGAAGAGCAGAAGGTTGAAGAGGACTTTCTCTTTAAGTATAGAAATTTCTTCCTTAGGTACATAAGCAAGCTAGAAAACTTTGCTGGAGGAGATAAAATTTATATCTTTGGAAGGATTGCTGACTCAGAAACCATAAAGGACCTTTTAAAGTCTTATAGCAATTTAGAGTTTGAGTATATTGGAGAAAATTTGGAAGTTAGTCTTCCAGATGCAAAAGAAAAGAAGAAGGCTAGAATAAATAAAAATTATATTAATTTCATCCTTCCCTTGGCTATTTTAATTTTAATAACTTCCAACCTCATCTACTACAATAAGCTTAAGAAAGAAAAGGAACTTACAAGTAAAATGAAAAGTTCTCAAGAAGTAGAAGCTAACGAAAGAATAGATTTATCATCTGATAGGTTTCAAGAAAAAAATAAAAAATTTATAGAAAAGATTGCTGAGATACAAAAACTTGAAGACGATAACTTGGTTATAACTTCTTATAACTTTGACAAGGGAAGAATAATGGTTAAGGGACTTGTCAAAGATGAGTCTTATTTTAACAAAAAATTTAAAGACCTAAATATTGTTAGCAAGAATTTTTACAAGGAAAATGGATTTAACAAATTTGAAATGCAAATAAAATAAGTGTAAAATTCTTGAGAGGTGTAAAAAAATGGAGATTGGAAAATTAAAAACAGATTTGTTGGAAAAATATATTTTCAACAAGCTAGTTTCAAATAGAGAAGAAGTTATCATGGGCGGAGGAACAGGCCTTGACAATGCAGTGATGGACTTTGGAGGAGACCTTATTGTTGCATCAACTGACCCCATAACAGGAGCGACAAAAAATCTTGGCTCTCTTGCAATAAACATTTCTGTAAATGATGTGAACTGTCAATGTGCAGATCCAGTTGGAATCTTGATGACACTTTTAATTCCACCATCAGCTAGTCTTGATGACTTAAAAGAAATTGTAGATGATGCGACAAGAACAGCAGGGGAATTAAATGTAGATATTGTAGGAGGTCATACAGAAGTCACTGACGCTGTAAATAAAATTGTAATTTCAACAACTGTTATTGGAAGAGTTAATAAAAAGAGAAGACCAGACCTAAAGACAGTGATGGCAGGAGATGTCCTTGCTGTTTCCAAACATCTTGGAATTGAAGGCACAAGTATAATTGCTCATGAGAAGGATGAAGTAAAAAGTTTTTTAAGCGAAGAAGAATATGAACTTGCAATATCACTTTCAAGGGACCTTTCTGTCCTTAAAGAATCAAAGCTTGCAGGCAAGTATGGTGTTAAGCACATGCACGATATAACTGAAGGTGGACTTTTTGGTGCAGTGTGGGAAACTTCTAAGGCCCTAGGTCATGGAATTAAAATTTTTGCCGATGCAATCCCACTACTTGATGTGACAAAAAAGATTTGTGATTTTTATAAAATCAATCCAATGAAATTAATTTCATCTGGGTCTATGCTAATGGTTTTTGATGGCGAAAAATTTAATGACTTCAAAGAAGAAGCAGAAGCTAGTGGCATTAAGGTTACAAAAGTTGGCGAGGTAAACAATGAAGACCAAGCTGTAGTTAAGTATGAGGACAGAGAAATTATCTTACAAGATCCAGATCCTGATGAACTTTATAAGGTGGTTTAAAATTATTACAATTCAGTTACACTGTTGACATTAATTACTAAAATTTATAAACTCTTATCTAGGTGAATTAAATGAAAAGAATTATTAAAATTTCGATATTGTCTTTGGCACTACTTATAAGTCCAGTATTTGCCAATAATCTATTTAATGTAAGCATAGGTAGAACTCAGTTTCAAGTTAAGAAGGCTGGAGTTCTTGTGAACGACAAAGTCTTGAAAACAGAATTTTCTCCCTACATAAAACAGGGAAGGACCTTCGTGCCTATTCGTGAAATCACAGAAAATCTTGGGGCAGAAGTAAAGTGGAATAACTTGGATAAGTCAATTAAGATTAGTCTTAATGGCGATACAATTGATATGAAGATTAACAGCCCCAATGTAAGTGTAAACGGCAAAAAAATTAGCCTAGATAATGCACAAGCTCCTCAACTTACTCTATACTCAAGTCCTAGAAAAGAAACTAAGACAATGGTTCCTTTGAGGTTCATATCAGAAACCTTTGGTTATGAAGTTGATTGGAATAATGATGAGCTTAGGGCAGAAATAAAGACTGATAAGTCTAAATCAATCGCTGAAGGCGACGATAAAGAAAATTCAAAAGATACTAAGAAGGATAAAAATTCCAAGAACAACAAGAAGACTAAATCCAAGAATAAGTCAATTGATTCAAAATCTATTTTTGATAATGATTATTTTCAATCTAATCAAGAAAAGAAAGAAACTAATAAGATAAAGAAGGAAATCAAGGACGGCAATAAGGAAAAAGTCTTTGACCAAGCAGACCTTGAAAAGTCAGATGAAAAAGCACAAAGAGTAATAAAAGACAGAATTGAAGTAAATGGAAAATTAAAAATTGTAATTGATCCAGGACATGGTGGAAAAGATTCAGGTGCTATTGCCCTTGACGGAGAAACTTATGAAAAAACTGTCAACCTCTTAGTTGCAGAAAAACTTATGGATAAGTTGAGTGCAAATAGTGAAATAAGTCCAACAATAACAAGAACTAGAGATGAATACATTCAGCTCTTAGATAGGGCAGGAGTTTCTAATAATGAAGATGCCCACTTATTCTTGTCAATTCACTTTAATAGTTCTGACAACTCTAGTGCCAAGGGAATAGAAGTCCTTTATGCATCAGAAAAGAATATAAGAATAAAGGATACAGTTCAAAAAAATTTTGCAAACTGTCTTCAAAAAGCTCTTATAAAAGAAACTGGAGCAGTAAACCGTGGAATTATAAATAGACCTGCAATCATTGTTTTGAATAAGACAAAAAATGTTGCAGCCTTAGCAGAGCTTGGATTTTTATCAAATCCAGATGAGTTAGAAAAGATTAAAGACCCTGCCTACATTGATAAATTAGCTCAAGGACTCTATAATGGTATAGTAGATTATATGAATACCTATGTAGACAAGTAGAAGGGAAAATATGAGAGAAGATAGACAAAATGACGAAGCAAGACAGATTAAAATCACTCCAAATTATTTAGAGCATCCCGATGGATCAGTTTTAATAGAATGTGGCAAGACAAGAGTTATTTGTAGTGCCATGATAGAAAACAAGGTTCCAGGATTTTTGAGAGGAAAGAATAAGGGATGGCTTTCAAGTGAATACTCAATGCTACCAGGCTCAACCCCTACTAGAAAAGTTAGAGACATATCAAAGGGGAAGCTTGATGGAAGAAGTAGTGAGATTTCTAGATTAATAGGAAGAGCCTTAAGAACTTGTATAGATTTAGATAAAATTGGAGAGAGAACTATTTGGATTGATTGCGATGTCATATCTGCAGATGGAGGCACAAGGACTGCATCAATAACAGGGTCCTACATTGCCCTTAAACTTGCAGTTAAAAAAGCCTTAGAGAACAATAAGTTCGAAGAAGATCCAATTGTTTCAAAAGTTGCAGCTATTAGTGTTGGGAAAGTCAATGGAGTAAAGCTAGTTGACTTAGACTTTAAAGAAGATTCCAATGCAGATGTAGACTTAAACGTTGTGATGAATGATGACTTCCAACTTATAGAAATTCAAGGTACTGGAGAAAAAGATACATTTTCTATTGAAGAGTTAAATGAATTTTTACAAGGAGCCAAAAGAGGCATTGGAGAAATTTTTGATTATTTTGAAATTTTGGAGCAAAACCTATGAAGAAAATAGTTTTATCTACTGACAACAAAAATAAATTAAGAGAAATAAGAGAAATTTTAGAAGACCTAGACATAGAAATTTTTGGAAAGTCTGATATTGAAGGACTTGATTTTGAAGTAGTCGAAGATGGAGACACCCTCTATGACAACGCATTAAAAAAAGCAGATGCCATGGCAAAAAGAGTAGACCTAGCAGTCCTTGCCGATGACACAGGACTTTTTGTAAATGCACTTAAGGGTGAGCCAGGAGTTCACTCAGCAAGATATGCATCAGAGCATGACGACAAGAAAAATAGAGAGAAACTCTTAAACAATTTAAAGGATAAGGAAGATAGGTCTGCCTACTTTAAAACTCAAATAATTCTAATTGATTCTGAAAAAAATATAATTCCAATTGAAGGAGTTTGCCAAGGAAGAATTTCAAAAGTTGAAAGAGGAGACAATGGCTTTGGTTACGACAGCATCTTCATACCAGATGGCTTTGATAAAACTTTTGCAGAAATGTCTCATGAAGAAAAAAACCAAATTTCTCACAGAGCAAGAGCCCTAAAGAATCTCAGAGAAAAGTTAGAAAACCTATAAAAGATATAAACTTATAAAAGTTTATTGACAATACTTTTTTATTTTGCTATTATATATTTATTGTTCGTGGTGGATATGGCCTAGCTGGTTAAGGCGTCAGATTGTGGTCCTGAAGATCGTGGGTTCGATTCCCACTATCCACCCCACAATATTTAGAAGTGCCTGGCACTTCTTTTTTATTTATGCTAGAGTGGCGGAATTGGCAGACGCACCAGACTCAAAATCTGGCGATCGAAAGATCGTATGGGTTCAAGTCCCATCTTTAGCACCACAAAATTTTATTACTCCTACAGAGTTTACTATCACAAATTTGTGATCATGTAAAACTTTGTAGGAGTTTTTTATTGTTGTTACATTAAATTTTTACCACCAATGCTATTAATTAAGTTGATAGTATAAAAAGATTTACTTATATTTTTGCTTTTAAAAAATTTTTACACCACTTTTACACCAACTTATTAATTCAAATTTAAATTATTTGTAAGTTATAAAAATTTAATTTTTATTTATTAAGTCATTAGTAAATAGAAGTGTGCTATAATGAATTTATGAATAAGATAAAAAAAGCTGATATTTTTGTTATTTTCTTAATAATAATTTCTTCATTTCTTATTTATTTTTTTACTAACAAACTCCCAAAGGGAAAAGATTCTTCATCTAAAAAAGTTGTGATCACCGTTGATGGAAAAATTTTTAAGGAAGTTGATTTAAAAGAAAATACACATTTAGATATTAATGTAAATACACAATATGGTAATAATGAAGTCCATATTGAGAATGGAGAAGTCCAAATGCTAGAGTCTGATTGCAAGGACAAAATTTGCATGAAGATGGGAAAGATTAGTTTGCCAGGAGATTCTATTATCTGCCTACCTAACAGACTCATGGTTAAGATTGTAGAAGATAAACCTAACGATAAGAGTTTGGATATGATTATAAGATGAAAAAAAACACAAAGTTAATTTACTTATCCCTCTTAAGTGCTCTTGGTATTGTGCTTGGTCTTTTTGAGTCCTTGATTCCACTACCTGTAGCTATTCCAGGAGCAAGGCTTGGTCTATCCAATATTGTTGTCCTGGTTACTATAGTTGCCATTGGTTACAAGGAGGGATTTTTTGTAGCTATTTTTAAGACTATACTTTTGGGACTTGTAACAGGAGCAGTATCAAGTTTATTTTTCTCAATGGGTGGGGCAATCTTAAGTTCTATTTCAATGATTATGGCTCACAAATTTTTGAGAAAGCACTTATCTTTAATTGGCATTAGTGAAATAGGATCCTTCTTTCACAACTTTGGTCAGGTACTTGTAGCTTCCTTTATTATGAAAACTACTGAAATTCTTGCTTACCTGCCAATTTTGGTAATTCTTGGAATTTTCACAGGATTTTTTGTTGGACTTACTTCTATGTTCATAGTTGACAATACAAATATTTCTAAATAGAGGAGCTTATGGAAAAAATTATTTTAGCATCAAATTCTCCAAGGAGGAGAGAAATTCTTGGGGAGTTTATAGATTTTGAAATCATCACAAGAGAAATAAATGAAGTTAAGGATGATGCCTTTTCTCCTTGGACAACAGTAATGGGTCTTGCCTTTGGCAAGGGTATAGAGGTAGCCAAGGAAAATGAAGATTCTATTGTTTTATCAGCTGATACCTTGGTGGAACTTGATGGAAAATTAATGGGAAAACCTAAGGATAGAAATGATGCAAGGGACATGATAAGAGCACTAAGAGGAAAGACCCACAATGTATTCACAGGATATGCAATTTTTAAATTATCTCAGGGAATAAAGTACGTGGATTATGAAAAATCTTCTGTAAAATTTTATGACCTAAGTGATGAGGAAATTGAAGATTATTTAGATACTTTAGAGTATAAGGACAAGGCTGGTGCCTATGGAATCCAAGGCAAGGGATCACTTCTAGTTGAAGAAATCCAAGGCGATTTTTTCAATATTGTTGGACTTCCTATTGGGAAAATAAATAGGGACTTAATTAAATTATTTGATTTTAATTTGTGGTAATAAATTTTTTAATGGTGATTTAAATGAAAGAGAAAGATTTTGAGAAGTACACTATAAAGGAAATGCCAGCAGATGAGAGGCCTCAGGAGAAATTAATTAAGTTTGGTCCTGATTATCTTTCTAATGCAGAGCTCTTGGCTCTTATTATTAGGACAGGAAATAGTAAGGGGGATTCTGCCATTGACACCGCCACTAAAGTTTTAAGGTCTCTTAGGTCAGCTAATGATTCTAATGGTCTAAACTCCCTTAAAAATGCCAGTCTTTCAGACCTAATGGAAGTTGATGGAATTGGAGAAGCCAAGGCTGCAATGATTCTTGCTGCAGTTCAATTGGGTATAAGACTTGCTGTTGCAAGTAATGGAACGAAGATAAGGGTTACGTCACCTTCTATCGCTGCGAATTATGTTTTAAGTGAGATGAGTGTCCTAGAACAAGAACACTTTAGGATAATGACCTTAAACACAAAAAAAGAAATTAATTTTATTAGAGAAATTTCTAAGGGGACTATTAACATGACTATAGTCCACTGTAGAGAAGTATTTAGGACAGCTATATCTGACAATGCCCACAGCATAATTTTATTACATAATCACCCAACTGGTGATCCAAGTCCATCAAAGGAAGATATCAAATTAACAAAAGATTTAGTTGAAGCTTCGAAAATTATTGGGATAGATATCTTGGACCACATTATAATTGGGGATAACAAGTACTTTAGTTTTTTGGAAGAAGGACTTTTGTAGGAGGTCTTATGAAGTTTTGTGCCTTAGGCGATTCTATTTTTGAGGGATTTTTAGTTGGAGGAAAATCCTTAATTTATTACTTATCGGGAAAAGGTTATGATATAGATAACTATGGGGTTAATGGTCTAACAAGTGATGAGTTACTTTTGACTCTAGACAATTTAATTCCCTACGATGTAAATTTGATTTGTATTGGTTTAAATGATTTTTACAACGGAAAGTCTCTTGACTATGTTTTAAAGAATATTATAAAAATTGTAGAAAAGCTCAAAGAGAATAAGGGAAAAATTTTTATAATCACGCCATACCCCACTTCATTTTTAAATTTCGACGAAGCTTATAAGAGTTTTATCAACTTCACATCTGTAAACAATAAAATAAAAGAATTTGATAGGCTTTTAAAGGAAAGAGAAGGAGACTACAGGGTCATTTCCTTTTATGACTATGCAAAATCAAACTACATTGAAGAAGATTTAATCGATGGTATTCATCCAAACATCAAATTACATAAAGAACTAGCAGATTATCTTGAGGAAAAACTAAATGGATATTTATGATATTTTTTGCAAAAAAATTGGATATAGAAAACTTTCTAAGAGAGAAAAAATTTTATTTAGTATTTTGATTTTACTTGTAATTGAATTCTTATTTTACACCTTCTTATTAAAGAACCAAGTTCAAAGTACATCAGAATCAAACTTGAAAGAAGATCGAGCCCCAATAGAAGATGAATTTACATATAAGGGTTTTGATGACTTTTCACAAGACAAGCTTGAAAAGATTTCTAATGAAGGCAATATAAGTAAAGAAGGTTTTTCTAAGGACTCTCAAAGTGATATTGAAAGTTTAATTATTAGTGGAAAAGTTAGCTCACTGGATTTAAATACAATTGAAAGTCTTACAAATTATTATGGCTATTCAAACATTGACTTGTTAAGAAGTGATGAGGGAAACTTCACTTATAGCTTTAAGGCAGAAAAACCTTCCAAGGCAATTTCTTATAATGACTTAAAGAAGGCTTACTTTGGAGAAAGTAATCTTAAAGAAGAAGTTAAGCTACAAGAAGAAAAGAAAGTTGCAAGTGAAGAAAATAAAGTTGAAAAAATTACAAACTCTAAGAAGAATATAAAGATAGAAAATAAAAAGCAAACAAAAACAAGTAAGAAAACAAATTATAAGCACAAGAATCAAATTAAGGCTCACGAAGAAAAAATAAATAAGTTAAAGAAAAATCATTTTGCAGTGATACCTTCAATTTTGCCTGAAGAAAAGAAAAGCGAAAGTATATTTGATTTTGCTCATAATAAGGTGGATGAAGGGTTAAAGTTTGCTGAAAGCGATGGTATAAAGCTAGACTATTACCCAGAAGATAAAATAACATCTGTCTACGCAAGTAAGAAGGATATAAAAGATCTTGTTAAACTTGGTGTTGATAGGCACTGTAATGGTGTGTCTCTTTCAATTTATATTCCAAATAAGTCCTTTAAAGAGATGGGGACTATAAATATTGCTGGACAAATCTTACCTTATAGGGGAGAATTTTTAGAAAGCGAGTGGACGAGAATAGACCTATATCAAAATGATATAAGCTACATTTACTTTATGCCAGAAGACGACAAGGACTTACTTATCTTTATAAAAGAAGTTGATTACCATGAAGAAGAACAAAGCCTTTACCCTAATTGAGCTAGTAATTTGTATTGGAATAATTTTACTTCTCTTTAGCATTGGAGGACTTAACTTTAAGATAAGAGACAGGGTTCAAGCTAGGGAACAAATAAAGGAACTGGCTCTTGATTTAAAATTTTTGAAAAATTATTCTCAAATAAACAACATAAGGACATCATTGACCTTAAGTGATGGTGGATATTCAATAAATTTTGGTGAGAAAGAAAAAACTGTTAAATTCAATTCTCTTGTGAAGTTGGAATCTACAAACTTGGATAAAATTACTTTTTCAAGTAAGGGTAAGCCTTCTTACTTAGAAGAAAAGTCATCTGCTGGTACAATGATTTTTTCTATTGGAGATAAGAAGTACAAGATAACAATTCAGCCAGTTACAGGTAAGGTGAATTTTATTGAAATTAAGGAATAAAAACAAGGGACACTTAATGCTTGAAGTTTTATTTTCTATTGCTCTCTTGGCATTAATTGCAACGACAATACTTCCAAATGCAATAAGTCTTTTAAAAAATCAGAACTACATTGGAGAAAGAGAAGAGTTAATTAGTCTTATGACTTCAAGGATGGAAGAAATTATTGGAAGTGCTTACAACAATGAGGACTTGAATTTTAATTTTGATTCTTCAGAAAATCATAATGACAAATTTAAAATAGAAATACAAAATGATTCTAGCGACAAGCTAAACCACCTAACTTTAAGAGGAAAGAGACGAGGTTCTGATGAAGAAATTAAGATGGAGGTTTACCTCAAAAAGCAAGGCCTATTCACTGATTGAACTTGTGATGTCCATGGCCATGCTCCTAATTATTGGTATGGTAATCACGTCAATTTTAGGAGTATCACAAAAGGCTCTTACAAAAACTTACGAGAATGAAAATATTTCATCGGACTTGTCCTATGCTGTGGAGTACATAAAAGATGAAATTAGTGCTGCTGATTATTACACTGTAATAGACGGCAAAATATATTTCATTCAGCCAAGGGGCAAAAAATATAATTATGTATCCTTTGGAGTCAATGAGAAAAAATTATACAGGTATTCTATCTTAATAGATAGTTTAAAAAAGAGAAATAAAATTCACAGCGACGGAGTTAACGCCCTAATAGATAATGTCAATTCATTTTCCCTTGAAGATGATGGCGATTATTTTGCTGTAAAAATTGGATACAAGGATAAAGAAAAAATTACAAGAAAGATTGCAAAGAGGTCAAGGCTTTATGAGTAAAAGAAAAAAGGGATACATTTATATTTTTACAATTTTACTCATTAGCCTTCTTGCAATCTTTTTTTATTTTATGTACTCCTACATGACAAGCTCTACTTACATAAATAAAAATAGGTTGGAGTCCATACAGGCAAATTATGCTCTTGAGTCAACATTAAATATAAAATTATCACAAGATGACTTCCAAGATGAATTGGAAAATTTTATTTTTCATAAAACAACAAATAAGTTAAGCTTAGAAAAAATTCCAGAGGACACTGAGGTCCTAAGCCTTAACTTCAAGTTAGAAGACTACCGAGATGAAAATAAAAAGCTTGTCGATATGGTGAGCTTAAACAGTCAGATAAAATATAAAAACACCTTAGTTGGTGGAAAAGTAAAGGGCAACTATATGAATAGGATTTACAAAGAAGAAGATGGTGTACTTAATTCTTCAAAAGTTAGTCCTGACTATCTCTCAGTCCTAAAAGAAAAATTTAAGGACGATAAGTGGTTAGACAAGGGCAAGAAAAAAATTTATTTAGATGGAGATTTTGTTTATGATTTCAAAAATGGCAATTACATAATCTATGAAGAGTTAGAAGTCTTTGATGAAAAGAGTCAAAGCTATGTAAAGAAACTAAATCCACTTTATAAGCTAAAGGACAATGAAATAATAATTCAAGAATCTGGAAGCTTGAAAATTTTATCCATAAACCCTATTCAAATTTTAATAATAAATGATAAAGTAATGTTTAATGATAATGCATTATCTGGTATAATTATTCTAAAGGAAAATGCACAAATTGCTAATACTTGTACTTTAAATGGATATTTAATAGACCTATATGACAGAAACTCAGGTATAGGAGTTAAATATTCATCACAAGTCTTCAGGATCTATGGTTATTTGTTGCCTGAATACATAAAATTTCAGCCAATTTCACTTAACTACTATGACATAGAAGATAATACTTAAATATGGAGGATAATATGATCAACGCAGGAGAATTAAGAAAAGGACTTACATTTGAATGGGATGGAGATGTTTGGGAAGTTATTGACTTCCAACACGTTAAGCCAGGAAAGGGTGCTGCCTTTGTAAGGAGTAAAATTAAATCAGTACTTACTGGTGGAATTAGAGATACAACATTTAACCCATCTGAAAAATTTGAAAAAGTTGTTATTGAAAACAAAGAAATGCAATACCTATATTCTGATGGTGAACTTTATTACTTCATGGATCAAGAATCTTACGAACAAATTCCACTAGAAAAAGATATGGTTGAAGATGCACTTAACTTTATCAAGGAAAATGACATGGCAACTATTAACTTCTACAAGGGTAAGGCATTTAGGGTAACTCCTCCTAACTTTGTTGAGTTGGAAGTTACTCAAACTGAACCAGGAGTTAAGGGTGATACATCAAGTGGTGGATCTAAACCAGCTACAGTTGAAACAGGCTTTACTCTTAATGTGCCACTATTTATCAATACAGGCGATATGATAAGAATTGACACTAGAGATGGCGAATATATGTCTAGAGTTTAATTTGGAGGGATTATGGAATATTTATTAAAGAGAATATCTTACCTACAAGGTCTTTGTGACGGTTATGATTTAGACACTACTACAAATGAAGGAAAAATTATTTCCGAACTTGTAGATATCCTAAGTGATGTTATTGATGAGATGAGAGAATCTCGTGAAGAAATCGAAGACTATGTAGACATTATCGAAGAAGATCTTGCTGATCTTGAAGATTATGTTTATGAAAATGACGACATTGATTTCGAATTATACGATGATGACTTCGACTTTGACGACTTAGATATTTATGACGAAGACGAAGAAGAAGCAGAAGAAGAATAAAATATTTTAAAAGACGAGGGTGACCTCGTCTTTTTTAGGATGTAGATTTTTATTAATATTAATATAATTTTTTAAAACAAAGGAGATACTATGATAATCAAGGGTGGAAGAGTAATTGATCCCCTATCTAAAAGAGATGAAGTTTTAGATATAAAAATTGAAGAGGGCAAGATTGTAAAAATTGTAAAAGAAATTGAAGCTTCTGATGTCAAAGAAGAAGTCATAGATGCAAGAGGAAAACTTGTAGTACCTGGACTTATTGATGTCCACGTTCACTTTAGAGACCCTGGTCAAACTCAAAAGGAAGACCTAGTGACAGGAAGTCAAGCTGCTATTGCTGGTGGATTTACAAGTGTAGTCCAAATGGCAAACACAAGTCCAAAAATTGATTCAAAAGAAAAAATCATAGAACATTACAAAAGGGCGAGGGACCTAGCTCTAAAGGTATATACAGTTTCAGCACTAACAAAAAATTTTGGAGACTTGGAACTTGTTGACATGGAAGAAAATTTTAAGAGGGGAGCTATTGCCTTCACAGATGACGGAATCCCAAATAGAAATTCAAAACTTATACTTGAAGCAATGAATAGGGCAAAGGAACTTGGTGCAATAATATCCTTTCACGAAGAAGACCCAGAATTAATTGAGCAAAATGGAATAAACCACTCAGAAGTTTCTGATAAACTTGGCATTTATGGATCGCCAAACATTGCAGAAACATCTTTTATAGCAAGGGATGTAGCAATGGCAATTTATACGGGAGCAAAAATTTCCATCCAACATATTTCCACAGGACTTGGGGTGGACCTAGTTAAGTTTGGCAAGGAAATGGGAGCAAATATTTATGCAGAAGTAACTCCTCATCACATAGCCTTAAATGATTCAGCAGTATTAGAATATGGTAGTCTTGCCAAGATGAATCCACCCCTAAGAAGTGAAGAGGATAGACTTAGAATCATTAGGGGAATAAAAGAAGGAACAATAGAAATAATTGCAACAGACCATGCACCTCATACAGCCGAAGAAAAAGCTAAGGAATTAACTAAGGCACCATCAGGCATCATTGGACTTGAAACTTCTTTTTCTATTTGTTATGAAAATTTAGTTTTGACAAAGGAAATTAGTTTAATGAAGTTAATAGAACTTATGTCTACAAATCCAGCGAGAATTTATGGACTCGAAGGAGGAGAAATTGGTGAAGGTAAGATTGCAGACCTTGCAATAATAGACTTGGAAAGTGAGTACAAGATAGATAAATATAAATCAAAATCTTCTAACACACCCTTTAAGGACAAAACTTTGAGAGGAGAAGTCCTATATACAATTTCTGAAGGAAAAATTGTATTCAAAAAATAAATATGTCAAAGTGGATACAATGATTAAAGTTTTGCACAAATTCTTTAAAAATCCTTTTCATTAGTATATGATAAAAAAAGGAGGTAGTTATGAAAAAACTAAATTTAAAAATTTTGGATTTTAAAAGTATAAAAGATACCTTTAAAAGATTTCCATTGACAATAACATCAGCAACACTTGCAAGTATATTTTTTATTATAGCTACTTATGATGAATATGCAGAAGACTTTAACAACAAGATGATTTCTTATGGTCTGGTCTTTGCCTTTGCAATTTTTTTATATGCTTTTATAAAACTTTTTAACGAGGGACTTAGAAATTTTTATGACCTGAAAAATTTAAAAAACAATAATTTATTAAAAGTAATTTCCTATATAATAACTCTGCCCATACTCTATGGAATTTATGAGCTAGTTTATGACGAGGCAGGACCTCTCTCAAACTATAATGACAATTTTGTATATTTTAGCTTGATTGCTTTCTTAGTTGTGGGGACCTCCTTTGTGGCAAAATTTAATTACCACAAAGACTATGTTGCCTATGTGGCAAAAATTTTAAGAGCCTTTATAATATCAAATATTTACAGCTTCATAGTATTTGTAGGAATTTCAAGTATAGTTTTTGCCCTAGACTCACTTTTTAAATTGGAGTTTGGATCCTTAGTTTATTTGAGGATTGGAATTTTTTCCTTTATTTTATTTAACGTCATAACTTTTTTTCAAGATTTTCCAAAGGTAAGGGATTCCTTCACCGATTACAAGTATCCAAAGCCCATTGGAATTCTTTTGGTATATATAATCACACCACTTGTGATTATCTACACCCTAATTCTATTGGCTTACTTTATAAAGATTTTAGCTCTTTGGCAAATTCCAAATAATTTAATAGTAAATCTTGTAATTTGGTTTGCAGCTTTTTCAGTTGTGTACTTATTCTTCCTATCAAGGGTGGACTCAATTGGATTTATAAATAAATTAAAGGTATTTTTTCCAATAAGTTTGTTCCCGCTCCTTGGCATGATGTTCTTTGCCATTTATTTAAGAGTTAGGGAGTATGGGCTAACTGAAAACAGGTACTTAGTAATAGCGGGAGGACTTTGGGTGTTTTTATCCCTAATTTATTATATTTTTTATAGGGAAAATTCAAACATCACTGTCCCAATTTTTCTTGCTGCAATAATTTTAGTTACTGGCATTGGACCGGCGTCGGCTACTAGACTTAGCGTTAGGTCACAAAATGCAAGATTTGAAAGATTGTTAAAGGAAAACAACATGATTGCAGGAGAGGACATAAGGTCTGATGTAAATATTGATAGCTACGTAAAAAACCAACTAATAGATATAGTCTCCTACATGGATAAGCGAGATAGGATAGAGGACTTAAAGTATCTTCCAAAGGACTTTAAACTTAGCGAAGAGAACTTCACAAAAGTTTTTGGCTTCTCCAATAAGGTTGAAAATCAATCTTATCTTGGATACTCTTACACAGATAACATTGTAGACAAGGGAGATCTTGGATTTAATATTGACATAGAAGGTTACAAAAATATGATTTTCGTCTATTCTCTTGATCATATTTCCACTTGTGGAGATTACAAGTTTGAGAAAAAGAAGAAGGAAATAAATATTTATAAAAAATCTAAAGGTGACTACGAGCTTCAAAAGACAATTGACCTTCTTGCACTTAGGGATAAGCTAAAGACCCTAAAGAAGACTAAAGATGAAATAAAACTTGATGACCTAGCAATAGAGGATGTAAACTTTAAAATTTATTTCACAAATATTTATTTTGGAAATGAAGACAATATTGAGAATGCCTACGTTGAATTCTATCTCTTGACTAAGTAGGAGGGATAAGATGTATTATATAAATTTTGAAAATGATGTTTTTATTGATGAGAACATAGACCTTTCACACCTAAAGGACCTTGTAAGGATTTATTTAAATAGGTGCGATTCTTATCAAATTACAATCTTAAAAGAAGACAAGAAGTCGAAGAAAATTCTTGACGACTTTGCAGTTTATTCTGATGAGAATGGATACGAGTATATCCTTCAGGGAATTGTAGATGAGGACTTAAAAGAAATGATTTTAAAAAATCTCATTGGTCATATGGCACTAAACTTTATGGGCCTCAGCCTTTATGATGATGGAATTTTAAAATTGGAAATCCTAAATTATGGCAGCGAAGTCTACATCTATGGCTTTGATAAAAAAACTGTTGTAGAATTTTCTGATGAACTTGAAAAAGTTTATGGGATAAGAGAAGTCAATGTCTATATAGATGAGATGGGGCAAGAAGAAAGCCACGACCACGACCATCATGACCATGATCATTCTTGTGGTTGCTCGTCACAGGAAGACCAGGACAAGTCATGTGACTGTGGTGGGTCTAGTAACAATTAAAAGTCAAACAAAAAGAGTCTATCATGTGATGTGATAGGCTCTTATTTTAGTACATAGTTTTATGAAAGTTCTTCTGATATAGCAGATGAAATTTTTGGAAGTAGTTGCTTCTTTCTTGATAGGAGACCCTCTGATAAGAATTTATCGCCCACAAGCTCTTTGTCAAACTTTCTTGCAATTGCTTCTTTGAAAGATCCTGCCAAGATTACTTCAGAAACTTCCTTAAAGATGTCGGTGATCATTAGGATGAAGGATTCTGCATCAGAAGAAGCTACAAAGTTTTCCATGGCTTCCTTGAGGTCATTTTCTACCGAAGCTGTGGAGTCAAGGTCCATAGTAAAGATTTGACAGACCCTAACATTAACTCCTTCAATGGAGAAGTTTTTGACGTCAGACTTTAGAAGCTCATCAGGTTTTCTACCTTCAAGGCTGGTACCTGCACGAAACATTTCCATAGCAAAGTCTTCTACATTTATGGCTGCAATTTTCTTCATCTTGTTTAGGACATACTTGTCAGTTTCTGTTGAAGTAGGTGACCTAAAGAGTAGGGTATCAGAAATAATTGCTGCACAAAGAAGTCCAGCAACTTCACGAGATGGTTTTATTCCATTTTCGAAAAACATCTTTGACACAATAGTTGCAGTTGATCCAACAGGTTCATTCCTAAAATAAATTGGGGAAGATGTAGACACATTTGCCACCCTGTGGTGGTCCACAATTTGAATGATTTCTGCTGAGTCTATGTCGTCAATGGATTGGTTTCTTTCGTTGTGGTCTACTAGGATTATTTTTTTCTTCAAGTTTGAAATCAAATGGTATCTTGAAATATTTCCTATAACCTTGCCCTTGTTGTCAAGAACTGGGTAGGACCTAAATCTTGATTGGGACATTTTTTCTCTAACGTCGTCAATCAAATCATCCTTGTGAAAGACTACTAAGTCATCTCTTGTCATTACATATTCAACAGGAACAGCTTGGGGCAAAAGTCTTGCCACCATAAAAGTTGAAAGGCCAGTTGAAATTACTGCAACATTATTTTCTTTTGCAAGTTTCATAAGTCTATCATCAAGCTTGCTTGATATAGTTAGGATTAAAAGAGATATTCCCTTTCTTATTACAGATTCTTGGTCTTTGACATCATCGCCAACTATTACAATGTCTCCTTCACTTATGAGGTCTTGATTTTTTATTGCCTTGACAGCCATCTTACCTGAGAGACTTCTTGGCTTTTCGGGAAGGTAGAGAACCTTGCCCCTAAGTACATCTAAAATATTTTCAAAGCTTGTGTTGGACCTTCCAATGATGGAGTCGTCCCAAATCTCCATGTAAGTTGATGCTATGTTGGAAAGACTAACTATTCCAATTAAGTTGTCTTCGTCATCAACAACTGGAAGAGAGCTAATATTATTTTTTTGAATTAGATCCATGGCAGAAGCCATTGATAGGCTTGGGTTGACACAGTAGGCAGCATCAATTTCAATGTCACGAACTTGTGGCTTGATAGAAGTCTTTAACCTTGGCTTTTGCACCTTAAAATAATCAAGGACAAATTCTGTTTCCCTATTTAAGTTTCCCAACCTAATTGCTTCAGCGTCTTGCCCCATCTTGTTTTTTAATTCTGCAAGTGCAATGGCAGAACATATACTATCAGTATCTGGATTTTTGTGACCAGTAATATAAATTTTATTCTTCATAAATCCTCCAAATTTCTAAGACATTATAACATAAAATGGCTTAAATCTTGTAATAATATGTGAACTTAGGATATAATTTAGGGGTGATAATATGAATATAATTATAATTGGAGCAGGGGCAAGTGGAATTGTCACTGCTATAAATGCAAAGAATGAAAATAATAGGGTTATTCTCTTGGAGAAAAATGATAGGATTGGGAAGAAGTTATTGGCAACTGGCAACGGCAGGTGCAACTACACCAATATGATCTTGTCAGAGAAAAATTATTCTTCGCCTGACTTTGTAAAGAGAACTCTAGAAGAATTTTCTAATGAAGATTTAATAAATTATTTTAAAATGTTAGGTCTTGAATCTACACTTGATGGTAATAGGGTATATCCCATAAGCCTAAAGGCAAATTCTGTCTTAAATATTTTGATTTACTGGCTTGAGAAAAAGGGAATTGAAGTGAAAACCAAGAGCCAGGTTAAGGAAATCAAGAAAATAAAAACAGGCTATGAAGTCATAACTAATGGTGAAATTTTTAAAGCCGATGTGGTAGTACTTGCCTTTGGAGGGAAGGCCATGCCAGCAAGTGGCTCTGATGGTGTGAGTTTTGAAATTCTAAAGAAGATGGGGATAAGGGTGACTGACCTAAAGCCAGCCCTTACTCAATTAAAGCTTGATTCAAAATATTTAAAGCACCTAAGTGGGACAAAGGTAATAGGTCGTGCAAGACTCCTAAGGGATGAAAAAGTCATAGAGGAGAGAGAGGGCGAAATTTTATTTACCAATTATGGTATAAGTGGTCCACCAATCTTGGATATGTCTATTAATGCTAAGGAGGGCGACATCATTGAAGTACCTCTAATCAATAACTTAAAGAAGGACAGCATTGATATGGTCTACAACAGGTACTATATGTTTCCAGATTTTTCCCTTGAAGAATTTTTAATGGGGCTTGTTGACAAGAAGTTCATCCACTATATTGTGGACTCACTTGATATGGACAAGAACACAGCGATGAATATGATTTCTATGGGAGACTTTGAAAAAATTATTGGACTTCTTTTAAAATCTCACTTTAAAGTAACAAGCAACACTGGATTTAAAAATGCCCAAGTGACAAGGGGTGGAGTTTCTTTAGAAGAAGTCAGCCCAGAAAATTATGAGTCAAAAAAGTTTAAAGACCTATATATAATTGGTGAAGCTCTTGATATTGATGGAGACTGTGGAGGCTATAATCTACACTTCGCTTTTGGATGCGGTTATAGACTTGGAAAATTATTGAGGGAAAAAAATTTACAAAAGTAATTTGCAATAGAAGTAAAATCAGATTAAAATAATTTTTGTGAATAATTTTTTATAGATTTTGCAATAGATTTGGAGGAAGAATGTTCTACTTACAGAAAAAATTAAAGGAATTTGGGAATATTTCTGTTGGAATTGTTGGCTCAGGTATTATGGGAAGTTCGCTTTTCACCTTGCTTAGCCAAAATGAAAATTTTTATCCCATAGTGTTTTCCTCAAGAAATAAAAAGACACTAGAGTCTGCTATTGAAGCAGCAAATATAAATAAGGATGAACTTGCCTTTACAGATGACATTGAAGAGGCAAAGAAACTTTTAAAGGAAAAGAAATACATCGCCACTACAAATAATTTAATAGCGGCATCCCTTGTGGACTGTCTAGTGGACTGTACTGGGGACACAGAAACTGGTACAAAATTATCCCTTGTTGCCATTGAGAATAAGGTTGATATTGTAAGTCTCAATGTAGAAATGGATGCAACAGTTGGCCCATACTTAAAAGTCTTGGCAGATAAAAAGGGCGTAGTCTATTCTGGAACCAAGGGCGATGAGCCAGGAGCCATTGTGGAAATTTTTGAGTTTGCACAAAACTGTGGCTTTGACGTCCTAGTCCTAGGTAAGGGAAAAAATAATGAATTAAATAATTATGCAACGCCAGATAGTTTAAGAGAAGCTGCAGAGAAAAAGGGAATTAACCCAAGGATGCTAACTTCCTTTGTTGATGGAACAAACACAATGATTGAGCTCAATGCAGTTTGTAATGCTCTTGGATTTGTGCCAGATGTAAGAGGTTGTCACTTTGTTAGTACTGAACCAAAAAATATAGCCGAAGACTTTAAGCTAAAGGAAGATGGGGGAATTTTAAATTCCTATGGGGTTGTTGACTTCGCTACAGGAATTGCTCCAGGAGTCTTTGCAGTAGTAAGACCTAAGTCAGACATAATAGATATGGAAATGAAATACTTATCTATGGGTGATGGTCCAAATTATACAATATACAGGCCCTACCACTTGACTAGCATCGAGACAATTATTTCTATTATAAAGGCAGTTGTATTAAGAGATGAATCAATAGCTCCACTTGGTAGACCCTTTGCAGAAACAGTTTCAGTTGCAAAGAGAGACATCAAGAAGGGAGAGAAGTTTGACTCCATTGGCGGCGAGATGATTTTTGGAAGTCTTGAAACTAAAGAAGAACAAGAAAGAGGCAACCATCTACCAATAGGGATAGTAACAGAAGGATCCTTTGCAAAAAGAGATATTAAAAAGGGAAGCCTGCTCACTTATGATGATATATCCTTAAATATGGATTCGGAAATAGTAAACTTGCGAAAAATTCAAGATGACTATTTTAAAATTTAAATTTTGATGGTATAATATCGTAAATAGGTGATAATATGAGAATAACACAAGAAACAGACTATGCATTTCGTATTGTAAGTTATCTAGCAGCAAATGAGGGAAAGGTTGTTGGAGCGCCACAAATAGCTGAAAGCGAAGGTGTTACAAAAAGATTTACCCTAAGAATACTAAGAAAATTGAATTTAGCTGGAATTACAGATGCGAAGAGAGGCTCTAAGGGCGGATATTTTTTAAAGAAGCCTAAGGAAGAAACCACTTTGTATGATATAATTGTAGCAGTAGATGGTCCTATTGAAATCAATAGGTGTCTACAAGAAGAGGATTCATTCTGTAGCAAGCATCCTGATGGATACAAAAGAAGTTGTAAATTCCACCGTGCCCTTGCTGGTATGCAATCAGATATTATTAAGATGTTTAAGAGTCAAACAATTGACAACTTTATATAAGCTTTGATGAGGATGGTAATTTCTAGAAAGTTAGAGAACAGTTGGTTGGTGCAAAACTGCCTTTCGAAATTTTACAGATCACCTTGGAGCTCAAGAGTCAAAAGCTCTTGCGTAATTTTGCGTTAAGATATTAAGTGATAGTTTCCTATAATTAGGGTGGTACCGCGGTTAGTTCGTCCCTTCTCTTTTGAGAGGGGACTTTTTTTATACAAAAATTGGAAGAAAAGGAGATTTAGATGAAAGTATTTAAAGAATTATCTAAAGATAGTGTAAGTGTTAGAGAAGAACGAGTCTCAAAGTTTTGGGACGAAATTGATCTTCTACATGAATCTGTGGAATCAAGAAAAGATGGAGAAAATTATATATTCTATGAAGGACCTCCAACTGCTAATGGAAAGCCAGGCATTCACCATGTAATGGCAAGAACTCTTAAGGATTTAACTTGTAGATACCATACAATGCTTGGTTATCAAGTTAAGAGAAAAGCAGGTTGGGATACACATGGTCTTCCTGTAGAAATAGAAGTAGAAAAGAAATTAGGTCTTCACAACAAACAAGACATAGAGTCTTATGGGGTTGAAGCCTTTAATAAAAAGTGTAGACAATCTGTTTTTGAATATGAAAAAGAATGGAGAACTCTTACAAGAAGAATGGGTTACTTAATCGACTTAGACCACCCATATATCACACTTGAAAACTCTTATATTGAATCAGTTTGGCACATCCTAGACAAGATGTTTAAGGATGGTCTAATTTATGAAGGCCACAAAATTGTTCCTTACTGCCCAAGATGTGGAACTGGACTTGCATCTCACGAAGTTGCACAAGGTTATGAAGAAATAAAAACTACAACAGCAACTTGTAGATTTAAGTTAAAAGATAAGGAAAATGAATACTTCTTGGCATGGACAACAACACCATGGACACTTCCATCTAACGTTGCCCTAGCAGTTAATCCAAAAGTTGAATACGTAAAGGTTAAGCATGCTGACGGACACATCTACTATGTAGCAAAATCTCTTGCTAAGCAAGTCTTTAAGGATGATGAATATGAAGTCCTAGAAGAAATCCTTGGTAAGGATCTTGAATACACAGAATATGAACAACTCCTTAATTTCCTTAAAGTAGATAAAAAAGCATTTTATGTAATCTGCGCTGACTATGTTACAACTGAAGATGGTACTGGTATTGTTCACATTGCTCCTGCCTTTGGTGAAGATGACTATCAAACTGCAAGAGGATATGACCTTCCAATGTTAAAACCAGTTGATGAAGAAGGTAAGTTTACAGATACACCTTGGAAGGGTCAATTTGTAATTGATGCTGACCACGATGTTCTTCACTACCTAATGGATCACGATCTTTTATTCGCAAAACAAAAGGTACTTCACAATTATCCACACTGCTGGAGATGTCACACTCCACTTATTTACTACGCACACCCATCATGGTATATAGAAGTAACTAAGTTTAAGGACAAGTTAATTGAAAACAACAATGGAGTAAATTGGTTCCCAGACTTCGTAGGAGAAAAGAGATTTGGAAATTGGCTAGAAAACTTAAATGACTGGGCAATCTCTAGATCAAGATATTGGGGTACACCACTTCCAATTTGGAGATGTGAGTGTGGTCACACAGAATCTGTTGGCTCAATAGAAGATTTGAGAAATAAGGCAATAGAAGATGTGGCAGAAGATGTTGAACTTCACAGACCTTACGTCGACGATATCCATCTTAAATGTCCTAAGTGTGGCAAGCCAATGACAAGGGAAGCAGACGTAATTGATGTTTGGTTTGACTCAGGAGCTATGCCTTTTGCTCAATGGCACTATCCATTTGAAAACAAGGACAACTTTGGCGAACTATTCCCAGCAGACTTTATATGTGAAGGAATTGACCAAACAAGAGGTTGGTTCTACTCACTAATTGCAATATCAACTTATATGACTGGCAAGAGCCCTTACAAGAATGTACTTGTTAATGACCTTATCCTTGATAAGGAAGGCAAGAAGATGTCAAAATCTCGTGGTAACACAGTTGCTCCTTTTGAACTCTTTGACAAGTATGGAGCTGACGTTGTAAGGTGGTACCTACTTTATGTATCTCCACCATGGACTCCAACAAAGTTCGACGAAGATGGACTACGTGAAATTGAATCAAAATTCTTTAGATCTTTAAGAAACACTTACAACTTCTTCAGCCTATATGCAAACACAGATAAGATTGACCCAAGAGAAGTTAAGGTTTCCTATGATGACTTAGAAGAAATTGACAAGTGGTTATTGTCTAAGTACAACAGACTTGTTAAAAACGTAAGAAAAGATATGGATGAATTTGAACTTACAAAAGTTGTAAGAGAAATTCAAGATTTTGTTATAGAAGATGTTTCCAACTGGTACATCAGAAGAAATAGAAGAAGATTTTGGAAGACTGACAAGGACAACACAAAGATTGCCGTTTACAAGACAACTTATGAAGTTTTACTTGGTGTGACAAAATTAATTGCTCCTATGGTTCCATTCCTTTCAGAAGAATTATTTAAGTCACTTACTGATGAAGAATCAGTTCACTTAGCTGACTATCCAAATTATGATGAAAATATGATTAAGGATAAGGTTGAAGAAAAGATGGACCTTGTAAGAGACCTTGTAACTCTAGGAAGAGCTTCAAGAGAAGAAGCAAAGATAAAGGTTAGACAACCACTTTCTAAGGTTATCATTGATGGAAAGTACAAGGAAATCATTGGCGACTTAACAGAACTTATCAAGGAAGAACTTAACGTTAAGGAAGTTCAATTTGAACATGACCTTTCAGAATATATGGAATTTGAACTTAAACCAAACTTTAAAGTTTGTGGTAGCATCCTAGGTGCAAAGGTTAAGGACTTTGGCAAGGCTCTTAGAGAAGCAGATGCAAAAGACCTACTAGCTAAACTTGAAGAAGGTAAAGTTAAGCTTGAACTTGCTGGCGAAGAAACAGAAATTGAAAGAGACTTTGTTGAAGTAAAAATTTCTGCAAAAGAAGGCTTTGACGTAATAATGGAAAACAACCTCTTTGTTATCCTTGACACAGAACTTAATGAAGAACTTCTAAATGAAGGTTATGTAAGAGAATTTGTATCAAAGATCCAACAACTAAGAAAGAAGAAAGACTTAGATATTCTTGACAACATTAAGATTTCATACAAGTCTGATGATGAAGTTGAAAGAGCTATTGAAGCAGATAAAGAATTTATCAAATCAGAAACTCTTGCACTTGAAGTTGTAAAGGAAGACAACGAAGCAGAAGTTGAAAGCCTAAATGGTCACGACATTAAAATAAATATTGAAAAAATGTAAAGCTTATAAGCTTAAGGCCTCTGGGGAACCAGGGCCTTATTTTTTTACCTTGATTTGCACATAAAATTAACTACGGTTAACAAGGTTGCAGTCCCTATAAATCAAGGCATAGGGCAAATACGATTAATATATTTAAGAAAAACAAAATGATATAAGCTATCAATATTATTTACTTACAAAAACTTCTCTGCTAGTATTTATTTTGAAAAATTGAGAAAACAAAGTTAAGGAGGAAATAATTGAAAATTTTATTTTTAATATTTGGATTTATATTTTTGGGGATAGGAATAGTTGGAATATATTTGCCCTTATTACCTACGACTCCCTTTTTGTTACTAGCAACCTATTGCTTCGCAAGAGGATCAAAGAAGTTTAATGACTATTTTATTTCTACTAAATTTTACAAGAATAATATTGAGCCAATAAAAAATAAGAGTGGAATGACAAGGAAGAGGAAGATAAAGATTCTTATGACAATCACTTTCTTTTTAGCTATATCATTTTATTTTGTAAACAACTTGCATGCGAAAATTACACTCTTATTAGTGCTTATTTTTCATTACATATATTTTATTTTTAAAATCAAGACAATCGAGGAGTAGAGATGTTTAACAAAAAATTATTTAATGAGTTAAAGAGTGAGAAGATACAAATTTTAAAGCTTTTACTTATAAAAATTTTACAAATGGCCACTAATGTTGCCATGATTTTTTTAATAGGTAAGTCAATAGAAAGTATAATTAATTCAAATTTTAGTGGGAGCAAATTTATTTTATTTATGCTCATATTAATTGGACTAAATATTTTCTTAATAAAAATAGAAGCAAGTATATCTTACAAAGCTTCCTATAGGATTAAAAATACCTTGAGAGAGAGACTAATGAAAAAGGTTTTTTCTTTTAAGATGGAGTATGGCAGCAAAGTTTCTATTTCAGAACTTATAAATTTAGGAGTAGAGGGAATAGAGCAACTCAACTTATTTTACTCTGCCCTCTTGCCACAACTTCTATTCGCCTTAATAGGACCCATAATTTTATTTTGCATACTTTCATTTTTAAATTTTAAAATAGCGATAATAATGCTCCTATTAATACCACTAATACCTATTGCCATAATGATGGTGCAAAAACTTGCAAAAAAAGTTGTGAAAACTTATTGGAAATCATATACAAACCTCTCAGAAGTTTTTATAGACTTCCTATATGGCTTAACAAGTTTAGAAGTTTTTAATGCAGATGAAGACTACAATGACTTGTTAAATGAGAAGGCAGAAGACTTTAGGAGCAAAACTATGAAGCTCCTCATGATGCAACTAAATAATATTACAGCCTTAGACTTAATTTCTTATTCAGGATCAGCCTTGGGAATAATTTTATCAATTTATTATTATTCCAAGGGACAGCTTTCTGTCTTTGCAGCCTTTTCTTTTATACTCTTGAGCCAAGAATTTTTCTTGCCATTGAGGAGACTAGGGGCACTTTTTCATGTTGCGATGAATGGGATTACAGCTGCAAATTCTCTTTTTGAAATTTTAGATCTTGAAAACATAAAAGATTTTGAAGATATCATAGAGGATGAGAAAGTGGATGTAGAAGTAAGAAATTTGAATTTTTCTTACGGAGAAAAGGAAATTTTAAAAGACTTAAATATGAAGATTAAGTCGAACAAAATCACAGCCATAGTAGGAGCAAGTGGTTGCGGTAAGTCTACCCTTGCAAAATTAGTTGGAGGATTTGAGAGAAATTATAATGGAGAGATACTTTACAACGGCTTAAGTGAAGTTTCAAATGATTCTCTTAATGAAAATATAATGCTAGTAGACAATAACCCATACTTCTTTAAGGAAAGTTTTAGATATAATCTTAAAATTGCAAATAAAAATGCAGATGATAATAGGTTAAGAGAAGTTTTAGAAGAAGTGGGTCTTTATTCCTACTTTAAAAAAATAGGTGGCTTAGATAGTATCTTGGAAAGTGCTGGTAACAACTTATCAGGTGGACAAAAACAAAGACTAGCTATAGGAAGGGTCCTTTTGAAAGAGCCAAAGATTTTAATTTTAGATGAGTCCATATCAAATATAGATAAGGAATCTGAAGACTTAATTTTAAAGCTTATACAAAAATTAAAAGAAAAAATGACCATAATACTTATTACTCATAGGCTCAACACAGTCCTTCAGGCAGACTATATTTACTATCTTGACAATAAGAAGGTAGCGGAAGAAGGAAATTTTGAAGAAATAAGTAAGGGTGAATTGTTCTCTAGTATTTATAAGTATCAAAGGGAATTAGAAATGTGGGGTTTAAATGAAAAAATTAATTGAATATAAAAATTTAATAGGGAAACTCCTATCTCTTGTGGACGATTTGAAGTTACAAATGTTTTTTGCCATATTTTTTGGCGCAAGTGGACACATATTTGCCACTTTATTGCCATCACTAGGATTACTATACCTAAGTAAAGTATTATTAAATCAAACTATAAATATAAAATTAATAATTGGGATTTTGTTCACTTTGGCTGTACTAAGGGCGATTTTTAAGTACCTAGAACAGCTCTTAAACCACTATATTGCCTTCAAAATTTTAGCAATATTAAGAGATAAAATCTTCAAAAAACTAAGGGCTTTGGGACCAGCCAAGATGAATGGAAAAAATAAGGGAGAATTAATTTCTATAATCACATCAGATATAGAGCTCTTAGAAGTCTTTTACGCACACACAATTTCGCCAGTTTGTATAGCCCTAGTTCACACTATATTTTTCTTTATTATCTTATGGAGATTTAATCCAATTTATTCTTGGATACTTCTAGCTTTTCACTTAACACTAGCTATAATTATCCCAATTATTACAGAGAAATCTGCGGGAGAAATTGGGCGAAAACAAAGGAAGAATTTATCAACTTTAAATTCTCTAATATTGGAAAGCTTTAAGGGAATAAAAGAAATTATTAATTTTTCCTATTTTGAAGATAGGTGTAGAGAGATTGAGTTTGAAGCGAACAAGTTAAATAGGTCTACAAAGGCACTTACAGAAAAGTCATCAAATAACTTTGCTCTTACATCTTTTACAATAATACTTGCAGATTTAATTTTTACTTTGGTGGCATTTAAGCTTTATAAGGAGTCAATCCTTGACCTTAGCGGCTTACTATTTCCCTTGGGAGTTTTCATTTCTTCCTTTGGACCCACAAGTGCACTTTCATCACTTGCAAATAATTTAGTCTTGACCTTTGCTTGTGGCAAGCGAGTTATGGAACTTTTAGAAGAGGATCCTATCACACCAATAAATGATCATGGAGAAGAAATTGATTATGAAAATATCTGTCTTGATGGTGTAAACTTTTCTTACGATGACACAAAACTCCTTAATGGTTTTAATTTTAATAGTTCATTAAATGAGATAATAGGGTTAAAAGGCAAAAGTGGTTGTGGCAAGTCAACCTTAATAAAATTAATGATGAGATTTTATGACACAAAGAGTGGTAAGATTTGTCTAAATGAAAAAAATATTAAAGACCTAAATACAATAAATTTAAGAGAGAACATCTCATACCTAAGTCAAGAAACTCATCTCTTTAGGGGAAGCATTAGAGATAACTTAAAAATTGCAAAAAAAGATGCAAGTGAAGATGAATTAATAGAAGCTTGCAAGAAGGCAAATATTTATGATTTCATAATGACCCTTGAAAAGGGATTTGACACAGAGATAGTAAAAGAAAATAATGAAATCTCCACTGGACAAGCTCAGAGGCTTGCTTTAGCAAGAATCTTTTTACGAAAGTCCAAGTTATATCTACTTGATGAGCCAACAGCCAACATAGACGCTTTAAACGAAGGGATAATTTTAAAGTCCCTATATAAGGAGAGGGAAAATAAAAATATTATAATTTCATCTCACAGGGACAGTTCCCTTAGGATTTGTGACAGAATAGTAGAAGTAAAAAGAGAAATGGAGTCATAACTTTATGATGAATTTTAATATAACTAAAATACAAATCGAATATTTATTGTTTATAAGAAATTATGAAGGCAGGAAGACTATAACAGAAGCAAGCTATTTTTTTAAATGTTCTCGTGCTAACTCAAAAAAGATTTTAGATAAAATGATTCTTACAGGTATGCTCTACAAGGAAGACAATGATTATAAGTTAACAAAAATAGGATGTGAGCTTTCAGAATTTTACAATGCAAATCTTGAAAAGAATTTATTTATTATGCAAAAATTTTTGGATATTGATGATGATCTTGCCAAAAGCATAAGCCTTGAAATATTGTCAAAAAGACTTCTTCCTTATCAAGAAGCATTGGATAAAAGATACAAAAGTTTGATTTTATCCAAGGATATTCAAGCTAGAGAAAAAATTTATGATATATCCCAATATTTAGAAAAAGGAAGACATAAAATTAATTTTGCAATTAAGAAGATTGATGAAGAAAGAAAAAGATCCTTTGTTGAAAATTCGATGGCACTTATGGGCTTTAATGATTTCGCCTACTTGGTAATGGGGGAAGAACCCTACATAGAACTTTCTACTAGGACCATAGAGAGAGCTCATCACGGTTATCTTAAAAAAGCAATTGCCACAAAGTTATTTTACTTCGACCAAGGGGAAGAAATAGAAATAGATTCTAAAGACAAGATTTTTAAAATACCTCTCGACTTAATAGACTACTGGTCAACATCGGATGGAATAATTTTGGAAGCATCCTTGATTTTAAAAATTAAATCTCAAATGGGTATAACAATTCATGCAAAAAAAGCAAATTTTGTATTTATAGTTAACCTTTGTTTAACTTAAAAACTTAAAATTATACACTATAAAATTAATAAAAACATTCTAAATCCTAGTCACTGACTAGGATTTATTTTTATTACAAAAATTAAAATAATATATTTATAAATAAGTAAACCGACATTAACAAAAATTCTGGAAATTTTTTATGGTTTATTTAATTGATAAGTAATATCATTAGCCTAGATTATTATATTATAAGGGGGTTTTATAATGAAAAATAAAAAAATTTATATATCTCTAGTATTTTTATTATCTTTATTATTCTTAACAAATTTTGTATTTGCGGATAATGAAAGCACACCAGAGAAAAAAGAAATTAATTTAGAAGATGGTTGCTATGAAATTCCAATCAAATTGTGGCATGCCATTGAAGAAAAACCTAGTATGGGTAACAAGGCCCTTATACAAAGAGCCGAGATAGAAGTGAAGAACAAAGAAGCAAACTTATACATAGGGTCAGACAAGATGGAATATATGTCCATAACAGCGTCCTTGGTAAATATTTACTTCCAAAAGGAAGATGGAATTTATCGCAGGGCAGAAGCAGGTTGCTATGACCTAGAAGTACCTAAGGAAAAGGACAAAAGACCAAGAGTATTTAGGACATCCCTAATTAATATGGATGAAATGACAAAGGTCTATGTAGATCCAAAGGTAGAGCCCATGGGGGACGAACCAATAAGGGCAAGAATAAAATTAGACTTTGACAAAATAAAAAAAATAAATGAAAGTGAAGCAACTTTAATAAAGAAGTTTAAAGACGGACCAAAGAAACCAGACTTTAATTCAAAGGAAGCTGGAGAAGTACAAAACAAAAACTTAATAGTCAACTACGGGCCAGAAACATTTAAGGAAGAATTTTCATTTTACGGGAACAAATTATCAGGCAAGCAGGCAGAAGAATTTACAAAGTCCTTTGATAAATTAGATCAAGTGAATGTTTTTAAGATTGAGTTTTTAGGGCCCCTAGAAGAAATAACAGGCAAGGAAGAAAGCATTCAAGCAAAGAGAAAAAAGATTTATGCGAACAAAGAATTTGATTTAAAATTACCTCTTTTAAAATTCAAAGGACAAGACAAGCTAAGCCTTTATGAAGTAAAGAATGGAGAAAAAAAGAAGATAAATTACAAAGTCAATGGAGATTACCTTGAATTTAAGACAAAAGATTCAGCAATCTTTATAGTGGTGAAAGGTGCTGGCTCAGGTGGGCAAGTAAATAAGCTTATAGATAATACAAATTTACCTACACTAAGCAATATAAGTACAAGCCCAAGTAGCTCAAAGATAGAAAGGGCAAAGGCCTTTATGGCGACAGTAAAAAAACCACAGGCACAAAAAATAACAAGCTCTTCAGATTCCTCATCTCCTATGCCAGTAGAAGGACCACAAGTTAGTTCAACACCACTAAGCACAAGTCCACCTTCTATAGGTTCGCTACAAAGTAAAATTGCAAGCCAAGAAAACAAGGGAGCATCCTCCAAAGAAAATAAGAATAAAGAGGGTGGATTAGAGGGACAAGAAATCGAAGAAAAAGAATCAAAGGGCATCATTATTTTAATACTCCTAATATTTATAGGATTAAATGCAACAGCCTTTGTTGTAATTAGAAAAAATTTGCAAGAAGTAAAAGATATGAAAGATGAAATGATGTTTTTAGGAGGGCTAAAAGAAAATGAAAAAAATAATAAATAGCCTTTGTCTTATGGCTCTCATTTTTATAAGTCTAATAAATGTTACCTTTGCCTATTCACAAGAAATAGCAAAGGCAACACCTTACTATATCCATCCGGTTACAGGAGTCATAGAGGACCCCGGTAACAATCCAGGAATAGGACAGGGTATGACAGAAAATGTAGTATGTCCACAAGCCTTGGTAGAAACAACAGATGATGGAAGAATATTTTTGTCAGTCCGTTATAACCTAGCCAACTATATAAAAAATGAAACCTTCGCAGTCCAAAATTATGGCGACAACAGTTTCATTTCTGTACCAGCAGAAGTTACAGGAAAGACAGCAGAAACACGAGATTACAGATTTGAGATACCAAGCAAAAATGTAATCGTAAGGGCAACATTTTTTGTAGGACCAATGGGAAGGGATGTAATATTTTACTACACAATATCAGACCTTGTTAAAGGTAACACAGACTTTGCAACCCTTCAAAATGCTTCTTCAAGACACACAAATAAACAAGAAGTAGCAGCGGGAGCACCACAGGCACAGGCAAATATTCCCAAGACAAATACAAAGAACACTATACCTAACCTAAGCAATTTAAAACCAATAGACAATAGCGAGCAAGTTGGAGAAGTTTTACAAGCTCCTAACCAAGGAGAAGTAATAGAACAAAAACCAGTTAACTCAAAATTTTCTGCTGGTGACTTGGGTTATGACCACGGACTATTAACAAAGGATTCTCCAATAATTAAAAAATTATATTATTCAGATGACCAAGATGAAAAAGAAACATCTAAGACAAAATTAGGCAAAATAACCTTGGCTTTTATTTATGGCTTAATAGGTCTATTTGTAATATTAACAGGAGGATTTATCATACTAGCCCTTCTATCATATAACTACAAGAACAAAGTAGAAGATGAACTAGAAGAAAGAAGGAGAAACATCTATGAATAGGATAAAAAAAATTCTAAGCATTCTTCTTGCAAGTCTATTATTAACGTCTTGCGTAAGTCAGAAAACTGGCAAGAAAGCAAACAATGGCGAGCTGAGAATAGCAGCAACATCAATGGCAACAGTTTATATTATGGAAAAATTAAACATAGACCTAGTTGCAGTACCAGACTCAAAGATCGATCCAATGCCAGAACGATATAAGGATGTCCCTAAGGTAGGGATGGCAATGACACCAGACATAGAAAAATTAAAACAAATAAATCCAGACTATGTATTCTCACCAGTGTCCTTAATCTCAGACCTACTTCCAAAATACAAGGCAGCAGACCTAGACTATGGATTTTTGAATCTAAACAACACAGATGGAATGTATAAGTCAATAGATGATCTGGGAAAATTACTTAACAGAAAAAAAGAGGCCAAAGCCTTAATTGACGACTACAAAAAATTCATAGACGACTACAAAGAAAAGCACAAGGACAAAAAAGCACCAAAAGTATTAATTCTTATGGGTTTGCCAGGGTCCTATGTAGTAGCAACAGAAAACTCCTATGCAGGAAGCCTTGTAAAACTTGCAGGTGCAGAAAATGTATATGAAGGGACAAATCAACAATTCATAACAATAAACACAGAAGATATGTTGAAAAAAGACCCAGACATGATCCTTAGAACAGCCCATGCTCTACCAGATCAAGTAATGGCAATGTTCAAAAAAGACTTTGCAGAAAATGACATTTGGAAACACTTTAGGGCAGTTCAAGAGGGAAAGGTTTACGACCTTGACTACAAAAAATTTGGTATGAGTGCGAAATTCAACTACAAGGAAGCCTTAAATGACTTAGACAAACTCTTCTATGGAAAAGACTCAAATGAAGTAGGAAATACAGGTGATAAGACAAATGAAAAAAAATAAAATCATCCTAGTTTACACAATTTCAATCCTGGTCCTAATAGGACTCATACTTTATTCAGCAAAAACAGGCTCCATAGAAATGACCTTTGGCAAATTAATAAAAGGCTTGTTCATAAAATATGATCCCGACGTAGCGACAATATATGACCTTAGATTTCCAAGAATAATAATATCAATACTAGCTGGGGCAGCTCTTGCAACATCAGGAGTTCTCCTTCAAGCAGTAATGCAAAACCCCCTCACAGATCCAGGGATAATAGGCATATCATCAGCAGCAAGCCTATCAACAAGCCTTGTAATGATATTATTCCCAGGACTATATGCCTTTAGCCCATTCTTTTCAGTAGTGGGAGGACTCCTAGCCTACCTCTTAATATATTCACTAGCCTGGAATGGAGGATCCAACCCAATAAAACTAATCCTCGTGGGTGTAGCACTTAATATGACCCTTATGGGAGTAAACGAAGGAATAAAATCCATGATGGGTGGCAACCTAACGAACGTTCAATCAATAATCGAAGGCAATGTAGCACAAAAAACTTGGGCAGATGTAAAAATTATGGCAGTTTATGGAATCCTATTTCTAATAATATCACTCTTCACAATAAGGTCAGCAAACCTACTTCAACTAGAAGACCAAACAGCACAAGCCTTGGGAGTAAATGTAAATAGAGATAGATTTATCCTAGCCTTAATAGGAATAATACTAGCATCAGTATCCACAGCCATAGTTGGTGTAATAGGATTCTTAGGTCTAGTAGTGCCACACATAGCAAGAATAATTCTTGGCTCAAACCACAAGAACCTAATACCCTATTCCATGATACTGGGAGCAATAACCCTCCTCCTATCAGACACCTTGGGAAGAGTGATAGCCTACCCTTACGAAATAAAGCCATCAGTAGTAATGACAGTAGTGGGCGGAATATTCTTTATAGGCCTATTAAAAGTAGGAGGAAAAAATTATGGAAATTAATCACTTATTTTTCGCCTATGACAAAAATATGGTTATAAAAGATCTTTCTCTAAAAATAGAAAAAAATAAAATCACAACCCTCCTAGGTGCCAATGGCTGTGGCAAGTCAACACTTTTGAAATTAATAACAAGAGTAGAAAAACCAAAAATGGGATTCATAAGTCTTGACGGCAAAAATATAAAAAATATAGAGAGAAAAGAATTTGCAAAAAAAGTTGCCATAGTTAGACAAAAAAATCAAATAGCAGGCGACATCAAAGTCGAAGAACTTGTTGCCTATGGAAGAAACCCCTACCTAGGTTTTATGCAAAAGCCAAACCAAGAAGACAAAAACAAAATAAATGAAGCAATAGAAGTTTGTGGCTTAGAAGAAATAAGAAAAGAGAGAGTCAACTCCCTATCAGGTGGGCAAGTCCAAAGGGCATGGATAGCCATGGCAATAGCACAAGATAGCGAGCTACTTCTCTTAGACGAACCAACCACCTACTTAGACATCAAATACCAAATAGAAATTTTAAAACTAATAAGGAACTTAAATAAAAATCTTGGCAAGACAATAATCATGGTCCTTCATGACATCAACCAGTCCCTAGAATATTCAGACACCATAGTGGGAATGATGAAGGGGAAAATTGAATTTCAAGGAAAGGCAAGTCAAGTCTTGACAGGAGAAAATATAAGTAAGATCTACGACACAAAACTAAAAATAATAGACATTGAAGATAAAAAATTTGTATTTGCAGAAGATTAAGGAGGAAAAGTGAAGGGACTAATACTATATTCATCAAAGACAGGCAACACTAAGAGAATGGCAGAAAAAATTTATGAAGTCTTAAAGAAAGAACACCTAATGACTATAAAGGACATAAGAAATGCACCAAATATAAAAAATTATGACTTTATACTCTTGGGTGCCTGGATAGATAGAGGGACCTTAGAGCCAAAGACACTAAAATTCTTAAAGACTATAGAAGATAAAAAACTTGGCTTATTTGCGACCTTGGGAGCAATGCCAGACTCAGAACATGGAAGAAATGTGATAAAAAATTTAGAAGACCTATTAAAAGATAGAAACTCACTAGGACAGTACATATGTCCAGGACTAGTAGACCCGAAGATGATAGAAAAATTAAAAGGAATAACAGGACTAGTAGTTCCAAAAAAGATAAAAGAAAAAATGATAGAAACATCTTATGCGTCTAGGTATGCAACAGATGAAGAACTAGAAGAAGCAGCAAACTACTTCTATGAAAAATTAATTAATTTATAAAATTAGTGGGTGGTTGGGTGGGATTAGGAAAGTACGTTTATAACCTTATAAGGATTAGTTATGAAAAAATAAATAATATAAAGAAAGGATAAAAAAATATGAAATATTTAAAGAAAATTAGTTTATTACTATTAGTATTAATGATGTTAGTTCCAACTTTTACATTTGCTCAAGAAATGAATCTAGAAGCCATAAAGGAGCAAATTAAAGAAACTATAGACTACTCTGATTCAGAACTGTATGGATTTAAATATTCTGATAGATCCGTAAGGGAAGTAGCAGATTTTGCTATATATCACATAACAAAAGCAAAACTTTCTATGGCTGATGATGCATTCAATAAAGATTTATCAAAAGTTGAAGATAAGGGCGACAGCTACGAAATAACTTTATATACAAAGCCAGTTAGTAAAGAAATGCTTAATAATGTATACTACGCAGATTGTACAGGAATTACACCCGTTATAGATGGAAAAGAAATTAAAGTAGAAGCCTTTGGTTCTAAAGAAGCTGTAAATAATAAAAATAAGACTGTGCCTGAAGGTTTTAAATTCACTGTATTAAAGGATGACCTAGAAGAAGAAAGTATAGGAGAATATAATAATTATTTTAAAATTAAATTTACAACTAATTTAGCTGACTCTGGATTTTTAGGAAAAATCGGTGCAGCTATGATGAAACCAGAGGCAAGATTTTTTGTAAAATAAATTATAATAAATAACTAATCCTTAAAAATTTACAATTCAAAAGATGTTTATTGTGAATAGTAATAGATGTATAGCGAATAGACCTATACATCTATTAACTATATAAAAAAGAAAGGAAAATAAATTGAAAAAAAGTATAAATTTTATTTTATTTTTACTGGTATTTTTATTCGCAAGTGGGTCTAATGTATTAGCAGCAGACCATTCTGGTATAATTCCAATTACTGGAGATAAGAGAGCACACTTTGAAATCCATCCAGAAGTATATAAAAGATGGGCTCAAGGAAAAGAAGTATCTACGGATCAAAAGGTAATTTATCCCCTATTTGATGAAAGTAGATTAAGGATGTCAGGCAAAAAAATACCTGATGATGATCAAAACTTTAAAGAATTTAGAGAAAAACATAAAGATGAAGCAGCTTTTAATAAAGCGGATGCGCCTCAATGGAATGCTTATGAATTAGACTTAATGCAAAATGTTGGGTACGCAGTTTATGGTAATTTTGATATAAATAGTTCTGGTATTGATGACGGAAGTATGTATAACATTTGGCCTGAACAAGTTGAAATGTATTTATCATACTTCGATAAATCCACTAATTCATGGAGTGAACCTAAGAAATTAGATAAAAGAAGAGGTTATGACGACCAAGGGAAAGGATTTTTGGTAATACAGGATTATAAATCAAGCCATGATGGAAGGAAATATTCAATAGATCTTAGCCTCCAACCGGTAGATTATTACCAAAGTACACATGACAAGTTTAGGATATATATATTTCAGGGTTGGCCTAAGCCAATACCTAAAGACTTGCTTCCGGGGACTTATAATATTCCCCTATCTATAAGGTATTCAAATTCACCAGGAAAATATTCAATGGCAGATGGTGCAGTAGGAGATAATGGAAAACTAATTGTGGGGCAAGATGGTTCTATTAAGTTGAGAATAAAATTCAATGCAATGACATTGAGTGATCCTGCTTATACAGGAGGAAAACCTATTACAGGGCATCTCATGAAACTGTGGACTTATAATTCAGTAAATGATTTTGATCAATATATGAAAGCTCCTACAGTTTTTACAGCAAGGGAAATAGACTTAGATAATCCACAATACTTAAAGAAATACTATTCAGAAGAAGTAGATGGTATTGAATTATCTTTTCCGGAAATTTATGAAATACCATTAAAATATGAAAATGGTTCGACAAATTATGAATCTCAAAAACTTTTTAAAGTAAAGGTTGATGCGATGGGTAATTCTTTACAAAATTTCAATCTTCTAATGAGATGGGAAGATATGAAATTGGAAAAGTTAGATTTGCAAAGTGGTAAATATAAAGCTTTGCAAATAATAAGTTTACCAGCAAACCAAGCTACGCTTGATACTTTATGGGATAAGGAAAATAATAAGTTAAAATACACGAAAGAGCAATACATTGATGAACTATTCAAAGGAAACTATAAATCACTTAGATTCGATCCTGGAAAAAGCATTATACCAATATACGATTTGGAAATAAAAAAGAATAAAGCGGATATTACCGTGTATTGGGCTGAACAATACAAGAAAGAAAAAAAGATTAGAGAGACTGGGATAGTAAAAATTGATGATTCTAAACCCATCCAATATAAGTCATCTGATGGAAGTATAAAAGATGCAGAAGTATTGGAAAGCAAGGATTTTACCGTTACAAACAAAAAGAACACTTATAAAAATAGAATAACAAAGATAAAGTTAAAGGATGTTCCTTTGTCAATTGGTGATGAAGATGAATATGGAGATGAAAAGATAGGATTAATTAATGCTAGGTTTATAAGTGTAGAAGATAATGGAAGAATGACTTTAGCTCCTAAGAAAACAGAAGATCCTGTAGAAAGGATGTTTAAAATACCAAACTATGATATATGGAAAAAGGTATTAGTAGAAAAGATAGAAGAAATCAATAAAGATAAATTAAATCAAGCAATAGAGGATGCTAAAAGCATAAAAATAGGGAAACACTCTGGGGAGGATTTTAATAAGCTAACTAAAGCCATTGAATCAGCAGAAAATGTAGCAAAGAATGAAACAGAAAATCAAAATAATGTAAATGAAGCGCTCAAAGCTTTGAACAAGGCTATAGAAGAATTTACTAATTCAAAAATTGAAAATCCAAAACAAGTAGAAAGCTTAGAAGTCCCTGTTATGCTATGGCATGCTTACCAAGATAATCCTTCTATGGGTAATGGTGCTTTAGTTCAAAAGGCAAAAATTGAAGAAGAAAATGGCAAAACTTATATGACTATAAAATTAAAGGGTCTTGATTTTATGAGTATGCGTGGCCATTTATTACAATTTTGGACATACAAAGAAAATGATTTTAACTCTGACAAAATAGAATCGACAATAATTGAGAACAAAAGAGATAAAGGACTAGGAAATGAAGAAAAAGAATTTCCATCTTTATTCAAATTTGAGATAGATCCTAAGTTTAAAACACAAGATGGAGAAATTTATTGTCGTGTAAGAGTAGATGCTATGGAAAAACTAGGTGGAGCTGAACAAAATGCAAAATTGAAAATTATGGGATCTAAAGCAAAAAAATGGACTGGATGGGGAGATGAAAACCAATCTAATCCAAGCAACCCAAGTAATCCTAGCACGCCAGGATATTCCTTCCAAAATTTTGCTATAGAAAGATCTGCGCTAGGCTCTGCTATGGCAAGTGCAAGTGCATCTATGAGTAAGGGAGCTGACTCCAACTTAGTAGCAGCAATGGCAAGGGCAGGTGCAATTGCTAACAACCCATACGCATCAAGAGAAGAAATATTAAGTGCTACACAAGCCCTAAACAATGCAGTTATTAACAATAAGGGTAGTATGAATAACCAAAACAATAATAATTCTTGGGGCAATAACAACCAAGGCTGGGGCAACAACTCCGGATGGGGAAATAACAATTCTTCATGGGGAAGCTATGGCAATAACAACCAAGGCTGGAATAACAACTCATCATGGGGAGTTTACAACAACAACCAAAACAACAATAAAAACAATGGACCAGTAACAATCCAATATGAAGTACCTGTAGAAGTTCTTCACGCTTATCAAGATGGATACTCTATGGCAAATGGAGCAATAAACCACATAGCGAGAGTAGAGGAAAGAAACGGTCAATTCAGGTATAGCGTTCAATTCAATCCTCTTGAAAGAGAATTTAATGGACAAAAACTTGTTGGAAATTTAACCCATCTATTTATTCATGATGGTAATAAATATTTAGCAGAACAATCATCTGGAAATGTATGGTCATGGGTTATGAATGGCAAATATAACAGAGTAAATATCAGCGTTAAAGTAGACGTAATGGATCAAATTGCCGTGAATGAACAAAAGGCAATCCTATCTTTTAACTGGAATGCTGCAAGAGAAGTAGGAAGAGTTGGCGGAAACAACAACAACCAAAACCAACAAAACCAAAATCAACAAAATCAACAAAATCAACAAAAGCAAGCACCACAAGTAGTACAAAATAACAGTGCATCTAATAACTTTACAGACACAAGTGGTCACTGGGCTAAGACAGCAATTGATTACGTTGTAAGCAAGGGATACTTTGCAGGTCTAAGCAATACTGAGTTTGGACCAAACAAGTCCATAACAAGAGGACAATTTGTAAGTGTTCTAGGAAGAATGTTAAAGGTCAATGTAAATGACTACAAGGATCAAAACTTTAAAGATGTTAAGTCAGGAATGTATTACAGTCCATACATCACATGGGCAAACAAAGTTGGAATAGTATCAGGAGTAGGTCAAGGAAACTTTGCACCTGATAAAGAACTAACAAGAGAAGAAATGGCTGTAATGATGACTAAGTTCTTAAAGGTATCAGGCAAGAATCTCAATGCCAAGGGTAATACTAATAGCTTCAAAGATGAAGAAAAGATTCAAGGCTGGGCTAAGGATTCTGTAAAAGAAATGGCAAGACTTGGTATAGTAAGTGGTATGGGCGATGGAAGCTTCGCACCAAAATCTCAATTTACAAGAGCACAAGTTGCACAAGTTCTTTACAACATTGATCACAATTAAAAATATTTCTTAAGGCTATCCTTAACCTAATGAGGATGGCCTTAAGAAACTTAATATTTATTGAAAAAAATCTCATAAAATTTCATAAAAACAAATAAAAGAAAAGTGTTTTAATGATGGAGAAAACAAGATTTATAAGTAAATAGATAAAAAAGAAGGTGGTTAAAAAATTTAGGACATAATAAGCGACAAGTAAGAACGTAGGCATTTGTATTTTTAATGTTAAGAGAGAGGAGCTGAAATGAAAAAAATTAAAAGTTTCATATTTTTTAGCTTATTAATCTTTATATTAACAGGTCAGACTTTTGCAAAGACAAAGCTTGACTACAGGAATTTGCCAGATGGCGAATATAGTGTAAAGATTGAAGTTAGAAAAGATTTTTATATCAAAAAACCTAAATTATCCATGATGGATGATGCTGTGGAAAAACCAGCAAGTATTGTAGTAGAGAATGGTAATTATTTTCTCAAGTTTAAAATGTTACCTTTAGAACTTGCACAATTCAAAGCAAAAGGTTATTTAGGGGATATTAATTATATTGATTCTAAAAATAATGAGAATAAAGTTGAGGTTTTAAAATATTATGATTTTGAAGATGAACTTTCAAAAAAATATAATTTAAAATATCCTGAAACAATTATGTATCCTATTGAAAAAGAAAATATTTCTAAAATACAAGAAACTAGAGTAAAGGTATTTGTTCCAATAATGGAAGAAATAGGTAAAAAAGGCGAAGAAATGGGGACTCAATATGCAAGACCAACTATATATTGGGACACTCTTCAAGAAAAGGATTCAAGCGAATTTGTAAATATCAATTTAGCGGATACAAAATTTGCACAACCAAAACTAAGGAAGATAGTTGACCAAGTTGGAAAAGTTGTTGAATACCAAGGGAAAAAATACTTATATATTAACTTCTTCAATTTAAAACTTGATAGTAGTGGATATGATGATGGTACAGAAACTTTAGAATACTCCTACGGAGAAGACCAAACACGTTATAGCTTACAAAGTAAAGTAATAGAAGAAGGAAAAATTGGTGGCAGATACCAACTATCAGAAGCCTATATTCCAATAGATGGGGCTGAAGAAATTTATCTTTATGGTAAATTCCAAACAACAAAGTACAAACAAGAAAGATATGAGCAATCTGCTAAAATTAATTTAAGCCTATTGACACCAGCAAAATCCAATTCAGATGACTTAAAACTTGAATTTGTAAAACAAGATGATGTAAGTGTAAAGAAAAACAAGTCTAATAAACTTCCTTATGATTTCAATATAGGAGGAGTCTTATATTCACCTTACACATCAATAGATGGAAATAAGTTTAGATTAACAAGAGATGGTGAAGATGTAAGGTTTATATTTAATAAAAATTCATTCCTTACAAGTAATATAAGAAATATTAAATATACCCTAGATGGGAGTGAACCTAATGAATCTTCCTTTGATGCAGATTTAAGTTTTTACAATCAAAGTAAGTTTCATGAAGACTCTTATTATAATGTTGAAATTGATCCCTTTAATATGACAAATATATCTTCTATGGGTGGAAATGTAACTTTAAAGGTAAAAGCCTTTGATAAAAATGGTATGGGAGTAGGTAATACCCAAACTTATGTTATACCTTACGACAAGGAAACTATATCAGAAGTCAAGGGAGATACTATGCCAGACCTAGGATGTCCTATGATTTTAAGCACTGGTAAAAAAGCTGCATTACCAAAGAATTCAATGATATATGCAGAGGAATTATCAGACTACAATATGCAGGAGGAATTAAACAATCTTGTAGAAGAAGAGGGGATTTATAATCCGAGCCTTGTAAAGTTAAGCCTATATGATGGCAATAAGCCTTTAGAATTAAATTATAATGGTTCATGGAATGCCAATGTATGTCCTCTTGCCACAGTAAAACTAAAGGGAAATAATTTAGGCAATTATTTCGCTTATGAATATAAGGATGGTAAGTTAATTCCATTGGCAACAAAGGCAAGCCCAAGGGAACTTGCATTTAATATTTCAAGTAACCAAGGATATTATGTTATTGGACAAGTTGATAAAAATAGTGTTAGGAAAATGGCAATAAATCTATTGTCTAATAAGATTAAAGAAGCAGAAGCTTATTTAAACAGCGGAGAAGTAAACCTATACTCACTTATCTTAGAAGGAGATATAGAAAAGGCGAAAAATGACCTTGGAAAATTTAAAACTCCTTATATCTGTTTAAGTGGAGTTGAAAAGATTGAAAGAACTATGAACTTAGCAAAATCTTCTGGTGATGAATCCCCAGAATTTTATAAGGAAAAGGCTAAGGTATTAGTCCAAGTAGCAAATGAAATATTAAATAAAAATATTTTAAATAAGTCTAGTGAAAATGAACTACAAGGGACAAGAGATAGACTTCAATATGCTATTAGTAATAATGACCTTAATAGTCTAAGGGATTCTATAAAAAATCTCGATAAGGCCTTAAATAATCTTTCATATAAGGGTAAGGGACAAGCTGTAAATATAAATATACTAAAGGAAAACTCTAATCAAAGATCTATGGCAAGTAATGTTTTTGAAAATCAAGGAAAATTGTTACAAATAGATGGAAAATATTATTTGGAACTTGGCTTAAAAACAATGTACTTTGGAAATATTAGAGCCCACCTACTTGATCTTGAAGTTTTTGAAAATGGTCTAGGTTCAAGGCTATTAAATCTTACTCCAATATCAAAGTTTTCAGATACAGGACTCCAAGGAGTTGAATTTTACAACAAAAAAATTCTTATTGAATTAGGAGATAGACCAAGTAGTGAATATTATATAAGAGTTAAAAATGATGCAATGGGAAATGCAAGACCTGTTGCTAGATTAATAATAAATTATTAAAGAGGAGATAATAAAATGAAAAATATTTCAAAAAATTTAGTAGTTGCAGGCTTAGGCCTTGCAATAATAGCAAGTGGTTCTGTTTTTGCAGAAGGTAGCAAGACATTAAATGATAATAATAGTTTATTTGGTGGAAATCTTGTAAAAGAAGCTTCAGTAAGAGCTAACGATTTAAATTATCAAAAGCTTCCTGAAGGTGAATATAAAGTTAATATGAAAGTTATGAATGCAAATCCTAATAAAAAAGATCATGAATCTATGATGAATGGAGCTGTTATTGCAGAAAAAACAAAAGTAATAGTAGATAGTGCTGGAAATTATTATTTAGATATAACTTTGCAACCCATTTTAGTAGAATATAATAACGAAAAAGTTATAGGCTATTTAGATTGGTTAAAATACTATGATGATGAAGAAAACGAGCAACCATCTACTGTATTATCTTGGCAATCTGACTTAAAAGGAAATAAACATCCTAAAGAAATCAAATTCCCAATATCTAAACCATCTGAAATTGTGCAAAAAGAATATGTTGAGGTATACTCAAAGGCCATGGCTGAAAAAGCTATGAAAGGAGCTCAAGTTGCATGTCCTACTATAGACTGGTCAAATTTTAGCAGGATATCAAGATAGTTTTAAATAATATGAAATGTGCAATTCATATTATAGGTGTTTATAAATTTCTATAGTATGAATTGCATTAATATTACTTATTGTGAGGTCGGTTATTATGAAAAAAAAACTATGTTATGTTCTATTACTTCTTTTTATATTATTTCCATTAAATATATTTGCCGAGAAGAGTATAGACATAAAAAATGTTGACGAAGTAAAACAATACTATATAAATTTAGTTCCTAAAATAGAAGGAATAAACAAGCAAGAATCTGAAAGTATAATAACAGAAATAAATAAATGTCAAACACCATCTTTAGTAAAAGGCTGTGTTGAAGATTATGTTTTCAAAGATATAGATAAAATAAAAGGATATGAGGTAGTAAAATCAAATAAAAAGTTTAGTGAGTGTAAAGAAATTTTTGATATATTAGAATATGCATTAACAGAAGATGTTAAAGCTGTTGAAGAAATGGAAAAAATGGACTTATTAACACTAGATTATGTTAATGGTAAGATAAAATTATTTAATCAAATATATAAAGAATTTGTTGAAAAATATAATAAATACAAAAAAGCTGGTTTAAATAATGCTCCACTTATAATAGATAATCTTAAAAATGGTGAATATGTAGTTGATTTAAGTATATATAATGATATTACAGGACAAATGCTTGGAAGAAGATTACCTGAACCTAAATTATCTATGATGGATGATGCAGTATACAAACTTGGGAAAATTGTTGTTAAAGATGGAAAAAAAGAATTAATAATAAAAATGATTCCATTGCATCAAAAATTGAGTGGATTACATTTTAGTGGATATTTGTTAAACTTAAAAGTTAAAGATAAACACGAAAAATTCAATCCCGCAAGTGTCGACTCAAGATATGAGGATTATGAAGATTCTTTATTAAAAGAATTCAGAAAAGATGCTAATGAAAGGTATCCAAAAGTAATACGTTTACCATTAGATAATATGGAAACTAAAACATGGGAGATGTATAGAGATTTTAAAACTAAGAAAAATATAGAGAAATATAAAGAGTTATATAACAAAAAATACACTGATGCCAAGAGTATACAAGTAAGAGTCTTTGTCCCTATAATGGAACATATACAAAAAGATATGGGAGATCAATTCGCTAAACCCACAATTTTTACTAATAGTATAGAAAAATATAATCCCGGTAATAGAGATACCCTAAAAAATAAGATTGCAACAGTGAATATAAATAAATATAAAGATAATTCTAATAAGGATAAAGTGGATGAATTAAAAAAAATATTGGAGAAAGCTAAAGTTGCAAGTGACAGTTTTATTCTTACTGATGAAGAAGTTCAAGAATATATAAATAAAATAGATAATTTAGTTAAAACACTAGATGCAGACACGCAAGCACCACTAAAAAAAGAAGCTTTAACAAAAGAAATAGAAGAAGCTAAGAAAGTTGAACAAGGCAAGAAGACAGACGAAGCTTTTAATGCTCTTAAAGCCGCAATAAAATCTGCTGAAGAAGTTTTAAGTAGTGCAAGTGAACAAACTGCAATAGATGGTGCGGTAAATGAATTAAATAAAGCTATACAAACTTTTAACTCTAGTCAAGATAAGAAAGTAGAATTAAACAAAACAGCTCTTGACGCTAAGATAAAGGATGCAGACAAGATAAGCCAAGGTAAAAAAAGCGAAGATGCTTTTAAAACTTTAAAGGCTGCGATTGAAGCCGCTAAAAATATTTTAAACAGTGCTAATACTCAAGAGCAAATCAACGAAGCTTTAACTAATTTAAACAAAGCCATAGATGCTTTTAATAACAGTGCTGATGTAACTGTTACACCGGAAATAAGAGAAAAAGTTTATACTATACCTGTTAAGCTTATGCACTTAGTTCAAAATAAGGAGTCTATGGGCAATAAAGCCCTAATTTCTCCCGCTAAGGTAAGCATAAAAGGCAATGATGTAAATATTGATTTAACTTTCAAAGGTATTGAAGTACCTTTGGGCACAAATAAATTCTACGGACATTTAACTAATTTATTTAGCTATAAGGACAATATCCTTAGTGAAGAGGCAATTGAGGCTGAAGTTTTAGAACGAGTGGAAGACAATGCCATGGACGGCTTTAAAACGAAATTCCCCAAGGTATTTAGAATTAAACTTACTAAGGATGCTTTTGATAACTTAAAAGACAACACTCTTTATGTAAAAGTTTGGGTAGATGCTATGGACAGTATAGCAGGTCGTGGTCCTGGTTCTGGAGAACAAAATGCAAGAGTTGTATTTGACAAGAGCAAAATGACTGAAGATAAACCAGGCGGAGAAGTGCCAACACCTACTCCAAATGTACCGAATAGGGAGGCTGTTATAGATGCTTTGAGGAGATATTCTAATTTAGGTGGACCTCAATACACTTATCAAAGCAATATGAGATATGTAAATGCTTATAATTCTTTAATGGGCTTATTATCCAAATCGATAGTTACAGAAAGCGAACTTAAATCTGCTATTGATGAACTTAAATCTGCTGTAACTAGCCTTACTTTAGATACAAGTAAGCCAAATAATTCAGGCAATAACAACCAAGGATGGGGCAATAACTCCGGATGGGGAAATAACAATTCTTCATGGGGAAGTTATGGCAATAACAACCAAGGCTGGAATAACAACTCATCATGGGGAGTTTACAACAACCAAAATAACAATAAAAATAATGGACCAGTAACAATCCAATATGAAGTGCCTGTTGAAGTTATTCACGCACATGAAAATAGGTATTCTATGGCTAATGGGGCAATAAACCACACAGCAAGAGTAGAAGAAAGAAATGGACAGTTCAGGTATAGTGTACAATTTGGACCAATGCAAAGGGAATTTGCTGGCAAGACATTTATAGGCAACCTATATAACCTATTTATCTACGATGGAAGCAAGTATCAAGCAGAGCAATCATCTGGAAATGTATGGTCATGGGTTATGAATGGCAAGTATGACAAGGTTAAAATCGCAGTTTGGGTTGATGCTATGGATGAAATAGCAGGCAAGGGACAAGGTGGAGGAGAGCAAGATGCAATCCTATCCTTTAACTGGAACAATGCAAGAGAAGTAGGAAGAGTTGGCGGAAACAACAACAACCAAAACCAACAAAATCAACAAAACCAAAATCAACAAAAGCAAGCACCACAAGTAGTACAAAATAACAGCGCATCCAATAACTTTACAGACACAAGTGGACACTGGGCTAAGACAGCTATTGATTACGTTGTAAGCAAGGGATACTTTGCAGGTCTAAGCAATACTGAGTTTGGACCAAACAAGTCCATAACAAGAGGACAATTTGTAAGTGTTCTAGGAAGAATGTTGAAGGTCAATGTAAATGACTACAAGGATCAAAACTTTAAAGATGTTAAGTCAGGAATGTATTACAGTCCATACATCACATGGGCAAACAAAGTTGGAATAGTATCAGGAGTAGGTCAAGGAAACTTTGCACCTGATAAAGAACTAACAAGAGAAGAAATGGCTGTAATGATGACTAAGTTCTTAAAGGTATCAGGCAAGAATCTCAATGCCAAGGGTAATACTAATGGCTTCAAAGATGAAGAAAAGATTCAAAGCTGGGCTAAGGATTCTGTAAAAGAAATGGCAAGACTTGGTATAGTAAGTGGTATGGGCGATGGAAGCTTCGCACCAAAATCTCAATTTACAAGAGCACAAGTTGCACAAGTTCTTTACAATATTGATCACAATTAAGTTTAATAATTTAAAGGGACTTTTAAATTAAGAGTCCCTTTAGATAAAAATGAGGTGTAATATGAAAAAAATTATTTTATCATTATTGTTAGTTTTAGTTTTATTACCTAATGCTATTTTTGCTGCAAGTTCTTATGAAGTACCAGTAAAGTTAGTTAAGTATGGTGAACCAGACAAGGATTCTATGGGTAATCCTTCTTTAAAACAAGTTGCCCAAGTTGAAGAAAAGGATGGTAAATTTATTTACAATATTTTTCTAAAGAAGATGGAATTTATGAATATGGAAGGTGAACTTACAAATTTATTTATCTATGATGGCGATAAGGACTCTAAGAGGGTTGAAACTAAGCAAAGCCCTATTAATGGTGAATACACAAAGAAGCACGAGTTTGTAAGAACTAATCCAAAGGAAGATAAAATTCTTGTTGCTGTATGGGTTGATGCTATGGATGCTATTGCTGGCGGTGGAAAGGGTTCAGGAGAACAAAAGGCTTACCTAAAGTTTGACTGGGCTAATGCAAAGGCCATGGAAGCTAAGGATTCTAAACCTGCAAGCAAGAAGGATGTAAAGGCTGAAAAATCTTCAGCTCAGTCTGATATTAAAATTTTTGTGTCAGACAAGGAAATCAAACCAGAGACTCCAGCTTACATTGAAAATGGAAGGACAATGGTTCCTCTAAGATTTATCTCTGAAGCTCTTGGTGAAAAAGTTGATTGGAAGGCTGATACAAAAACTGTTATCATTGGTGATAACAAAGCAAGTCTTGTAATTGGTGAAAAAGAAATTGAAGCTAATGGAAAGAAAATTGCAATTGATTCACCAGCAGTGATTAAGGATGCAAGAACTTTTGTACCCCTAAGAGCAATTTCAGAAATCTTAGGTGCTAAAGTAGATTGGGATGCTTCAACAAGAAGTGTAAAGATAAGTAAATAATTTTTATAAATCTCTCATAATAATTTTTATGAGGGATTTTTTTGTTTTTTGAGAAGCCTTTTATCTGTGAATTAAAAATTTTTATTTTATATGCTTGAAATATTTGATTTGAGGAATTAAAAAATTTTAATTTTATAAAATACGAGTCTTATTTGCTAAGCTATTCTCTTGTAAATATTTGTATGAGTCCCACTTATGCAAAAGATGTTGACAAATGTTTTATTATTACATAACCTAAATATATAAAATTAAATTGTGACTCGCACACACTTGGAGGTAAGAATTGAAGAAGAAAATAGACAAGTTTGAAAACACAACTGAGCTTTTAAAGGCTATGGCTCATCCAGTTAGACTTAAGATTTTAAAAAATTTAATTGACAATGGACCAACTAAGGTTGGATCTATGCAAGAAATCTTTCAAATCCAACAACCCGTTGTTTCAGCTCACCTAGGCAAGCTTAGGAGAGCTGGAATTTTAGTATCAAATAGAAGGGGAACAGAAATCTATTACAAGGTGGAAAGTGAATTTATTTTACGACTTGCTAAAGTTCTCTTCGATTAGTAAGGAAGGCTACAATTATGGAACTAAGTGAAGTTCAAAAAAAAGCAGTTTACACTCTTGACAAAGATATATCCTTAATGGCAGGAGCTGGCACTGGTAAGACTAGGGTCCTCACTAGCAGGTTTATAAATATTGTAAAAAATAATATAAATCCTAAGCAAATCTTGGCGATAACTTTTACAAAAAAAGCTGCTCAGGAAATGCTGGGGAGAATATCAAAAGAACTTGTTCTCAACAATATTGACTTCGAAGAAAGGGATCTCAATGTGATGACAATTCACTCCTTTGCTCTTGAAATTGTTGAGAATTATTCTTTTATTCTTGGAATAAATCCACGCTTTAAAATTTTAGATGACATAGAATCAGACTTCCTCCTAGAGGAAGCTGTTAAAGAATGCTTAAATAATTTCGAAGATGAAAGATTTAAAAATTATCTTTTGGCTTTCAAGTCCTCTCCCTTTGAAGAAAAAAATATTTTTATAAGTCTTTATAGGGATTTTAAAAATAACAACTTGGATTTTGATGATATTTTAAATAAGTCCTTAAATTTTACTGGGACAGAAAAAAGTTTTGATGACTTGCTTGTACTTTTAGATGAATTCAGAAACCTAAGTGGAAATAAATTTAAGACCTTTTACGATAATAAGATCGATGAAATAAAATCTTTAAAGACCTTTGACAGTGAAATTTTAAATGAAATAGAAGATAATCTTGGCACATCTACAAAACACAATGACAAGCTTATAGAAATCAAAGACCTTATCCAAGAATTGAAGAAGGACTTGGAAGATAAGAACAAGGACTATTATGAGGTCATAATAGAAATATTAAAGGAGATTGACAAGAATTATAAGGATTCTAAGGAGGCTTTAAAGGGGCTTGATTACGAAGATATAATTTCTTATGCAGAGCTTCTTTTAAGAAATCCTCTTGTCAAGTCTGAACTTGTGTCTAGGTACTTTTACATACTTGTTGACGAATACCAGGACACAAACGAAATTCAAAATGAAATCATTAGGGCCTTTTCTTCTTCAAATATTTTTATAGTTGGTGACCCCAAGCAGTCCATCTATGCCTTTAGGGGAACAGACCTTTCATCTTATTTTTCTTTTTCTGGGGATATAGAAGACAGGGGAGTTTCCCTCTTAATGAACAAGAATTATAGGTCTGATGGTCAAATAATAAATTTTATAAATGAAAAATTTAAGGACTTAATTGACCCTTATGAAGAAATGGAATTTTCTTATAGGGAGGGTGGGGGAGTCTACCTCTATAATTCTCCTGAAATTTCTGAAATAGCAGATCTAGCAGAAGATTTATTAAAAAAATATGAGCCAAAGGATATTGCAATCCTATCAAGGTCCAACTCCCAAATTGATGAGATTGGTCAAGTCTTATCTGCAAGGGGAATTAAGTATAAGAAGGGCGAGAGAGGACTTGATGAAATTGAAATTTTGCGACTTATTAAAAACATTCTCTCTGCAATTTACAGTCCAAAGGAATTTTTAGAATTTTTATCACTCTTTAACTCAAAGCTTTTGAACTTTGAATTCAAAGATTTGGTGACAATATTAAATGAGGGAATTAATAACTCAGAAGACTTATTAAACTACAAATCATCTCAAGAAAACATAAAAAACTTTTTGAACTTTTTAGGGGAGATAAGAGAAAAGTCATCTTACCTAATGATAGATGAAGTTCTTGATGAGTTGATGGATTATTTTTATAAGCTTGGAACTTTAAGAGGAAGTGACTGGGAATATATTTATAGGTTCAAGGAAGAAGCAAGGGACTTTGTAGAAAATTATTCCAATGACTTTAGGGCCTTTGAAAGGCAAATTTTTTCAATGACCTTTGAAGACCTTGAAGATGGGATTAATCTTCTTACCATTCACAAGTCCAAGGGTCTAGAGTTTGATGGCCTAATAATTTCTCACATGGACAAGGGTAAGAAGCTTTCTAGTAACAATAGGATAATAGTGGATAGGGACTTGGGACTTGGAATAAATTCAGACCTTTCTAATTATTCTCACAGGGAAATTGCAAATAAACTAAGGGCAATTGATGAGGAAGAAGAGATTAGGGTTCTCTATGTAGCTATGACTAGGGCAAAAAAAGAATTAGTTTTATTTGGGGATCATGAAAATGCAAGGGCAGGTTCTTACTTTTCTCTCTTGGGTGATCTTAATAATCTAAGAGAATATAAACTTTCTAATGTAGAAGAAAGGCGAGTAGAAGAAAAGTTTCTTCCACTTGATATAGATATAAAATTTGAAAATAGGATAAGAGAATATTACACAGTCACAGATTTTATAAACTTCGTGAGAAGTAGGAAAGACTTTTTCTACAAGTACTTCTTGGGAATAGACAGGTACACCAAGGGTCAAGGCACAGATCAAGTAATGGACCCCAAGACTCTTGGTAATATTGTTCATATGTTTGCCTATAGGCATGGGAAAAATGATTTAAAGAGTGAGAACATAGATGAGCTTATAAAAGACATATTTGTATATTATGAAGAAGAATTAAATGAAGATAAACTAAGTCTTTCAAAACAATTAATTTCTAACTACCTAGAAATGGAAGAAGAATGTATAATAGATAAAGAGCTTTTATTTTACTATGACTTAAAAGGTTTTCTTGTAAAGGGTTATATGGATCAAGTTATAAATATAAGTGGCGATTATTATATCATTGATTTAAAGACCAGCAAGGGTAGTGTAGAAGATTTAAAAAAGACCTACGAGAAGCAACTAATACTTTATTCAGCAATCTATGAGAACCTATATAAAGTTAAGATAAGGGCAGCATATATATTTGACCTAAGGGGTAAAAATAAAATAGTTGTAGAGACAAGCGATGAAAAATATAAAAAAGTAATGGATGAATTCTTAAGTTACATTAAGTTTATAAGGTCTCACAAGCTATTAAGGGATTATTTATAATTTTATTTTAAGGAGGAAATATGGATTATTCTAAGGACTATAAGGAGAAATTAATTACAGCCAAAGAGGCAGCCGGACTGGTTAAGGACAAGATGTGGATTGACTACGCTTGGGGTGCAAGTACACCTCTTGCCTTTGACAAGGCTCTTGCTGAAAGACTAGATGAATTAAATGAAATTTATTTGAGAGGCGGGGTACTTCTTTGGGAGCCAGAAGTATTTAAAAAGGACCCAACAGGAGAAAAAGTTGTTTGGAATTCTTGGCACGCAGGTGGACCAGATAGAAATAGAATTAACAAAACACCTGGAGGTTTTTATATTCCATTAAGGTACTCAGAACTTCCAAAAATGTATAGGGAAAATTGCAAGGTTAATATAGCAGTTATTGTAACTCCTCCAATGGATAAGCATGGTAATTTTAATTTTGGTCTTAATGCTTCACATTTGAGAGCAGTTACAGAAGTTGCTGACAAGGTAATTGTTGAAATTAATAAAAATATGCCAACTTGCCTTGGAGGATTCGAACACGAAATTAATATTAAGGATGTAGACTACATTATCGAAGGAGAAAATCCAGAAATTGCTGCACTTCCAAAGGGAAGCTTCGGTGAAGTTGATAAAAAGGTTGCAGAATTAATTGTAGAAGAAATTCCTAACGGTGCAACACTTCAACTAGGAATTGGTGGAATGCCAAATGCTGTTGGCTCTCTAATTGCTGACTCTGACCTAAAGGACCTTGGAGTTCATACAGAAATGTATGTTGATGGTTTCGTAGATATGGCGAAGAAGGGTAAGTTAAGTGGTTCAAAGAAGTCAATTGATAGATTTAGACAAGTTTATGCCTTCGCAGCAGGTTCTCAAGAAATGTATGATTATTTAGATTTTAATTCTGATGCTATGTCTGCTCCTGTTTCTTACACAAATGATGCAAGAGTAATTGCTCAACTTGACAACTTTATTTCAATTAACAACGCTGTTAACGTAGACTTATTCGGACAAGTAAGTTCTGAATCTTCAGGATCAAAACACATTTCTGGAGCTGGTGGACAACTTGACTTCGTCCTAGGAGCTTATTTATCTAAGGGTGGAAAGTCCTTTATCTGTCTATCTTCTAAGTTTATGAACAAGAAAACAGGTAAGGAAGAATCAAGAATCGTTCCAAACTTTGAAACTTTCTCAGCTATTACAGCTGCAAGACCTAACACTCACTGGCTAGTAACTGAATATGGTAAGTTCAACTGCAAGGGCCAAGCAACATGGCAAAGAGCAGAAGGTATCATTAACATAGCTGCACCAGAATTTAGGGATGACCTAATTAAGGAAGCAGAAAGAATGAATATCTGGAGAAGAACTAACAAGAGATAATTTATAAATTATTTCCCCTGATTTTTTCAGGGGATTTTTTTGCCCTTTAACAAGGTGTTATGGCAAGAAAATGTAAGGTTCTTAAATATTGTGAGAGAAGCATTTAAAAGTAAGCTTGTGACTTTTTATTAAGTTAAAAATACTTATAAAGTTATAAGATTCTATGAAGTTGAAAACAAATACAAAGTTATAAGATTCTATAAAGTTATGAGAATTTATTAAATAGAAAATAATTACAAAGTTATAAGAGCTTGCTAAGCTGTAAAAAATTATGAACTCATAAAGACTTACAAGTTAATAAAAAAAAGCAAAGTTATAGTTTGTTACTAAAGTAAGAATAAAAAGCAAAGTCATAAGGTCTTATAAGGTTAAACTTTATTGCAAGACTCAAAGGAAATATTAAATAAAAATTTATTAAACTGTTATTCTTAATAAAAATACATTAAATATTTAATAGTTTTTTTATTTACTTCAATAAAATTTCACAATGCCCATCTATATCTTTCACAAAGAAAAATTATAATAAATAAAATACAAAAAATTAAAAAAAATCTTTGCATAATGTAATGGATTATGATATAGTATTACGTTTACTTTTCTAAAAAGCTCTGTTATACTAGTATAAGGGACAATAGGAGGTAAAAAATGTTTAATATTGGTGATAAGATTGTATATCCTATGCATGGTGCCGGTGAAATTGTAGCAATTGAAGAGAGAGAGATCCTTGGAGATGTACACAAGTACTACATAGTGAGGTTGCCTATAAATGACCTTAAGGTCATGGTGCCTGTAAAAAATGCAAAAGAAGTTGGTGTTAGAGATATTTCTGATGCTGATACTATGGAGAAGGTTTTAAAAAACCTATCTTCTGGAGAGATAATTTCTATGCCAAAAAATTGGAATAGAAGATATAGATACAATCTTGACAAGATTAAATCTGGTGATTTAATGGAAATTGCTGATGTTGTAAGATCTCTTGAGAGCCTAGATAGAGAAAAGTCCCTATCAACTGGTGAGAGGAAGATCTTGAATGAGGCAAAGCAGATTATTGTATCAGAGATGGTTCTTGTTTTTGAAAAAAATGTTGAAGAAGTGACAAAATTAATTGATGATGCCATTTTTGGATAAGGAGGGATTTTTATTAGCAAAAACCGAAAAATTGTGTCCAAAATTTTTAAGTTTCTATTTACTGTAATAGGCGCGTTAGTAGGTGTTTTTATTGTATCTGTTTTATCAGATGTTAACTTTGTAAAAGCTATTGGTAGCCAAAAAATTACAACAGGCATTTCTGTTGTTGTTGTACTTTTATTTGCACTTATATTTTTTATGCTTTCTCCAAAGGCCTTTAGGGCTTTGGAAGATTTGTTGGCTATCTGGGAGAGACAAATTCAAAGAAAATCTTTTACAGAAGTTATACTAGGCGCTGTGGGACTAATTCTTGGTCTCATAATAGCATTCTTAATTTCACAACCTATTTACAAGATTCCAATCCCCTATGTGGGTTCGGTAATTTCAATATTGCTTTATGGTATGCTTGGTTATTTAGGTCTTAATATTGGGATGTCAAATAAGGACACTATATCAGAAAAAGTTAAGGATCTTACATCATTGGCTGTTAAAAGAAATGCAAAGCCCAAGGATGTGGTAAAGGATCGCACAGGCATTCCCAAGGTCTTGGATACTTCTGTTATCATTGACGGAAGGATACTTGACATAGCAAGGGCAGGGTTTATTGAAGGCCCTCTTGTTGTTCCTGTTTTTGTACTTGAAGAACTACAACACATAGCTGATTCTGCTGATGGCTTAAAGAGAAATCGTGGCAGGAGAGGTCTTGATACAGTTGCAGAAATTCAAGAGCTAAAAAATGTTGAAGTTATAATCTACAAGGGCAAGATTGAAGAAATTCCTGAAGTGGATTCCAAACTTTTGAAGCTTGCCATTGAATTAAATGGAAAAATCGTGACTAATGATTTTAATTTAAACAAGGTAGCTAAGGTTCAAAATTTAGATGTTTTAAATATCAATGAGCTTGCCAATGCAGTTAAGCCTCTATATCTTCCCGGCGAAGAGATGGATATCTTAATTGTAAGAGAAGGTAAGGAGCACAACCAAGGTCTTGCTTATTTAGATGACGGCACTATGATTGTTGTTGAAAATGGCAAGGACTTAATTGGAGAAAAGGTAAATGTTGTTGTTACATCGGCTCTTCAAACTTCAGCAGGCAAGATGATTTTTGCAAAATTAAAATAAAAAAATAATCATTAGATTAAGTATTTTAATCTAATGATTATTTTTATTTAAGAATTATTATTTTATTTTAAGCTTGATTCAATAAACCAAATTTGTTTATTGTAGTCTGAGATATGGTCTTCCATAGTATTAGCTACTGGGAAGTTGTCCTTATCATTTGCTTCTTTTCTAATTTCTAATGCAAGTTCCTTTTGTAGCTTAATGTCAGCAAGAAGAATCTCTAAAGCTTCATTTGTTGGAATTTCCTTAGAGTCTTCAATTTCTTTAACTGTTGCAACTTCAAGATATTTTTTAAAGCTTGCTGTTGGGAATTGTCCACTCATTCTAATAAGTTCAGCGATTTCATCAAGTCTGTCAGCAGCTTTATCATATTCGGATTCTAAATATACATGAATAGCCACGAATTGTTTTCCAACTATATTCCAATGAAGATTGTGAAGCTTAATATGTTCAACTGCAAGATTTGCTAAATAAATATTTAATTTTTCCATTTAATTTCCTCCTAATATTTTATTTATATTTAGTATAAAGCATATAAAAGAAATAAGCAATATATTTAACATCTGTATATTAGGAGTATATAGTTTTTAATAAAACATAGAATATATACTTAATAAACAAATTTTATTGTAATAAGTTAAAAAGTTTTTTGTTTGACTATAGTTTTGATTTGTATTATTATTTCTTAATAGATAAGGGGGAACGAAAATGAAATTATTTTTACCCGGTCCTGTGTCTGTTCGCAGTGAAGTTTTAAAACAATTTGACAAACCTGTAATTGGACATAGAACTAAGGAAGCATCAGAAATTCAAAAATCAATTACAATAAATATGCAAAAGATATTTGGAACTAAGGAACAAATCCTTGTTTCAACATCATCAGGTACTGGACTTATGGAAGGTGCCATTAGGTCTTGTACTAAGAAGAGGGCTCTTATTTGTGCCATAGGATCCTTTGGAGAACTTTGGCAAAGGTTGGGACTTGAAAATGGAATAGAAACTGACATCTTAAGATCAGATGACGGAGAAGCTACTGACCCAAATAAGTTAGAAGAAGCTTTAAAGGCAAAGGAATATGATTTTGTTGGTATAACTCACAACGAAACATCTTCTGGTATCTTAAATAGTTTGGATGAATTAAAGCCTCTTATTGACAAGTATCCTCATATTATTTGGGCTCTTGACACAGTAAGTTCTGCTGGTGGAACTCCAATTGATCAAGACAAGTATGGAATTGATATAGCAATTACTTCTTCACAAAAATGTCTAAGTCTTGTACCAGGACTTAGCTTTGCATCTTTTTCACAAAAGGCTGTAGAAAAGGCAAAGACTGTTGAGAATAGGGGTCACTACTTTGACTTACTTCTTTTATACAAGTATGTAAAAGAACACAACTACCAATATCCATCAACTCCAGCTATTTCTAATATGGTTGCTGCTGAATATCAATTGAATTATATTGTTAATGAAGAAGGACTTGAAAACAGATTCAAAAGACATGAAGAAATGTCTGAGTATTTTAAGAAGTGGGCTAATGAAAACTTTGAAGTCTTTGGCAACAAGAAGTACCTTTCTCCAACAATAACTTGTGTAAAGAATACAAGAAACTTGGAGTTCGATACTATAAGCCAAGAATTTATGAAGAAGGGATTTTTAATTTCTAACGGCTATGGAAAACTTGCTGGCAAGACTTTTAGAGTTGGTCACATGGGCGACACAAGACTAGAAGATATTAAAGAGTTTACAAAAACTTTTGACGAAATTCTAAATAAATAAAAAATTTATTTTCACAAAGACCTAGATGGGGAGTAAAAATTTCTCATCTGGGTCTTTTTAATTTATAATTAAGTTTTTGTTACAAGTCACAATATTCTTTGTGAATGGCTTAGCTATGATTTATAATTTTTAATTAAGTGAGGTAGATTAAATGAATAAGAAAAAAATTAGTATTGCATTGATTTTATTTTTTCTCTTAATAAGTTCAAAGGTATTTGCAGAGAACAATTTGCTATTCCAAGAGCCAATAGGTCCTGGAGTTGTAAGATACAAGTACCAAGTTAAGAGAGGTAAAGGAAATGCAGAGGTAAATGTAATAAAGGTTGATTTAAACAATCCCTATGCAAAGATTAACACTGTAGCTGGTGGTGGAACTTATACTAATAAGGCCACAGTTTCTCAAATGGCAAATAGGACTAATGCAATAGCCCTTGTCAATGGTGACTTCTTCACTATGCAGTTAGAAGGTGCTCCACAAGGTCCATCAGTTATTAATGGAGAGACTAAATCATCGCCAGCAGTTTTAAATGACATCTGGTCTTTTGGAATTGACAGTAATGACAAGGCTTTTATTGAACTTACAAAGTTTGTTGGAAGCGTCACTGCTCCTAATGGTAGATCTTTTCATATTGATGGATTAAACAAAACTAAGTATTGGTACCAACCATCTATGGAGTATTCCCACCAAAATAAAATTCAATTGTATGATTCCTTCTGGACAGCTAAGACTAGGGGAGATAAAAATGGTGGAGAAGTCCTCTTAAATGAAAACAATGAAGTTGAACAAATTTCTTACAATAAGGGACTTGATATGTCTATCCCTAAGGGAAAGAAAATCCTACAATTTTCTGGTTCCGCCATCAAATTTATCCAAGACAATGTAAAAGTGGGAGACAAGTTAGGCATAAAATACAACATTGAACCTAATAGAAACTGGAAGATGATGATTGGTGGTCACGCAGTCTTAGTTGACAATGGAGCTGTAAAACCCTACACAAGAGATATTAAATTTATTGACGGTGTAAGGGCAAGGACTGCTGTTGGAATTAGTCAAGATGGTAAAACAGTTTATGTAGTAACTGCTGAGGGAAGGACTAAAAGATCGTCAGGCTTAACAATTGCTGAACTTGCAAAATTTATGCAGGAAATAGGAGTTTATAAGGCTATGAACCTTGATGGTGGTGGCTCAACAGCCATGGCTATTAGAAATCTTGGAGACTTAAACAGGACTAGGGCAACAAATCCAGAGAGAAATGGTGCTGAGAGAAGGGTTGTAAATGGACTTGGAGTTTATAACACAAGTAAGAACACTGGCTTAATTACTGATGGAAAATTTGAAAGTGATGTAGACACTATTGTTGGTGAACAAGTTAACTTAAAATTAAAATCAGCTTGGGATGAATTTTTAAACCCAATTGATATAAATACAAGGACTTACACTATTTCAGATTCTTCCAATGGAGCAAATATCTTAAATGGTCAAAGCTATCTTCCATTAACTCCTGGCAAGTTTACAATTAAGCTTCAAGCTGATAAGGGCGATGGCTTTAGCAAGGAGCTTAATGTTGCTGATCCATCAAGCTATAGCAATCTAAAGCTTTCAACAAAAAACAATATTGTTAAAAAGGGTAGCGAAATTAAAGTTGATGCAACAGGAGAGTACAAGGGAAGAAAGATTAATATTTCTCCAAGAGTTTTAACTTACTCCTTTGAAGACTTAAAGGCTGAAGTAAATCCAAATAATTTTAATATAAAAATTAATGACTATGGAAAAAATCCAAAGATTATTGTAAAACTTGGAGCTAAAACTACAAGCCTTTCACTTTATGATGAAAACACAAGACTTATAAAGATGAAAATAAATGATGTGAACTACACAGTTAATGGTCAAGTTAAGAAGATGGATGCAAAACCATTTATTTCAAACTCAAGGACCCTTGTCCCTCTTAGATTTATCGTTGAGGCAATAGGCGGAGATGTTCAATGGGATGGAGATAGTAGGGTAGTGACAGTAAATAGCAATGGCAAAAATATAATTCTTCCAATTAATTCTAAGAAAATCACAGTTGATGGAAGGGAAATTGCTATTGATCAAGCTGCAATAATTAAGGGCGACAGGACTTATGTGCCAATTAGGTTTATTGCAGAGAACTTAGGTATGAATGTAAACTACATCAATGAAAGTCGTGAAATTGAAATTTCATTCTTCGAAGATAAAAAAGACTTAGATAAGAAAAATATTGAAGCTAATGGAGATGTTAATACTTCTAGTAACAATGTAAATAACTCTAAGAATAATGCAAATAATAGTGAAGCCAATAAGGCTATTAAGAATAAGAACTTAGAAACAAATAAGAATGCTATAAATGTAAATCAAAACAATAAGAGCATATTAAATTAAAAGATCTCCCTGAGGGGAGATTTTTTAATGAAAGAATATCTTTATAAGAGTAAGAAAAAAGGAACTCACGAGAGTTCCTAATTTTTTTAATTATTGTTATCTTCAGCTAAGAGCATCTCGCCAATTTTATAAACGTCACCAGCTCCCATAGTTACAAAAATATCGTCCTTTGAAATATTTTCTTTTACAAACTTAGCTATGTCTTCAAAACCAGAGATGTAAAAGGCATTGTCCCTGTGTTCAGCAATAGCATTTCTGAGAGTCTTTGAGTGGATATCACCATAGTCCTTTTCACGAGCTGCATAAATATCAGTGATTATAATCACATCAGATTCGTCAAAGGAGTTTGCAAAGGCATCAAGAAGAAGCTTTGTTCTTGTAAAAGTATGAGGTTGGAAAACTGTGTAGAGTTTACCCTTGCAGGCATTTTTAATTGCATGAATTGATGATTTTATTTCAGTTGGGTGGTGGGCATAGTCGTCCATTACCTTAGCACCCTTGTAGAATCCTTTCACTTCAAGTCTTCTCTCAACGCCCTTGTAAGTTTTTAAACCAGCAATAGAATCCTCAATTGAAATTCCATTTACATAGGCTGCCCCAATTGCTGCAAGAGAATTTAAAATATTGTGTCTGCCAAGAACTGAAAGTTCAACGTGGGCAAGATTTTCGCCCCTAAGGTAGAGGTCATAAGCTGGGAAACCTTCTTCGCTAAACTCGATATTCTTAGCCATAAGGTCTGCATGATTATTTATTCCAAAAGTAAAGGCCTTGCAGTTTGTAATAGGCAAGAGGGATTTTGTATTTTCATCATCAATATTTATAATTACATAATCACTTTCACTTAAGTTATCAACGTAAGCCTTAAAGGTTCTTATTATGTGGTCAATGTTGTCAAAGTAATCTAGGTGGTCCTCGTCAATATTTAAAATAATTTCTGTTGTAGGGAAATACTTTAGGATGTTTGCCTTGTACTCGCAGGCTTCAGTTAAAAATAATTTTTTATCCCCAATTTTTATATTTCCATCAATATCCTTTAGTTGACCACCAAGCATAATTGTAGGATTGACATCAAGGTCCTTAATAATTTCTGTAAGCATTGATGTAGTAGAAGTCTTGCCATGTGTTCCTGAAACGGCAATTGATTTGTCGTAGTTCTTCATCACTGCTCCAAGGAAACTTGCACGGTCTACAAGATCTATTTTTTGTTTTACAGCTTCAACATATTCTTCGTTATCAAAGGAGATTGCATCTGTAAAGATGACAAGGTCCATTCCATTAATGTGGTCTTTCTTGTGTTCGTAATAAATAGTAGCACCATTCTTTTCTAATTTTTCTGTGTTAATGGAAGGACTCCTGTCGCTTCCAAAAACCTTATAACCCTTAGCCAACATTAACTCTGCAAGAGCAGACATAGAGATGCCACCGATGCCAATAAAAAATATATTTTTGTAATCACTTTTATCTATATTAATTTCAAACAATTTACTTCCTCCAATTCTCTTTAATTATAACATATTTTCTAAGGTGAGAAAATTTTTTAACTTGTCATTTAAGTAAATTCAGAGAAAATATTGAAGTAATATATTCAATTAATAATCAGATTATGTTATAATGTGATAAAGAAAGAGAGGGATACTTCTATGAACATAACTGATGTAAGACTACGTAAATTGCCAACTGAAGGAAAACTTAAAGCAATAGTATCTGTTACCTTTAATAACGAATTCGTGCTTCACGACATAAAAATAATAGAAGGCAAAGAATCATTATTTTTAGCAATGCCAAGCAGAAGACTTCCTAATGATGAATACAGAGACATTGCCCATCCTATTAGTGCTGAAGCAAGAAAAGAACTTGAAGATGTTGTATTTAAAGAATATTATTCTGTCAAGGAACAACTTGACCAAGAAGATAATGATGGTGGAGTTGTTGAAGTTGAAGTAGAAGAAATAATCGAAGAATAAAATTTAAAGATTGAGAGGGCATCGACCCTCTTTTTTTTATGTAAACTTGTAAAGTAAAGGTGACGCAATAAAAAATAAAAATAAAAAAAGGCTATGAAAGTCATAGCCTGTGTCAGTCCATCTTGCTCACGTGGACAAGTTCTTTATTTTTGTAATAGTATTTTGGAAGTCTCCTATTGAAGTGGGTTATAAAGGATGTTTCACAATCGCCAGAATGGATGCAGATATCACGAACCTTTATCTCTTCGCCTTCTTGTCGACCAATTAAGACAACGTCATCGCCAATCTTGCAGTCCACATCTGTGGCATCAATCATCATTTGATCCATACATATAAGACCAATTTGTTTGCATCTCTTGCCATTAATTAAAACTTCAATTTTTTCTGAGAGGATACGGGGGAAGGCATCTGCATAGCCAAGGGGAAGAGTTACAACTTTTGTGTCCCTTGGGCACTTATAAAATCTTTCGTAGCCAACAGTTTCGCCCTTCTTTACTTCTCTTATAGAAGAAATTTGTGCCTTCAAGGATATAATTTCTTCTAAACCAAACTCCTCAGGTAGATGATCGCTATCAGTGTAACCAAATTGAATTATACCAGGTCTAACCATATCTAGGTCGTACTCGTCATGGAAGAGAACTGAATGAGAATTTGCAATGTGCCTAAATTTAAATTTGCATCCAAGATTCTTTAAGTCATCAATAAATTTTGTAAAGGTCTTGAACTGTCTTTCAGTAAATTCTGGATCAGCTTCACAAGCTGCAAAGTGAGAAAAAATTCCTTCCACATTTATATTTTCAAGTTTAAAGATTTCACAAATTTCTTTTTTTGCTTCGTCACAAGGTGTAAAACCAATTCTTGACATACCAGAGTCAAAGGCAATATGTATCTTAGCTTCTTCTTTCAAGTCACCTGCAAGCTCATTTAAAACTAGGGCATCATTTAGGGAATAAATTGTAAGTGTAATGTGATTTCTTATTGCATCTTCATATAGATGGCGAGGAGTGTAACCCAAGATCAAAATGTTAACTTTAGGAAATTTTTTTCTCAAGCTTAGGGCCTCTGATAGAGTTGCCACTGCATAATTATTTATTCCAAGGTCAAGGGAAACTTGTGATAGGGGAAGGGCACCTAGTCTATAAGCATCGCTTTTCACAACACTCATGACTTCAGTTTTTTCTCCAACCTTGTCCTTTATTATCTTCATATTATTTTCAAATTTATCAAGATCTATCTCAATCCAAGCAGGTCTTGTTAAAAAATCTTTCATCTTATTATCCTTTCGATTAAGAGTTTAAAAGTTGCTTTTTTTATTATATCACAGGAAATAAATAAAAATCTTTTGAAAATAAAAAAACTGCCCTTAGGCAGTTTAATTAATATTCCTTATCTACTAACAAGATGTTTAAAATGACAGCTACAATAGTTCCTCCAGAAATACCTGAAGAGAAGAGAGCTGCAATTATGCTTGGAAGTTTTGCGACTATATCTGGTTTCATTGTAATACCAATTCCAACTCCAATGCCACCAGCAATAATCATTAGGTTCTTTGATGAGAACTTAGCTCTTGATAGGGCCTGCATACCTGAACCTAAAATTGTTCCAAACATAAGGATACCTGCTCCACCAAGGATTGGTGTTGGCATAATAGAAACAAGAGTTGCAAACTTTGGACAAAGACTCATTATAATCAAAATAAATGAAGAGTAAATTGCAACTTTTTTTGATGCACACTTTGTAAGTGGAATAAGTCCAACGTTTTGACTAAAGGTTTGGGCTGCACCAGATCCAAAAACTGGAGAAAGCATTGAGCCAATAGCGTCTGCTCTTACACCAGATGCAATGTCGTTGTCATCAAGATCAACTTCACAAACTTCGCCAAGAGTTTTCATAACTCCAACAGTTTCAATAATTGTAACAAGGTAGCCTGCTATGAAGGGGATGACAAATTTCAAATCAAATTTAAGTCCAAAGGGAAATAAACTTGGAATTCTTATCCAAGGAGCAGCAGCTACTTGTGAAAAGTCAACAAGATTTAGCGGAATACAAATTAAGTATGAAATAGTCATGGCAATGACAACTGATGCTGTTGTTGCAAAGCCCTTTCCATAATGATTTATAAAAATTATAAGCAAGAAGGTGAAGACAGCTATCCCAATAAAGAGTGGGTCCCCATAATTTTCTGCTCCATAACCTCCTCCAACCCAGTCAAAGGCAACAGGCATCATTGTAATACCAATAAGAGTGATTACAGTTCCAGTTACAACTTCTGGGAAGAATTTAAGTAGTGGCTTTATAAAAAAGCTTAGAATTAATTCTAATAGGGCACCCAAAATTGTAGCGCCATAGTAACCAGCAAGACCTCCGCCCATGGTATTAATAACAGCGTTGGCTGGTGGAACAAATCCAAAGTCCGTTCCCATAATTGTCGGTAGACCTATACCAACCTTGGCCTTGCCATTAAAAATCCCTCTTGTTTGGATAAATGAACATATACCCGAAGCAAGAAGGGCAGCAGAGATAAGTACCGAAGTATCATAAACATTTGTGCCAGCGATAGCAGCAATACTAAGTGGCACTGCAATAATACCACTAAAGGCAGTCAAAATATTTTGAAAACCAAGTAGAGATGATTTCAAAAAATCTGGCTTGTCGTCAACTTCATATTCAAGTTTCATACCATAATATTTCTTCACAATAAACCTCATTTCTCATATAATAATGTTGAATAAATTTTAACACATTCACTTTTAAGTAACAATATTTGTATGTATAGAAAGGAAAAAAATTGTACTTTTTTGTTGGACTCGGTGGAGCCTTGGGCTCTCTACTAAGATATTTTTTATCCACTGCAATAAAAAGTCATGGGGACTTCCCTCTTGGAACTTTTTTAATAAATGTAGTGGGATCATTTTTAATTGGCCTCATAGCTTTTTACGCAGAGAAAAATAATTTGGACTCAAGACTTGTTTTATTTTTAAAGGTTGGTTTTTGTGGAGGCTTTACTACCTTTTCAACTTTTGCCTTTGAAATTTTTAACTTGGGAGACAATCAAAAGTTTGGTACAGGAATTTTTTATGCAGGCCTTAGCATAGTTTTATCTCTCTTTGCAATCTATCTTGCAAGGACTCTTGTAATAAAAGCTTTTTGAATTAAGAATTAATAAATTTGTAAGAATTAGTAAGAAGTTTTGTAATTATTATTTGCTATTATAAAGTCAGAAGGAGGGATGTAATGGATAAGTATAGTATTTTAATTGCCGAGGACGATAAGGAAATCGCAAGGTCCATTGGAATTTATCTAAAAAATGAAAATTTTGAAATTTTTTATGCTGAAGATGGACTTGAAGCTCTAGAAATTTTTAAAAATGAAAAAATTGATTTAATTATAATGGACCTCATGATGCCAAAACTTTCTGGCGAGGAAGCAATAATTAAGTTAAGAGAAGTTTCCTTTGTCCCAATAATTATCCTATCTGCAAAATCAGAGGACACAGACAAAATTTTTGGACTCAACATTGGTGCTGATGATTATGTTCAAAAGCCCTTCAATCCAATGGAACTCATTGCTCGAGTGAAGAGCAACCTGAGAAGATTTTATGCCTATGATTTAAAAAAGGACAGGAACTTTATTGAGATAGGCAGCATCAAGTTAGACTTGTCACAAAAAATTGCCTATGTAGAGGACAAGCCAGTGGCACTTACTTCTATTGAGTTTAAAATTTTGGAACTCTTGATGAAGAATCCCAACAGGGTTTTTTCCATTGAAGAAATTTACGAAAGTGTCTGGAATGAACCAGCCATGGAGGCAAAGACTGTGACAGTTCACATCAGACGTATTAGAGAGAAAATCGAAGTAAATCCAAAGAAGCCAATGTACTTAAAAGTCCAGTGGGGTCTTGGATATAAGTTCGAAGATTTGAGGCGAAAATAATGAAAAAAAATTCTTACAAATTATCCTATTATGCTTTAATAATTTTAGGTATATCACTTATTTCACTTTTAGCAGGTATATTTTTATTTTCAAGGGATCCTAGCTCTTCTTATAGAAGAATTTTGACAGAGCAAAGAATTTATGACACTCTAGCCCAGTCAGTTAATGACAATTATTATAGTGGTGGGGCTTCTTTTAATTATGCTATTAAGTCATATAAGTTAAAATATTTTGATCAAAGTGGAAATGAGATTTTAGAAAGGGCAACTATTGATGCTCAAAAGAAAAAGGATGAACTTAAGGCCAAGGGACTTGATCCAAAAGACTATTTAGAAGCTTGGATGCTAGAACAACCAGAATTAAAATCTGAGTACAAAACTTTTTACTTAACTAATGAATATGAAAAAAATGAATTTGATCCACTAGATATTGAATTGAGAAATAATGATTTCTTAATCACAGGTTCAGTCCAACACAATAGAATTATTATAGACAAAGTTCAAAAGACTCAAAGACTTATGGATAGTGATTATAGTTTTATTGATAAATCTTTTAAATCTAAGATGAACGACTATTTTAATGAAATAAATAGCAAAAACGACGTAAAAAATTTAAAGTTTGCTTATTACGCATCATTAGACGATGAAGTCTTTAAAGATATTGAAAGAGATGTCTTTAGAGATCAAGTTATAGTACAAATTGGAGTTAGCGTATTAATAGCTGCAATACTATCTCTTCTTGTTGGACTATTTATGAATATGGAAAAAGTTGACGGCAGTGAAAGCTTGAGAAAAGTTTTCAAGTTTCCAATAGAAGCTGTGATTATCTTATTTATAATATTTGTAATTTCCAGTGCAGGAATATCAAGCATGAATCAAGTTTATACCAACCTATTTATCTTTTATGCCTTATACCTAGTAGGTCTTATGATAATTTCTCTAACAGCAAACTATTTTGTAATTCTTATAAAGTCAATCTTTAATAAGAATACAGAAAATTATTTAGTAGAAAATGCTTTAATCTATAGGGCCTTTAAGGCAAGCATTGCAGAATTTTCAAGAGTAGACAAATTCGATAATAAGGAAATAAACAATGCCAAGATGAAATTCACCCTTGTTTATCTTGTCTTGTGCATTGTAGTATTTCTACTCTTAATGTTCTTCGCAGGCATGTTTGCAACAGCATCTGAAGCAATTCTTATTCCTATGATTATTTTTGCAGGCTTTATCTACTTTATAATTCTTAAAAACATTAACCAAGTTGCGAGAATTAATAAGGAAGCAAGCGAAATTGTAGGCGGAAACTATAAGAAGAAGATTGAAAAAACTGGTGGACTTTATGACGGCATAGTTGATAACTTTAACAACATTGGATCTAACTTAGACAATGCTATTGAAGATGCAGTTAAGTCTGAAAGGTTAAAGACTGAACTTATAACAAATGTGAGTCACGACCTAAAGACACCTCTTACTTCAATACTCAATTATTCTGACTTGCTTTCAAAGGAAGATAATTCACAAGAGGAAGCTAAAGAGTATGCAAAGATAATTAACGAAAAGTCCAACAAGTTAAGAGTCTTAATCGAAGACTTGTTTGAAGTTTCAAAGGCAACATCAAATAACATTGAACTTGATAGACAAGAGCTTGATTTTAATTCTCTCGTTGCCCAATCAATAGGAGAGTGGGAAGATAAAATTAAAGAAAACAATATTGAGATAATTTCCAATCTTCCTGAAGAAAAAGTTATGCTTAAGATTGATGGACAAAAATTCTCAAGAGTCTTAGACAACTTATTCTCAAATATTTCTAAGTATGCCCTAGAAAACTCAAGAGTTTATGTAGACCTAAGAGATGAAGGGGGAGTTCAGCTTACAATAAAAAACATTTCTAAGTATCCACTTAATATTTCTGCAGAGGAACTTATGGAAAGATTCACTCGTGGAGAAAAATCAAGGACAACTTCAGGATCAGGTCTTGGTCTATCAATAGCATCCTCCTTTGTGAGAGCTCACGGAGCAAGCTTTGACATTGATATTGACGGAGACTTATTCAAAGTTACAATTGAATTTTAAAAATAAATTTAATAAAGAGGAGAAAGTTCGGGAGACCGGACTTTTTTCTTTTATTAAAACTTGACAAAGATAAAGCGATACTATATACTCAAGATGAAAATATAAATGTCGACAAAAATAAAATGATTTATGGGGTGAAAAAAATGGAGCTATCAAATGGAGAACTAATGGTAATGGAAGTTTTGTGGGAAGGCGAATGCTTAGATGAAAATGGAGAAATTCAAGCCTTAGAACTATCAAAAGTATTATATGAAAAATACGACTTGGGTAAAACATCCTGCTACACATTTTTTGGCAGACTTTTAGAAAAGGGAGCAATAGCAAGGAGGTATCCTAAGTACACAATAAAACCCATAGTTACAAGAGAAGAAGCTTTGCAGGAACAAAGAGAAGAAGCCATAGATAAATTCTTTCAAGGTTCTTTTATAAGTTTTTGTAAAACATTTTTAAAGGATAAAAAAATAAGTAAAGAAGAAATTCAAGAGATGAAAGATATAATTAAAGATTTTGAAAAGTTAGAAAAATGAGAATAGGTTTAGTAAGTTCAGCACTTCTTTATAAAAGTTTAAAGTCTATTTTAATAATATTTATAATTTTAATTTTTAGAAAGAGATTAAATTTAAAAAGTATTAAAGGTGCCAATACTATATTATGGACTCTTCTTTTAATCTATTTAATATTTCCAAAAGATATACTATTCAGTTTAGAAACCTATGAAGGATCAAAATTTATAAAAATAATTTTTGCACCATCAATTTTGATAAATCAAGCAGCAATAAATATTACATACAAATTTCCGTCACTATCAAGGATTAATAGGATAGTTGGCTCAATTTTACTTGTTATTTATACACTATATCAATTTATAAAATTTAAAAACGTTATTAGTAATTCTTATGAATTAAAAGAAAGAACTCATTTAAATAAATGTCAAAAAAAATTTAATATAAAAAGAGAAGTTAAAATTTATATTAATGATGAAATAGATACGCCTATAACCTATGGGATAGTGAAACCAAAAATAATTTTACAAGAAAGTATTTTAAAGGATTATGATTTATTAAATCATGTATTAACACATGAGCTAGTTCATATAGAAAAATATCATATTGCATTAAGTCACTTAAAAAATTTAATAATATGTCTTTACTGGTATAATCCATTTTTAATACTTAGCTTAAAATATTTTGAAGAAGATATAGAGATAAACTGCGACAAAATAGTTATAGAAAAAATAGGAGATAACCTAGAAAACAGAAAAAATTATTGCCAGTCACTGCTTAAATTAGTAGAAAGACAAAGAGGAAATGATAAATTTGTCTTAAATTTAAGCCCAACTAGAGAAAGGATGCTGACCATGAAAAATTGGAAAAAAACAATATCAGGTACATTTACTTTAGTATTTTTATTAATGTTGTACATACCCGTAATTACAAATGCCGTAGTAGTAGATGAAAACGAAGTTATTTCAGATACAAAAGAAATAAAAGAAGTTTATGTAAATGTGGACAATGTAGTTGAAGAAATAACAGATGAAGAGTATGAGAAGTTAGATTTATATAAAATTCCAACTAATGAATTAAGATCAGCAAATGTAGATGAAAAAATTAGAATTGAAGGATTAGATCATGAGTCTTATACATTTAATATGAATTCAATTTATGGAAAAGACCACAATGGTTTTACTGTGAGAACAAGTGAGATGTATTGTAAAGGTGGAGTTGATTACACAATTATCATACAAGAAAATGGAAATTTAATATATGAGGCAAGATTCGATAAAACTACAAATTTAAAAATTAAAGCTAATAGTGTAAGTATTTACAAAGTTATTATAATTAATCAGTCTGTAAATCCATTGACTTATAAAATAAACATAAGTAGTTATGATAGTGATGGAAGAATGTGTACTGATTAATAAATATTAAAAGGAGAGATAAGTTGAGGACAAAACAGCTTTTAATTTACATCATAAGTATAATAATATACTTAATATTAGTTTATTTATTAAATAAGCGTACTAATAAAAAAAGAACTATGTATGGAATTTCATTACTAAGTTTAATATTATTTGTTAGTCTTAAATTTTTTGGCAGGAAATATAATATTTACTTTTTAGGTTCTGATAAATTTATAAACTCTTACTTAAATTTAATGTGCATTGTAATCAACATTCCTATATTGTATGGAGGGTATAAAACTATAAATTTTTATGTTAATAAGAAAATTACTAAGGAAAATCAAGCTTTAATAATTAAAAGTATATTGATAATAGTACTACTCTTATTAGTATATATAAGTTACACATGGTGGGAAATTGTATATTACTTTTTATTTTAAAATATTATGGGAGAAAGCAGTCGATTTAGCATAATAACAAATCCTAGAAAGTAATAAAAAGGAGGTAATATTTTGAAGAAAGGTTTAGCTATATTTCTTATATGTTTGTCATTTTTTACAGGATTCTTTGTAAATAAAACTATTGCAAAAGAGAATCATGGTCTGACAAAAACTCAAATGGAAAAATTAATAAATAGGAAAATTTCCAAGGATGAGTGGAGAAAAATGACTCAAGATGGTGAAGTAGAAATGATTGGTGGAGCTGATGGACCTACACAAATTTATACTGAATCAGATAAATAAGATAACTTAAATTTCAATAAAGTTCGGTTGAAAATATTTAACCGGACTTTTTTCTTTGCCCAATTTTTCTCTTGTGATAAGATAGGACTTAGGAAGTGATAATGTGATTTTAAATAAAATACGAAACTTAATGGAAGAAAATAAAATAGATTTTTATCTTGTGCCAACAAAGGATCCTCATGGGTCAGAGTATCTGCCAGATTATTACAAGGAAAGAGAATTTTTGACGGGCTTTACTGGTTCACAAGGGACTGCTGTAGTGACAAGAGATGAGGCTTTCCTTTGGACTGATGGAAGATATTACATTCAAGCTGCAAGAGAGATAAAAGATTTTGGCTTTGAACTTAAAAAACAAGGACAAGCTGGAGTCTTAAATTATGATGAGTGGATTGCAGAAAACATGAAAGAGGGAATGACCCTTGGTCTTAATGCAGAATATTTTTCTCATCAAGAGTTTTCTTCTATTTCAAAGAAATTGAAAAATAAGAATATTAAAATTCTTGATATAGATTTGATAAAGGACCTTTGGGAAGATAGGTATGACTTTCCATCTGATGATGCCTTTTTGTTGGATATAAAATATGCGGGCAAGTCAGCAACAGAAAAAATTTCTGAAATTAGAGCAGTTTTAAAAATGAAAAATGCCAAAATGACAGTGGTTTCTTCACTTGTTGACATTGGCTGGACTCTTAATCTTCGTGGCTTGGACATAAAGGACACGCCAGTTTTAATTTCCTTTATGATAATTGAAGATGATAAGGTAATCTTGTTTACAAATAGGTCTAAGACAAAGAAGATAGAAGAAGAACTGTATAAAGTCTTAGAAATAAAAGATTACTCAGATTTTTATGAATATTTAGAAACTTATAAGGACGAGAAAATTTATCTTGACCCTGCATCTATTAACGAAAGAATTTACAAGGGCCTTTGCGATAAGAATGAAATTATCTTTGGAAGAAATATTTCAGAAGACCTAAAGGCTATAAAGAACGAAGTTGAAATAAAAAATCTTGAAGACACTTATGTTAGAGATGGAGTGGCACTCTTTAAGTTCATCTATTGGTTAAAGAAGAATGTAAAAAATAAAATTGGAGAATACCAAGCTGCTATGAAGCTAGATGGACTTCGTGGAGAGGACCCACTTTATATTTCCAATTCCTTTGACACAATCTCTGCCTATGGCTCCAACGCTGCCATGATGCACTATCATGCCACAAAGGAAAGCCAAGCAATAATAGAAGACAAGGGACTTTATCTTGTAGACTCAGGTGGACAATACTATTCAGGGACAACTGATATAACAAGGACAATTGCCATGGGAGAATTAGGTGAAGAAGAGATAAGGGATTACACCTTGACACTTAAGAGCCATATAAACTTAATGGACGCAGTTTTCTTAAAGGGAACTTATGACCTAGCCCTTGATGGGATTGCAAGATATGCCCTATGGCAAGAGAGGATGGACTACAAGTGTGGCACTGGCCATGGAATTGGATTTGTCCTTTCAGTTCACGAGGGACCACAGAGAATTTCTCCAAGGGATCCTGCAGTTAGAATGAAAGAAGGCATGATTGTATCCAATGAGCCAGGAGTTTACAAGGAAGGCAAGCATGGAATAAGGATTGAAAATATTATGAGGGTTGTCTACGACTGCGAAACTGTGGACTCAATCTTTAATAAGTTTAAGACAATTTCCATCTGTCCCTTTGAACTTAATGCAATTGATGTGAGTCTTTTGACAGATAGACAAGTAGAAGTTTTAAATTCCTACCACAACGAAGTTTTTGAAAAGTTAAGTCCACATCTTGAAGGAGAAATTTTAGAATACTTGAAAGAAGCAACGAGAGAGGTATAGATAATTGTTAGATTTAAGAGAAAGGCTTGATAAACTTCCTGACAAACCAGGAGTTTATATAATGAAAAATGAATTAGATGAGATAATCTATGTTGGAAAAGCTAAATCTCTTAGAAAAAGAGTTAGACAATACTTTGGATCCTATGGAAAGTCCTCAAAAAAAGTTGCCAGCATGGTGTCAAAGATTCACGACTTCGAATATATAATAGTAGAAAATGAAGTTGAGTCCCTAGTGCTGGAATCCAATCTGATAAAGGACAATCTTCCAAAATACAACATCCTCTTGCGTGATGATAAGCAGTATCCCTACATTAAGGTCAAGGTCAACGAGAGGTTTCCAAGGGTTATGAAGACAAGAAGGGTTGCCAAGGACGGAGCAAAATACTTTGGACCCTATCCAGATGTCTTTGCAGTAAATGGCTCTATTGAAACCTTTGAGAGAATTTATCCCCTTAGGACCTGCAACTTGAATCTTGAAAATGTGGAAGAAAAACCCTTTAGGCCCTGCTTAAACTACTACATTGGCAAGTGTCTGGGACCCTGCACTGGAGAAGTAAAAGATGAGGATTATAATTTAATGGTTGAAGAAGTCCTAAGTTTTTTATCTTCATCAAACAGTAAGCTAGTGGATAAGCTTCACGAGAAGATGATGGACTATTCGAGAAATCTTGATTATGAAAATGCAGCAGACATTCGTGACAGAATTAAAAATCTTGAATACTTAAAGGAAAGACAACTTATTTCTGACCCAGAAGCCAACGACGACAAGGACATTATTGCCCTTGCCAAGGGAATTGATGAAGTTATCATTCAAATCTTCTTCTTTAGAAATGGAAAAATTATTGGTCGTGAGCACTACATGATAAGGGACTATTACAATGATTCCTATGAAGAAATCTTTTCGTCTTTTGTGAAGCAATTTTACATTGGGGCATCTTATATACCAAAGGAAATTATAATAGAAGAAAAACCTCTTGATCTTAAATTGTTAGAAGACTGGCTCACAGAAAAGAGGGGCAATAAGGTTAACATTGTAGTTCCAATTAAGGGCAACAAGAAGGAACTTGTTAAGATGGTTAAGAGGAATGCCCTGGATATGATTGAAAAGTATGGTGACAAGTTCAAGAAGCGTGCTGAAACAAATAAAAAGGCCCTTGAAGATATTAGGGATCTACTTGGTCTAAAGGAAACTCCTAGGAGGATAGAAGCTTACGATATTTCAAATATCTCTGGAGTTGAGTCTGTAGGGTCTATGGTGGTCTTTGAAGATGGAGACTCTAAGAAAAGTGACTACAGAAAATTTAGAATAAAAAGTGTTGTGGGACCCGATGACTATTCGAGTTTGAAAGAAGTTATCGAGAGGAGATTTACAAGGGGAGTTGAAGAAAAGAAAACTTCGAAGTCATCTTCCTTTTCAAATTTCCCAGACCTTATAATGATGGACGGTGGCAAGGGACAAGTCAATGCTGCCAAAGAAATCTTAGGCAAGTTGAAATTAAATTTAGAAATTTGTGGACTTGTAAAGGATGACTTTCACAAGACTCGTGGAATTATTTACAACAATGAGGAATTTAAAATTGATTTAAACTCACGTGCCTATAAGATGATTTATAAAATTCAAGAAGAGGCTCACAGGTTTGCAATAAATTATCACAGAAATTTAAGGTCAAAGACTATGTTTAAGTCAGAACTTGATGATATAAAATTAATTGGACCAAAGAGAAAGGAAAACCTCTTAAAGCACTTTAAATCAATTGACAAGATAAAAAATGCAAGTCTAGAAGAATTAATGGAAGTTGAATCTATGAATGAAGCAAGTGCTAATTCCATTTACCAGCACTTTAGGGGAGGAAATAATGGGCGTTAAGATAAAATATATAGTTGATGAATTAAAATTTGAACTCGTTCACGCATCGACAGACTACAAGGATATTGAAATAGAAAGCAGTGACATCAATAGACCTGGTTTGCAACTTAATGGTTACTACTCAAACTTTGTTAAGGATAGGATTCAGCTTATAGGAACTCAAGAGTGGCACTATATAAATGCTATGGACGATAAGATGAGATATGAAACCCTAGAAAAATTATTTATCTATGACATTCCTGCAGTAATTTTTTCTAGAAATGCTGAAATATTTCACCAAGCCATAGAACTTGCAAAAAAATATAATGTAACAATTCTAAGGAGTCCTGACTCAACTTCAAAAGTCTTCAGCAAAATAATTTCACTTGTAGAAGATGAGCTCGCACCAACTATGAGGATGCATGGCGTTCTCTTAGATATATCTGGTATTGGAGTTTTAATAACTGGTAGAAGTGGAATAGGTAAAAGTGAAACTGCCCTAGATCTTATTTCTAATGGTGCAAGATTAATTTCTGATGACTCAGTTATTATAAAAAACTTAGATAAGAGACTAATTGGAAAGTCACCAGAAATAACAAAATATTTTATGGAGATAAGGGGAGTTGGCATTATTGACATCCAAAAAATGTTTGGCGTTGGCTTTGTAATGGAAGAAAAGGAAATAGAGGTAGTTGTAAACTTAGAAGATTGGGACGAGTCAAAGGAATATGAAAGGCTTGGACTAGATAACAAATACCAAAGCATACTTGGAATAGATGTTGTTAGGTTTGACATACCAGTTAAGCCAGGAAGACATACAGCCCTCATAATTGAAGTAGCAACTAAAAACTACAAGCAAAAAGAGTTGGGATACAATCCTGCAGAAGCCTTAAATAATAGACTTATGGGTGGAATGAAAGATTAAAAATATTTTAGTTATAACTTAGGTATAAGTTTTTATTTACTATTATTAATAGTAGTAGAAAATAGAAAAATAAAAAGTAAAATTCCGTACTATGGAATGCCTTTCGTAATTCGCTAATTTCAATCTTTCTAAGACTTTTATTAATAATATTATTGAAATTTATTAAATTAAGTCCTATAATATAAACAGTATGGTTAGTTAATATTTATATTATTAATAATTAGGAGGCAAATATGTCTAAAACATTTAAAACAATGGACGGTAATGAAGCAGCCGCTCACGTAGCTTATGCGTTCTCTGACGTTGCTTGTATTTACCCAATCACACCTTCTTCACCAATGGCTGAGCATATTGATGCTTGGGCTTCTCACGGAAGAAAGAACATCTTCGGTCAAGAAGTATTGGTTAAGGAGTTACAATCTGAAGGAGGAGCTGCTGGAGCTGTTCACGGTTCACTACAAGCTGGATCTTTAACATCAACTTACACAGCATCTCAAGGTTTATTACTTATGCTACCTAACATGTACAAGATAGCAGGGGAATTACTTCCAGGTGTATTCCACGTTGCTGCTAGAGCACTAGCATCACACGCACTTTCAATCTTTGGAGACCACCAAGACGTTATGGCAGCAAGAGCTGCAGGACTTGCTATGTTAGCATCTGGTTCAGTTCAAGAAGCAATGGACTTAGCTGGGGTTGCTCACTTAGCTGCTATCAAGGGAAGTTTACCTTTCATTCACTTCTTTGATGGCTTTAGAACATCTCACGAAGTTCAAAAAATTGAAGTACTTAATTACGATGATTTAGCAAAACTAGTAGATAAAGAAGCAGTTAAGGCTTTCAAACAAAGAGCTCTTAACCCTAACGGACCCGAAATTAGAGGTACTGCACAAAACCCTGATATCTACTTCCAAGAAATTGAAGCTTCAAACCACTATTACACTGATATCATTGATATCACTGAAGGTTATATGAAGGACATTTCTAAATTAACTGGTAGAGAATACAACCTATTCAACTACTACGGTGCAAAAGATGCTACTGATATTATCGTAGCAATGGGATCAGTAACTGAAACAATAGAAGAAGTTGTTGATTATTTAAATGCAAAGGGACAAAAGACAGGACTTATTAAAGTTCATCTTTACAGACCTTTCTCAATTAAGCACTTAATGGCAGCAATTCCAGAAACTGTTGAAAGAATTGCAGTTCTTGATAGAACTAAGGAAAAGGGAGCAGTTGGACAACCACTTTACCTTGACATTAGAGATGCTTTCTACGAATCAGATAAAAAACCACTTATCGTTGGTGGTATCTATGGTCTAGGTTCAAAGGACACTAACCCAACAGATATCCTAACAGTTTACGAAAACCTTAAAGCTGACCAACCTAAGAACGACTTCACAATTGGTATTGTTGATGATGTAACTCACAAATCACTTGAAATTAAAGAAAACATCACAACTGAACCTGAAGGAACTATTAGATGTAAGTTCTGGGGATTCGGATCTGACGGTACTGTAGGTGCAAACAAATCTGCTATCAAGATTATCGGTGATAACACTGACATGTATGCACAAGGTTACTTTGACTATGACTCTAAAAAATCTGGTGGGGTTACAATGTCTCACTTAAGATTTGGTCACAACAGAATTACATCAACTTACCTACTAACAGAAACTGACTTCATTTCATGTTCAAAACAATCTTACGTCTACTCTTATGACCTATTAAGAGGACTTAAGAAGGGTGGAAAGTTCCTACTAAATACTATTTGGAATGACGAAGAACTTGACGAACACCTTCCAGGATATATGAAGAAATATATTGCTGAAAATGAAATTGAATTCTACACAATCAACGCTACTAAAATAGCTGCAGAAGTTGGACTTGGCGGAAGAACTAACATGGTAATGCAAGCTGCATTCTTTAACCTTTCTCAAGTACTTCCACTAGATGAAGCTGTTAAACTTCTAAAACAAGCTATCGTAAAAGATTACGGTGCAAAGGGTGACGATATTGTTAATATGAACTACGCTGCAGTAGATCAAGGTATTGGAGCTCTTCACAAGGTAGAAGTTAAGGATTCTTGGAGAGATGCTGATACAACTAAGAACTTCAAAATCAATGGAGCTCCTGAATTTATCAACAACATCCTAATCCCAATGAACAGACAAGAAGGTAACGATCTTCCTGTATCAACTTTCATCAACATGGTTGACGGAACATTCCCATCAGGAACAAGCCGTTACGAAAAGAGAGGTATTGCAGTTAATGTTCCTCACTGGAAGAGCGAAAACTGTATCCAATGTAACCAATGTTCACTAGTTTGTCCTCACGCAGTAATTAGACCTTTCCTAGCTGATGAAAAAGAAAAGGCTAATGCACCAGAAAGCTTTGAAACAGTTAAGGCTAGAGGTAAGGGACTTGAAAATTATGAATACAGAATGCAAGTTTCTCCACTAGACTGTACAGGTTGTGGAAACTGTGCTCAAGTATGTCCAGCAAAAGAAAAAGCACTTGTTATGTCACCATTCGAAAATGAATTAGATGTTCAAGCAGCTAACTGGGAATATGCATTTGAAAATATAAAATCAAAACAAGAAAATATTGAACCAAACAACTTCAAGAATTCTCAATTCCAAACTCCATATCTTGAATTCTCAGGAGCATGTGCAGGTTGTGGAGAAACTCCTTATGTAAAACTTGTTACACAATTATTTGGAGATAGAATGAGTATTGCTAATGCTACAGGTTGTTCATCAATCTGGGGTGGATCAGCGCCATCAATGCCATATTGTACTGACGATTGTGGAAATGGACCATCATGGGCTAACTCCCTATTCGAAGATAATGCTGAATATGGATATGGTATGGCTGTTTCTCAAACTCAAACAAGAAATAGAATTAAAAACCTTATGGAAGACTTCATTGAACTTAACCTTGATGCAGAAGCAAACGAAGCATTCAAGACTTGGATTGAAGGAATGGATGACTACAAAACTTCTAAGGCAGCAAGTGCAAGTGTAGTAAAAGTTCTTGATAAGAAATTCGGCAACGACAAGGCAGATGAAATCATTGATGACCTTAAGGGTCTTGAAAGATTCTTAATTAAGAAGAGTCAATGGATCATTGGTGGAGACGGTTGGGCTTACGACATCGGATTCGGTGGAGTTGACCACGTTCTAGCATCTGGTGAAAACATCAACATCCTTGTTCTTGATACTGAAGTTTATTCAAACACTGGTGGTCAAGCATCTAAGTCAACTCCAACAGCAGCAATTGCACAATTCGCAGCAGCTGGTAAGTTAACTAAGAAGAAAGATCTTGGTCTAATGGCAACAACTTATGGTTATGTATATGTAGCTCAAATTGCTCTTGGTGCTGACAAGAACCAAGCTTACAAGGCAATTAAAGAAGCTGAAGCTTACAATGGTCCATCATTAATCATTGCTTACGCACCATGTATTAACCACGGTATTAGAGTAGGTATGGGCTTCTCAATTGAAGAAGAAAAGAAAGCTGTTGAAACAGGTTACTGGCACCTATACAGATTCAACCCTGAACTTAAAGAAGAAGGAAAGAATCCATTCATCTTAGACTCTAAAGAACCAACTAAACCATTCAGAGACTTCCTTGATGGAGAAGTAAGATATACATCTCTTAAGAAGTTATTCCCTGAAAGAGCAGAAAAACTTTACGAAGTTGCTGAAGAAAATGCTAAGGAAAGATACGAAGGTTATCTTGCATTAGCAGAAGGTGAAGAATAATTTTTGTCAAATAATACAATTTCTAAATAAATAAATTTAACTCGCTTGAGGAAACTTGAGCGAGTTTTTTTATTGACTTTTATATTTTCTATGACTTCATTTTTCTTATTGCAGCTTGATGGTATTTAAATAATTGTTTTTTGGAATTGATTAGTTATAAATTTATGTGAAGTAATAAGCAATTTGTTTATGAAACTTATCAAGTTAATATTTTCTTATTAATTAGTAAAACTTGAAACTCTTGTAGATTAATGCTGAACTATGAAATTTTAATAAGTGATGAATTTTTATAAAGTCGTGAATGTTTAATAAGTTGTAAAAAATCCTACTTAATGATTTTTTATTAGCTTGTAGAAAATAAAATTTTAACTTTGATGGCTTACGTTTATTTGGATTTTAAGGAAGTTAATTTAATTTAAGAGGGACTTGAATAGAAATGAATTTCTTTTTAGGAAATTAAAATTAGCATCATTAGAAAAAAAGTAATATTCATCATACAGCTAAATTATAATTTTGCTTGTTTCGATAGAAGTTAAGAAATCTTATTAAATAATGGCAAAAGATTGATTTTTTTAGTCATTTAATATAATATTAAGTTTATTAATGGAGGTCGAAATGAAATTAATATTTGATATAAATGGTGGCGACAACAAGCTTGAAATCCTTAAGGGAGCTATTGATGCTTCCAACGAATTCAATAATGAAGTCATCCTTGTGGGAAGAGAAGACTTTATAAAAGAAAATCTTCAAGGTTTAGATTATAATAAAGATAAAGTTGAAATAGTGGATGCAAGTGAAAATATAGAAAATAATGAAGAACCTGTTTTTGCTTTAAGAAAAAAGAAAGATTCTTCTATTGTAAAGGCCTTGACCCTATTAAAAGAAAAGAAGGCTGATGCATTTATTTCTGCAGGAAGTACTGGCGCTTTATTAGGCGGTGGAATCTTTATTGTAGGTAGGATACAGGGAATAAAAAGAGGAGTTCTTCCAACTCTAATCCCAGGTCTTAAGTCAAATACACTTGTTATAGATTCAGGTGCCAATATGGACACAAGCCCAGAACTCTTAGAAGAATTCGCAATTTTAGGCGATGTCTTTTTACGAGAATACTATAAGATAGAAAATCCAAAAATTGGACTTTTAAATGTGGGTGCAGAAGAAGGCAAGGGCAATACTCTTTATAAAGGTGCCTACCAAAAATTAAAAGAATCTGATTTAAACTTTGTAGGTAATGTGGAAGCTAGAGATATTATGGACAATGATGTAGACCTACTAGTTTGTGATGGATTTGATGGAAATGTTCTTCTTAAATCTATTGAAGGTCTTGTAGATTTTACAACAAAAAGTATATTTCACGGGATTGCAACTTCAGACCTAGATGACAAAAGTAAAAAGGCTTTTACTGAATTTTTGATGAAGAAGCTTAAAAATCTAGATGCTAAAGAAGTTGGGGGTACAATTCTATTGGGAATTGATGGAAATATTATTAAGGCCCATGGAAATTCTGATGCTAGAGCTATAAAAAATGCTGCTAAGTACGCCATAGATATAGCAGAATCTAATATTGTAGAAAAAATAAAAGATAAGGTGGAAAAATAATGAAGGATAGAATTTTACAAATTATTGCTGAACAATTTAACATTGATCAAGATGATCTTACAGAAGATATGAACTTTCAAGATGACTTAAATGCTGATTCTATTGAACTTGTAGAACTTGTAATGACTATAGAAGAAGAATTTGAGACAGAAGTTTCTGAAGAAGATCTTGAAAAGTTAAAGACTATTGGCGATGTAATAGAATATGTAGAAGATTTGGAACAATAATTACATGATCTTTTCCAACTTAAAAAATCTTGAAAAAAAATTAAATTATAATTTTAAGGATAAAGGTCTTTTAGAAACCGCCCTAACTCATTCATCTTTTGTAAATGAAAACAAAATGAAACAATATGAAAGCAATGAAAGACTTGAATTTCTTGGGGATGCTGTTCTCGGTCTAGTTATTGGAGAGTATTTTTATAAAAGCTTTCCAAGAGACCTAGAAGGGTCTTTAACTAAGATGAGGGCAGAGTCTGTTAATGAGAAGGTCTTATTTTTCATTTCCAAGGGTCTGGAACTGGGAGACTTTATAAGATTTGGCAAAGGGGAAAAGAAAAATGGCGGCAACAAGAGGGAGTCAACCTCTGCTGATGCTTTGGAGGCTCTAATTGGGGCTATTTTCCTGGATTCAAACTTTAATAATGCAAAGAAAATAGTCTTGAATTTATTTGATGAATTCTTAAAAGAAGATGGATATAAGCTCTTTAATATTGACTTCAAAACTATGCTGCAAGAAGAGGTCCAAAGGTCTGGTCAAAAAGCTGAGTATAAACTGGTAAAAGAAGAGGGACCTGATAATGACAAAACTTTCTTTACAGAATTATACTTAGATGAAGTTTTGGCTGGTAGAGGATCTGGCAAGACTAAGAAGGAATCTCAACAGGAAGCTGCAAGGGAAGCTCTAGAAAGGAAAAGGAATGTCTAAGAGAAATATTATACCTATTTTCATTCCTCACTACGGTTGCCCCAATGATTGCGTTTTTTGTAACCAGAGAAAAATTACAGGTATGTCTACAGATATTTCAAATAGTGATGTTGAAGATACTATTTTGGAATATCTTTCTTATTTTAAGAGGAAGGATAATGTTGAAGTTGCATTTTATGGTGGAAGCTTTACTGCTATCCCACTTGAAGAACAAGTTGGATTTTTAAAGGTGGCTCATTCATATAAGGAAAAAGACCTAGTTAAGTATATAAGACTTTCAACAAGACCAGATGCCATAGATGATGAAATTTTAGAAAACTTAAAAAAGTATGGAGTAGATATAATTGAACTTGGGGTTCAAAGTCTTGATCCTAAAGTTTTAAAGTTATCCAACAGGGGACACGATGCATCTTGTGTATATGAAGCTGCCAATCTAATCAAGTCTTATGGATTTAAGTTAGGTCTCCAACAAATGGTGGGATTACCAGGAGATACTTTAGAAAAATCTCTTTATACTGCAGGGGAATTCGTAAAATTAAAGCCCTATTGCGTTAGGATATATCCAACACTTGTTATAAAAGAGACAGCCCTTTGTAAAAATCTTGAAAAGGGATCATACAAGTCCCTTGAATTAGGAGATTCAATAAAATATGTGGCTGATATTCTAAATATTTATTATAAAAATAATATTAATGTAATAAGGGTTGGTCTTCAGCCAACAGATAATATAAACTATGGTGTAGATATTGTGGCAGGTGCCTTTCATCCAGCTTATAGGCAATTGGTAGAATCTTTTTATTTTAAAAATGCACTTATAAATTATTTTATGGATTCGAATAATCTTGCTGATGAAATTACACTACTTGCCCAAGGGAAAAATATTTCTAACATTAGCGGACAAGGGTCAGAGAACAAGAAGGAAATTATAAAAAAAATTGGAATAAAAAAAATAAATCTTAGGCAAAAAAATTTATCTGATTTTGAAGTGGAAATTTTGTCAAAGAAAGACGAAGTTATTGATGTGAGAAACTACTACAGGTGAGCAAATGTTTTTAAAATCCGTTACTATGCAGGGCTTTAAGTCCTTTGCAAATAGAACAAAAATTGAATTAGATGAAACCACTACGGCAATTGTCGGACCCAATGGAAGTGGAAAAAGTAATATTACAGATGCAATAACCTGGGTATTGGGGGAATCTTCTGCCAAAAACCTTCGTGGAAGTAAGATGGAGGATGTAATTTTTTCTGGAACTGACTCCAAAAAGCCCCTAGGCATGGCTGAGGTAACTATTGTATTTGACAACTCAGATAAGTCCCTTAATGTGGATTATAGCGAAGTTTCTGTAACTAGGAGAATGTATAGGTCCCTTGAAAGTGAATTCTTAATTAACAACAAGAAGTGCAGGCTTAAAGACATTAAAGAACTCTTTATGGATACAGGAATTGGTAAGGACGGCTACTCTGTTATAGGTCAAGGAAAGATTGAGTCTGTCCTTAGTTCTAAACCTGAAGACAGGAGAAATATCTTTGAAGAGGCTGCAGGAATTTCAAAGTACAAGTATAAGAAAATTCAATCTAAGAATAAACTTTTAAAGACAGAGGAGAACCTCATTAGGATTGAAGATATTCTTTCAGAAATAGAAGTTCAGGAACAAAACTTAAAAACTCAAGCAGAAAAAGCTGAGTCCTATTTAAAAGATTATGAAGAACTGAAGATTTACGACATAAACTTTTCTTGCAAGGATATGAAAAAACGTGAAGAGGACTTACTCGACAAGGTCAAGGAACTTGAAGTTTTAAAGTCCGATTCTGATCAAATCATAAATAATAGGGAAGATTTATCCAAAAATCTGGAAGAAATTCAAGAAAAGCTTGAAGGTCTTAAGGAAGAAAACGAGACTTCTAGTGAAAAATTAAGTAGTTACAAAGAAGACTTTGATAAGTTAAATTTAGAAATAAACCTAGATGAGGAAAAAATAAATTCTCTAAAAAGGGATATTGAAAGAATTGGCTTTGAAAATGAAAGCATAGATAAAGAATTACTAAAGTCAAGAGAATTAATAGGTGAAATTGAAAAAGATAGGGAAGTATTAAATTCTTCCAAAGAAGAAATTCTTGAAAAACTAAATATAAAAGAAGACTTAATAAAAAAATTAGAAGCCGACTTTAAGAACCTAGAAGATCTTGGCAACTTAAATTTTGAAAATAAAAATAAGCTAAAAAATGAAATAGAAAATATAAAATTCAAGAGCGAAACCCTTGAAGATATAATAGAAGAAAAAAACAACAGGAAGTCTAATCTTGATAAGTCCATAGAAAATCTAAGAGAAAATCAAACTGAATTTGAAAAAATCATTGATAGGGATACTTTAGAATTAAAAAATTTAAAGGAAAAACTAGAAAGTGATGACCAAGACTTTGAAAAAACCAAAAAAGATCTTTTGAGACTTGATGATGAAAATAAAAAGCTTGAATCTGATTTAATAGAAAGAAAAAATGAAGGAAATGAAATCCTTGCAAGGTTAAAGATTCTTGAAAATATGGAATCCAACTACGAAGGCTACAACAGGACTGTCAAATCCTTTATGAATTTTTCTTCAAAAAACAATATTTTCAAGGATTCACTTTATGGTCCTGTTGCAGAAAAATTTTATGTGGAAAAAGATTTCGAAAGAGCAATTTCTGTTGCTCTTGGGTCCATGTCCCAAAACATAATTGTATCCTCTACTAAGGATACCTCAGAGATGTTAAAAATCTTGGAAAAAAATAAGATGGGAAGGGCGACTTTTCTTCCACTAGACAGAGTTTCTGGAAGTAGAGTGAGTATTAACTCCAAAGAAGAAGGTATGGTTGGCATAGCTTGTGACTTAATAAAGTTTGATGAAGTATTTAAGGGAATTTTTTATAATTTGCTTGGAAGAGTTATAATAGCTGACAATTTTAAAAATGCCTCAAGGATTTCAAAAAAACATAAGCTTAAGGTTGTAACTCTAAAGGGTGAGGTCTTTAATCCATCGGGAGCCATAACAGGTGGGTCACTTAACAACTACAATAGTTCTTTTATCTTGCGTAAAAATGAAATTACTGATTTTCAAAATAAGTTTAAGGGAGTTCAAAGTCAACTTAAAAAACTTGAAGCAGAAAAGAAGGAAGTTGAAGAAAAAATTTCAGGCCTCAATGATTTTGCAGGCACCTATATGGAAAAGAGAAATTCTATAAGCCTCAAGATTAATGAAATTGAGTCAAATATTTACAAAAATAAAAATGACAATGAGCTTAACTCCCAGTACTTAAACAAGTATCTAAGAGAAAGAGATGAGCTTGAAGAAAATATTAAAGCAGACTTAAATAGTTTAGAGGACAACAAGCTTCAAATTGAAAGCAAGAATAAGTTACTTGAAGAGCTCTTAGAAGAAGTTGATAGTGGAGATAGGCTAGAAGAACTTTCAAAAGAAATTGAAGGATTAAAGAATGAAAAAATAGAAATTCAACTACTTGAAAGGGAAAATAGAGAAAAAATCCTCTACAAGTCCAGGGAAATTGAAAGAATAAAGTCTGAAATTTCTGCGATTGATGAAAAACTTGATAATAATAAGAAAATATTAGAAGAGTCTCAAGCTAATATTGAAGCAAAGACTAAATCTAATGAAGAAAATAAAAAATCTCTTGAAGAAATTAGGGAATTTATAGACAACTTAAATCTCAAATTAGAGGAAGTTAAGAAGGACTTAGATGAGAAAAATAAAGCTTACTTAGACAAGAGAGAGGAGCTTTCAAACCTTAAGGAGAAATTCCTAATAATAAGTTCTGAAATAGAAAAAACTGAACTAAAAATTGAAATGAATAGAAATAAAATTTCTAGTGAAGTGGATAGGTTAAAGGAAGACTACGACATCCTAGATTATCATGACTTTATTGACGAAAATCTAAAGGACTTAAAAGAGGGAACTCTTAGAAGATTAAAGAAAAAAGTTCGCGATTATGGAGAAGTAAATATTTCTTCTATTGAAGAGTACAAACTTGTAAAAGAGAGATGCGATTTTTACACTTCACAAAGGGATGACTTGATTAATTCTAAGGAAGAAATAAAATCTATTCTAAACAAGCTCGACCATGAAATGAAAAAATTATTTAACGAAGCTATGGAAGAAATTTCTGGGAACTTTACTGAGATTTTCAAAATTTTATTTAATGGCGGTCGAGCAGAGATAAGTATAGAGGGAGATGTCTTAGAATCGGGAATTGAGATCAAGGCTTCGCCTCCAGGTAAGAGATTACAATCTCTTTCATTATTATCTGGTGGGGAAAGGTCCCTGACTGCAGTAGCTCTCTTGTTCGCTCTATTAAAGTATAGACCAGCATCTTTTTGTATCCTAGATGAAATTGATGCGGCCCTTGACGATGCAAATATCAAGAGATATGCTGATTACCTTTTAACTCTTAAAGGAATTCAGTTTATAATCATAACACACAGGAAGCTAACAATGGAGATTGCAAAGACTATGTATGGTGTTACAATGGAAGAGAAGGGAATTAGTAAATTGTTCTCTGTAAAATTAAAGGATTAGGAGATAGATATGTTTAATTGGTTTAAGGATAAATTTAAGAAAAAAGATGACAAAGAAATTAAGGAAGACTTAATTGAAGAGAAGCTTTCTGAAGAAGTTGCACCCAAGGAAGATGCTGATGAAGAAATTATTTTAACTAATGAGGAGATTAGGGAAGAAGAAGCTCAGGAGTTAGAAGAAATAGAAGAAAAGTTAGAAGAAGCTTCAGAGGAAGGCAAACTTTCTGATGAAGATGTTGACAATTCAGTAAAAATAGAAGACACAAAGGAAGCTTCTATAGACAAGGAAGTTGTTGAAGAAGCTTTAGATAAAAAGGAAGAAATCCAAGCAGAAGAAGTTCAAGAAGAAAGAGAAGAAATTAAGGAAGAGCTTGAAGAAGGTTCAGAGGAAAGAAATCTTTCTGAAGTAGAAGAAGAAACTAAAGAAGAAACTAAGGAAGCTAATGATAATGAAGAAGTAGAAGAAGTAGAAGAGATAGTAGAAGAGCCAAAAAAAGTTTCTCTCTTCCAAAGACTAAAGGCAGGTCTAGACAAGACTAGAAAAGAAGTTGGAATTAAAATCAACACTGTCTTAGGTGCCTATGTCAAAATTGATGACGAAATGCTTGAAGATCTAGAAGATATTTTAATATCAGCAGATATTGGAATGGAAACCACAATGAAGCTAATTGACAACTTGCGTGAAACAATAATCAGGGAAAAGATTAATGATCCACAAGAGGTTAAGCCACTTTTAATGGCAGAAGCAAAAAAACTTATGAATCCAGAGTTAAACACTCCAATTAAGACAGATCCACCAGTGATTATTTTAGTAGTTGGAGTAAATGGAGTTGGTAAGACAACAACTATTGGTAAGCTTTCTTCAAGATTTAAAAGAGATGGCAAGTCAGTTCTTGTTTGTGCAGCAGATACCTTCAGGGCAGCAGCTATTGATCAGTTAAAAGAATGGGGCAATAGGGCCCACGTTGATATAATTAGTCACGCTGAAGGGTCAGATCCTGCGGCGGTTGTTTTCGATGCAATTGAAGCAGCAAAGGCTAGAAAAACTGACGTCCTTATAGTTGACACAGCAGGAAGACTTCACAACAAGTCTAATCTAATGAAGGAACTTGAAAAAATTAATAGGATTATTTCTAACAAGTTCCCAGAAGCAAATCGAGAAAACTTATTGGTACTTGACTCAACAACAGGTCAAAATGCAATTAACCAAGCTAAGACCTTTAGAGAAGCAACTGACATAACAGGAATTGCACTAACAAAGCTTGACGGAACAGCCAAGGGTGGCGTTGTTGTTGCCCTTCAATCAGAACTTGGAATCCCTATTAAGCTTATAGGAGTTGGGGAAGGAATTGATGACCTTCAAGACTTTAACATTGATAGCTTCTTAGAAACAATTTTTGGTTAAAATTTATAAAATTATTTAGTAGGTCTTAGGACCTACTTTTTTAATACAAACTTTTAAGTTAAGTCCACAAAAAATTATAGAAAGCCCTATTGTGGAAAATAATTTTAAATCTAGTTAGAAAAATTGAAAAATAAAATGTCATTAAGTTATATAAACTAACAAAACTGCAAAAAATCATAAAGTAATAAAAATTTATGGCTTTATAGAAAATTACAAAGCAAAGAATTTTTATGACTTAACAGAAAATTAATAAGTTACAAAGTTTTGTGGAGTCATATTATTTTGCTACATAATAAAAATTTAATAAGTTGTCATACTCTTTCCATTAAAAGTTAACTGATGATAGTGGAGAAGCCAAAAAATTCATAAAAAATTAAAAAACTTTAAAATAAATGTTGACATTAAGTAGGCAATTAGTTAGAATTAGATAGGTCAAGTAAAGAGGTTGACCTCATGAGAAAAATGGTGAGGTGATATAATGAATGAGAAATTTTTCAGGATGAACAGTTTACTTGATTTCTACGGAAAGCTTCTTACTGAAAAGCAGATGAAGGCTGCCCTAATGTATTATGTTTATGATTGCACAATCAATGAGATTTCATCTGAACTTAATATATCTAAGCAAGCAGTATTCGATAACTTAAAGAGAGCAGAGAACAACTTAGAAGATTTTGAAGCAAAACTTGAGCTTATAAAAAATGCAAAAAAAGAAGAAGCTAAGAAACAAATAAAAAATGAAAAAATAGAAAGCATTTTAGAAAGTATAGAAAAAGAAAGTCTAAGTCAAAATAATAATTTAAAAATTAAAGAGCTTAGAGAAATACTTTTTGACTAGGAGGTGGATTTTTGATATTCGAAAGTTTATCCGATAAATTGCAAAATACTTTGCAAAACTTAAGAGGTAAAGGCAAATTATCTGAAAAAGATATTGACGCGGCAATGCGTGAGGTAAAACTTGCACTTCTTGAAGCTGACGTAAACTTCAGAGTTGTAAAAGACTTTGTCAAGGCAGTAAAGGAAAGGGCTTTGGGAAAAGAAGTTTTAGAATCCCTAACTCCCGGCCAGCAAGTAATAAAAATTGTTAATGAAGAACTCACAAGTTTAATGGGTACTAGCGAGGTTAAAATTGACTTCTCAAAGAAACCAACAGTTATAATGATGTGTGGTCTTCAGGGTGCAGGTAAAACTACTACAAGTGGTAAGCTTGCCAATAAATTAAAAAAAGATGGAAAAAGACCTCTTTTAGTTGCTTGTGACGTTTACAGACCAGCAGCTATAAAACAACTTCAAGTTGTTGGTGAGTCTGTTGATACTCCAGTATTTACTATGGGAGATAAAATTTCTCCAGTAGATATTTCCAAGGCAGCTCTTGAACATGCCAAGAAAAATGGAAATGACGTAGTCATCATAGATACTGCAGGTAGACTTCACATAGATGAAGCCCTTATGAAGGAGCTTCAAGATATTCACGAGGCACTTGAACCATCTGAAGTTCTTCTTGTCCTCGATGCAATGACAGGTCAAGATGCAGTAAATGTTGCTGACACATTTGATGACATGTTAAAGTTAACAGGTGTTATCTTAACTAAACTTGATGGTGACGCCAGAGGTGGTGCTGCCCTATCAATTAGGTCGGTTACAGATGTTCCTATTAAGTTCATCGCCAGCGGTGAAAAAATGGATAATATTGAAGTCTTTCATCCAGATAGAATGGCTTCAAGAATACTTGGAATGGGAGATGTGCTCTCCTTAATCGAAAAGGCACAATCAGCTGTTGATGATAAGAAGGCAAAGGAACTTGAAGAAAAGCTTAGGAAGTCAACTTTCACTTTTGAAGATTTCCTAGACCAAATGCAGCAAATGAAAAATATGGGGCCACTTGAAGATATAATAGGAATGATTCCTGGTATGAACAGCAAGGCTCTAAAGGGTATTAGCTTACCTGATAATGAATTTGCAAAAGTAGAGGCTATTATTCTTTCTATGACTAAGAAGGAAAGACAAAAGCCAGAAATTATAGATTCTTCCAGAAGGAAGAGAATAGCAAAGGGATCTGGAACTAGTCCAGCCGATGTAAACAAACTTATTAAACAGTTTAAGGACATGAGAAAGATGATGAAACAATTTGGAAATATGTCCAAGACAATGGGAAAGAGAAAGTTTAAATTACCTTTTTCCTTTTAAGTTAGCTTATATATTTTAATATATAAATTTTTTTGTGGAGGTGAATAATTTGGCAGTTAAAATTAGACTAAGAAGAATGGGTGCTAAGAAAAAACCCTTTTATAGAATAGTTGTAGCAGACTCTAGAAGCCCTAGAGATGGAAAGTTCATCGAGGAGATTGGTTATTATAACCCACTTACAACTCCTAAGGAAGTTGTTGTAGATGCAGAAAAAGCTAACAACTGGATTAAGAATGGTGCAAAGCCTACTGATACAGTTGACAGACTTTTCAGAGAAAACTCAGTGTACAGCGCTGGTGCTAACTCAAATAATACAGCAGAAGCAAGTGAATCAGAAGCTACTGAATAACAGTATGTTTGGAGGACCAAATGGTTGAATTAATTGAATATATTGCTAAATCTTTAGTTGACGATCCTTCTTCAGTTGATGTAGCAATGACTAAGAATGATAATTCAATTTATATTACTCTTAAAGTTGCATCAAATGAAATGGGAAAAGTTATTGGCAAACAAGGTAGAATTGCTAAGGCAATAAGAGCAATTTTAAAAGCTGTTTCACTAAAAGAAGATGTAAAGGTTAATTTGGAAATTGAAGAATATTAAAGATTCAATTACTTGCATTGGTAAAATTATTAATACTCATGGTATCAAGGGGGAACTTAAAGTTGATCCTTATACCTTTGACAAAAAGAGGTTTTCTAAACTTAAGAGCGTCTTTGTAGGTGAAGATTTAAAAGAATTTTTTATTAAAAAAGTTCGAGTTAATGATTTTGTCTATTTAAGCTTTGAAGGCTATGAAAATATAAACGATGTTCTAAATCTAAAAGGGTCTAAGCTTTATATTAAGGATGAAGACAGGTTAGAACTTAGGGAAGACCAATACTATGTTTCTGATTTAATTGGAAAAGAAGTTTATGACACTGATGGCAATTACATTGGAGTCTTAAAGGAAGTATTGGAATACCCTGCTAATGATATTTTTGTCGTAGAAGGCAAGGACAAGGAAACTTATCAGGTGCCTGGAGTAAAAGAATTTATAAAAAAAATAGATTCAACAATAACTATTAAGTTAATAGAAGGAATGATTTTGTGAAAATTAGTGTTTTAACATTATTTCCCGAATTCATAAATAATATTAGAGATTTTTCTATTGTTGGAAGATCTATTGGCCAAGGAAAGCTAGAATTAGAAACTGTAGATATTAGAGATTTTGCCGTCAACAAATATTTACAAGTCGATGATTACCCCTATGGCGGTGGACCTGGTATGCTAATGCAAATTAAACCAATAGTAGAGGCAATAGAATCTGTAAAGACAGAAAGATCTAAAGTTTATTATATGTCCCCACAGGGCAAGGTGCTTACACAGGATAAGCTAAAAGACTTAAAAAATGAAGAACACATTATTCTTTTAAACGGTCACTATGAAGGTATTGACAATAGGGTCATTGAAAATTATGTTGATGAAGAAATTTCCATTGGTGATTATGTTTTAACTGGTGGAGAGTTGGCATCTATGGTTATTATTGATGGCGTGTCAAGACTACTTGATGGTGTACTTGCTAGTGAGGAGTCCTTTGAGGATGAATCACACTACAATGGACTTTTAGAACATCCCCAATACACTAGGCCAAGAGAATTTAGAGGACTTGAAGTTCCTGATATTCTTTTAAGTGGAGATCATGAAAAAATTAGGAAGTATAGGCTCAGAGAGTCTATAAAAAATACTTTACAGAAAAGGCCTGACTTATTAAAAGATAAAACTTTAAATGATGAAGAAAAAGATATTTTGAAAGATTTACTGGAAGGAGGTAAAGACAATGGATTATATTAGAGCTATTGAAGCAGAACAAATAAATGAAAACTTACCTAAATTTAATGTTGGAGATACAGTTAGCGTTCACTACAGAATTATCGAAGGCGAAAGACAAAGAATCCAAGTATTCGATGGTACTGTTTTAAAAATTCAAGGAAAAGGCGCTAGAAAGACTTTCACAGTAAGAAGAATTTCTTACGGTATTGGAGTTGAAAGAACTTTCCTACTTAACTCACCAAGAATTGCTGATCTTGTTATTACAAGAAAGGGTAGAGTTAGACGTGCTAAACTTTACTATCTTAGAGATAGACAAGGTAAGGCTGCAAAAGTTAGAGAAAAAACAAACTACTGAGAATGGGACTTTAAGTCCTATTTTTAGTATCTTTTATTTTGAGCAAATAAATTAAAAAAGGGTGATAAATTTGAAAAAACTTTTTGTGGGACTCTTATTAATTATTGTCCTAGCAGCTGGTGCATTTTTATTTGTTGAAAATAGAGGAACTAGCAAAATTTCAACTAAGTACGATAAGTTTAACTTTTTGACAGAAGACAAGGACATTGATAAGGACGATTTTTGCATTGAAGATGGAATGATTTATCTTTCCCTTGACTACATAAAAGAATACCTCGATAAGGGTGTAGAATATGATAAGTCAACTGGAGAAGTTAAAATCAACAACGATCATGCTAATAAAATTTTAAAATTAAATGAATACAAAGCAAAGTTCAACAGCGGTACAATTGATTTGCGTGCTCCTGTTATTGAAAAAAATGGAAAGATTATGCTTCCAATTGAAGCCTTTATCTATGACTATGATGTTAGGTTAAGATACAACAAGGACATTAGACTACTTCTTCTTGACTACAGGGATAAGGATTATGATTTAACAAAAACTACATCTGAAACCTTATTAAGAGAATCTGATTCTAAGAGGAGCCCAATTATTAAAAAGCTACCTAAGGGAGAGGAACTATATGTATATGAAGAAAAGGGTAAGTGCTGCAAGGTCAGAATGCCTGAAGGATATGCTGGTTATGTTTTAAAGAAGGACCTAGATGAAAACTTTGAGAAAGTTTCCTTTAAGTCAACTTCAAAAAATACATTTGCCAATCCAATAAACTTAACTTGGGACTACACTTATGCAGAACATTCTGAAGACAAAATAAACCAAATAAAAGAAATTAAGGGACTTGATGTTATAATACCAACTTGGTTCTCCATTAGGAATGGAAATGGGGATATGATTGACAGGGGAAATCAAAATTATATTAAAAAATACAAGGACCTTGGAATAGATGTCTGGGCATATCTTGACAACTCCTTTGATCCAAATGTAACTCATGAGGCCCTATCAAATGAAAACACTCGTAAGAAAGTTATAAATAAAACCTTAGAACTTTGCAAGAAGTATGGAATGAAGGGAATAAATATTGACTTTGAACATACAAGGGTAGACGATAGAGATTATATAACAGACTTTGTAAAAGAGTTTAGGCAAGCTGTAGGTGATGACTTCATTATATCTGTTGATGTTACACCACAAATATCAGCTGATGTTACAAAGGAACCTTATGATAGAAAGGCTCTTGCTGATATTGCTGACTATATGGTAGTGATGGCCTACGACCAACACTGGGGATCTTCTGACAAGGCTGGATCTGTTGCCCAATACAAGTGGGTAGAAGGATCAGTCAATGTATTATTTAGAAGCATACCAAATAAAAAAATGATTCTTGGAGTCCCACTTTACACTAGAATGTGGAAGGAAGCTGGTGGCAAGGTAACTTCTAAGACAATTTCTATGGATGAAGTTGCTAGAATAATCGCTGCCAAAGGCTTGAGACCAGTTTGGGATAAAGAGTCACAACAAAATTATGTTGAGTATCAAGAAAACAATGCTAACTATAAAATTTGGATTGAAGATGCAAATTCACTTGAAAAGAAGGTATCCCTTGTTAACAAATATAATCTAGCAGGAGTTGGAAGCTGGAGACTTGGCTTTGAAACTTCAAATATTTGGGACGTAATATCAAAGGAACTAGACAAGACAAACTAAAAATTGACAATTTTGCTATAAAAGTATAAAATCTTTTTGTAAATATGATGAAAATTTTTATTTAGGATGTGTTTAAAAATTTTACCAGATACACATAAAATCGTGGCAAGGATTGTCCACGATAGAATAAAAGACAAATACAATGTCAATTTAAATTTAGGAAAAGTGCTTTGGGGATCAGTTGCCCCTGATGTCCTTCCTTATTATAAGTTGAAGAGACATTATTTCGACGAATCTGGAGAATATATAGCAAAGGAAATTACTAAATTAATTTTCTTTTCAAGATTTTCTTATTCAGAAGGAAATGAAAGCAAATTATTAATTAACTATGTGAGCAAGAGGCTTGGCATAATAATGCACTATCTATGTGATTTTGTTTGCTATCCTCATGCTTACAGAATGACTTTCGTAGAAAATTTGAGAAAACACGTTAAGTACGAGCAAGACTTAGCTCTTTATGCAAGGGAGAATAAATACCTAGAAAAAGATTTTTCTTCAGTAATCAGTGTTGATGATATTAATTTTTTAGAAGATTCTGATATGAAACTTGAAGAAAGAGTTATGAAGTATTTAATAGATGTTATAGACCAATACAAGGGGTCAGATCATTCTTTTGACAATGATTTAAATTTTGCTTTAAATCTTTGTACAAATATTTCTATTTTAGTTATTGAATCAAGTCTCCAATTTCAAGGAGATTTTGATATACAATATATTTAAAAGAAATCTTTCGCTTATTGTGGGTGAAAGATTTTTATAATTAGGGAGGAAAAAAATGAGGAACAACTCTAGTGCTACAAAATTAGATCTTAGAGAGACACAGATAGCAATCAAGTCAGTTAAGGATTACTTTCAAAGAGATTTAGCAAACACTCTAAACTTACAAAGAGTTTCTGCCCCTCTATTTGTAAGACCTGAAACAGGGCTTAACGACAACTTAAATGGAGAAAAAGCTGTAGACTTTGATCTTAGACATTATGGAATCAATGTTGAAATTGTTCAATCTCTTGCTAAGTGGAAGAGAAATGCCCTTAAGGATTACGGATTTAATATGTATGAAGGAATCTACGCTGATATGAACGCCATTAGGGCAGAAGAAGAGCTTGATGAAATTCACTCTTCCTATGTAGACCAATGGGACTGGGAAAAAATTATAAATAAGTCTGATAGAAATAAGGAGTATCTTTTCTTAATTGTAAGAGAAATTTATTCTGTATTTAAAAGAACTGAAGAATATATTAATCAAACTTATCCTTACATTCTTTCAAAGAAACTTCCAGAAGAAATCTTCTTTATAACTTCCCAAGAATTAGAAGATAAGTATCCAGGAAAAACTCCTAAGGAAAGAGAAAAATTAATTTGTAAGGAAAAGGGAGCAGTCTTCATCATGGGAATTGGTCATGAACTAAAGTCTGGCAAGCCACACGATCTTAGATCACCTGACTATGATGATTGGAACCTAAATGGGGACATCTTGTTCTGGGATGAAGTCATAGATAACTCTCTTGAAGTTTCAAGTATGGGTATTCGTGTTGACGAAGAATCTCTAAAGAGCCAATGCGAACTTACAAATACAACTGAAAGGTTTAAACTTCCTTATCACCAAAATATTATGAATGCAGATTTACCTTACACTGTAGGTGGAGGTATTGGTCAATCAAGAATTTGTATGTTCTTCTTAGAAAAGCAACACATTGGTGAAGTTCAAGTAGGCGTTTGGGATGAAAAGAGTTTAGACTTCTGTAAAGAAAACAAAATTAAATTATTATAATTACATTACATTTACAATTTGGATTTCAATCCTCCGTGACTTATAGTATAATTATTTTATACGAACTAACGGAGGATTTTTTATGGATTTGGCTGAAAAATTAAATCAGACACCTTATAAAAGGCTTGCCTTTAAAGATATAAAAAAATACCTAATCGCAAACTTCTTGTACAAGGGCGACTTGGATAGCATAAACATTTTACTGAATCTTTACAATGTTTACGAGTCTATTGAAAACATTTATCCAAGGTATGTTACTCTTGAGAATTTGAGAAAGGATATTGTAAAGGTTTATAGGCAAAAAGAGGGAATTGAACTTATATCGAGAAACCTCTCCAATCTTATTCATGATGATATAAATAGGCTTGAACTATATTTATACTTAGAGGGATATAGGCTCGGTTTTAACTCAAAAAAGCACATTAATATGCTTGAGATAATAACCTTGAAGCACCTTACTATAGATGAACTTTACAATAGAAAGAAACTTTTTCAATATGAATTTAAGAACGAGGAAGTTTTATCTTTTAAGAAGTTAGTTTTCAAGGAAATAAGAAAAGATAGGCAAATAAGGATTTTTATAAAAAACACTCTTACTGATGTTAGAAAAAGACTTCTCAATAGTAAGATCCAAAGTATAAACGACCACCTAGACTTGCAGCTTATTTTTAGAAGTCAAGATGACGACGTTGAAATAAAAGAAGTTGACTCATACTTAACTGATTCTGAAATTGAAATTTTAAATAATAAGATTTCTAAATTTCTATACATAGATTGTTTCAGAGTTTTTAGAAATGCTTTTTGGGATGGAGTTAACGACAGAGTTTTAAAGAGATACAAGTAAGGATAGTTTTATACTATCCTTTTTAAAGTGGTGATAAATTGGTAATTTTGGGGATTGACCCAGGGATAGCTATTGTTGGGTATGGATTTATAGAACTCAAAGGGAATTCTTATAAAGTTTTGGATTACGGAGCAATAACAACAGAGGCAAAAGTTCCACTTCCAGAAAGGCTAAATGCAATATACCAAGATATGAATGATCTTATAGAAAGGTATAAACCCGATGACATAGCCTTTGAAGAACTTTTTTTTAACAAGAATGTAAAGACAGCAATAACAGTTGCTCAAGCTCGTGGAGTTGAAGTCTTAGTTGCCAAAGAATCTGGAGCAGGACTCTACGAATACACTCCTCTTCAAGTAAAACAAGCCATAGTTGGTTATGGAAGAGCTACAAAAAATCAAGTTCAAGAGATGGTAAAGATTATTTTAAACTTAGAGAAAGTTCCAAAACCAGATGATGTTGCAGATGCCTTGGCAGTTGCAATAACTCATGGAAGCTCAATTAAGTTTAAAGAAAGTTTTAGGATGATATAATGATAGAATTTTTAAAGGGAAGAGTTCACTCTACTGATAGGGGGTACCTAGTACTTGAATCCAATGGAATAGGCTATATTGTAAATATGGTAGAAAGGGAACTTCACACTTTTTATGAAAAAGAGGAAGTTTTCATTAACATCAGGCTGGTTTTAAGAGAGGATGCAGCAATTTTATATGGATTTAGACATATAGAAACAAGAGATGCCTTCGATCTTCTTACAAGTGTTACGGGAATTGGACCTAAGCTAGCAATGGGAATTCTTGATGGCGATGATGTAATTAACATTGCAAAATACATTGTATCAAAGGATGAAAAATCTCTTACAAAATTACCAGGTGTTGGTAAAAAAACTGCTCAGAGGATAATCCTTGAATTAAAGGACAAGGTTGAGAAGTTAGACTTAGACTTGACTTCTATGACTGATGAAGTAGAAATTATCGAGGAAAAGGATGATTCAGCAGTTGAGGCTCTAATTTCCTTGGGTTATAATGTATATGATGCTAAAAATGCATTAGACAAAGTAGATCCTTCACTTGATATTTCTGAGAGAATAAGAGAAGCTTTAAAATTAATGGGTTGATAAAATGGAAAAAAATAGATTAGTGGAGCCAGAGCTTATTGATGGCGATGCTAGGGAAGTAAGTCTTAGACCTAAGTGGTTAGAAGAGTATATTGGCCAAGAAAAGGTAGTTAAGAATTTAAAAATTTTTATTGAAGCTGCCAAAAACAGGTCAGAGCCCTTGGATCACACACTTTTAAGTGGGCCACCAGGACTTGGGAAAACTACACTTGCTGGTATAATTGCCAATGAAATGGGTGTTAACCTAAAAGTTACATCTGGTCCTGCAATTGAAAAACAGGGAGACCTAGCGAGTATTCTTACAAATTTAAATAATGATGATGTTCTTTTTATAGATGAAATTCACAGGTTAAATAAGTCTGTGGAGGAAATCTTATATCCTGCTATGGAGGACCATGCTTTAGACATAATAATAGGCAAAGGACCTTCTGCAAGGTCTATAAGACTTGACCTTGCACCCTTTACACTTATTGGGGCAACTACAAGGGCAGGTATGCTTACATCACCTCTTAGAGATAGGTTTGGGGTTATGCTTAAGCTAGACCTTTATGATAGTAAGTCTCTAGTTGAGATTATAATGAGGTCGGCAAAAATTTTAAATGTTCCCATAGAAGAAGAGGGAGCTTTAGAAATTGCGAGAAGATCAAGAGGAACACCAAGAATTGCCAATAGACTTTTAAAGAGAGTAAGGGACTATGCTGAAGTAAAAGAAGGTGGAGTTATAACAACAAAAGTTGCTATAAAGGGACTGAACCTTCTTGAAATCGATAAGTTTGGCTTAGACAATATTGACAGAAGAATAATACTCACTATGATTGAGAAATTCAACGGAAGACCAGTGGGAATTGATGCGATATCAGCAGCTATTGGTGAAGATAAGGGAACAGTAGAAGATGTTTACGAGCCTTATTTAATGCAAATAGGCTTTATTATTAGAACGCCTAGAGGAAGAGTGGCCACTAAGAGGGCCTATGATCATTTTGGTTTGGAGTATAAGGATGAATGAAATGAAAAAAATATTATTGTTAGCTTTATTTTTGGTTTTACTGCCATTAAATATCTTTGCTAAGGAAGACTATGACAAGATTGACATAAAAGTTGGAAAATCTATTTCTGTTGGGGAAAATTTAAAATTAAAATCAAAATCTAATCTAAAAGTTATTACTTCTGATGAACAAGTCATTAATAATACAAATAATAAAGAGATTAATATTATATTTGACGGTAGTAAAATTAACATAGATGGTAAAAACTTTACATTAAAAAACTTCCCTCAAAATGGAGCTTTTTTAATATCTTCTGATTCGCCGATTTACGTTGACAAGATTAAGAGAAACTATGGAGGAGCAATTTCCTTTAGAGTTAACAATAAAAAACTTGATGTAGTAAATAGGGTGGAGATAGATGAATACTTAAAGGGAGTTCTTCCTAAAGAAATGAGCCCAAGCTTTCCAATGGAATCTTTAAAGGCTCAAGCACTTTGCTCAAGATCTTTTGCCATAAACAACTACAACAAGTTCAAAAAAAATGGTTACAATCTTGATGATACTACAAGATCACAAGTATATTATGGAAAAGATGTTGAAAATAAATCTACAAATAAGGCTGTAGAAGAAACTATTGGACAAGTTATTAAGTATAAGGGTGAAGTTGCAGAGACAATTTTTTGCGCTTCTTCTGGTGGTTATACAGTTTCATCTTCTGAGGCTTGGGGCGGAAATAGTGTTCCTTATCTTATAGCACAAGAAGATCCTTATTCAGTTCATCCATGGAATTATGAGCTTAAAGATAGTGACTTAAAGAAGTTAAATTTATCTGACGTATTTAGTGTTAGTCTTGACTATAATAATTCAAATAGAGTTAATAACTTGACTTTTTCTACATCTAATGGAGATGTAAAAATCAAGGCTACTGATTTTAGGAAAAAAATTGGCAATACAATTATAAAGTCAACCCTATTTGATGTAAATGTAATAGGAAATAAAATATTAGTAAGTGGTAAGGGATACGGACATGGTGTCGGCATGAGTCAGTATGGTGCTGTCGAAATGGCTAAAAAAGGAAGCAATTACAAGGATATTATTGGATTTTATTTTCCAGGTATAAATATAGAAAAGATAAAATAATAGAAAGGCAAAAATGAAAACAAAAGATTTTTATTACGACTTACCAAAGGAATTAATAGCACAACATCCTGAAGAAAAGAGAGACCATTCCAGACTTTTAGTTTTAGATAAAGAAACTGGAGAAATGGAACACAAACATTTTTATGACATAATAGATTATCTTAAAAAGGGTGATTTGTTGGTATTAAACGACACCAAGGTAATGCCTGCAAGAATTTATGGACACAGGGAAGGGCGAGAAGAAAAGATTGAATTTCTTCTTTTAAATAGAAAAGATGATATTTGGGAATGTTTATCTAAGCCTGGTAAAAAAGCAAAATTAGGAACAAAAATTATTTTTAGTGACAAACTTTCTGCTGAGGTTGTAGATATCTCCGAAGATGGATCCAGATTTTTAAAGTTTGAGTACGATGGGATATTTGAAGAAATCCTAGATGAACTTGGAGAAATGCCACTTCCTCCCTATATAACAGAAAAGCTAGAGGATAAAAATAGGTATCAAACAGTTTATGCCAGGGAAGAAGGATCAGCTGCAGCACCAACTGCAGGACTTCACTTCACAAAAGAACTTCTTGAAAAATTAAAAGATAAGGGTGTAGAAATTTGTTACATTACTCTTCATGTTGGACTGGGAACTTTTAGACCAGTTAAGGTAGAAAATGTTGACGAACATGAAATGCACTCTGAGTTTTATGTAATGACAAAGGAAGTTGCAGATAGAATTAATGCAGCTAAAGACAGGGGAAGCAGAGTGATTGCAGTTGGGACTACAAGTGTGAGAACTGTTGAGTCAATTGCCAATGAAGATGGAAGAGTATGTGAGAAAAGTGGATTTACAAATATATTTATTTATCCACCTTATAAGTTTAAATGTGTCGATGCACTTATAACAAACTTTCACTTGCCAGAATCCACCCTTCTAATGCTCGTGTCATCCCTAGCAAGTAGAGAAATTATTTTAAAGGCCTATGAAGAAGCAGTAAAGAAAAAATATAGATTTTTCAGCTTTGGTGATGCCATGTTTATAAGGTAGGTTTTATGTTTAAATTTGAATTATTAAAAACTTCTAAGGATTCAAAGGCAAGACTTGGAAAGATAACGACAAATCATGGGGAAATAGAAACCCCAATTTTTATGCCAGTAGGGACAAGAGCTACAGTTAAGACAATGACACCTGATGAGCTAAAAGATATTGGAGCTCAAATAATCTTATCAAACACCTATCATTTATTTTTAAGACCAGGGACAGAGATAATAGAAAAGGCAGGTGGTCTTCACAAGTTTATGAATTGGGATAAACCAATTCTAACAGACTCAGGAGGATTTCAAGTTTTTTCTCTATCCGATAATAGAAAAATTACTGAAGAAGGTGTTCACTTCAGGAGTCACATTGATGGGAGTAAGATGTTTATCTCTCCAGAAAAGTCAATTGATATACAAAACATTTTGGGGTCAGATATAATTATGGCTTTTGATGAATGTGCACCCTATCCAGCAAGTCATGAATATATTGATCATTCAATGAGAAGAACTCTTAGATGGGCTGAAAGATGTAAGAACCATCACAAGAATGTAGATAATCAAACTCTTTTTGGAATTATCCAGGGAGGGATGTACAAGGATCTAAGAGAAATTTCTGCAAAAGAAATGGTTGATATGAACTTTAAGGGTTATTCCATTGGAGGGCTTTCAGTTGGAGAACCTATTGATTTAATGACTGAGATTTTGGATTACACAACAGACTTTATGCCAGAAAACAAACCAAGATACCTAATGGGAGTTGGAAGTCCAGATTACTTATTCGAAGCAGTGGAAAGAGGAGTGGACATGGCAGACTGTGTTCTTCCTACAAGAATTGCAAGAAATGGAAGTGTCTTAACTCATCAAGGAAGAATTCCAATAAAAAATGCAATTTATAAGGAGGACTTCTCAAGGCTTGATGATGAATGTGACTGTTACACTTGCAGGAATTTTTCAAAGGCATATCTTAGACACTTATTTAATGTAGACGAGATACTTGGAATGAGACTAGCAACTATTCACAATCTCTATTTCTTAATAAATATGATGGAAAACATTAGAGAGTCCATTAGGGGAGACTACTTCCTTGAATATAAAAAAGATTTTTATAAAAAATATGGTTACAAGTAAAGACTTAAAGATATTCTTGTTAAGTTATGAGTTTAAATGTATAATATAATTATTAAATATTAAGAAGAAAGGGGTCAATAATGGATCAAAGAGCAATGTTAAATTTCCTTCCTTTAATATTGATGTTTGCTGTTTTCTATTTCTTTGTAATAAGACCACAAAAGAAAAAAGCAAATGAAATCAATGAAATGCGTGAAAGCTTAAAGGTTGGAGATAAAATAATTACAATCGGCGGTATTATTGGAAAAATTATCCTTGTTAAGGAAGATTACTTAGTTATCGAAACTTCATCTGACAATACAAAATTTGAAATTATGAAGTGGGGAATTAATGGTACTTATAAAAAGAATACTGATCTAAAAGACGTTGAAGAAGAATAGGAGATATTATGAAACACATTAAAACACTTACACAAAAAAATCTTAAGAAAACTTACGAAAAAGGCGGATGTGGAGAATGCCAAACATCTTGTCAATCAGCTTGCAAGACTAGCTGTACCGTAGGAAATCAAAAATGTGAAAATTCTGAAAACTAAGGCAAGGGAAACCTTGCTTTTATTTTGTTAGGGGTTAAGTAAAGGAGAGAAGATGGAAGAAAGAATTCATAAATTTTATTTAAATAATAGATATGTTGTCCTTGATATAGCAAGTGGATCAGTCCATATTGTAGAAAAAATTGTATATGAAATGATTGATGATTATGAAAAATTGTCAAAGGATGAAGTTATTGATAAATATTCAAAACTATATAATAAAGAAGACGCTAAAGAAGCTTATGAAGAAATAGACTACTTGGCTAAAGAAGATTTATTATTTTCTGAAGATGAACACTTTAAACTTCCTAGATTCAATCCTCAAAATGTAGTAAAGGCACTTTGCCTTCATGTTGCTCACGATTGTAACCTAAGATGTAAGTATTGTTTTGCATCTCAAGGTGACTTTAAGGGCGACAGAAGCCTTATGAACTTTGAAACAGGTAAGAAGGCCTTAGACTTTCTTCTACAAAATTCTGGTAACAGGAGAAATCTTGAAGTAGATTTCTTTGGTGGCGAACCTCTAATGAATTTTGCCTTAGTAAAAAAACTTGTAGCTTATGGTAGAGAAGAAGAAAAAAAATATAATAAACACTTCAGGTTTACAATTACAACTAATGGTGTTCTACTAAATGATGAAATAGACGAATTTATTAATGAGAACATGGACAATGTTGTTCTATCTATTGACGGAAGAAAAAAAATAAATGATGAAATGCGTCCTACTACAAATGGTAAAGGGTCTTATGACATTATTGTTCCAAAATTCAAAGAATTAATTGAAAAAAGAGGAGACAAGGACTACTTCATCAGGGGAACATTTACAAATGAAAATTTAGACTTTTCTGAAGACTTAAAAGACTTCTACTCTCATGGGTTTAAAAAAACTTCTATTGAACCAGTAGTTACTGATGAGAGGGAGCCTTACGCAATTAGAGAAGAGCACCTTGAAAAAATACTTCATGAATATGAGAAGATGTCTAAGGATTACATTGAGATAAGAAAGAAAGACAAAGACTTTTCTTTCTTCCACTTCATTATCGACTTATCACAAGGGCCTTGCATAGTTAAAAGAACTGTTGGATGTGGAGCTGGTTCAGAGTATGTTGCTATAACACCCCAAGGAGAAATTTATCCTTGCCACCAATTTGTTGGTGAAGAAGACTTCTTACTTGGTAATGTTGATGATGGAATTACAAACACTGAGTTAAGAGATAATTTTAAAAATTCTAACGTCTATACTAATGAAGACTGTCCTACTTGTTGGGCAAGATATTACTGCTCAGGTGGTTGTCACGCCAACGCTTACTACAGTAACAATGACTTAAGCAAGCCTTACAAGGTTGGATGCGAAATGGAAAAGAAAAGAATTGAGTGTGCAATTTCAGTTCTAGCTAATGAATAGTGATAAAAATTTTTTAAGAACCCTATGAGGGTTCTTTTTTTGTTGCTTGATAGCCTAATTGTTTTACCTTAATGATAATTTTTGATATAATTATCTTTATACATAAAGTGGTGATTGAATGGAAAGATGGTTTATAAAAAACAAAAGTGATCCTGGTATCGACTATAAAAAATTAGGGATAAATAATGTTATATATAAAATTTTACTTAATAGGGAAATAAATACAGGAGAAGACATTCGAGAGTTTTTAGAACCAAGTCTTTCAAATTTAAATTCGCCTATTTTGTTAAAGGACATGGTTAAGGCTTCAAATATAATTCTAAGTCACTTGGCTAAGAAGAATAAAATTAGAATCATTGGAGACTATGATGTTGACGGTGTAACATCAACTTATATCTTGTATGAAGGCTTAAGGACTATTGGCGGAGATGTCTCTTATGACATACCCCATAGAGTTGAAGATGGCTATGGTATTAATAGGAATTTAATTGACAAGGCCCACGAGGATGGAGTCAAGTGCATTATAACTTGCGACAATGGAATTGCTGCAAGAGATGCAGTTGACTATGCTATGTCTTTAGGTATTGATGTAGTTGTTACTGATCACCATGAGGTGCCGAAGATTGTTAAAGATGGAAGTGAAGTTGAGATTATTCCAGAGGCAAGTGCAGTTATAGATCCAAAGCAGTCTTCTTGTTCCTATCCCTTTAAGGAAATATGTGGTGGAGTAGTTGCCTTTAAACTCATAGAGTACCTTTTTTTAATTAGAGGAGTAGATAAGGAAGAGTTTTATGAAAAATTATTACCCTACGCTGCCATAGCAACTGTATGTGATGTAATGCCACTAACAAATGAAAATAGGGTAATAGTTTCTGAGGGAATTAAGCTCTTAAGGGAAACTAAGGATTTGGGACTTAATGCCCTAATAGAGGCTTCTGATATAAAAAAAGGAGATATTGATGTTTATCATATCGGCTTTATCATTGGACCAACGATTAATTCCAGTGGAAGACTAGAATCTGCTAAAGAATCTATAGAATTATTTTTGGAGAAGGATTATTCACTTGCTCTTGAAAAGGCTAAGAAATTAAGAGACCTCAATTATGAGAGACAAAAGCTAACTAGTGATGCCTTTGAAGTAATAGATGAGAAGATACAAAAGGATGGATTGCTAGATAAGCATAAAATCCTTATAGTTTATGAGAAGGGCTTAAATGAATCAATCCTTGGTATTGTTGCTGGAAAGATCAAAGAAAAGTATTATAGACCCAGCGTAGTTTTAAGTGATTCCAAAGATTTAATTAAGGGGTCTGGACGAAGTATTGAAGAATACAATATGTTCCAAGAGTTTTCCAAATCAAAGGAATACCTCAAGAGTTTTGGTGGCCACAAGATGGCCTGTGGCTTAGCTCTTCCCTTAGAAAATCTCGAAGACTTTATTAAAGATGTAGACCAGAAGGAAAGTCTAACAGAAGATGACTTAATAAGGAAGGTTTATATAGACGGAAACTTAAAACTTAAATACATTAGTATGAAGCTTGTTCAAGATATAGAGTCTCTGGCTCCCTTTGGGAATGGAAATTCTGCCCCAAAGTTTGGTGCCAAAAACTTGCAGATAAAATCACTTAATATCTTGGGCAAAAACAAAAACTTTTTGAAGATGACTTTGTCCCAAGAAAATATAAATTATACCGGAATTTTATTTGAAGATTCTAAAGTATTTTTAAGGAAGCTTGCTAGTTCCTATGGAAGGGAAGAAGTAATGGGTCTTTTAAATGGAAAGCCTTCCAATATTTTAATAGATATAGTTTTTAATCTTGACTTAAATAAATTTAATGGGAATGTTACTGTTCAGTTAAAGATAAAAAGCTATAGAATCACAGGTGAAAAGAATGTTATTAATAGATGAATTAATTGAAAAAGTAAAATCCTATAATGAAAATGCTGATATAGACATGATTAGACGTGCCTATAAGATGGCTAATGAACATCACAGAGGTCAAAAGAGAAATTCTGGTGAAGATTATATTATTCATCCTCTTAATGTTAGCTTGATTTTGGCTGATATGAACATGGATACAGCCACTATTGTTGCTGGTCTTCTTCACGATGTTGTAGAAGATACAGATGTAACTCTTGAAGATGTAAAAAAAGAATTTGGGGAGGAAATTGCCGAGCTTGTTGATGGGGTTACAAAGTTAAAGAAATTAAATTATAAAAACAAGGAAGAAAAACAAGCTGAAAATATAAGAAAAATGGTTCTTGCCATGGCAAAGGACATTAGGGTTATTATTGTTAAATTGGCTGATAGGCTTCACAATATGAGAACTCTCGAGTATATGACTGATGCCAAAAAGATTGAAAAGGCAAAAGAAACTGTTGAAATTTATGCGCCAATAGCAGACAGACTTGGTATGAGCAGGATTAAGTGGGAACTTGAAGATCTTTCACTTAGGTATCTTGATGAAGAGGGCTACTATGAATTGGTTGATATGGTCAACAAGAGGAGAAATGAAAGAGAAGATTTAATCAACCACATTATAAAACAACTTGAAGAAAACCTAAAGAACGTTGGAATTGAGTGCGAAATTAAAGGAAGACCAAAGAACTTTTACTCAATTTATAAGAAAATGAAGAAAAAAGGAAAGGTTTTTGATGAAATTTATGACCTTTCTGCAGTAAGAATTTTGACTCACTCTGTAAAAGATTGTTATGGTGCTTTAGGTGTTGTTCATACACTCTTTAAACCAATACCAGGCAGGTTTAAGGACTATATAGCCATGCCTAAACCCAACAAGTACCAATCTCTTCACACAACTGTTATCGACAACAATGGAGAGACTTTTGAAGTTCAAATTAGGACTTATGAAATGCATCAAACTGCTGAATATGGTATCGCTGCCCACTGGAAGTACAAGGCAGGAGTTTCTAAAGAAACAGCTTTTGATGAAAACTTGACTTGGCTTAGACAATTGCTGGAATGGCAAAAGGATTTAAATGATCCAGGAGACTTCATGGATACCCTAAAGATTGACTTCTTCGCTGATGAGGTCTTTGTATTTACTCCAAGGGGAGATGTTATAAACCTACCAGAAGGCTCAACCCCAATTGACTTTGCCTACAGAATTCACTCCCAAGTTGGTAACACCTGCGTAGGTGCTAAGGTTAATGGTAGGATTGTGCCACTTAATTATACCTTACAAAGTGGTAACATAGTTGATGTTATAACAAATCCAAATACAAGCCCATCTCTTGATTGGTTAAAAATTGTTAAGAGTCCTCAAGCTCGTAAAAAAATCTTGCAATACTTCAAGATTAAAGACAAGGAAAAGAATATTGAAAGAGGACGAGATGCCATTGAGAGGGAAGTAAAGAAGCTTGGTTACGAAACTCACAAGATTTTGCGTGATGATTGGTTAGAAGAAGTAAAAGAAAAATTAAATATGCTTAGTCTTGATGAAATGTATGCAGCAGTTGGTTTTGGAAGTATAACTACTTCCCAGGTAACTGCAAAGTTGCAAGACATTTATAACAAGCATTATAAGAAAGACGAAAAAGCCATTGAAGAAATTGTGGAATCTAAGAGGAGATATAACAACCAAGGGATTGAAGTCAAGGGTGTTGATGGTGTAAGTGTTAGGATTGCAAAATGTTGTACACCAGTCCCTGGAGATGAAATTGTTGGTTATATCACTATTGGAAGGGGCATTTCAGTTCACAGAAAGGACTGCAAAAACCTACAAAATAATGTTGACCCAGAAAGACTTGTAGAAGTTAAGTGGGAAAATTCAAATTCAACAAGTTACAGTGCTTCCATTGAGATTAGGGCCTTTGATAAACCTAATGTTATAGCTGATATTGCAAGTAGGGTAAATGAATCAAAACTTAGTATGTCCTATTTAAATGCAAAAGTTGTAAAAAATGGGGATGCTGTCATAGATATTACTGTTGAAATAACTGACAGTGAAGAACTTGAAAGACTAATGGAAAAACTAAAGAGGATAAACAATGTCCTTGAAGTTTACAGGATAAAGGCGTGATAAAATGCGTGGAGTAGTTCAAAGAGTAAAAAGAGCAAGTGTATCTGTTGATGGAAAATTAATTTCTAAAATTGACAAGGGAATTATGCTTTTACTTGGTATAGAAGTTAATGATGACGAAAATGACCTAGACTATATTATAAAAAAAGTAAGTAAACTGAGAATTTTTGATGACGAAGAAGGGGTTATGAATAAGTCGCTTCTTGATTATGGTCTTGAAATTTTAGTTGTAAGTCAATTTACCCTTTATGGAGATGCCAGAAAGGGCAATAGACCTTCTTACATTAGGTCGGCTAAGTTTGACGACGGAATAGTTCTTTATGAAAAATTCATTGAAGAGATGAAAAAATTAGGTATTAAGGTTTCTATTGGTGAATATGGTGCAGATATGGATGTGGAACTTATTAATGATGGACCAGTTACTATTTTATTGGATTCAAATAAGGAATTTTAGGTGAAATAATGGAATATAAAATTATGAAGTTAGTTGTTGGGCAATTACAAGAAAATTGCTTTATCCTTTTTGATGAAAACAAGGATGCCTTTGTGGTTGACCCAGGTGAATCAAGTGAAAATATAATTGAAGCCATTGAGAAGAATTCATTAAATATAAAATATATTTTGTTAACTCATGGTCACTTTGATCATGTAGGTGCTGTTGCTGCTCTTGTGGAAAAATACAAGGCTCCAGTTTATATATCAAAAAAAGATAGGGCCTTCTTAGAAAGTCCAAAGGAAGTTAGAGCTTCTGCCTTTGGTATGCAAATTGAAGCAGCTGATGTAGATGTTTTCGTGAAAGATGGTGATGAAATTCCTTTTTCAGGAGGCACTATTAAAGTTATTGAAACACCAGGTCATACTCTTGGATCAGTTTGCTATTTATTTGAAAATTATTTATTTGCAGGTGACACACTTTTTAATGGTTCAATAGGAAGGACTGACTTCCCAGAGTCAGACCATAGTCTAATGGTGGAATCACTAAAGAAATTAAAAAAACTTGACGATGAGATTTATGTCCTATCAGGTCACGGTCCTGAGTCACAAATGTCCTATGAGAAAATGACTAACCCTTATCTTAGACAAGTATGATTAAGATAGAAAATGAAAGTCAAGGTCTAAAGAAGTCAATTTTTGAATTTTTTAGGATGAAGCTTCCTAAAGATTACAAAGATTTAAACTTTAACATTAAAATAAAAATTGAAGACCAAATTATTTTTATTAGCATTTTTGGAGACAAGATAAAGGCTAGTGAAAGGCTTAAAATTCAAGATGAAAAAGCTCACTTCACTATAAAGAGATATTTATTTGACTTGTTTTCCAAGGAAAAAAATTTTGATTCAAGCTTTGGAATTCTAACTGGAGTGAGGCCCTTAAAACTTATTTCAAAAGTTTTTGAGGGCTCTTCCTATGATGAGTCCCTTAAAATTTTATGGGACAAGTACAGGATAGGAAGTGGCGAAGGGAAGTTTTTATATAAGATTTATAAAAATCAAGAAGCCCTTAGGCTTAACTCTAAATTTAGTAATTATAATGTCTATGTTCACATACCCTTTTGCCCATCAAGGTGTCTATATTGTTCCTTTGATACAACAATAGAGAACAAGGGAAAGATGGATTTATATACCAAAAATTTAACCAACGATATAAATTCTCACGAGCTTGAATTTTCTAAGGAGCCTAATTCAATTTATATTGGAGGGGGAACTCCAACTTCAATTGGCTTAGAAAACTTGGAAAAAATTATTGATGCACTTATCGATAAGTTTGGTCACACGAGAGAGTTTACTGTTGAATGTGGACGTATTGATAGCTTGAGCCTTGATACTTTAAAGATGCTAAAGGACAAGGGAGTTAATAGGATTTCTCTTAATCCACAGACCTTTAATGGAGAGGTAATAAATAAATTAAATAGGGTTTCAAATAAAGATTTTGGATTTTGGTTTGATAAAGCAAGGGAGCTTGACTTCGAAACTATAAATATGGATTTGATTATGGGTCTTCCTGGAGAAGATAAAGAAAGTATTATTGATTCTATAAAGAAGGCAATTAATTTTTCTCCGGAAAATATAACTCTTCATACCCTAGCTCTTAAGAATGGATCAAAGCTTTTTGAAAATTCCTACCACAATGATGAAGACTTTGGAAATCTTTTGGAAGAATCGAAGAAACTTTTAATGGAAAATAATTATGAGCCCTATTATCTCTACAGACAGAAAAAATCTGTAATTTCATCAGAGAACATTGGATATGCAAAGAAGGGTCATGCCTCAATTTATAATATTGTAATGATGGAAGAACTTGAAAACATTATTGGTTTTGGTCTAGGTGCAAGCACAAAGATTTTGAATGAGAAGGGAAAGTTTGAGAGGAATTTAAATTCTAAAAACCTTGAAGACTTTCTAAGGAGAAGATAATCTTGAAATTAGAAAAAATTTTAAATAATGTAGAAATTATTGATGCAAATTTTGAAATAGATAAAGACATAGAAATAAAAAATATCGCCTTTCACACAGACGATGTAGTTGAGGGCGGTATTTTTGTTGCCATAAAAGGCTATGTCACAAATGGCCACAGGTTTATAAAGAAAGCAAAAGAAGAGGGAGCAGAAATTGCTGTAGTTGAAAACTACTCTGAAGAGAATATTAAGCAAATTAGAGTTGAAAATTCTAGGATTGCCCTTGCAGATATGGCGAGAAACTTTTATGGAGATCCTTCAAGAGATATGAATGTAATAGGTATCACTGCAACTAATGGCAAGACAACTACTGCTTTTATGGTTAACTCTATTTTAGAAGAAGACAAAAGAAATACTGGGATAATTGGCACTGTCTTAACAAGATATGCCGATGTAATGATTCCATCTGTACTTACAACTCCAGAGTCCCTAACTCTTCAATCCTATTTTAGGGATATGAAGGACAAGGGAGTAACCGATGTGACTATGGAAGTATCTTCATCTGCTCAAGAATTATATAGGAACAAGAATATAGATTTTGACATTGTGACTTTTAACAATCTTGGCAGAGAACACATTGACCAACATGGAAGCTTTGAAAATTATTTTAGGTTTAAATCAAGACTTATTCGACACGCAAAAGAAGATGCCCTTGCAATATTAAATGCAGATGATGAAAAAATTTATTCTCTAAGGGATAAGACAAGGGCACAAGTTCTTAGCTTCTCTTTAGAAAACAATGAAGCTGACTTTGGAATCCAAAATCTTGACCTTTCAAGTGGTAAGGGAAAATTTATTTTTAAAATAAATAGAGACATAAAAGTAAAAGATTTTATCTTAAAAAAATATCAATTTGAGATTGAACTAGGATCAGTTGGTTACTCATCAGTAATGAATTCTGTCGTTGCAATAATAATTGCCCTCTGTTTAAAGATTGATATAGAAATTATAAAGAGAGCCCTAAAGGATTTTAAGGGAGTAGAGAGAAGATTTGAATTAATATTTGATGAAGAATTTAAAATTTTAGATGATCACTTTGCCAATGAAAAAAATATCGATGCAACAATGGAAACTCTAAAGGAAATGGATTATAAAAATCTCAACATTCTCTATGCCATAAGAGGCAAAAGAGGAGTTGAAGTTAATCGTGAAATTACAGAACGATTAGTGAAGTGGATAAAAATTTTAAAACCAAAATCACTTACTGCAACTTTATCAAGAGATACTGTTAAGGAAAAGGACAGGGTAACTGATGAAGAATTAAAGGTCTTCAAAAGTATTTTAGAAAAGAATAAGATTGCTTGCAAAGTATATGACACCCTTGAAGAGTCCATTAACGATACAATTGATTTACTTGATAAAGATGATGTATTACTTCTTGCAGGTTGCCAGGGTATGGATAAGGGAGCAGGCTTTGTAAAAGATAAACTTTTGAGAGAAAACAAGGTGAAAGATATTAAAGGCTTTTCTCACAGAATAGACAAGAGAATCTGTTAAAGTTGAATTTTGAAAGGCCTTGCTTTATAATTAAAATAGATTTTTATGGAATAAAAACAATATAAATGGCTAATTGATTATAAAAAATGTTAACGAATAAGCTCCAAACCATTTGAGGCTTGGAGTTTAATTTTTAGGAGGAAATATGGCTGAAAAAATGGGAAATCTCAAAAGGACAAATTATTGTAATGAGATTTCAGAAGATATGATTTCAAAAGAAGTTGTCCTAATGGGTTGGGTGGCAAAGCAAAGGTCACTGGGATCCATAGTTTTTGTTGACTTAAGAGATAGAAGTGGGATTGCACAAATTGTTTTTGATGATACATCATCTGAAGAGCTTTTAGAAAAGGCATCTCACCTTCGTGGAGAGTTTGTAATTGCTGTTAAGGGTGCAGTTCGTATGAGATCTTCAATCAATGAAGACCTAGAAACTGGTAGAGTTGAAGTCCTAGCTAGTGAACTTAAAATTTTAAGTGAATCTGAAGTTCCACCAATTTATGTTAAGGACAATGACAATGTTGCAGAAAATATGAGACTTAAGTACAGGACTCTTGACTTAAGAAAACCAAGTATGCAAAAAAATCTTATGACTCGTTCAAAGATTTATAAAATTACTCGTGACTTCTTCTATGAAAATAGATTTATAGAAGTTGAAACTCCTATGTTAACTAAGCCAACTCCTGAAGGAGCGAGAGACTACTTAGTCCCAAGTAGGGTTAACCCAGGTGAGTTTTACGCTCTTCCTCAATCACCACAATTAATGAAGCAATTATTAATGGTTGCAGGGATGGATAGATACATCCAAATTACTAAGTGCTTTAGAGACGAAGATTTAAGAGCCAATAGACAACCAGAATTTACTCAAATTGATATGGAACTTAGCTTTGTTGACGAAGAAGATGTAATGGGAATAAATGAAAGATTTCTTCAAAAATTATTTAAAGGAGTCATAAATAAAGACATCGAACTTCCTATTAAGAGGATGAAGTATTCTGAAGCTATGGATAGGTTTGGGGTAGATAAACCAGACCTTAGATTTGGTATGGAATTAAAGGATATTTCTGATTTAGTAAAAGCTTGCGGCTTCAAGGTATTTGAAGGAAATACTGAAAAGGGTAAAAGCGTTAGAGGTATCAAGGTTGATGGTGGAAGCGACTTCTATTCCAAAAAACAATTGAAAAAATTAGAATCCTTTGTCAAGGACTATAAGGCAATGGGACTTTCTTGGATAAGAGTTGATGAAGAAATTGATTCACCAATTGCTAAATTTATATCTGAAGAAACAATGCAAGAAATCATCTCTGCTTTTGATGCAAAAAAAGGTGATTTAATTTTAATTCTTGCTGATAAAAATTCTGTTGTATTTAGTGGCCTAGGCAACCTTCGTAACAAGATTGCAAGGGACATGGACTTAATTAATGAAGATGATTATAAACTTGTTTGGATAACTGAATTCCCGCTATTTGAATATGATGAAGAGGAAGGAAGATATGTTGCTATGCACCATCCTTTCACAAGTCCACTTGACGAAGATGTGGATAAATTAGTAAGTGACAAGGAAAATGCAAGAGCAAAGGCCTATGACATTGTTATAAATGGGGACGAAATGGGTGGAGGAAGTATTAGAATTAACGACCCAGAAGTCCAAGAAAAAATGTTTGAAGCACTAGGCTTATCAGAAGAGGAAGCCAAGGAAAAATTTGGATTCCTTCTAGAAGCCTTTAAGTATGGAGCTCCACCACATGGAGGACTTGCTTATGGACTTGACAGACTTGTAATGTTATTTACAGGTGCTAAGAGCATAAGAGACGTAATAGCCTTCCCTAAAACTCAAGCTGCAACTTGTCTATTGACAGGAGCACCAACAGGACTTACAGAAAAACAATTAGAAGAAGTTCACATTAAGGTAATCGAAGATTAAGAATAGGTGATTTTATGGAAAGTATTGGCATTGTAAGAGCTCAAAAGGACAACAAAATATTTGTAGAATTTACTAGAGAAAGTGCCTGCGGAGAATCTTGTGAGTCTTGTAATGCAAAGTGTGCTGAATCTGAACAAGAGCTCTTTGAGTTTAACAATACAATTTCTGCAAAAGTTGGAGATCTAGTTAAGATTAAAACCAATGACAAGTCAGTGCTTTCCTATAAATTTTTAGTTTACGGCTTGCCACTAGTCCTATTTATGTCAGCAATTTCTTTATCTTATTATATTTTTAATAAGATGGGTCTTGCTAACAAGGACTTAATGTCTCTTATAGCAGGGATTTTATCCTTTATCATATCTTTTATCATTCTTAGGAGCATTGATAAAAACTATGAAAAGACAAGTAGAGCCAGTATTCTTCTTGAAAAAATGTAGGTGAAAGATGAGTAGTAAAAACTGGCACAAGGTTCTCTATATTTTTTCCCTTTGTATCCTAGTCTTGTCTTTTTTATTTTATATGTATTCTCTTGCAAATAAAAAATTTTCAACAAAGCTTATTTCAGAAAATAAAGCTTTAGCACAAGAGATACAATCTTTGGAAGATAAGTCTAAGGCCTATGACAAAGAAATAGAAGACTTAGAAATTGAATTTAATTTAAAGTCTCAAGAATTCTATGAAAAATATGGATACCAATTTGAAGCCAATAAATCTGACGAGATTAAAAAAATTAAAACAGATTATGAAGAGAAAAACAGAGTTATAAAAGCTGAAGTTAGAGAAAGGCTAAAGGCTTATGGCGCTTTCTTTAATTCAAATATTTATGAAAAAGAAAATTATGACAGGATAGTAGATGACTTCTTAAGCATAAGTAGAGAAGAAAGTCTTGAAAAAAATAAGAATATTTACAAGGACTTAGAAATTGGAAGCCTTTTTAAAGAACTAGATGGATTTGCCTCTTATCTAATAAAAGAAAATAAGCCATCAAAGGAAGTAAACTTATTTGTATTCTATGCATCAATATATTCTTCAAGTATTTATAACTTCGTAGAGGATGACAAGGTGCCTTTCTCTGAAGTTTATGTTGATCTTAACAACTTATTAAATATCTACAAGGAAATGGAAAATAAATCCTTTAAGACTGGTGACTTGTCATCAGAAAAGTTAGCTTATTTAAAAAACTTTGTAGATGAAAAAGTTTCAGAATATTATAAAAACTATGGCATTATAAGGGCTTTGGAAAAGAGTGATAAAAATGAATGAAAATAAAAAATCTTTTTTGTCTTTCATCTTTATAATTCTTAGCCTTATACTATCTTACCTTGGATTTTCCAACTTAAGGTATATGGAGTCTTCCTACTTTAATTTAACAAGAGAAAACTCTTCTCTAATAGAGAAGAGGAATAAGACTCAGGAGAATATTAAAAATCTCAGCCAAGAAATAAACTTAAAAAATTCCAAGTTAGATGTAATAACAAGAGAAATTGAAAAATTTGATGTTTTACAAAACAAGTCAACAGAAATAGAAGACCTTAATAAGGAATTAGGAGATTCTTTAATTCCCTTTCAAGATGATAGAGAATTTAAATTTTTTGAAATTTCAAAGGACAAAATAATTTCTTTTACACCACTAAGGGGTAATTTTATTGATAAGAATTTAAATAGAGAAGATATGGAAGACAACTTAAGACTTATGCCATTTTTTGTAGATTCTCATTACACTTATGACTTGAATAGGTCCATAGGAAAGCACAACATCAAGGGATTTGAAAACCTTGGTCTTGTTGAATACTTATTAAAGGGAGATAATTATCTTCTTAAGTCTATTCTCTTAAATGATTCCTCTAAGATGACAAAGTTAAAGGATGAAAAAGAGAAAATTTTAGAAAAAGAAAACAATCTTTTAGAAGTTTCTGAAAATATTTATGGATTAAATAAGAATTCCAAAAATAAAAATTTAAACGCTAGTAAGGACGTCAAGGACAAAGAAGAAGATGAAGAAGACATCTTAAATGCTCTTTGTCTAGATATTTTAAACTCTTCAATTAATTATTTAAGGGGCTATGAGATAAAAAATGAAGATGGCCTTAATAAGTTTAAATCTAAAGACAAGATACTTATGACAGAAAAAATAGAAGATAAGAAGCTAATCACAAATTATTATAGGGATGTAGATGAAAAAGCCTACACCCTTAGTGAAGAAAAAGAATAAAACTTCTACGTAGGAGAAAAATGAAGGATCAATTAATTAGATTAGATTACCAAGGTAAGGAAATTATTTTAATACCAACGGCTCACGTTTCTCAAGAAAGTGTTAATTTAGTTAGGGAAACTATAAAAGAAGAGAAGCCCGACTCAATTTGCATTGAGCTTGACGACCAAAGGTATAAAAATATAAAAAATCCTGAGGCTTGGAAAAACACAAATATTATAGATATTATAAAGGAGAAGAAGGTTACACTTTTAATAGCAAACCTTATTCTTTCATCATACCAAAAAAATGTTGCAAAAAAACTAAAGACAAAGCCAGGTCAAGAAATGATGGAAGGTATTAAAGCTTCTGAAGAAATGGGAATTAACTTAGTCCTAGCTGATAGGAGCATACAAACAACCTTCATGAGGATATGGAGAAAGATGGGATTTTTTGAAAAAATAAAATTGCTTTTTTCTTTAATGTTTCTTGATGAGGATGAAGATGTATCTGAAGAAGACCTTCAGAGACTAATTGAAAGAGATAATCTTGAACTTGCTATTGAAGATATGGGTAAGGACTACCCGCAAATTGCTGCAACGCTTTTGCACGAAAGGGACAAGTTTCTTGCTTATAACATTAAGAATGCACCAGGTAAAAAAGTCATTGCTATTCTTGGAGCAGCTCACACACCAGGGGTTGAAGAAGAAGTCTTTAAGGACCAAGACATTGAAGAGCTTAAAAAGATTCCAGAAAAATCTTTTATGGGCAAGTTGTTACCTTGGATAATACCAGCCCTTATTGTAATTTTAATAGCCTTGGGCTTTAAACAAAGTATGAATACAGGTCTATCTCAAATTAAGTCCTGGTTTATATTCAATTCAGTCTTAGCGGCTGCCTTTACAGCTTTATGTCTTCCACATCCCTTAAGTGTATTAACCGCTTTTGTGGCTGCACCTTTTACATCAATTAACCCTGTACTTGCTTGTGGATGGTTTGCAGGTTTAGTTGAAGCAAGTTTAAAGAAGCCAACAGTTGAGGACGTAAACAAAATACCTGATGACATATTTAACTTTAAGTCATGGATTCACAACAAGTTTTTGAAGGCTCTCTTAGTAGTAATACTTGCTAACTTAGGTTCATCTATTGGAACTATTATTGCAGGATCAAAAATTATTCATAGTATAATTTAATAAAACATTTTAGTCTGTATGAATTTGATGTGTACCCTCTTTACTGGACAAACCAGTAAGGAGGGTATTTTTATGAAAAATAGTTATGAATTTAAAATATAGTGTGTACAGTTGTATAGAGAGGGTAAGTGGTCTGATACACCTATGCAAGTAAAAGATTCTAACAAAAAATTTTTCTTATTGATATAATTAAATCAAAAGTTGAGAGAATTTATAAGAAGAGGCTTAACAAAGCTTTCATAAAAAATTCACAAATTCTTATTATAATTAAGTTGGTGATGAAATGTTTAAAATTTTAGTAGTAGATGATGAAAAAAGCATTAGAGAAGTTATAAGAACCTACGCAGAGTTTGAAGGTCATGAAGTTGTTGAAGCAGTAGACGGCCTTGATGCAATAGATAAGGTAAAAGAAGAAGACTTCGATGTTATTGTCATGGATATAATGATGCCAAGGCTTGATGGTTTTTCATCCTACAAGGAAATAAAAAAAATAAAAAATATTCCTGTCTTAATGCTGTCTGCAAGAAGTGAGGAATACGATAAATTATTTGGATTTGAAATTGGTATAGATGACTATGTTACAAAACCCTTCTCCCCAAAGGAACTTATGGCGAGACTAAATGTTATCGTAAATCGTCACAACAAGGTTGAAGAAAATAAGACTATGGAGTTTGAAGGACTTAAGATTGATTTAGATGGTCGTGTTGTATTTGTTGATGATGAAATGGTTGATTTAACACCTAAGGAATATGACCTCTTAGTTTACATGGTTAAAAATAAAAACATTGCCCTTTCTCGTGACAAGCTCTTAAACCAGGTTTGGGGTTATGATTTTTACGGAGAAGACAGGACAGTGGATACCCACATTAAGATGCTTAGAAATTCTATTAAAGAATACAGAAAATTTATTATTACAGTAAGAGGAGTGGGATATAAGTTTGATACGAGAAATTAAAGAAGTGAGGAGGATAAAAATTGACAAAAACAGCATCCTCTTTAAGCTGTGGAAGTACTTTGTCTTTTTCGCTGGACTAATCTTAATTTCTATTTGGCTCTTTCAAACAGTTTTCCTTTCGAGTTTTTACGAAACTATGAAAATTCGTGAAGTTACAAAGGTTGGGAATGAACTTAGGAATGAATACAAGTCACAAGATTTTGAAAGTAAGCTTTCAAACTATGCAAATACTAAGGGACTTGAGATAAAAGTTCTTGATGAAAATGGAGCTTGGGTATTCCCCCTAAGACTATTTGACGAATTTGTAGAAAGACCAAGGATGATATGGGAAAACTTTGATAAGTTTTTTGGATCCTTAAGTAGAGACAACAGGACTTATAAAATTTATACAGTTAGGTATGAAAACCTAAAGGACCCTTCCATTATTTATGCAGGTTATCTTGGCAAAACTAATGGCGAAGATTATTACCTCTACATTAATTCAGTTTTAAAGCCAGTAGATGCAACTGTTGATGTAATAAGGAGAATACTTATAATAATCTCCTTCTTGTCACTTATTTTTGCATCTATTACAGCCTACTTTGTATCTAAGAGACTTTCAAGACCCCTTGTTAGGATGTCAAACACTGCCAAGGAGCTTGCAAAAGGGGACTACAAGGTTAAGTTCAAAAAGGGCGAGTACACTGAAATAGATGATCTTTCCAACACTCTTAACTATGCGAAAAATGAACTTACAAAGACAATTGAAATGAGGAAGGACCTTGTTGCCAATGTCAGCCATGACTTGAAGACTCCACTCACAGTTATAAAATCCTATGGAGAGATGATAAGGGATATATCTGGACCTAATGAAGTTTTGAGAAACAAGCACTTGGATACAATTATTAGTGAGGCAGATAAGTTAACGGCACTTGTAAATGATTTACTAGACCTTTCAAAGATTGAGTCTAACTTAGAAGAAATAAAGAGGGAAGAATACGACCTTAAGGACTCCTTGGAGGAAGTCTTAGATAGGTTTAAGATTAATAAAGATTTTGCAGACTACAAGTTTGAGATAGAAGTTTCTGGTGACACGAGAATTCTTGCAGACAGGTCTAAGATAAGCAGGGTAATTTATAATTTAATTAACAACGCTATAAATTATTCGCCAGTTAATAAAGAAATAAAATTACTTATCAAGGGCGATGATAAGAAAACTGAATTTCATTGTATTGACAAGGGAATAGGAATAAGTGAAGAAGATATAAAGGGAATTTGGGATAGGTTTTATAGAGTTCGCAACAACCACACAAGGCCTGAGATAGGAACTGGACTGGGACTTTATATTGTAAAGACAATAATGGAACTTCATGGTTTTGATTATGGAGTTAATTCAAAATTAGGTCAGGGTTCTGACTTCTACTTTGTAGGAAAGAAATAATTTAATAAGAGATTAAATCGACTAGAGATAGTCGATTTTTTTGTGAAAAAATTTATTTAATTATTTATGAAAAAGTTTCATTGGCCTTATTAAGATTAAAAAAGTTGTAGAAATTTATTAATTCATAACAAAAAAATCATTAAGAAAGAATTATAAAATTTTGTTATTGATCTAAAAGCCTATATTGAAGGTTAAAATTGTATTTTATGAAAACATTTTTTATTCAGGATAAAAATTTCGGGCCCTTAGTCCTATTTTTTGAAAACTTATTAAAACACTAGAAAATAGAGACTTTGTGTAGTAAAATTAACTTAGGTGGAGCAAAGTGGAGTAAAAAATAGTCGAAATGGAATAAAGTGGAGAATTTTATGTTAATAGGTGAATTTAGACACAACCTCGATCCTAAGGGAAGAGTAACAATTCCATCAAAGTTTAGAGAAGACCTTTCGTCCTTTGTAATGACGAAGGGTTTAGACGACTGCCTATTTTTATATCCAAGCGACCAGTGGGAGAAAATTGAAAACAAACTAAAGGAACTCCCAATGACTAACAAGGCTGTAAGGTCCTTTGTGAGAACATTTTTCTCTGGGGCTGTAGACTGCGAACTAGATAAGCAGGGAAGGGTCCTAATTGGAGAACACCTAAGAGAATATGCAGACTTAATTGACAAGTGCGTAATCATAGGACTTTCAAACAGGGCAGAAATTTGGTCAGAAGAAAACTGGAATAAGTACAATGAAGAAGAAGCTCTATCCTATGAAGAACTTGCTGAAAAAATGTCGGAGTTGGGAATATAATGGAATTTGCACACAAAAGTGTTCTTTTAGATGAAACAATTGAAGGATTAAACATTAGAGAAGGAAAAATTTATCTCGATGGAACTCTTGGTGGGGCAGGCCACAGCAGTGAAATCCTAAAAAGACTAAAGGGAAGTGGACTTTTAATTGGGATAGATCAAGATATAGAAGCCCTTGAAGTTGCAAAGGAAAGACTTACTGACTATAAAAATGTAGAATTTTTTAATTTAAATTACATAAATTTTGAAAAAGCTCTTGATGAGCTTGAAATTGATAAGATTGATGGGGTCCTACTTGATATTGGAGTTTCATCTTACCAATTCGACAATCCTGAGCGAGGGTTTTCTTATAGGTTTGATGCCCCACTTGATATGAGGATGGACCAAGACCTTGAAATTTCTGCGAAGGACATCGTAAATACCTATAGTGAAAGCGAAATTACTAGAATTATAAAAGATTATGGAGAAGAAAAGTGGGCATCAAGGATTGCCAAGTTCATTGTAGAAGAGAGAAAGAAGAAAGATATAGAAACAACTTTTGAACTTGTTGAAATAATTAAAAATGCTATTCCAGCTTCTGCAAGAAGAAATGGACCTCATCCAGCAAAAAGAACTTTTCAAGCTTTGAGGATTGAAGTTAACAGGGAACTTGATGTTCTTAAAGACTCAATTGAGAGATTTGTCCATAGACTTAACCCAGGTGGCAGGATTGCAATTATAACTTTTCACTCCCTAGAGGATAGGATAGTGAAAAATGCCTTCAAATACTTGGAGAAGGATTGTATTTGTCCCCCATCGTCTCCAATTTGTACTTGTGATAAGAAAAAAGAAATAAAAATTTTAACTAGAAAGCCAATAACTGCAAGTGATGAAGAATTAAAAGAAAACAAGAGATCTCACTCAGCGAAACTAAGAATTGCCGAAAAATTAGAGGTGTAAAATGGCAAAAAGATTAACTAAAATTTCAAATAAAAGTTATAATATATATAGAAATCGACTTTTAAATAATAGGCCTTTTATTTTTACAATGGCAATTGTTATTATAATATTTGCAGCTGTTATTATTCTTTATTCTCAAGTTGCAGGTCTTGACAGAGAAATTTTGAAACAAAAGGCTGAAATCGAAGAATTAAATAAAACAAAAACAACTCTTGTAGGCGATATTAAAGCCGTAAAGTCATCTGCTCAAATTGCAGAAGAAGCGATGTATAAACTTGGAATGGTTTATCCTTCTGAAGACCAAATAGTTTACATTGATTCAGGGGAAGAAAAAAAAGTGGGAGACATTAACTATAACGTATTTTTGAGCCCAATTGTCTCTGTCCTCAGGTCTTTTACAAGAGATTAGGAGGATATAATTGAAAACTAATAAAATTAAAGCTAGAGATAAAAAAACGAAAAATGGATTTAAGGCCAAGACAAACAATGCCAATAGATTCATATTTGTATTTTTTATCTTTCTAGCTTTTTTGTTTGTATTATTAATCGTAAAACTTCTCTGGATTCAAATTGTCCAGTCAGAAGAACTAACTATCGCAGCCTTAAACCAACTAACTAAGACTGAGGTCATAAACTCTAATCGTGGAATAATCTATGACAGAAATAGAAAGGAAATGGCAATTAACATAACAAAGTGCAACGTCTTTTATAACATGGATTATTTGAAGGAGAGGAAGGACGAAAGTGAAAGTGACTTCAAAAATAGGAAAGAAAAGTTATATGACGAAGATGCAAAAATTATTTCTGATGTAACTGGTATAGACTATGATGAAATTAGGTCTAAGATGGAAGGAGATAAGGTTGTAAGACTTGCTACAAATATTGACAGAGGTAAGGCACAAGAATTAAAGGATATTAGGACAAAAATAATTAAAGAAAATAAAGAAAAGAAAGACAATAAAAAATCTAACCTCATTCCTATGACCATTGATGATGTAACAAGAAGGCTTTATCCCTTCAACAACTTGGCATCTTATATAATTGGTTTTACAAATGACGAAAATGTGGGTCAATATGGTATTGAGGCATCCTTTGACGAAGAATTATCAGGCATTTCAGGGAAAAATGTATCTCTAAAGGACAATGCTTCAAATAAAATTCCTCTTACAGATGAGGAGACTTATGCGCCAAAGGAAGGTTATTCCGTTGTCTTGTCTATTGATTCCAATATCCAACAGTTTGCAGAAACTGCAGCTACAAAAGCAAAAAAGGAAAATATGGCAGATAGGGTTTCTATAATAGTTCAGGATACAATGACTGGAGAAATCTTGGCAATGACAACTAAGGATGACTATAACTTAAATGATCCAAGAGAACCTATAAATGAAAAACAAGAAGAAGAGTGGGATAATTTAAGCGAAGAAGAGAAGATGGATATCCTCTACGACAACTGGAGAGACTTCAATGTCAACGACCAGTATGAACCAGGATCAACTTTTAAACTTATAACAGCAGCGGCTGCAATAGAAGAAAACACAGCCCAACCCGATTCGCAATATGTTTGTAATGGGTCAATGGTAATTGGAAATAGTAGATTAACTTGTACAAGTCATACTAGAGGGAAAAAGACTCTTGCCAAGGCAATAGAAGAATCTTGTAACATGACTATGATTCAAGTTGGTCAAGGTTTGGGGGCTGAAAAGTTTTTAAAGTACATCAAGGCCTTTGGCTTTGGTAAAAAAACTGGAATTGAGCTTTATGGTGAATCTATTGGTATTGTTCCAAGGTCATACAAGGATATAAGTAAGGTTAATCTAGCAACAATGTCCTATGGTCACTCAATTGCAGTTTCTCCTATACAACTTATTAATGCAATAAGTGCCATTTCCAACGGAGGTTTCTTAAACAAGCCAACTCTTATAAAGGAAATAGTAGATGCCAATGGAAATGTAATAGAGAGAAAAAGAACTGAGCTTAGGAGAAGGGTAATATCCGAAGAAACTTCTGACAAAATGAAGATGATGATGAGAAGGGTAGTAGAAAAGGGTACAGGTAAGCTTGCCAAAATTCCAGGATATATAGTTGGAGGTAAGTCAGGTACTGCTAATATTGCAACACCAACTGGCTATCTTGATGCTTATAACTCATCCTTTGTTGGTGTAGCTCCTCTAAATGATCCAAGGCTTACTGTTCTTGTTGTTGTCAATAACCCTAAGGAAGGAATTCTTGGTGGGGCAGTTGCAGCACCAGTTGTACAAGAAGTTTTGTCTAAGTCTCTTAACTATTTGAAGATACCAAAAACTGAAGAAGTTGATGAGAAAGATGAGTACGTATCTGTTCCAAATGTTGGAGGACTTCTTCTTGAGGATGCAGGTAAGATTTTAATAGATGCAGGGCTTAAGTTTAACAATAACTCTGAAACTGTATTACCTTATTCTGTTGTCACAAACCAAAATCCATCAGCAGGATCTAATGTGCTAAAGGGAACCATAGTTGATCTTGCAGTTAATGATAAGGACAGTGGTCTATTAATAATGCCTGACTTTAGCAAGAAGACTAGAAAAGAAAGCCAATCTATTTTAAATTCTATGAATTTAGAGTATAATATCAAAGGAAATGGCGACTTTATATCACAAAGTCCAAGACCTGGACAAAAATTAAGTGGCAGTGAACTTGTCACACTTAACTACTCAAAAAGAGATGAGGATTTTGATAAGTCTAGTGAAGAAAATTCTAACAATAAGACTAATAATGAGAGGAAAAATTCTAACAGTGATAAAAGGTCTGAAGTAAATAATAAGAATAAAGAAAACAAAAAAGAGAATAAAAAAGATAGTAAGAAGTCAAAAAGTAAAAGAAAGAAGTCTAAGGAAAACTTAGATAAAAATAATAAAGAAAGTAATAAAAGTAAAAGGAATTAGGATAAAGTATAATGAATTATTTAATTAATATAGGAGTGGGATTAATTCTATCCATAATCTTGGGCAGGATTATAATTCCATTATTAAGAAGGTTACACGCAGGACAAAGTATAAGAGAAGATGGACCTCAGTCTCACTTAGTTAAAAGTGGGACTCCAACTATTGGTGGCTTAATCTTTCTAGCATCAGTAATTATAACAAGTCTTGTTACGGCAAATTTTAAGTTATCAGTTTTAATGATACTTTTCTCAACACTTGCCTTTGGAGCAGTTGGATTTATTGATGACTACATCAAAGTTGTTATGAAGAGAAACCTAGGTCTACGTGCATATCAAAAACTTCTTCTTCAAATTTTGGTTGCGGTAATTTTAATAATTTATCAATATAATTCAAAAGAAATAGGGACAGACCTTTATATTCCTTTTATAAAGGATTACAGATCAATAGGATTTTTATATATTCCCTTTGTAATTTTTGTAATTGTTGGGACAGTAAACTCAGTAAACCTAACTGACGGGTTAGACGGTCTTTCATCTAGTGTGACAATTATCTGTCTCTTATTTTTCAATTTTGTAGCAATTAAACTTCAAAGATATGAAATTGCAGGATTTTGCTTAGCACTTGCTGGGGCGCTAATTGGCTTCTTATACTACAATAAGTTCCCAGCTAAGGTCTTTATGGGAGATACAGGATCTCTTGCCCTAGGAGGTGCAATATCTGCAATTGCCCTTCTTTTAAATGTGCCTCTAATTTTACCTATAGCTGGTGGAATTTACTTTATTGAAACACTTTCAGTTATAATTCAAGTAGTTAGTTTTAAAACTAGGGGAAAGAGAGTTTTCCTTATGTCACCACTTCACCATCATTTTGAACAAAAGGGATGGCATGAGAAAAAAATAGTTGCAGTATTTTCATTAGTGGAACTTATACTTTGTATGATTTCCTACTTAATTTTATTTTAGGTGATTTGAGATGTTAGAAAACAAAAATATATTAATAATGGGCTTTGGCGTTACTGGAAAGACAGCACTAAAGTTTTTAAAAGAATTTCCATGTAAAATTTATGTCTATGATAGCAATCAAGACCTTCAAAAATTAAATGTTGAAGAAGATTTTATTATTTTCAAAGATGAAGATCTTGATAATATTGATTTGATAGTAAAAAGTCCAGGAATTTATCCCTTCCATGAACTCTTAGAAAAAGCTAGAGAAAAGAATATTGAAATTATTTCTGATATTGAACTTAGCTATAGAAATTTAAAAACAAAGAATATTATTGCAGTTACTGGCACTAATGGAAAGACTACAACAACTACCATTCTTGGGGATATCCTAAGAAGGGTAGCAAAAACTTTTGTTGTGGGAAATATTGGAAGAGGAATTCTTGAAATAACTAAAAAATCTAAGGCTGAAGATTATGTTGTTATAGAAGCGTCTTCCTTCCAACTAGAGAATACCATTTATTTTAAACCACATATTGCAGTGCTTACTTATGTGACAAGCGACCACTTAGACTGGCACAAGACTAGACAAAACTATGTGAATGCAAAGTTTAAGATTTTCAAAAACCAAGATGAAAATGACTTTGCAATTTTAAATTATGAAGATAGGGATCTTGCAGATAAATATAATTTAAAAGCAGAAAGATATTATTTCTCTATGGAAAAAATCTCTGAAAAGGGAGCCTACCTTGACCAAGGTAAAATTTATTTCAACGACGGAGTTAAGATAGAAGAAATTTTAGATGTTAAGGATATAAAAATACCTGGAGACCACAACGTAAGAAATATTATGGCTGCAATAATTGCTTGCAAACTCTTAAATATTGATTTAGATATTATAAAAAAATCAATTGCATCTTTTACTGGAGTTGAACATAGAATTGAATTCGTAAGAGAAGTTGATGGAGTTAAATACTATAACGATTCCAAGGGAACAAACCCAGACTCTACTGAAGTTGCAGTAGCCGCTATGTATGGAGATGTAGTTTTAATCGCTGGTGGTTACGACAAGGGTGCTGACTTTGATAACTTAATAGAAAAATCTAAGGATAAATTGAAGACAGCTATTCTATTTGGACAAACAGCAGAAAAAATTTCTGAGTCATGTAAGAAGTATGGAGTAGAATTTTATATTACAGAAGACTTAAAAAAGGCAGTAGAACTAGCAAAAAAACTTGCTGTAAAGGGTGATGACGTCTTACTTTCACCAGCATGTGCTTCATGGGATATGTATAAGAGCTATGAAGTGAGGGGTCAACACTTTAAAGACCTTGTAAAAGAGTTGGTGTAGATGAAGTTAAAAAAGGAAATGAAAGATATAGACCTGATGTTGCTTTTGACTACAATTTTTCTTATTGTGATTGGTCTTGTAGCAGTTACATCAGCTTCCTTTCCCACAGCAAAAAAATATAATCTAAACAGTTTCCATTACTTAGCTAGGCAATCTGGTTTCTTAATAATAGGAATTGTTGCCCTATTTATGATAATAAAAATGCCAAGGGCAGTAATTTATAAAAATATCGATTGGTTATTCCCCTTTAGTATTATCTTGATACTCCTTCTATGGTCGCCACTAGGAGACAAGTCAAAGGGTCAAGTAAGATGGCTAGACTTAAAAATAATTAGGTTTCAACCTTCGGATATTTTGAAATTATCGTCAATAATATATTTAGCCAAGTACTTGGCTAAGCACATCTACTCTTTAAGAGATAAAAAAATTTTCTTAACGGCAGTAGCTATAATGGGTATATCTGTTGGACCAATTATGATAAAGGACTTCTCAACAGCAGTTGTTATTGGAGTCGGTCTATTTGCTATTTTACTAGCAAGTGGAATTACAAAAAAACAATTTTTATTCTTAATCCTACTTGGTATAGGTTTAATCTATGTAATCTTAAAGGATCCAGAAAATAAATTTAGAATAATGAGAATTCTAGGATTTGTGTCTGATTCAACAGATTATCAATCAGCAGCCCTTTATCAATCAAGGCAATCTTTATATGCCTTTGCCCTAGGAGGATATTCTGGAGTAGGTTTATTTAGGTCTAGACAAAAGTACACTAACCTACCAGAAGCCTATACAGACTTTATTTTTTCTGTAATTGCGGAAGAATTTGGTTTTATTGGAACTTTTATAGTAATATTATTATTTGTAATATATATTTACAGGGGATACATGATTGCCTTTAAGGCTACTAATTACTTTGATAAGTTTACAGCTATTGGGATGACAACATATATTGGTATTCAAGCCTTTTTTAATATGGGGGTCTGTGCCAAGATTCTTCCAGTAACTGGTATAACTTTACCCTTTATTTCTTATGGGGGTACAGCTCTTGTAATGGCACTTGTATCTACAGCAATTTTATTAAAAATTTCGAAAGAAGGTACGCTATGAAATATATTTTATCCGGTGGCGGTACTGGTGGACATATATATCCAGCTCTAGCAATTGGAGAAGAAATTAAAAAGAAAGACAAGGAAGCAGATATATTATACGTTGGTAAGAAAAATTCTTTAGAAGAAGAATTAGCCGAGAAGTATAATTTTGATTTTAAGGGAATAGATATTTCTGGCCTTCCAAGAAAAAAATTAAATAAAGATACAGTCATAACTTTCTTTAACCTCATGAAGGGGTTAAGGGAATGTAGCAAAATAATTCATGATTTTAAACCAGATTTTGTAATTGGAACGGGTGGATATGTTTGTGCTCCTATAGTTTTTAAAGCTCAACAAAAAAAGATAAAGACAGTAGTGCAAGAACAAAATGCCTACCCAGGTAAGACAAATAAAATTCTTGCCAAGAAGGCTGACTATGTCTTTATTAACTTTGAAGAAGCTAAAAAGTATTTAGATAACGACAACATCATCTTCACAGGTAATCCTGTGAGAGATGTATTTTCTCATTTAGATAGGGAGAAATCTAGAAGAGAATTAAACATTAAAGATAAAGAAAAATTTGTATTTTCCTTTGGTGGATCTGGAGGACAAGAATCTACAAATGATGCAATTTTAGAAATTCTAAAAGAGAATAAGAGTCTTCCTTTTAAGTTAACTCATGTCACTGGTAGAGAACATTATAAGGCTTTTATGGAAAAGGTGGATGAACTTCCAGATAATGTTGAAATACTAGATTATACACATAAGGTTTATGATTACCTATCAAGTGCAGACCTTGTTATAGCATCATCATCTGCTATGACCCTTGCAGAAATATCTGCATTAGGTCTTGCATCTATATTAATCCCAAAGGCTTACACTGCTGGTAACCACCAATATTATAATGCCATGAGCTACAAAAATATGGGTGCATCTAGGGTTATTGAAGAAAAGGACTTAAATGGAAATGTGCTATTGGAAGAAATAAATAAAATTATTGATGATGATGAAGAAAGAAATGAGATGGCGAAAAATTCAAAGAAACTCGCCAGTCCAGATGCAGTTTCAAAAATAGTTGATATGATTTTAAAGTGATTTTATGAAAAAGATGGAAAAGAGAAAAAGAAAACTGAATAAAAAGAAAAGATATTTTAGAATTTTTAGTAGGTTTTTTATATTCTTTTCCTTCATTTTTTTGATAATCTTTGCTCTTAAAAACTCAAATTTTTTTGATGTAACAAGTATCACCATAGAGGGCAATAAAAATGTGAGCTCTGCTAAGATAAAAAAGGTTACTGACTTACATAAGGGAAGTAAATTTTTTGTGGTATCAAAAAAATATAGAATTAAAAAACTAAAAAAGGTTCCTTATATAGAAGACGCTAAAATTTCTTACAGCTTAAGGGGTAGAGTGAAAATAAAGGTAAAGGAAAGACTTCCTTATTACCAAATAGATGCCAATGATTACTTATTAGTTGATGATAACTTCAGAATTCTTGAAAACTCAGATAAGAAAAGAGACAACTTAGTTAACTTATCTGGATTTAATGTTGAGAACCCACAGGCTGGGAACTATATACTCACAAATAAAGAGGATCAAGAAAAGAGGAATCTTTTGCTGGAACTTAGAAATGACGAGTATTCACTTCGTGGAAATATTAGAGATATTGAGCTCTTAGATTCTATTTCAACTTTTACTACAGTAGATGGAATTAAAATTGAATTTGGATCTTATTCTAATATTGAATACAAACTTAAGATGCTTTCATTAATTTTGAAGGACATTAGCACTACAAATAAAAATGCAGTTTTAATTCAAATGGAAAAGGGAGACAGCCCAGTTTTAATTACTGATGGAGAAAAAGATTCTAAATCAGACAAAGAAGAAAATAAAAATTTAAAAAAAGAAGAAAATAAAGATAAATCTTATAGAGAAATAAATCAAGATTAGATAAAATGCAAATTAAAGGACACTTTTAACCTTTATATATTGACTATTTCACACTATTTCTATAAAATGGTAGTAATGAATATAAAAATAATTATTTAGTATACGAGGAGGATGTTTATGTTGGAATTCGATATGGACCAAGACGATTTTGCCAAAATTAAAGTAGTTGGCGTTGGTGGCGGCGGAAATAACGCTGTTAATAGAATGATTGATGCTGGTGTAAAGGGCGTTGAATTTTTAGTATTCAACACTGATAGACAAGCACTTAAAAATTCAAATGCTGAAACTAAAATTCAACTTGGAGAAAAAATTACTAAGGGACTTGGAGCAGGTGCTAATCCTGAAATTGGTGAACAAGCTGCTGAAGAATCTTTAGATGAAATTAGAGAAGCCCTAACTGGTGCTGATATGGTATTTATCACTGCAGGAATGGGTGGAGGTACTGGTACTGGTGCTGCTCCTGTTATTGCAGATGTAGCAAAAGAATTAGGTCTACTTACTGTTGGTGTTGTTACAAAACCTTTCACATTTGAAGGTAGAAAAAGAGCAAAATCAGCTGAATTAGGTATTAATGCTCTTAAGGGAAAAGTTGATACATTAGTTATAATTCCAAACGACAGACTTCTAAGTATTGCAGATAAAAAGACTAGCTTCTCACAAGCCTTTGAAATGGCTGATGATATTTTAAAACAAGGTATCCAAGGTATTTCAGATTTAATTTCTGTTCCTAACCTAATTAACCTTGACTTTGCTGACGTTAAGACAATTATGTTCGACAAGGGCATTGCTCACATGGGTATTGGACGTGCATCTGGAGATGACAGAGCAACAGAAGCAGCTAAGCTTGCAATAAACTCTCCTCTACTAGAAACTTCAATAGAAGGAGCAAAATCTGTTCTTTTAAACATTACAGCAGGTTCAGACCTTGGTATTTTTGAAGTTAATGAAGCAGCTGATCTTATTAGAGATTGCGTATCTGAAGATGCTAATATTATCTTTGGAGCAGGAATTGATGAATCACTTAAGGATGAAGTTAAGATTACAGTTATAGCTACTGAATTTGAACAATACAAAGATGACAAGAAAGACAAAAAGGATAATAAAGGAGAACTTGGTCAAAAGTCTCCCATTGAATCTCTTGAAGATAATGAAGAAGATAATGGAGAACTTAAAATCCCTTCTTTCTTAAGAATTAACAGAAAATAAATTAATCAAAGATTTAGGACATTGGAGACAATGTCCTTTTTGATTGCAAATAAGTTAGTAAAGAATTTACAATTTTTTGATTGCAAGAATAAGTTAGCAACTTAGGGGAAGTAAAGTAGGGGTTAACATCTTCCAAGTTGGTTGGGTGAAATTTTTTAATATGACATTAAGTCCTTGTAGTTAATCAAAGAGTCAATGCAGAACTTTTCACAAAACTCCTAAATGTTGGGCGAGGTATTTAATAAGATTATTAAGTTAGTTAATATTAATTAGCTGGGCATTAGTGTCCAGCTTTTTTATATTGTCTTGCAATTGATTAATAAATTTTTAAGTGATATTATTTAGTTAAATGGTCCTTTTGGACCTTATTTGAATGAGGTGAAAAGTATGAAATGTCCTTTTTGTGGATACGATGACTCCAAAGTACTAGACACAAGACCTACTGATGAAGGTAATACAATTAGAAGAAGACGTGAGTGTTTAAAGTGTCAAAAGAGATTTACTACTTATGAAAAAATTGAACAGTCACCAATTATGGTAATAAAGAAGGATGGAAACAGGCAGGCCTTTGATAGGGAAAAGATTATTAGAGGGATGATAAAGTCTTGTGAAAAGAGACCAGTTTCTGCTGCTGATATAGAAGAAGCTGTTAATAATATAGAAAAGAAAATTGAAAACTCTATGAAGAAGGAAATCAGTTCTCTTGAAGTTGGCGAAATGGTAATGGATGAGTTAAAGGACCTTGATGAAGTTTCTTATGTTAGGTTTGCATCTGTATATAGAGAGTTCAAAGATCTTCAATCCTTTATAGACGAATTAGAAAACTTTGTAAAGAAGAAGAATTAATATGGACTTATTTGAACTTAGTATGCAAAAAAATTTGGAGACCAAGGCACCACTTGCTGATAGGATGAGACCAAGGACTCTAGAAGAATTTTTTGGTCAAGACCATATTATTGGTGAAGGGAAGTATCTATCTCGGTTAATAAAAAGTGACAGGCTTACTTCAGTCTTGTTTTATGGACCTCCTGGAGTTGGGAAGACAACTTTAGCAGAAATTATTGCAAGAACTACTAATAAAAATTTTGTAAAGCTCTCTGCTGTAACTTCAAATTTAAAAGAACTGCGTGAAGTCTTAGCAAAGGCTGAAGACTCTATGAAGTTTGACAATGTATCAACTATAGTTTTTATTGATGAAATCCACAGATTTAACAAGAGTCAGCAGGATGCTCTTTTGCCCTTTGTTGAAAGAGGTGTTATAAGTCTAATAGGTGCTACAACTGAAAATCCTTATTTTGAAGTAAATAGGGCCCTTCTATCAAGAATGCAAATAATAAACTTGCATCCACTTGAAGATAAAGACCTTGAAGTTATGATGGATAAGGCCTTAAATGATAAGGAACGTGGACTTGGCAAAAAAAATATAAAAATCAGTGAGGATGCAAAAAATATTTTAATAAAAAACTCCAATGGAGATGGAAGGTATTTATTAAATAGTTTAGAAATTGCAGTTCTCTCGACCGATCAAGTTGATGGAAAAATATTAATTGATAGGGATGTCATTGAAAACTCCCTACTTATAAAAAACGTCAAGTACGATAAGAATAATAATGAGCACTACGACACAATTTCAGCCTTTATTAAGTCTATGAGAGGGTCTGATCCTGACGCTACCTTGATATATCTTGCAAAGATGCTAGAAGGTGGAGAAGATATTAAATTCATTGCAAGGAGACTTATAATTTTTGCATCAGAAGATGTTGGAAATGCAAATCCTCAAGCTATTCAAGTGGCTGCAGCTTGTTTTAATAACATAAATGCTGTGGGAATGCCTGAAGCAAGAATAATTTTGGCACAGACAGCTACTTATCTTGCAACATCAGAAAAATCTAACGCAGCCTATCGTGGCATAAATAAGGCTATGGAAGATGTAAAAAATTCAAATAATATTGATATTCCAAAGTATATAAGAGACAAGAGAAATCCACAAAATGAAACAGATGAAAAATACCTATATCCCCACGATTATGAAAATGCCTACGTGGAACAAAAATATATGCCTGACAATTTTAAGGGGAAAAAATATTACGAGCCAAAAGACATTGGCTATGAAAGAAAAATAAAAGAATATTTAGATAGTTTGAAATGAGTAAAATTGACAAACAGAGCAATTAATTATATACTTAACAATTAAGTAAGAAATTGAAAATTAGGAGGAATTATGTCAATTAGCATTAGAGATATATTTAAAAATCCAGAAGATTTTTTAGATAAAGAAATAGTATTAAGTGGTTGGGTGAAAACATCTAGGGCTTCAAAAAACTTTGGTTTTATTGAACTCACTGATGGAACAGTTTTCAAACCAATTCAAGTTGTTTATGGTAAAGAATTAGAAAACTTTGACGAAGTTGAAAAATTTCCTATAAGTTCTTCACTTGAAATAAGCGGTAAAATTGTTAAATCACCTGGTAAAAATCAATCTTTTGAATTACAAGCAAATAAGATAGAAGCAATTTGTTCATCAGACCCATCTTATCCACTTCAAAAGAAGAGACACACAATGGAATACTTGAGAACAATAGCTCATCTACGTCCAAGAGCAAACACATTTAATGCTGTTTTTAGAGTTAGATCACTAATTGCCTATGCAATTCACAAGTTCTTCCAAGAAAAGGGATTTGTTTACGTTCATGCTCCAATTATTACAACTTCAGATGCTGAAGGAGCAGGAGAAATGTTCCAAGTGACAACTCTTGATATTGATAAGCTTGCTAAGTCTGAATCAACAGAAGTTGATTATTCTAAGGACTTTTTCAATAAGATGACACACCTTACAGTGTCTGGACAACTAGAAGCAGAAGCTTTTGCTGAAGCTTTTAGAGATATTTATACATTTGGTCCAACTTTTAGGGCAGAAAATTCAAACACACAAAGACACGCTGCTGAATTCTGGATGATTGAACCAGAAATGGCCTTTGCTGACTTAAATGTAAATATGGACGTGTCAGAAGAAATGTTAAAATACATCATTTCTTATGTCCTAGAAAATGCACCTCAAGAAATGGAATTTTTCAATAACTTCATTGACAAGGGTCTACTTGAAAGGCTACACAATGTTGTGGAAAATGAATTTGCTAGAATAACTTATACAGAAGCTATTGAAATTCTAGAAAAAGCTGACAAGGAATTTAATTATCCTGTAAGTTGGGGAATTGACTTACAAACAGAACACGAAAGATACATTACAGAAGAAATTTATAAAAAGCCAGTTTTTGTAACTGACTATCCAAAGGAAATCAAAGCCTTCTATATGTATGAAAATGATGATAAAAAGACTGTTGCAGCTATGGACCTCCTAGTACCAGGTGTTGGTGAAATAATTGGAGGAAGCCAAAGGGAACACAGATTTGAAGTTCTAGAAGAAAAAATGAAAAACATAGGAATGAATATGGAAACTTACGATTGGTATCTTGACTTAAGAAGATACGGATCTGTAGTTCACTCTGGATTTGGTCTAGGATTTGAAAGGGCAGTAATGTACATTACTGGAATGAAGAATATAAGAGACGTAATTCCATTCCCTAGAACTGTTGGAAATGCTGAATTTTAATATTTGAAATTTTAGGAGTTATTATGAATAAATATACACCAAATGATATAGAAAAAAAATGGCAAGATTTTTGGGATGAGCATGAATCCTTTGTATGCGAAAACAATTCAGATAAGGAAAAATTCTATGCTCTAGTAGAATTTCCTTATCCCTCAGGACAAGGACTTCACGTAGGCCACCCAAGACCTTACACTGCCCTTGATATAGTTTCTAGAATGAAGAGAATGCAAGGCTACAATGTACTTTATCCAATGGGATGGGATGCCTTTGGACTTCCAACAGAAAATTATGCAATAAAAAATAAAATCCATCCAGCACTTGTTACAAAAAATAACATTGCTCACTTTAAGAAACAATTAAAGTCAATAGGTTTTTCCTTTGACTGGTCTAGAGAAATTAACACAACTGACCCAGAATATTATAAGTGGACACAATGGATTTTCTTACAACTTTATAAAAGAGGACTTGCTTATAAGAAAGAAATGCCAATAAACTGGTGCCCATCATGTAAGGTAGGACTTTCCAACGAAGAAGTTGTTGGTGGAAAGTGCGAAAGATGTGGTGAAGAAGTTGTAAGACGTGTTAAGAGCCAATGGATGCTTAAGATTACTGAATACGCAGATAGGCTTATCGAGGACTTAGATGATCTTGACTTTATTGATAGGGTTGTAACACAACAAAAGAATTGGATTGGTAGAAGTGAAGGAGCAAGTATTAACTTCTCACTTAAGGACTATGATGAAAAACTTGAAGTTTTCACAACAAGACCAGATACAATTTACGGGGCAACTTATATGGTAATAGCACCAGAGCACCCATTAATCGAAAATCATGCTGATGAGATTGAAAATCTAGATGAAATAAATGCCTATAAGGCAGAGTGTGCTAAGAAGAGTGACTTCGAAAGAACTGAACTTGAAAAAGACAAGACAGGTGTAGAAATAAAGGGAATTAAGGCAATTAATCCTCTTACAAATAAAGAAATTCCAATTTGGATTTCTGACTATGTTCTTATGACTTATGGAACAGGTGCTATCATGGCTGTACCTGCCCACGATGACCGTGACTATGACTTTGCAAAGAAGTTTTGTCTTAATATTGTTCCAGTAATCGAAGGGTCAGATGTGTCAGAACATGCAAACACTGAAACTGCTACTGGAAAAATGATTAACTCAGGTATCCTAGATGGACTTGAAGTTAAAGATGCAATAGCTAAAATGATTAACTATCTTGAAGAACACAAGCTTGGAAATAGAAAAATTAACTACAAATTAAGAGACTGGGTATTCTCAAGACAAAGATACTGGGGAGAACCAATTCCAATAGTTTACTGTGATAAATGCGGTTACGTAGCTCTTCCTGAAGAAGAACTTCCACTATTACTACCAGAAGTTGAAAACTATGAACCAACTGACTCTGGTGAATCTCCACTTGCTAAGATGACTGATTGGGTTAACACTACTTGTCCAAAATGTGGTGGATCAGCAAAGAGGGAAACAGATACAATGCCACAATGGGCTGGATCATCTTGGTACTTCTTAAGATATACTGACCCTCACAACGATAAGGCACTTGCAAGCAAGGAATCTCTTGAGTATTGGACTCCAGTAGACTGGTACAATGGTGGTATGGAACATACAACTCTTCACTTACTATATTCAAGATTCTGGCACAAGTTCCTATATGATATTGGCGTTGTTCCAACTAAGGAACCATATCAAAAAAGAACGTCTCACGGTATGATTCTTGGAGGAAACAATGAAAAGATGTCAAAGTCTAGGGGAAATGTTGTAAACCCAGATGATATAGTTAGAGATTATGGTGCAGACACCTTGAGATGTTATGAAATGTTTATTGGTGACTTTGAAAAACCTGTACCTTGGTCAGAAAATGGTGTTAGGGGTTGTAGAAGATTTTTAGAAAGAGTTTGGAATCTACAAGAAATTGTTGTTGATGGTGATGGATATAGTAATGAATTAGTTTCTCAAATGCATAAGACTATCAAGAAAGTAACTGAAGATTATGCAAACTTAAAAGCCAACACTGCAATCGCACAACTTATGACTCTTTCCAACGAATTTAGTGACCTTGGAAAGATTACTAAAGAGGATTTTAGAACTTTCTTAATTTTATTAAATCCAGTTGCACCTCATATCACAGAAGAATTATGGGAAGTTTGCAACTTAGGTGGAGTATTATCTGACCAAGCTTGGCCTGAATTTGAAGAAAAATTAACTATTGATAATGAAATTGAAATTCCAGTTCAATTTAATGGAAAAGTAAGATATACAATTAAAATTGAAAGAAATGCTTCACAAGACAAGGTACTTGAAATGGCAGAAAAGGACGAACTTTTTGCCAAAAATACTGAAGGCAAAAGTATAGTTAAGAAAATTTATATTCCAAATAAGATAGTTAATATTGTAGTAAAATAAAATGAAAAGCACTTTTTAGTGCTTTTTGTTCTTTATGAGGAGTAATTTATGAATAGCATGACTGGCTACGGCCTTTTTGAAAAAAAGTGTGAAGATTTTTATATAAAAGTAGAGATGAAATCTGTCAACAACAGGTATCTTGACATGAACATAAGGATGCCTAGCTCAATTATGTATGCAGAAGAAGCTGTAAGATCTTTTATAAAGTCAAAAATCAAAAGAGGCAAGGTTGATGTATTCGTAAACTTTGAATACTTGGACTCAAGCCAGGTTGAAATAGATATTGACTATAAGCTTTTAAATAAGTATATTATTATAAGTAAAGAATTAGAGGAAAATTTTGGATTAAGTTCAGACCTATCCTTCTCCAAAATTATGAAGGACTCAAATATAGTGAAACCACAAAAAGCTGATTTTGATGGCGACTATATTAAGGAGGAACTTTTAAGAGTTCTTGATGAAGCAGCAAAAGATTTTATTAAATCAAGAGCCTTTGAAGGAGAAAAGATTAGGGAAGACTTTAAAGTAAAGCTTAATGAAGTTGAAAGGCTTACTTATTTTATTGAAGAGAGGGCCCCTATAAGCTTAATTGAAAATGAAAATAGATTAAGAGATAGGGTAGCCGAATTTCTACAAGCAAGTGAAATAAATGAAGATAGAATTCTAACAGAGATTGCTATAATGCTAGATAAACTTTCAATTGACGAAGAAATTACAAGGCTTAAAATCCATATTCAAAATTTTAATGATATAATACATGAAGAGGGACCAATTGGAAGAAAATTAGACTTTCTAATTCAAGAAATGAATAGGGAAGCTAATACCATAGGTTCAAAATCCAACGATATAGAACTTACAAGCACAGTAGTAATGCTAAAATCAGAAATAGAAAAACTGCGTGAACAAGCGCAAAATGTTGAATAATAAAAATTAGGATGGTGATTATTTGGACGGCGGATTTTTATTAGTTTTATCAGGTCCTTCTGGTTCCGGAAAGGGAACAGTAAGTGAAGCTTTAATGAAAAATAATGACGATATAATTTTCTCAACTTCTGTTACCACTAGGACACCTAGACCAGGAGAAGTTAATGGCGAAAATTACTTTTTTGCCACAAGAGAAGAATTTGAAGAAATGGTAGAAAAGGATGAACTTTTGGAACATGCCTTTGTTCACACCAACTACTACGGTACACCAAAGAAATTTGTTTTTGATGAAATAGACAAGGGTGAAATCGTCCTACTTGAAATAGATGTACAAGGAGCCCTTCAAATCAAAAAAAAATATAAGGAAGCAGTTTTTATTTTCTTAATTCCACCAACAATGGATGAATTAAGATCTCGACTTGTTAAAAGAGATACAGAAACTGAAGATGAAATTGAAACAAGATATAGAAATGCCTTTAGAGAACTTGACTTCGTAGGAGAATATGACTATTTTGTTATCAATGATGTTATAGATAATGCTGTAAAGGATATCGAAACTATTATAGCTGCTGAAAAACTTAGGGTTAAAAGGCACAAGAATATTAAGAAGGAAGTTCAAGCAGAAGAGGAGAGAAGCAAATGATTATACCATCTTTTAAAGAATTAAAAGAAGTTACAGATTCAAGATATGAACTTGCAATCCTAGTATCAAAAAGAGCAAGAAAGCTTATTGATGGAAACCCAGCTCTTGTTGATACAGATAGCAATAAGCCAGTTTCAATAGCTATTGAAGAAATCATGGCTGGAAAAATAAAATTTGGAGAAAAATTAAGCGACTCTGAATACGAAGAAAAAATCGCTGAAGAAAAAGAAAATCTTATCCAAGAAATCAAACAAAAAAAGATTGAAGATTTAAATAAAGAGGAAGCAGAAGAGGAATAAGATGTTAAAAGGTAAAAAAATTCTACTTGGAGTTACAGGTGGAATTGCAGCTTATAAGTCCCCAGGTATTTGTAGCCTTTTGAGAAAATTAGGAGCAGAAGTTAAGGTTATAATGACCAAAAATGCTACTGAATTTGTAAGACCTCTTACTTTTCAGACTATGTCTAACAATGTTGTGCATGGTGATATGTTTAATCAACTTTTAAATATGGATGTTGAGCACATATCTCTTGCTAAGTGGGCAGATATAATTGTTATTGCACCAGCTACTGCAAATATTATTGGGAAGTTTGCCAATGGTATAGCTGATGATATGCTATCAACTGTCCTAATGGCTTCAAGGTCTAAGGTAATGTTGGCACCTGGTATGAATACAGTGATGTTAAACTCAGAGCCTAATCAAAAAAATATGCAGACTCTTAGGGATAGGGGCGTTATAATCTTAGACACTAAAGAGGACCTTCTTGCTTGTAATGACTACGGGAGTGGTAAGATGCTAGAGCCAAGCGAAATAGTCGATGAAATCGACAGGGCTCTTACTGAGAAAGATCTTGAAGGCAAGCACATTGTAATAACTGCTGGCCCTACAAGAGAGGCACTTGATCCAGTTAGATTTATTTCCAATTACTCTTCAGGGAAAATGGGCTATGCTCTAGCTGATAATGCAAAAAAAAGAGGAGCAAGGGTAACTCTTATTTCAGGTCCAACTAAAATAGAAGTTCCAAAGGTTGATAATTTTGTTAGGGTAGATTCAACTCATCAAATGTTTGAGGCTGTTGGAAAATATTTTGATGACTGTGACGTCTTAATCAAGGCCGCAGCTCCAAGTGATTATAGACCAAAGACTTATAGTGAAGAAAAGATTAAAAAGGGTAGCGACAGTCAGATGAATCTTATTGAGATGGAAAAGAATCCAGATATTGCTGCACACTATGGTAGTCTAAAGAAAAATCAAGTTATAGTTGGTTTTGCAGCTGAGTCAACTAACATATACGAGTATGCAAAGGAAAAACTAATTAAAAAGAATTTTGATATTATCGTTGTTAATAATATTAAAAGAGAAGGCGCAGGTTTTGGCAGCGACACTAACATAGTTTCTATTATTTCAAGAGACAAGATTGATGATTTAGAAATTATGAGCAAGACGGAACTTGCAAGAGAAATTTTAGATAGGGCAAAAAAACTTATGAGCTAGAGAAATCTAGCTCTTTTGTGGGTGAAGATATGTTTGCAGATATTTTTATAGAAAATAATTTTCAAAAAATAGATAAACTTTATACATATATAGTAAAAGATGATGTTCAACCTGGTATGCGAGTTCTCGTAAATTTTGGTAAATCTCACCGAGTTGGTATCGTCCTTTTTTTGCACGAAAATTATTCTGGAAACCAGCTAGAAAAATTAAAAGAAATTCATTCAGTCATTGATGATGAACCAATAATTTCTGAAGATTTAATAAAACTTGGATTATGGATGAAAGAAAGATACCTCGTAGGTTATTCAAAGGCCTTTTCTCCAATCTTACCTCCTGGGAACCTACAAAAAATTAAAAAGAAAATCCTTGTTGAGAAGTATCCCCATGGCAAGGATCTAGAGGACTTAAACTCTATTGATCTGTCAAAATATTTTGAAGACTTAAGTGAAGATGAAAAAATTATTATTAAGAGACTAAGGACCAAGGGCTATCTAAAATATATTTATGATTCACTAGTAGCTATAAAGCCAAAACTTGTTAATTATTTAAAAGTTTCAGAGGATTTTGATTCAAAAAATCTTGAGGGCATAAGCGAAAAACAGGCTCAGGTATTTAATTTTATAAAAGATAAGAAAGATATCTCTCGAGTGGATGCTATGACGGGACTAAATATATCTTATTCTCCAATAAAGACCTTGATTAAAAGAAACTTAATAGAAGAATATAAAAAAGAAGTTAATAGAGAACCTATAGAAAATCCTTATAAGAAAAATAAGTTGGCACTAAATGATGAGCAGCAAGAAGCTTTAAAAAGTATAGAAGAGACTGACAAAGTTGTATCACTACTCCATGGTCTCACTGGGTCCGGTAAGACTGAAGTTTATTTGAATCTAACATCAAGAGTCATAGAAGATGGTGGACAAGTTATTGTTCTTGTTCCAGAAATTGGTTTAACACCTCAGATGATTGAGAGATTTAAATCTTGGTTTGACAAGGAAGTGGCAATAATTCATTCTAAGTTATCTTCAGGTGAAAGATATGATGAATACAGAAAGGTTTTAAATGACCAAGTAAAGGTTGTCGTTGGAGTGAGATCTGCTGTCTTTGTACCTTTTAAAAATTTAAAAATGGTTATAGTTGACGAAGCCCACGACTCTTCTTATGAATTTCACGATAATTTAAAGTATGATACTATAGAAGTTGCTATTAATAGGATGAAGGATAGGGGCAAGGTAGTTCTTGGATCTGCAACTCCTTCTGTGGAATCATATTTTTATGCTAAGAAGGGATTTTATAATCTTTGCCAATTAAAAAACAGGGCCAAGAAAGGAGCCTTCCTACCAGATACAGAAATAGTTGACATGAGAGACGAACTTATCATGGGCAACGTCTCAATATTTAGTAGAGACCTAAAAAAAGCTATAGAAGAAAAGTTAAAGAATAAGGAACAAGTTATATTGTTTTTAAATAGGAGGGGCTTTTCTAATTTTATTTCTTGCAGGTCCTGCGGGGAAGTTATAAAGTGTGATGACTGTGACATATCTATGACTTATCACAAGTCAAAGAATAGATTAATATGTCACTATTGTGGAAAGACAAAGCCACTGCCTAAGTTATGCCCTTCATGCGGATCTAAATTCATAAAACAATTTGGAGTTGGAACTCAAAGGGTAGAGGAAGAAGTCAAAAAATATTTTCCAGAAGCTAGGGTCCTAAGGATGGATAGGGACACAACTGGCAAGAAAGATTCCTTTAATGAATTTTATGAGAAGATAAAGAATAAGGAAGCTGATGTTATTATAGGTACTCAAATGGTATCTAAGGGATTTGACTTTGAAGATGTTACTCTTGTGGGTATAGTTGCAGCAGATTTATCTCTATACATTTCTGATTACAAGGCAAGAGAGAGAACTTTCCAACTTATAACTCAAGTCTCAGGAAGGGCAGGACGTGCATCAAAGAAGGGACAAGTTATAATTCAAACCTACAGTCCCGACAGTGAAATTATAAATTACTCTGCTAAGGGAGATTATGAAGACTTCTACGAGTATGAAATTGAAGAGAGAAAGACTTTTTTGTATCCTCCTTATACAAAATTAATTGAACTTGAATTTTCATCCTACGATGAAAACCTTACTCAAGTTTGGGCAGAAAAATTTTTACAACAAATGTCTATTGACTTAAAGGGTATGAGTATCATGGTAACAAAATTTATCAAGATGCCTAAGATAAAGAATATAAACAAGACTAAATTTTCCCTTAAGGTCAAGCCTAAGGACCTGGCTTTGTTAATTGAAGGTCTTAATAGGGTAATAAATAACAGCAAGATAGAAGATGAAAGAAAAATAATATTAAATATAGAATTTTAGGTGATTTAATGGCAATAAGAAAAATTAGAACAGATGAAGATCCAATTCTTAGGAAAACATCAAAAATAGTTACTAATTACAATGATAGATTAAAACTTTTAATAGAGGATATGTACGAAACCATGGATATGGCCTATGGAGTAGGTCTTGCTGCCCCTCAAATAGGAATCCTTAAAAGATTAATTGTTGTTGACAATAGGGAAGACGAGGAAGAAGAAGGCGAAAAGCCCATGAGATTTTATATGATAAATCCTGAAATTATAGAAAAAGATGGAGAAGAAGTCTCAATGGAAGGATGTCTTTCAGTTCCTGGAAAACAAGGGACAGTTAAAAGGGCAAAACACATTAAGGTGAAGTACAATGACTTAGAAGGTCAAGAGATTATTATGGAAGCAGAAAACTTTTTGGCTAGGATTATTCAACACGAGACAGACCACCTTAATGGAATACTTTATACAGACAAGGCAATAGAAATGTATGAAGTGGAGAGTGGTGAATAATGAAGTTTATCTTTATGGGAACTCCTGAATTTTCCGTTCCCATTTTGGAAAGATTAAATAAATTAGGAGAAGTTGCCCTTGTAGTATCTCAAGAAGATAAGAGAAAGGGCAGGGGAAAAAAGTTTACTAAAACTCCCGTAAAAGAAAAGGCAGAGGAACTTGGACTTGAAGTTTTCCAACCAGCAGATGTAAATTCTCCTGAAGCAATTGAGAAATTAAGACAAGTTCAAGCTGATATTATTGTTGTTGTTGCTTATGGTCAAATTTTAAGCAAAGCTATAATAGACCTGCCAAAGAAATATATAGTAAATGTTCACGCTTCCCTTTTACCTTATCTAAGAGGGGCAGCACCAATTAATAGGGCCATTATGGAAGGCCACTCAAAGACTGGGGTCAGTCTAATGAAGGTTGAGGAAGGTCTTGATTCTGGACCAGTTTCCTCTGCGAGAGAAATTGAAATTGGAGAAATGAATGCAGGAGAACTTGAAGAAAAACTTTCACAAATGGGTGCAGATTTACTAGAAGAATTTATCCTAGAAGCTTCTAAAGGACCAGTAGAATTTATAGAACAAGATGAATCCAAAAAAACTTATGCTAGTAAGATATTAAAAAATGATTTAGACTTAGATTTTAATGACACTTCTTTAAACATCGTAAATAAAATAAAGGGTCTTAGTCCACACTATGGAGTAAGGTTCAAATATGATGACAAGTTCTATAAGATTTACAAGGCAGAAAAACTTGATGATAATTGTGAAAAAGAAGCAGGAACAATTATAAAATCAGACAAAGAATTAATAATTAAAACAGGTGATGGGGCAATCTCTGTTAAAGAAATACAAGCACCAGGAAAAAGAGCAATGGGAATAGATGATTTTTTACGAGGAAATAAATTCCAAGAAAATTATGTGATTGGAGGAAAATAATGTTTGGACCATATTTTTATGCTTATGATTTCTCTTATTTAATTTATATACTACCAGGCTTAATTCTAGCCATGTATGCACAGGCAAAGATTAGCTCTGCCTATGAAAAATATAAAAAAATTCCAGCGTCAACAAATTTAAGTGGCGCAGAAGTTGCCAGGGAAATTTTAGATAGAAATGGACTTTCTAATGTAAGTATTAGGATGGTTGATGGGAAACTTTCGGACCACTATGATCCTAGAGATAAAACTTTAAACCTATCAAGAGATGTTTATTATAAAAATTCAATTGCATCAGTTTCTATTGCAGCCCATGAAGTTGGTCATGCCATTCAAGACTCAGTGGACTATGCTCCTTTAAAGTTTAGAGCAGCCCTAGTTCCACTTGCAAATCTTGGCACACAAGTCTCCTTCTTTTTAATAATACTAGGCTTTTTCTTTTCTATATTTTTTACTAAGCTGGGTATTGCTCTATTCTTCTTTGTAGTTTTATTTCAAATAGTTACCCTGCCTGTTGAGTTTAACGCATCTAATAGGGCGAAAGAAGAGCTTGCTATGGGAATTATATCTGAAGAAGATTTAAAAGGCACAAGAGAAGTTTTAAGTGCAGCAGCACTAACATACGTTGCATCAACTTTAGTTGCAATTGGACAATTTTTGAGATTACTTAGTATATTTGGAAGAAGAGATTAATGAAGAACGCCAGAGATAAAGCACTGCAAATAATTAATGATGTCCTCTATAAGGGGACATTTTTAGAGGAAAGTTTAGAAATTTTAAAAAAATCAAATATTGATGAAAGAGACTTTGCCTTCATTAAAGAAATAAGTACGGGAGTTGTGAGAAATAAAAGTTACTTAGACTACGTTATAAGAGAAAATTCTAAAGTTAGCTTCAATAGGATTCACAAAATTATACTTAGTATCTTGGAGATGGCTATTTATCAAATGTATTTTCTCGACAAGGTTCCTGATTACTCCATAGTTGATGAATCTGTAAATCTTGCAAAGATTTATGGCAACAAGGGATCAATTTCTTTTACCAATGGAATTCTAAGAAGTATTTCAAAAAAGAAGCCTCTTCAAGTTACTTTGAAGAATTCAATAGATAATCTCTCAACTTATTATTCTCATCCAAGATTTTATACAGAGTATTTTTATAAAAACTATGGAGAAGAATTTACAAAAAAACTCCTTAAGTCTAATAACGAAAAGCCACCCTTTACTATTAGGGTTAACACTTTAAAAACTAATAGGGATGAACTTATTAAAAACTTAACTAAGGCTGGCTTTGACATCGAAGAAACAACTTATAAGAATTCCTTAAATGTTTTAAATCCCAATGGAATTATAGACACTGAATTTTTTGACAAAGGGCACTTCTATGTACAAGACTTAGGCTCCATTTTAGTTTCTACATTTTTAAATCCAAGCAAGGATTCAAAGGTTCTTGATCTTTGTGCAGCACCTGGTGGGAAGACAAGTCACCTATCAGAGCTTATGGATAACACAGGAGAAATTATCGCTTGTGATAAGTCCAAGGGAAAAATTAAATTAATAAAAGAAAATGCAGAGAGACTCGGTTGCAAAAACATATCACCAATGATTAATGATGCCAGAGTCTTGAAGGAAGAGTTTATTAATAAGTTTGATTACGTCTTAGTTGATGCGCCTTGTTCTGGCATTGGTCTTTATAGGAAGAAGCCAGACATAAAATGGAATAAAGGTCTTGAGGACTTAAAGGAACTTGGACTAATTCAATTAGAAATTTTAAACAGGGCTAAAGAATATGTAAAAGAAAAAGGACTCTTACTCTACTCAACTTGTTCTCTATCAAAGACTGAGAACGAAGATGTAATTGATAACTTTTTAAAAGAGAACGAGAACTTTAAAATAAAAAAATTAAGAGACAAGGAAGTCTTAAAACTTTTCCCATCAGTTGATGGTTCAGATGGTTTTTCCATTTGTCTCTTAGAAAAAACTTCATAAACTAATCAAGACTGTGAAAATTTTTCGCAGTCTTTTTTGTATTTGATTAATTTCATTAAATCTCTTTTTATTTGTAGATGTCTAATGGTATAATGATTAGATGAATAGGTGGTTTTAATGGAATTAAATTCTATGTATGAAGATGAACTGCGCAAATTTTTTGAAGATAGAAAAGAGAAGACCTTTAGAGGCACGCAACTTTTTACTTTTTTCCACGATAAAAAAAGATATGATGTGGAGAATTCAAATCTTTCGGCAAAGGCCATCTCACTTATAAAAGATGAAGAAGTAAATAAAATAGAAATATTTAAAAGTTTCGATTCAGACCTAGATGAAACAAAAAAGATGCTCTTTAGACTAAAGGATGGAAACCTAATTGAGGGTGTCTTAATGGAGTACAAGCATGGTTATTCTCAATGTGTATCTACTCAAGTTGGTTGCAGAATGGGTTGCGATTTTTGTGCTTCAACAAAGTCGGGACTTGTGAGAAACCTTAGTGCTGGTGAAATGCTTGGACAGGTTTATGAAATCGAAAATAAATATAATATAAAGATTTCAAATTTTATATTAATGGGAAGTGGCGAGCCCCTTGATAACTTTGATGAAGTGATTAGATTTATAAAACTTCTTCACAGCGAGAAGGGTCATAATACATCATATAGGAATATTACAATTTCAACTTGTGGAGTTGCCGATAAGATTTATAATCTTGCAGACTTAAATCTTCCAATTAACCTGGCAGTAAGTCTACATCAAACGAATGACAAAGATAGGTCAGCACTTATGCCAATTAATAGGCGTTTTAATCTTGCTGAACTAAAGAAATCCTTGGAGTATTATGTAGATAAGACAAATAATAGGATTACCTTTGAATACACAATGATAAAAAATCAAAATGATGGATTTAAAAATATTGATGACCTATATAATTTTGCAAAAAATTTAAAGTGTCACATAAATTTAATTCCCTTAAATCCCATAGAAGAATTCGATGAGAAGAGGCCTTCTAAGGCTGAAATTAACGACTTCAAAAACAAGCTTGAGAAAAAGGGATTTAATGTAACGATAAGAAGAGAACTAGGTAGCGACATCAGTGCCTCATGTGGACAACTTAGGCGTAAGATCGAGGTGAAATGAATGAAAGTAGTATCAGCAACAAATGTAGGTAACTACAGAAAAAACAACGAAGATTCATTTTATGTAAATGAGTCAAAAAACTTATATCTATTAGCTGATGGAATGGGAGGCCATCTTGCAGGTGAAAGAGCATCTAAGATGGCAACGGAAATAATTGGTGAAGATTTTGCAAGTGAAAGAGAGGTAGTAAGCATTGACGATGCAATAGAGATCCTTTCTTCTTCAATTAGAGATGCCAATAAAAAAATTTATGAAAGCTCCCAAGAAAATGAAGATTATAGGGGAATGGGAACCACTTTATCAAGTGGACTTATTTTGGATAATGTTCTTATTTATTCTAATATAGGAGATTCTAGAATCTATAGGATAAATGAAGAGATGGAACAAATAACTCAAGATGATTCCTTTGTAAATTATCTAATTGAAATTGGAGAAATTACGGAAGAAGAAGCAAAAAATCACCCCAAGAAAAATGTCTTAACTAAGGCTATGGGGACCACATCTGATATAGAGGTTATAGTTAACACTCTTAACATTAAGGATAAGGATGTATTTTTATTTTGTTCAGACGGGCTAACAAATATGGTTCCTGATGAGGATATATTTAAGATTGTACAAGAGAACAGCCCTGAAGAAGCTAGGGATATGCTTCTTGACTTAGCCCTAAAAAATGGTGGCATGGATAATATTACATTTATTTTAGTATTTAATGAGTAGGTGGGCAATGATTAATAAAATTTTAGGAAATAGATACGAAATATTAGAAAAAATTGGCACTGGCGGTATGGGCAATGTATTTAAGGCTCATGACAGCAAACTTGATAGGATAGTTGCCATTAAGGTTCTAAAATTAGAATATAATGAAGATAACAATTTTATAAGAAAATTTAAGAGAGAGTCACTTGCAGCAGCAAGCATCTCTCACCCAAATATAGTTAGCATTTATGATGTTGGGACTGAAAAAATTCAAGATAAGGAAGTCCACTACATTGTTATGGAGTACATTGATGGAAAAACTCTTAAGGACTTAATTAATGATGAAGGAAGACTTTCCGAAAAGAGGGCCTTAAATTACTGCATACAAATTGCTGAAGCCCTTAAAGTTGCCCACTCTAAGCATATAGTCCACAGAGATATAAAGCCTCAAAATATTATGGTCACAAGGGATGATAGGATAAAGGTTACAGACTTTGGAATAGCGAGAGTAGCAGACAACACAACTGTGACAGCTACAAATGCTGTTATGGGTTCTGTTCACTATTTTTCACCAGAACAAGCTAGGGGTGCAAAGGTAGATAACAGGTCTGATATTTATTCTCTGGGTATAGTTCTTTTTGAAATGTTAACAGGTAGGTTGCCTTTTGATGCAGATAATCCTGTATCTGTTGCTTTGATGCAAGTGCAATCTCAGATGCCAAGACCTTCTGAATTTATAAAAAGTCTTGACCCATCTGTTGATGCCTTAGTTTTAAAGATGACTGAAAAAGATCCAGATCATAGATATAAGGATGTCTTTGAACTTATTAAGGACATTAAAGATTACACAATGGGGGCAAAGACTTTCTCAGTAAATAGAGTTTACGAAGAAGATGAGGATGCAACAGTTGTCACTCCACCTGTTAATAGAAGGCCAAATAGGAATCACTCAAATAATTTGGATGCCAAAAGACCTAACAAACCAAAAAAAGTTCTTAAAAAGAAAAAATCTGTGGCTCCAGCCATATTGGGGATATTCTCGGCTATTGTAATTATTGCTCTCTTAATTTATGTAGTTCCAAAGGCAATAAAGGGTATGAAGTCTGGTGACGTAGTTGAAAAAATTTCTATTGAAAATTACATTGGAAAGACTCGTGAAGAAGCAAAGGAACTTATAGAGGCTCAGGGCTTAGTATTAGATGTTAATACCGTGGAAAATGAAAATGAACCAGATGGAGTAGTATTAGGACAAAATCCAGAAGAAGGGACTACCGTCGAAAAAGGAAGCACAGTTACACTTGAAATTAATGAACTTCCTGATTCTGTTCCAGTTCCACCACTTAAGGGATTGTCAGAAGATGAAGCAAAAAAATTACTTGAAGAAAATTCACTAAAATTAGGTTCTGTAGAAGAAGAATTTAATGACACTGTTGAAGAAGGTAAGGTCATTTATTCAAACCCTGATGGAGGTTACTCTGTAAAAAGAGGAACAGCTGTAAAACTTATTGTATCTAAGGGGGCTGACAATACTCCAGTTGTTTTAGGCGACTACAAGGGTATGGACCAAGATGTTGTTGTAAATCAATTAAAGAGTCTTGGGCTAACTGTTGTTATAGAAAACGGATATAGTAACAAGGTTTCTGAGGGTCAAGTTTATGACATGGATCCAAAATCAAAAACAAGTGTGGAAAAGGGATCAACTGTCACACTTTATATATCAAAGGGACCTAAAACAGATGCTGATGATAGGAATGAAGATAAAAATAGTGACGATAACAACAAGGATGATAATTTTAACAAGGTAAATCATATAAAGATTAAGGTTCCTGATGATGGAGATAGCCACAAGGTTTCTGCTGACAGGGTAAGAGATGGCAATGGAAATAAAACAGGTGGTCAAACTGTTTGGAACTATAATGTTGAAGCTGGAGACGTTGCAAGTGTTGAACTTATAGGTCCTGGTGATTACAACATATATGTTGATGGCAACCTTGTAAAAACTGAAAAGATAAGATAATGATTGGAAAGATAATTAAACTAATTGGTGGCTTCTACTACATTCTTGCTGAGGGACAAGTTTATGAGACTAGGGCAAGAGGAAATTTTAGACATTCCAAGGTGGAGCCAATAGTTGGTGACAAGGTAGAATTTAAATATGAAGAAAAAACTCTGGGATATATTGAAAAAGTATATCCCAGAAAAAATATGCTCACAAGGCCAAAGGTAGCCAATGTTGATATGGCTCTAGTTGTGGTTCCTGTTATGGATCCAAAATATAATTTAATGACAATAGACAAGACTATTATACAGGCAGAGCACCAAGGCATTGATGTGGCTATTATAATAAATAAGTGTGACCTAGATAGGGAAGTGAGCAAGAAACTTGTAAGTCTTTATGAGAACTCTGGATTTAAAACTTTTATGATTTCTTACAAAGATGATTCTATAGAGGACTTAAGATATTATATAAGGGGAAAGACAGTTGCTCTATGTGGAGTTAGTGGTGCAGGCAAGTCAACGATTACTTCTAGGATATTGGATAAGGAGCTTGAAGTCGGGAAAGTCTCTGACAAGACGAGAAGAGGTAAGCATACAACAAGACACACAGAAATCCTATTTAAGGATGATATATATATCTTTGACACACCAGGCTTTTCTTCCTTAAACTTAAATATTAACAGTGATGATTTAAAAAATTATTTTAGAGAATTTGAAAAATATTCATCTTGTAAGTTTAACAACTGCAACCACATAAGAGAACCACAGTGTGGGGTTAAGCAAGCTCTTAAGGCTGGAAAAATTGAAAAAGAAAGATACGATAACTACTTATACATTTTTGAAGAATTAAAAAGCAAAGGAGAATACTAATGATTTCACCATCACTACTCTCAGCAGATTTTACAAATTTAGAAAAAGAAATAAAGATACTCAAGGAAGAGAAAGTTGACTTTCTTCACCTTGATATCATGGATGGGAACTATGTGCCAAATATTTCCTATGGTCCTGGTATAGTGAAATCCTTGAGGCCTTTAACAGATATTCCCTTTGACACCCACCTAATGATTGAAAGACCAGAAAATTTCATTGAAGATTTTAAAAATGCAGGCTCTGACATTATAACTATCCATCCAAGTACAACCAAGCACCTTGATAGGACACTTTCACTTATTAAGTCCCATGGTATAAAGGCAGGCCTTGCCCTTAATCCATCAGACAGTCTTGAAGTCTTAGATTATACTTTAGACAAGCTTGACTTAGTATTAATTATGAGTGTTAATCCAGGCTTTGGTGGACAAAAATTCATCCCATCTGCTCTTAGAAAAATATCTGAAGTAAAGAAGATGATTGAAGAAAGAAAGCTCAAGACCCTAATTGAAGTTGATGGTGGGGTTAAGCTAGACAACGCAAGAGAAGTTCTAAAGGCTGGAGCTGATATACTTGTTGCAGGCTCTGCAATTTTTCAAAAAAATAAGACTAGGGAAAATATAAAGGCATTTAAGGAATTGTTATGAAAAAAGCATTATTAATTTCTGGTGGCAGGCAAGTTTCTAAAGAACTAATAGAAAAGTATCTTGATAGGTTTATAATTGTGGCAGATGGTGGCGCGAGACTTCTTATGAAGTATGATTTAGGAGCCAATCTTCTATTAGGTGATCTTGATTCTATTGGAGAGGAAGCCCTAACTTATATTAAGGAACACAAGATAGAAGTTAAAAAGTTTCCTGCAAAAAAAGATTTCACTGACACAGAGCTGGCCTTATCTTACCTAGTTGATGAAGGCTACAAGGATATTGTAATTCTTGGTGCACTGGGAACAAGACTTGACCATGAGCTTGCCAACTTATTGAATCTTAAAAAATTATACAAAAAGGGAATAAAGTCAAAAATAGAAGACGATTATAATGAAGTTATTTATGTAGAAGAAGGAACTTATGACTTCGTAAAAACCAATAAAAAATATTTTTCTTTAATAAATGCTGGTGATAGGATGAACTTTACAACTAAGGGGCTTTATTACGAAGTAGAAAACCTTGAAATTAATTCAGAAAATCCTAGCAGGGGAGTTAGTAATGAAATGGTGGGAGATAGTGCTACTATAAAAATCAATTCTGGCTCAGCCTTTATCATTCAGTCGAGAGATTAAGATTAAGCCCAAGCTTTAAGAAGCTTGGGTTTTCTTTTATAAGCATCGAAAAACATATGAATTTAAAATTTTAAATAAGAATTAGAAAGTAAATTATAGATAGCTCTTAAATATTAATTTATTACTTAATATTTAAGGTCAAAGAATAACCAGCTCCATATCAAAGAGCTGGTTAATTTTTATTTTTCTAATTTATAATACATTTTGTAGTGTTTTATTGATCCATACTTTCTCTTTAGATAAGTTATTTCTCTAGAAATGCTAAAGTCCTTCTTGTTGTTAATTGTAAACTCATAGCCATTCCTTAAAAGCTTATCAATTGTCTTGTGGTATTTTTTATTTGTGTATTCTTTTAAAAGTTTTGGATGGGCATTCATCCAAATTTTTGAAGTATCCTTGTGGTAGTAAACCTCTTCTTCAAAGCCAAGGTCTAAGAGGTCACGAATGTAAAAATCAAGAACGTTTACGCCACCAGCAGCCATAAAGTAGTGACTTTGTGGAAGTCTTAGGTTCATTTCAAAGGCCTTGAAGCTATTGTCTCGTGGATCGTATTTTAAGTCTATGTTTGAAAAGCCAGTGTAGTGAATTGACTCTAACTTTTCTTTATAGAATTTAAAAAGTTCTGGCATATATCTTGTGTAAATCGCATCATTATTTCCAATCCTTAGTGGAAGTGGATCGGCAAGAAGAATTTGACCATATACCATCATCCTAACTTTTCCATTCTTGTCACAGTAGGCGTTAAAGGAGGCTTGGTTTGATGCAGGGCCAGGAATAAATTCTTGGACAAGCATTGTACCTTCATAGTTGTTGTCATCGTAAATAGTTTTTACAACGGACTCAAGTTCTTCATAATCAGATATTGTGTAGACCTTATACTTGTTTGGAAAAGATAATTTCACATAGGAAATAGAATCGTTGGGCTTAAGTATAAGTGGAAATTGCAAATCAAGGTCTTTAATTTCCTTAGAAGAATTTATTATTGCAAATTTAGGATAGGGTATGCTAAGTTCTTCGCAGGTATTATAAAAATCAATTTTATTTTCAAGCCTTTCATTTAAGTCTGTTGATGGCGTATTAAACTTGTAATATTGTTTTATCTTTTCCTTGTTGTTTGATAGCAACTTGGAATACTCGTCACCGCATGGAATTGTAATCAGGCTGGCATCTTTATTAGCTTCTGCAAATTTTATCATTTCATTTACAAAAACTTCATTATCAGAAAAGTTTTTTATAATTTTTCTATCAAGAATCTTTGAATTGTCTGTAGCAGGAAGGGCCTTTTGACAAAAAACTGTGGAGATTAGACCATAGTTGTCATTTAAAATACGAGCAATCCCATAGGCATTTTCATCGGAACCAAGAATTACAAACTTAACTTTATATTTTTTTATTAAATCTCTAGGAATATTTTTCATGTTTCTCCTTTTATCGATAAATTTATTTAGTCGCTATATCTTTATACATTATACACCAGTAGAAAAGAAAATTTAAGGAAACTGGTAAAAAGCCTTATCCTTATCCTTCCAATAATTTGAAATTTTTATTATCTCATCTTGAGAAATTATTTTTTTATTACTTTCCTTTAAAGCCTTGTCGATTTCAGAAATCACAGACAACTTGTCAGCACACCACTTAGGTTCATAAAGTTTTGACTTTGGTGGGTCCCCAGTTATCCTGTGGACTACAGTTTTCTCGTCAATCCTATCTAGGGCTCTAAGAATAAGATCAACATATTCCTCTTTTGAAAGAATTTTAAAATTTTTATTTTTGTATAGATTATAGATTGGCGAATCCTTTAAGATGTATAAATTGTGAAACTTTACTCCAAAGGGTGCAAGATCTTTTATATAATTAATTGTCTTATCGAAGTCCCCTTGGCTTTCATAGGGAAGCCCGAAGATAGCGTGAAGCAAAAATAAAATATTTGCATCCTTTAGCTTATTTATAGTATCATCAAAAAGTTTGTGAGAGTAGCCACGATTAATTAGCTTAATTGTTTCTTCATTAACTGATTGCATCCCAAGTTCAAGCCAAAGAGTTTTTTTCTCAGAGATTTCTTTTAAATACTCAATCTTCTCATCATCAAGGCAGTCACACCTAGTTGCAATTGAAATACCACTCACATCATCACGGTCTGCGACTTGATCATAAATTCTTTTTAAATCATCAAGATCCCCATAGGTGTTGGTAAAATTTTGAAAGTAGGCTATGTAGTTCTCGGCTTTCCATTTATTTTTTAAAAACTTTTTTTGACTTTCAATTTGTTCCTCTATACTTAAATACTTTGAACTAGCGAACTCTCCACTGCCTTCATCAGAACAGAAGATGCAACCAGTATTTGACAGTCTGCCATCTCTGTTGGGACAAGAAAATCCTCCATCAAGAGAAAGCTTGACAGTCTTGCCGCCAAAGTATTCTTTAAAAAAATCATTAAAGGATAAAAATCTTCTCACACTTATCACCACATTCATTATATATTTAATTAAAAATTATTTCTATCTCTGTGAAATTGAAAAAAATACTATATAATAGAATAGGAATTGAGGTTTTTTAATGGACTTAAAATTTAAAAACTATTTAATTTTAGCAGAAGATTTTTTAATTGATGGCGATTATGATAAGGCTGAGGACCTTTTACTAAGGTCGCTTAACTTTACATCTACCAAAGACATTGATGAAAGAATTTCAGTTTACTTTGAGTTAGCTGATATTTATCTAAAAAAAGAAGTTTATAATGAGGCAAAAAATTATTTTGAAAAGATTTTAGATTTAAAGGAAATGCCTGGTGCCTATTATGGACTTGCCATTACCAATGACTTCGAGGGTGGAGACATAGGCTACTCTATAGGAAATTATAAAAGAGCCATTAACTTAGATGATAATTATGACAGGGCTCACTATTACTTGGCTCAAGCCTATGACAAAATGGGAGAGAGTAGGCTTGCCATAGATGAATTAAAAAAAGTTATTGACATAGATAAATTTGATTTTGTAGCCTACAATGACCTAGGGTCTATCTATGAAGTCCTAAATGAAGATGAACTGGCAGAAAATTATGTAAAAAAATCATTAGATATTAAACAAGATTATGGGAGAGCCATCTATAATATGGGTGTCCTTAGTAAAAAGAAGGGCGACAACAAGCTGGCACTTAAATATTATTATGATGCCATAGGAAAATTTGAAGAACCCTTTTTATTTTTAAATATGTCAGCAATTTATATTGAAGAAAAGGATTATAAAGCTGCTATTGATATATTAAACAGGGGACTTATAGATTTTCCAAAGTCGGTAAATCTTCACTATAACAAGGCCTGCTCCTTCCACTTGCTTGGGAGAGATGACTTGGCTAAAGAAGAGATTATTAAAGCTATAGATATAAATCCAGATGCCTATCACTGGGCATTGAAGGACGATGATTTAAGCGAAATAGTAAAGGAGTTAAAATGATAATTATAAAAACAGAAGAGGAAATTAAGAAAATGCAAGTTGCTGGTAGAGTTTTATCAGACGTTCACCACAAGCTTAGAGATTTTATTAAGCCTGGTGTTAAGACAATTGAAATCGACAGATTCGTGGAAAATTATTTAAAGGAAAGAGGAGCCTATCCTGAACAAAAGGGTTACGAAGGCTATCCTTATTCAGTTTGTGCCTCTGTTAATGATGAAATTTGCCACGGTTTTCCAACTGAATATGAATTAAAAGACGGAGACATAATTACAGTTGATATGGTTGTAAATGTGGATGGATGGCTTGCCGATTCAGCTTGGTCCTATGAAGTGGGCAATGTTTCACCTGAAGCAAAAAAACTTTTAAGAGTTACTCGTGAAGCAATGTATAAGGGAATAGAAAAAGCTGTAATAGGAAATAGACTTGGCGATATTGGAGCAGCAGTACAAAAACACGCTGAAGACAATGGCTATTCTGTAGTAAGAGAATTTGTTGGCCATGGCATTGGACAAGAAATGCATGAAGACCCACAAGTTTTACACTATGGAAAGCCTGGACGTGGTCTTAGAATCCAAGAGGGAATGGTATTTACTATTGAACCAATGATAAATATGGGCAAGAAGGAACTTACAATTGACGATAATGGTTGGACAGCAAGGACAAAGGACGGTTCTCTTTCAGCCCAATATGAGCACCAAATTGCGATAACAAAGGATGGTCCAATAATTATTACAGATCAAGGTGATTGTTAATAAATGAGGGAAGTCAATTTACTAAGGGGAAATATTTTTTCTGCCCTATTAAAAATGGCTTTGCCGCTAATGGGAACTGCCTTTGTTCAAATGGCATATTCTCTTGTAGATTTAATGTGGTTGGGACGACTCTCTACAGAAGCAGTAGCTGCTGTAGGGGCCTGTTCCTTTTTAGTTTGGATGGCTCAGGCCATAACCCTTGTTGCCAAGACAGGAGTTTCTGTTGGACTGTCTCAGGCCTTTGGAAGGAATGATGAGGAGTCGTCAAAAAAAGTTTGGATAGCAGGATTTATAATTAATTCAATCTTTTGTATAGGTTTAATGACCTTATACATAAGTATGAGAAATAATATTATTGGCTTTTATAGACTAGAAAAATCTGTTCACACTATGGCAGTTGATTATTTATTAATTGTCAGTGGAGGACTTATTTTTACTTTTTTAAATCCAATCTTATCTTCAGCTTTTTTTGCTAAGGGAAATTCAATAACACCCTTTAAGATTTCAATTATTTCCCTAATAATTAATTTAATCCTGGATCCCTTTTTCATCTTTGGAATTTGGATATTTCCAGAAATGGGAATAAGGGGAGCAGCCTATGCTACTGTTCTTGCCCAGATGGTATCGAGCCTATTGTATCTTTACGTTGGAGTAGTAAATAGAGAAATATTTGTGAGGACAAATTATTTTAAGATGCCTGAAAGCTCTTACTTTAAATCAATTCTAAATCTTGGCTTGCCTGCATCACTCCAGTCTTTAATTCATGCTTCAGTGAGTATGATATTAAATAGATATATAGCAAGCTTTGGAGCTTTATACATTGCTGTTTATTCCATTGGATCGCAAGTAGAGTCTATTTCCTGGATGACTGCTGATGGTTTTTCCGTTGCCTTCTCAGCATTTTTTGGTCAAAATTTTGGAGCAAAAAATTATGAAAGGCTTCATCATGGAAGAAGAGAGGCCTTGAAAATTATAAACATAATTGGAATTTTTGCTACAGTCCTCTTATTTTTCTTTGCAGAAAATTTATTTAGACTCTTTATACCTAAGGACCCTGAGGCCATTATAGCCGGTATAGATTATTTAAAAATTCTAGCTTTTTCGCAATACTTTATGACTTTAGAAATTGGTACTACAGGTATGTTAAATGGACTTGGCCTCACGAGGTATCCCGCTATAAATTCTATGGTATTTAATGTGTCAAGGATTCCTATGGCTCTTTTATTAATGCAAATTTTACATGTAAATGGAATATGGACGGCCATGACCCTATCATCAGTTTTAAAGGGAATATTTTTAACTTTTATGTATTATTATTTGCGAAAAAAGACTAAAGGTTTTAGAATTAATATGAAAAGTTATTTATGAAAGGGAGATAGAATGTTAAAACAATTTGAAAAACCTGCAATTGGAGAAAAGATTGCAGTGCTAAAGACTAATAAAGGCAATATTAAGATTAGATTATTTGAAGAAGCAGCACCCCTTGCTGTTGAAAACTTCATTTCACTTATAGAAGACAAGTACTACGATGGAATAATTTTTCATAGGGTTATAGAAAACTTTATGATTCAAGGTGGAGATCCAAGTGGAACAGGTCGTGGAGGAGAAAGTAAGTGGAATAAACCTTTTAAGGATGAGTTTGATGTAAACTTTAGAAACTTTAGGGGAGCCCTTTCCATGGCAAACGCTGGTCCTAATACAAATGGATCTCAATTTTTTATTGTTCAAGGGGACAAGCTATCTGATGATATAATCTCCCAAATGAAAGAAGCTGGAGAAAAAAATGGTTATCCTGAAGAAATTGTAAAAGCCTACGAAGAAAAGGGTGGAGCTTTTTGGCTTGATGGAAAGCACTCTGTCTTTGGACAAGTTTTTGAAGGAATGGATGTAGTTGATGACATTGCAAGGACTAGAGTTGGTTTTATGGATAAGCCAGTTAATGATATTGTAATAGAAGAAGCACTTGTAGAAGAGTATAAGGGATAAGGTCATGCATCAATATAGAGGAAGAATGATTTTACACACAGGTTCAATGTTTTCAGGTAAGACAAGCTCACTCGAAAAGGACCTAAAGAGATTTTCTATTGCCAACTACAAGGTGGTTGCCTTTAAACCACTTATGGATAAGAGGTATGCTAAAAGTGAAATTGTCACACATGACAAGATTTCCCTTGACGCTGTTGAAGTAGAATCAATAAGAGAAATATTAGATTATGTAGAAAAATACTCTCCACAAGTTGTTGGTATTGATGAAGTACAATTTTTGTGCGACACTCCTGAACTTGTATTAGAAGACTTAGAAAAAATTCTCGATATGGGGATTACCATTGTTTTGGCAGGTCTTGATATGGACTACATGGCTCAACCCTTTGAAATAGTAAAGGAACTTATGCCCAAGGTTGACTACCTCAACAAACATCATGCAGTTTGCAAGAAATGTGGAACAGATGCCTGGGTTTCTCATAGAAAAATCAAGAGCGACAAGAGGGTAGAGCTGGGAGCAGTAGAAGAATATGAACCACTTTGTAGAAGATGCTACAGGGAAGCAAGAGAAGAAGATAAGCTAAGAAAAAATCAAGAAAACTTTTTATAAGATATTGACATCCTCTAATCATTTGACTAGAATATAAGTAAATGATTAGAGGTGATTTTTTTGACTCCAAGAGAGAAAGAAATTATAAATCTTTTGAAAAAAAATCCTGGAATGTCTCAGCAAGAAATTGCTGATGAGTTAAAGATCACAAGGTCAGGTGTATCTGCCCATATTAATAACTTGATGACTTCGGGTTATATCTTGGGCAGGGGTTATATCTTAAGAGAGGACACCTATGTAGCAATACTTGGTGGCTGCAATATGGATATAACAGGTTCAACCCTTGACAATTTAAAGGAGAGAGACTCAAACCCAGGTAAAATTGAATACTCTAGTGGCGGTGTTGGAAGAAACATTTGTGAGAACCTAGCAAGGCTTGGAGTTAATACAAGCCTCCTATCAGTGGTAGGAAGAGACGATGCTGGCAAAAATATTTTGACTGAGCTCAATAGGATTAATGTTGATAGCTCAAGAGTTTTAATAACTGATGGTATCACTCCACACTATCTTGCAATCCTTGATGAAACAAGGGATATGTACGTAGCCATATCAGATATGGAACTTATAAAAAATATAGACAAGGATTATGTAGAGAAAAATAAAAAGATTATTGAGAACGCTGAGTTCACAGTAATGGATACAAACCTTGAAGAAGAAACTCTTGACTATGTCCTAAAAAATTTAAAGGGAAAGTTTTTAATAGATGGGGTTTCAACTAAGAAGGTAATTAAGATTAAAGATTTGCTTGATAAGATTTACTTCTTAAAGGTAAATATTTACGAAGCCCAAGCCCTTTCAGGCTTAGAAACTGATAATATAGATAGGCTTGGAGAAGACCTAATCAATAAGGGACTAGAAAGTCTTGTAATAACTGCTGGAGGTCAAGGATCGTATTATTTTGAAAAAGATTTTAAAATGATGAGAAAGCCAAGAGAAGTTAAGGTATTTAGTGCCAGTGGAGCAGGAGATGCCTTTATGGCAGGCTATGCTTATGGACTCTACAATGACCTAGAAATAGAAGAGAGAATGGCTACAGCAGAAGCTGCGGCTAGGATAGCACTTATGAGTTCAGACTCATGTTCAAAGGATATGAATGAAAATAATTTAAAAGGAGAAATTTATGATTACTAATGAAATGTTAAAAAAATATGTTGAGTACAGTGACGAAGTTAAAAAAGCTATGGAAGAAGGCAAACCAGTAGTTGCTCTTGAATCTACAATTATTTCTCACGGAATGCCTTACCCACAAAATATTGAAACAGCTAAGGCTTGTGAAGAAATAATTAGAGAAAATGGAGCTGTTCCTGCAACAACTGCAATAATTGGAGGAAAAATAAAAATCGGTCTTAGCGAAGAAGAGTTAGAATTTATGGCAACTTCAAAAGACATCATCAAGGCTTCAAGAAGAGACTTTGCTTACATCGTTTCTCGTGGACTTAATGGAGCTACAACTGTTGCATCAACAATTATTGCATCAAGGCTTGCTGGAATCAAAATCTTTGTTACAGGTGGACTTGGTGGAGTTCACAGACACGCTGAAACAACATTTGATATTTCAAGAGACCTTGATGAACTTGCATCAAATGACATTATGATAGTATGTGCAGGTTGTAAATCAATCCTTGATATTGGACTTACTCTTGAATATCTTGAAACAAAGGGTGTGCCAGTATTTGGTTACCAAACTGACTACATGCCAGCTTTCTTTACAAGAAAATCTGAGTTTAAAGTTGACTACAATATTAAGACTCCAAAGGAAGCAGCAGAAGCCGCAAACACTCAATGGGATCTTGGCCTAACTGGTGGAATTCTTCTTACAAATCCAATTCCAGAATCAGATTCAATGGATGAAGATAAAATTAATAAGGCAATTGAAACAGCTCTTGTTGAAGCTGAAAAGAAAGGAATTCATGGAAAGGAAACAACTCCATTCTTATTAAGCAAGGTTCTTGAAGTTACAGAAGGAAAGTCTCTTGAAGCAAATATTGCTCTTGTAAAAAACAACGCAAGATTAGGTGCTGAAGTTGCAAAATATCTCTACTAATTCAAAAAAAGTTTCAGAATCAAAGGTAGTCTTTACTTACGGTATCATGCCAACAGATTTAAACACTGGAGGCACACTTTATGGACCCAGACTTTTCGAGATAGCAGACCACAGTTCTGGTACTTGTGCCATAAGACACACAAGGGGAAGAGTTGCCACAATCTCATGTGATAACTTTACTTTTCATAAGCCAATTAACCAAGGAGATTTTTTAACTGCGACAACTTTTATTTCAGGAGTGGGGAACACTTCTGTAGAAGTCTTTACAAAATTTACTAAAGAAGTTCCTATGACTGGTGAAACTGAACTTGCAGCCTTTTGTTTCTTAACTTTTAAGTGCAAGGGAGCAGAGCCAGGTAAGATTCCAGCAATTATTGGAGAAAGTCTTGAAGAGAAAAAAATTATAGAAGGCTACGAAGCTAGAAAACAAATAAATAAAATCAGGCAACAAAACAATAAGGAATTAAGAGAAATCTTAAAATAAAATGAAGCTGTAAGTAACTTTTGTTATTTGCAGCTTTTAATTTGCTTAATATGTTTTTAGAGAAGATTGAATTCAAGACAGGGTAGGCTTTTTAATATGAAAATATTTTCATATTCATGTTATAATATTTAATATGATAATAGGAATTTGTACTTGCGAAATTTTTATTTTTAATGCAAACTCTCTTAAGTCCAAGAGGTCTGTAGTTAAAAGTATTATTGAAAAATCAAAAAACAGATTTAATATATCAATTGCTGAAGTGGGAGACAATGATAAATGGCAAAAATCTATTATTGCCTTCTCAACTATCTCTAATGAGCAGAAGGTTGTTGAAGAAACTATGGATAAAGTAATAAACTTTTTTGACTCCTATAGTGAAATCGAAATTATAAGTATTAAAAGGGAATTATTATAAAATTAAGGGGAATAAAGATGAAGGGAATTTTAAGCCACGAAGAGGCCGACAAGTGCCTTGACGTCTTAGAAGAGACTTATCCAGATGCAAAGTGTGAACTTGAACACAGGAACCCCTTTGAGCTTTTAGTGGCAACTATCCTATCAGCTCAATGCACTGATGTGAGAGTTAATAAGGTGACTGGAGAGATGTTTAAAAAATACAATAAGCCGGAAGACTTTGCCGAGATGGATATAAAGACTTTGGAGGGACTTGTAAAAGAATGTGGTCTTTACAGAAACAAGGCCAAGAACATAAAGGCAACTTCTAATGTAATACTGGAAGAATTTAATGGCAAAGTACCTGAAACTATTAAAGAATTAATGAAGCTTCCTGGAGTAGGAAAGAAGACAGCCAACGTTGTAGCATCAACTTGTTTTGGAGTCCCTGCTATAGCTGTTGATACTCATGTCTTTAGGGTTTCGAATAGAATTGGCTTTGTTAGTGAAAATAATGTAGAAAAGACAGAGAAAGCCTTAGAAAATAAAATTGATAGAAAGAGGTGGACTAAGGCCCATCACTTATTTATTTTCCATGGAAGAAGATGTTGCACTGCTAGAAGTCCTAAATGTGACTTTTGCACTATAAAGGATTTTTGTAGATATTATGGGGAGACATGACTTAAATGAAGAATTTAAGAAATAAGTTTTTTAATATAAATAATAAAGCGCTAATAGGTCTAGCAATTTTTTTAATGCTGTTTTTTGTCTCAGTAATTTACTTTACAAGTGAATCACTAAATACAGGAATTTATAGGGGAATAAAAGTTGAAGATGTTGATGTATCCAACCTATCTAAGGATGAAGCCCTAAAAAAGGTATCGAAAATTACTGAAGAAAAGATTAAGAGTAAAAATATAAATTTCCATTATGGGGATAGAGATCTTCCCATTGCCTTAAGGGACTTTGGTTACTCATTAAATTTAGAAGATGCAGTAAACCAGGCTTATAATCATGGAAGAAGTAAAGGAATTATTGGCAATTATTTTGATATTGTTTCTAGTTTAATCTTTAAGAAAAATATTATAGCAGAGTCAAGCTTTGATGAAACAAATAAGGATGCTGTACTGGATAATTTAGCTAAAGAAGTTCACAAGATTCCTCTTGATGCCCATCCAATTTTTAATGAAGATGGAACCATAAGCATAGCAAAATCAGAGAAGGGTAGATATCTTGACTTAAACGAAGCAAAGGGACTTTTAAAAACAGACATCTTGCATAAAGAAAAGATTGATCTTCCTGTTTATGATACAGAACCAAAAATACATTCAGATTATTTTCAAGGAATCGATAAAGTTCTAGGTGACTTTAGCACAGATTATTCCTCTTCCATTAAGAATAGGAAAGAAAATATTAAGCTTGCTTCGGAAAAATTCAACAATATGAAGTTAAAACCAGGAGATGAAATTTCCTTTAATGATATTGTGGGTGAAATAAGTGAAGCTAATGGCTTCAAAAATGCAACAGTTATTGTTGGAGGAGAATATGAAAAGGGAATTGGTGGAGGAATTTGTCAAGTTTCAACAACCTTGTACAATTCACTTATCCTATCTGACTTAGAAATTGTTGAAAGGCACAATCACTCTAGACCAATTAACTATGTTGATCTTGGAACAGACGCTGCAGTGGCAAGGGGATATAAGGACTTAAAATTTAAAAACAATACAAGTAATCCTATTATTATCTTGGCTCAAGCTGACGGGCAAAAACTTGATTTTAAAGTTTTGGGAAATTCCACTGACAGAGATTACAAAATAAACATAATCCCAGAAAGACTTGGAGTAGTAAGTCCTGATGTAGAGACAACATATTCTGACTCCCTACCAGAAGGCGAAACTGTGGTAAAGGAAAGTGGGAAAAATGGTTACTCCTACAAGACATACAAGGAAGTTGTAAAAAACGGAGAGGTAGTAGAAAAGAAAGAAATTTCAAAATCTTACTATATTCCAAAGAGTAAGGTCCTAGTAGTTGGTACAGGGACTTCTTCTAATGATAGAGATGATGATGAAGATAATAATAGCAAGAGTAGTAAGACTAGCAAGAAGTCTAAGGACAGTAAGGAGTCAAAGAAGTCTAAGGATAGTAAGGATTCCAAAAAGTCTAAAGACAAGAAGAAATCTTAAAAAAATTTTTAATAAGAGCTTTGGCTCTTATTTTTTTGAAATTTTAAGTTAGTTTATAAAATAATTTTTTTATATTAATCAGCGTGAGCGTATTGACAAGTATTTTTCATTTAATAAATATTATGGAAGCATTTGTGATAAAATAAGTTTATGGGACTATTTAATATATTTAAAAAGAATAAGTCAATTTATAAAGTTCTTCTAGAAAATAATTTTGATTTAGAAAAGCTCTCTGAGATAAAAGATATAAACCTATCTAATGGATCTTATGAACTTAGCATCATAAAGGGAGAGGAAAAAATAAATCACATCAAGACAAGAGAATTGAACAAGGCTCTAGATGATTATTATTTAAGAGATAATAAGGCAATTGAAGAGTTTGAAGAATTTTTTAAGGATAAAAAGGCTCTTGAAGCAGAGAGAAATTTTTTGACATTCTTACTTCAAAAAATAGAATTTGATGAAAGTAAATTAATTGGCCTTTCAATTTTACTTATGAGAGATTCGAGGAATGAAGAGTGCGTGAAGTTTGGTATGCTCATGGCTAAGTATTACAATCTCAGAGAAGTGGCAAGGGCTTATGAAATATTTTTGAACTTATTAAAACATCCAGCCTTTATTTATTATGGGATAGATGTTTTAAAGGATATAGATTACGGCATAATAGATGATTTGTATGAAAGTATGACGAAGATTGGAAGAGAGATAATAGAGGAGAAGGCATGGAATTAGGAAAAATACAAAAATTAACAGTTGCATCTAAAAAAGATGGAAAAGTAAGTCTTAAAGACCAAGATGGAGAAAGAGTTTATCTTGCAAAAGGAGAAGGAGACGATTTAAAAGTAGGACAAGAAGTGGAAGCTTTTGTCTATAACATCCACGAAGACTTTGAAGCAACTTTGAAAAGACCCTATGCTCAAGTGGGAGAATTAAAAAAGTTAAAGGTTGTTGACAAGGCAAAGGTTGGTTATTTCGTAGATAATGGAATTGGCAAGGATATCTTCTTACCCTTTAAAGAATCCTTTGGAAGATTAACAGTTGGCGATGAATACCTGCTTTATCTTTACCACGACAAGAGCGATAGGCTTGCACTTACAATGAATATAAAGGACAAGCTAAGCACAGAAGGGAACTTTAAGGTCAATGACATTGTAAAGGGAACTATCTATAGCATTGGTAGACCAGGTGCCTTTGTCGCTATTGATAACAAATACGACGGTATGATTCCTATAGAAGAAATCAAGGGAATCTATAAGGTTGGAGAAGAAGTAGAGGCAAGAGTTCAAAGAATTCTTCAAACAGGTTTTATAACCTTAACTTTAAGAGAAAAAGCCTACAAGCAAATTGATGCTGATGCAGACTTAATTTTAGAAATACTTGAAGATAACAATGGAGTTCTAGAATTAGGAGACAAGTCAGATCCAGAAGTAATTAAAGACGTAACAGGTCTAAGTAAAAAAGCCTACAAAAGAGCAGTAGGCAATCTTTACAAGAATAGGAAGATAAACATTTACGATACAAAAATAGAGTTAAGATATGGTAGAAAATAAATTTAGGGGAGAAATTATAGACTTTGACTTCAAGGGTCTTGGCATAACCAAGCTCAATAGAAGCCCAGTATTTTTAAATGGGGGCGTCATTGGTGATGAAGTAGAGTATATAATTACTAAGAAAAAGAAAAACTTCGCCAAAGGAGAAATTTTAAAAATAATAAAAAAATCTAAGGACAGAGTGGAATCCCCCTGTCCTTATTTTAAAGATTGTGGTGGCTGTGACTTTCTAAATTATTCTGATGATAAGGAATTAAAATGGAAGGAAGCAGATGTAAATAAAAATTTAAATAAACTTGCTGGCCTTGACCTAGAAGTAGAAGAAGTTATTGACTCTCCAGATAAAACACATTATAGAAACAATATGCAGTTCCAAGTTAAGGATGGAAAGATTGGACTTTTTGCCAAAAATTCTAAAGAAATTGTTCCTATAAAGACCTGCATTATGCAAAAAGATTCAGCTAATCAAGTTATAAAAATAATGTGGGACTATAAAAAACTAAAGGACCTAAAGAGAATAGGAATTAGGACTAATTACAAGGGAGATATTCTCTTAATACTTGTGAGCAAGAAGGGAAGACTAGAGATAAAAGATATCTTGTCCAACCTCATAGATGCAGGAGTAAAGTCAATTTACTTAAATTATAACAAGGAAGATAAGACTCACTACTCACGAGAGTTTGAAAAAATTTATGGGGACGACACAATAGAGGAAAGACTACTTGGCATAAATTATAAAATTTCTCCAGAGTCCTTCTTTCAAATCAATGGACCTGCAACGGAAAAATTATACAAGAAGGCAATAGACTATCTTGAACCTAAAGAGGATGATAAGATTTACGACCTCTACTGTGGAGTTGGATCCATATCCCTTTCAGTGGCAAAGTCTGGTCCTGAAGTCATAGGAATAGAAATTGTTGAAAGTGCAGTAGATGATGCAAGAGAAAATGCAGAGAAAAATAATATTAAGGCAAGATTTGTGCATGGACCAGCAGAAGAAACTATAGATAAACTTTGGGAAGAAGAAAAAATTGCACCAAATAAAATTATAGTAGATCCACCAAGAAAAGGACTAGATGAAAAACTAGTAAACTTTTTAAAAGAAAATCCCGTTGAAAGACTAGTCTATATCTCCTGCAACCCAGCAACCCAAGCAAGAGATTTAAAGTCTTTAAAAGAAGTGTATAGTGTAGAAAAAATTTCACTAGTAAATCTCTTTCCAAATACTGCACATGTTGAGAGTGTAGTATTGATGTCAAGAAAATAATATAAGAGGTTATAAGACTGTTGAAATCAATGGCTTTTGGGGTTTTAGAAGAAATCCTAAAAGCCATTTTTCTATTTGAAAAATACCTTGTGGGAACATATTAATAGTAAAAATCGTAGGGGTGTGTAGACAGGATAGATATTTATAGGGAGAGTGAACAGAATAGATATATAAAATATATTAAAAAAAGAGCTAGCCAAAAATAAATAGGCTAGTTCTTTTAGTTAGAAAGGAATCTGATCATCACTTGGAAAATCAAATCCTGAATTAGAATCATCAGTAAAATCTTTATTGTATTCACTGTGGTCGCATAAGATTCCATCTATAAAAAATCTTGTTTTAGCCCCACAAGTTTCGCAGTATCTGGCATTACTTGGGTTATGATGTATTTCACCAATATCATCAAAGCCATTAAAATTCTGAGTATGAATTCCTTCACAATCATTATATAAGTTCGTTCCACATATTTTGCAAAATAATGCATCATCACTAAATTCTTCGTTTCCACATTTAGGACAAATTTTTACTTTCATTGTTGATTCATCAAATTCTACACCATCTTCATAAAGCATATCTCTTTCACCTCTTTTTTCTGTAATCTCTTTAATATAATCTTTCATTGTAGTGGGACTTCCACATGTTGAGCAGTAATAATCAGTTAATTTAACATCATGATCCTTGTTATCAGAACAAGAGTTATATATAGGAACCCCACATATAGGACAAAATTTTGCATGACGATTAAAGTTGTTATGACCACATATAATACAAGTACTATACTTAATAGAATTGTTACTATCAGATAAACGCTTATATTTAAATCCAAAAGCTAAAGATTTAGAACCACAATTAGCACAATAGTCTGTTCCTTTTTCGTGTTCAACACCACATTCAGGGCAATATATACTGAGAGGATTAAATGTGTTTTTAAAGAAAGAAAGCATAGAATTAGAAAAATCTCTTAAGTCTCTTGAAATATATTGTAATCTAACCTCAGCAGCTGGGACAGTTATGCTAAATAAATCAGATAGTGTGCTAGGATTTTTCTTTTTTTCAAACATAACAACTTGTTCAGCAAGAGGTGCAGGTGATAATAGATTCCTAGCAAAATTATTTGCTTCTTTTTCAAGTTCTTCGTATTTGTGTTTACCAACACCTTTTCTGGATAGAACATCAACACCATACATTTGGTGATGACCAATAAAAATATGTCCTAGTTCATGAGCTATGGTAAATCTAATCCAGTTATCAGTTTTATCTACGTCATTATAATAAATAATATACTTATTTGTATCGTGCCTATAACTACAGGCACCTAAATCGCTATCGAAAAAATCAATCACATCTTGTAAAGAACAGTTAGCATAATTCATATATTCAGAGTAAGTTTTTACACTGATTTCATTGCTAAAGCAATCAATAATTTTATCTAAATCAATAGGAATTTCAGAGATTTCGGCATCTTCCAACAATTCATATGATTTCTCTAGGGAAATCTTATAATCTGGAGCATACCTCACTATTACATATCTCCATTTGCATCGCCGAATTCTTCTTCAAAATGCTTCTTTAATACCTTTAACATCTCTTCTTTTTTTCCTTGATCCATGTTTCTTGCTGCTCTTTGAATAATACGAATTTCTGGTTCATCATCTATTTGCTTATTTAAGGCAAGCAGATAGTTATAGTCGACTTGTAGAACTTCAGATATAGCCTTAAGAGTGTTATTATCTGGAGTTATTTTATCGTCGTTTTCAATTCTTGAAACTGTAGAATTACTAATTTTTACTTTTTTTGCCAATTCACGCTGAGATATTCCTAGTTCTTCACGTCTATTGGATATAACCTTTCCCAAAGTATCTTTCATAAAACTTCCTCCTTGTAATAAAATTATACCACAAGTGTTGCACGCAATCAACACTTGTGGTATAATTTATGTTGAATAGATGGAACGAGATAACTTCTATATTTTTTTAAGTTGAGCGTTCCATTAAATCAACAACAAGAAAGAAGTTATTTTATCACAAGCTAAAATATAAAGAAAGGAAGATGCCTATTAAAGAAATTCAAGAAGTAAAAGATGCAAATAATAAACTTATTTGTAAAATTGAAGCAGAAACTGGGATATTACAAAATATCTATAAAAAACAAGAAATTAAAGTTAGACTTGAAGTCGGACAAAGTATTGAACTAGCTAGAGGTGGATGTATCACCTTAGTTAAAAGAATAGATAAAACAGAGTACGACATAAAGAGTTACAAAAAATCAGCATAAATTTTTAAGAGCTGCAAGACGGCCTAATTTATCTTAACGGATGAATTAGGCTTTTTTTATTACAAATTATATCAAGCCTGATTAGCTATAAGGGCGTGAGATACACATATAAACTAATTTCAATCAATTTTGAAAGAAGTATATGGAGTACCTCTAGTTTCTTATAGCCTTTTTTAGGTGAAAGACAACTATGCTCCATAAACTGTAGGTAAAATTTGTATTTCTCGCTCCTTGCTATCGGGCAAGAAAGCGAGGAATATTTTGAAAATTAGAAAGACTAGATCGGACGAAAGAACCACGTATGTTTATAGGTTTGCAGATGAAACAAAAGTGGAACTAAAACCAGGAAAAGATGGGATAACAGAAGTGGACATCAAAAAACTACATGCTTTAGACGACAGTGAAGTTTACTATAACAACAAGAATCTAAGACCTGAACGAACTAAAGAAGAGAAAGCTGAAATAGATGCGTGGAAACAAGAATTTATAAGCGACTTTAAAAAGAGTAATGGATATGAACCTAATGAGGATTTGTTAAAAGGAGAAGTGGAGGAAAGATTCCCAAGGAACTATAACTTATCTCTTGATTTCGATAACGATGGGGATATTGATCCAGATAAAAGATTAATAGCAACTATTAAATCCAAAGACATGAATGAAGAATTTGAATGGTCGGAGCATATGGAAAATATACTTTCTTTATTAACGGATAAACAGCGATTAGTAATCAAGTTGATGTTTGTGGATGGATACAAGCAGTCAGAAATTGCAGATTTAATGAACATATCTTCAGCTGCGGTTAAGAAACATTTGGATAAGGCAAAAGAAACAATCAAAAATAATTTTTAAATATTTTAGGACGAGGTTAAAAACTCGTCCTTTTTCTTTGCCTGTGATTTGTAAGGGAGATGACCCTTTCAGAAAGGAGGCAAACATGAGGCATAAAATAATCATCAATGTAACAAATGAGAAAGGACAAAAAACAAATGTCCTTAAAGGTGCAGTCGGGAAAATTCCAAACAGATTAATAAAATTTTTGTTTGGAGATTACAGACAGATTTATCTATTAGACCCTGGGATGACAGTTGATTCAGTGGATGTTAGAGAAATCGAGAAAGGAGAAAAAAGTGTCAAGAATAAAGCTACTAATGGAAATCAAAGAAGATGCAGAGAATCTTGCATCTAGTATAGGTGTCCTTCTCACAGCACTAGAAAGTGATGAGGAACTACCTAAAGAAGAAAAGGTAAAACAAGAAGAAAAGATTTATGAGATTGAAGATGTTAGAAAGATACTAGCCGACAAATCAAGATTAGGCCATACAGCTAAGATAAGAGAACTATTAGAAAAGTATGGGGCTAAAAAGCTATCTGAGATTGATCCAGGCAACTATAAAGACTTGGTAGCAGATGTGGAGAAACTCTAATGGGTGATCACGCAATATTGTCTGCCTCAAGTAGTTCACGTTGGATTCACTGCCCTCCAAGCGTTAGGCTTTCTCAAAAATATGCAGATGAGGTTAGTCCTTATGCACTTGAAGGCACATCAGCTCATGCCTTAGCAGAATACAAGCTAAAAAAGATATTAGGCTTTAATGTAAAAGATCCTTCTGATGATTTGGATTTTTATGATGAGGAAATGGATGACCTAACCGAAGGATATGCCTCATATGTAACGGAAGTTATAAGTAGGTATGAAAGCACAGCCGTATTCGTGGAAGAAAGACTTGACCTATCAGACTATGTTAAAGAGTCATTTGGTACAGCTGACTGTGTAGTTGTTGGAGGAAAAGAACTTCATGTAATAGATCTAAAGTATGGTCAGGGAGTTTTAGTAGATGCTAAAGATAATTCACAACTCATGTTATACGGACTTGGTGCATTGACTCTCTTTGATGGAATTTATGATATCGAGAAAGTAGTTCTTCACATATATCAACCAAGAAGATGTAACATATCAACTTATGAAATCAATAAGATAGAACTTTATAAGTGGGGAGAATCTGTACGAGAGATTGCAGAGAAAGCTTACAAAGGAGAAGGAGAATTCTCATGTGGAGAATGGTGCATCTTTTGCAAAGCAAAGAACAGATGCAGGAAAAGAGCAGAAGAGAATCTGAAACTAGCACAAGATGAATTTACTCTACCACCAGAACTATCTGACGATGAAATTGAAGAGATTTTACCAAGACTAGACGAACTGGAACAATGGGTCAAAGATATCAAGGCTTACGCTTTAGAAAGAGCAATGAAGGGTCATAGATGGAAGGATCTAAAACTTGTCGAAGGTAGATCTAATAGAAAATACCGAGATGAAGATGAAGTTATTAACAAAGTAAAAGAACTGGGATTTAATCCCTTTGAAGAAAAGTTACTTGGCATCACAGCTATGACTAAGTTACTAGGTAAGAAAGTCTTTGATGAAAATATCAGCGACTTATTAGAAAAACCAAAAGGAAAGTTGACCTTAGTAAGTATTGATGACAAGCGAGAAGAAGTAAAAATTGACAATGTTAAAGAAGAATTTGGAGGATTTAATTATGCAAAATAAAACAAAAGTAATTACTGGTGAAGTTAGATTAAGCTATGCGAATGTTTGGGAACCAAAGTCAATCAATGGTGGTAAAGAAAGGTACTCAGTATCTGTCATTATCCCAAAGAGCGACCAAAAGACAATTGAGAAGATTGAAAAGGCAGTAGATGCTGCCATTGATGAAGGACTTTCTAAATTCAATGGAAAAAAACCTAATAAGAAAGCTATCAAACTTCCATTAAGAGATGGAGACACAGAAAAAGATGATGAGGCTTATGCTGACGCATACTTCTTAAATGCTAACTCTATGACAGCACCTCAAATTGTGGATAGAAATGTAGAACCAATTCTTGAAAGAAGTGAAGTTTACTCAGGAGTATATGCGAGGGTATCACTAAATTTTTATGCCTACAATGTAAATGGTAATAAGGGCGTAGCGGTTGGCCTCGGAAATATTCAAAAACTGAGAGATGGTCAGCCTCTAGGAAATAGGTCTAATGCAGCAGATGACTTTGATGCCATGGACGATGATGACGAAGATTTCTTAGCATAGGAGGAAGAAATGGATTATTTAATTACAGCGATAGTTTTAGCTATTTGGTCCTTTTTATGGTATAAGCTTGGATTTTTACAAGCTCAGTTAAAAGAACTAGATAGAGATATCAGAAAAATAGAAAAACAAATAAAAGAAGATAGAAAAAATAATTTAGCAGAATTAACAAAGCTTAGTGATAGCTATGAAGAAATTGTCCATAGATCTTGAGACCTATTCTTCAGTTGATTTAGGCAAAAGTGGTGTATACAAATATGCCGAGAGTGAGGATTTTGAAATCCTCCTCTTTGCCTATTCTATTAATGATGAAGAAGTTAAGGTCATGGATTTGGCAAGTGGAGAGATTATTCCTGAAGAAATATTGTCAGCCCTTAGTGATGAAAACATAGAAAAGTGGGCCTTTAATGCAAATTTTGAAAGGGTGTGTCTATCTAGGTTTTTAGGTAAGAGACTAAAACCTCAAGGTTGGTACTGCACTATGATTTGGTCAGCCTATCTTGGTCTACCTCTATCGCTTGAAAAAGTAGGAGAGGTTTTAAGACTTGATAAGCAAAAGATGAATGAAGGCAAGGCTCTCATAAGATATTTTTCTATTCCTTGTAAACCAACTAAAACCAATGGTATGAGGACAAGAAATCTACCACATCACGACTTAGAAAAGTGGTCTACTTTTAAGGAATATAACAAAAGAGATGTGGAAACAGAAATGGAGATAAAGAAAAAACTATCAGCCTTTCCTATGCCTCAATCAGAATGGGAAAACTACTGGGTAGACCAAAACATCAATGACAGAGGAATCTTAATTGATGAAGTTTTAGTTGATTCAGCTATTAAATTTGATGAGATATTACGAGATGAAAACATGGATAGAGCCATAGAATTAACTGGTCTTGAAAATCCAAATTCTCCCTTACAGCTTAAAGAATGGCTTAATAGAAAAGGCTTAGAGATAGATTCCTTAGCTAAAAAAGATGTAGAGTCTGCTCTTAAAAATGCTGAAGGAGATATTAAAGAAGTACTGGAACTTAGACAGGAATTATCTAAGTCTTCAGTTAGAAAATATGATGCTATGAAAAATGTAAAAGGAAAAGATAATCGAGCAAGAGGTCTGATCCAATTCTATGGAGCAAATAGAACTGGAAGATATTCGGGCAGGCTTATTCAAGTTCAAAACTTAAGGAGAAACAATCTAAAAGATTTAGACTTAGCTAGGAGTCTTGTAAAAAATAGAGATTATGAAACTATGGAAATTCTCTATGAATCTCCTTCTGATATTTTATCCCAACTAATAAGGACAGCCTTTATAGCAAAAGAAGGCACCAGGTTTATTATTTCTGACTTTTCAGCAATCGAGGCCCGTGTCCTTGCTTGGCTTGCAGAAGAACAATGGGTATTGGAAGCCTTTGAAAATGGAGAAGATATTTATTGTAGAACAGCATCGAGGATGTTTGGAGTGCCAGTTGAAAAACATGGGGTAAATGGACATCTCAGGCAAAAAGGAAAAATAGCGACTTTAGCCTGTGGTTATCAAGGGGCCTTAGGTGCCCTTAAAGCAATGGGTGGTATTGAGATGGGTTTATCTGAAGATGAACTTCAATCAATAGTCGATTCCTGGCGAGAGGCGAATCCTAACATCGTAAGCTTGTGGTGGGATATAGATTCTGTCGTAAAAAGAGTTGTAAAGACTAGAAGTAAAGAAGAATACAAGAACCTAGTTATTAGCTATGAAAAAGGCATTCTTTTTATAGAACTTCCTTCAAAAAGAAGACTTTCTTATCCAAAAGCAAAAATCGGGATGAATCGATTCGGTGGAGAATCAATAGTCTATGAAGGAATCGTAGTTGGAAATAAGTGGGACAAGATTGAATCCTATGGTGGAAAATTTGTAGAAAATATAGTTCAAGCCATCGCAAGAGATATTTTAGCAGAGGCTATGATGAGACTTGAGAAAAAAGGATTTAATATCGTCATGCATATTCATGATGAAGTTGTAATAGAAAGTGATTCATCTAGTATCGAAGAAATAAATGAAATCATGTCCATAGTTCCTAGTTGGGCACCTGGACTTATCTTAGATGCAGATGGATTTGAAAGTGAATTTTATAAAAAAGATTAAAGAGGGGGTTAAAAATCCCCTCTATTTCTTTGCCTGTGATTTAGGAGGGAAACCTCTTAAAAATTCACAGGAGGTAATTCAATGAAGGAATTAATACCAAAGAACGATTATGGAATATTTGCAGATCACAATGATGTTGCAAGGGTGGACAGTAGATTTGTAGCAGAGTTTTTTGAAAAGAGGCACTCTAATGTTATAAGAGATATACAAACAATCACTCAACCCAAATCTGGGCTCAGTGAAGAATTTATTGAACTCAATTTTGAGCTCAGCAGTTATAAGGATGTAACTGGAAGAAATCTACCATGTTATTTATTAACTAGAGATGGATTTACTATTTTAGCTATGGGTTACACGGGCAAAAAAGCCATGAAATTTAAAGAGCTCTATATTAAGAAATTTAACGAGATGGAAGAATTCATAAAGACTCTAGTATCAGCTAGAAATGAATTCCCTCTTTTAACCGAGAATATAAGATTGCTTCATGACAATCCAAAAGCTTATCACTTTAGTAATGAGTGTAACATGCTGAATCGTATCGTTTTAGGTAAGAGTGCAAAAGAATTTAGATTAGAAAATGATATACCAAAAGGAAAAAGTATAAGACCATATCTGAATCAATCACAAATAGAGATGATTGAAACCTTGCAAAAGGTAGATATTGGTTTATTAGTAGCATTTCCTAATTATCAAGACAGAAAGAAACACCTTGAATGGTACAAGCAAAAATTGGAGGTACAAAATGTTTTATGTGAAAGAAAGAATCAATGATTCTATGGAAATAAGTATTGAAATAAATTATGAGAATGTCTTTTGCACCTGTCCAAAGTGCGGAAAAGAAGTTCGAGTAGATTTAGTTGAAGAATTGGAAGAAGGAGATCTATTTTCTACTCAAGTTTGCTGTAATACTTGCAGTGAAACAATGAGGGATATTTATGAATAAAGAATTATACAACAGGAGTGGGTGCAAGGACCCCACTCCTTATCAAGCAATTAAAAATACAGAGAAAAGATACTATCCATTGGTATATATCTGCAGTCCATTTTCTGGAGATGTTGAAAATAATGTCATCAAGGCACAGAAGTACTCTCGCTATGCTTTGGATAAAGGAAATATTCCCATAGCACCACATCTTTTATTTCCTCAGTTTATGAGTGATGAAAGTGAGAGAAGACTTGCCATGCATTTTAATTATGTCCTTCTTGGAAAATGTGAAGAAGTGTGGGTCTTTGGTGATTATATAAGTGCTGGAATGGCTGAAGAAATAAAGATTGCTGAGAATAGGAAAATGGAGATTCGATATATTAAGGAGGTAGCCTAATTGAAAATATACACCTCAAATTTAATAGGAGTGGAGTCAAACTGTGTTTATCCAAATGAGGTTAATGCAGTAGATGTTAGGTCATTTGAGAAAGCTGCGAGTTTTGACCATGTAATGGCTAAGTATAAAAATTCCTACAGGTCCAATGATAATTTTATAGAGTCAGAATGTGTTCCCATGGATATAGACAACGACCATTCAGAAAATCCAGATGATTGGATTTCAGCTAATGATTTAAAGAGAATATTTGACGGAGTTAAATTTGCCATAGTTTATAGCAGAAACCATAGAAAAGAAAAAAATGGAAAAGCTGCAAGACCAAGGATGCACATATATTTCCCAATTCCTAAGATTACAAATTTAGCTGAATATGTAGGAATCAAAGAAAGGTTAGCGGAGACCTATACTTTCTTTGATGGCAATGCCTTAGATGGGGCGAGGTTTTTCTTTGGAGTTAAGAATCCTGCTGTTGAAATAGTTAGGGGAAGGAAATATGTAACTGATATTTTAAAAGATGACTTTGAAAATTTTGATAACTCTCAAGACTTAATTCAGCAAGGCTCTAGAAATTCAACTATGAACCATTTTGCTGGTAGGATTCTAATTCGATATGGAAATACAGATGAGGCAAGAGAATTATTCGATAAAAAAGCTAGTCTTTGCTCACCACCACTTCCAGATGATGAACTAGAACAAATATGGAGGTCTGCTTGCAAATTCTATAAAAAAATAGCTGCAAGTGAAGATTATGTTCCACCTGAAGAATACACTGAAGGTATAAATTTAAGACCGTCAGAATTTTCAGACATAGGTCAAGCAGAAGTTTTTGTAAGAGAATATCAAGACAGAATTCGATTTTCTCCTTCTACAGGTTTTCTTGTTTACAACGACTCCTACTGGGAGGAATCTGAACTAAAGGCACAAGGATATTCTCAAGACTTAGTTTTAAAACAGATAGAGGAAATAGACAATGAACTTTTGAAAATGGATGAGGACATTAAGAAATCGGGAGTTAGAGATATCATATCCTCAATGAGCGAGAAAAAGGCTATGGAGGTTTTTGATAAGAATCAAAAAACTATATATTATAAATTAACTTCGCTTGAGGCATATAAGAAATATGCTGTAAAACGAGGTGATACCAGAGCAATCCATGCAACTTTAAAAGAATCAAAACCAATGCTTGAAATAGATCAAAGAGAACTTGATACGGATGAGTTCTTGCTAAATACTCCCTCTTTTACAGTTGACTTAAAAACTGGAGATTGTAGAGACCATAAAGCAGAAGACTATATAACCAAAGAAACATCTGTAGATCCAAGTGATGAAAATATGGATATATGGCTTGGTGCCTTGGATACATTTTTTGTAAATGATAGTGAGCTTATAGAATATGTTCAGAAAGTAGCAGGTATTTCTCTAATAGGAAAGGTCTATATTGAGGCTCTCATTATAGCTTATGGTGATGGAAGAAATGGCAAGTCCACATTTTGGAATACTATCTCAAGAGTTCTAAATCTTTACAGTGGGTCAATCTCTGCAGATATTCTTACAGTTAATTCTAAGCGAAATGCTAAACCAGAACTTGCTGAAACAAGAGGCAAAAGGCTTTTAATTGCAGCTGAACTTCAAGAAGGATTAAGGTTAAATACTTCAAACGTAAAACAGCTTTGTTCTACGGATGAAATTGTAGCAGAGAAAAAATATCGAGATCCGTTTAAGTTCATACCTTCTCATACCCTTGTCCTATATACTAACCACCTACCAAAGGTGGGTGCCTTAGATGAAGGAACCTGGAGAAGACTCATTGTAATTCCATTTGAGGCAAAGATAGAGGGCAGTAGTGATATTAAAAACTACACTGATTATTTAGTAGATAAGGCTGGGGGAGCAGTTCTCAAGTGGTTAATCGAGGGTGCTAAAAAGGCTATTGATGAAGATTTTAAATTCAGCCTACCTAAAAAAGTAGCAGATGCCATCAATGAATATAAGGAATCAAATAACTGGTTCAAGCATTTCTTAAATGAGTGTTGTGAGATTGATTCATCCTATGAAGAAAAGTCTGGAGAAGTCTATCAAGAATATAGAGCCTATTGTTTAAGAACTGGAGATTATGTAAGGTCTACAACAGATTTTTATTCTGCTCTTTCATCCAATGGATTTATGAGGAGAAAAACTAATCAAGGAATTGTGATTAATGGACTTAAATTAAAGTCAGATTTTGTGTAAAAATACAAGAAGTGCAGGTCGTGAATGTCATATATATAACTATTATATAGTAAGTAAATTAAATTTTAGTTATATATAAAGGTTATATAATAGAGTTTCACGACTTGCACAATGTCTAAAAATAGAGGTTTATATGTTAGAAAATGAAATAGAAAAAGCATTGGTAGATAAAGTGAAACTCCATGAAGGTCTTTGTCTTAAATTTACATCTCCATCAATGACGGGAATACCAGATAGGATAATACTTCTACCTAAAGGTAAAATCGGATTTGTTGAAACAAAAAGACCTGGAGGAGAACCAAGACCAATTCAGAAAAAGAGAATAAGGCAATTTAAAGATTTAGGTTTTAAGGTTTATGTTCTTGATTCAAAAGAAAACATTGATGAAATAATGAAGAGAATCGGAGGTGACTAATTGGAATATACTCCACATAAATATCAAAATTATGCTACTGAATTTATAAAAGAAAATAAGGAATCTGCACTTCTACTGGACATGGGTCTCGGCAAGACGGTTATAAGCTTATCAGCTATAAAAGATTTACTCTTTGATTCTTTTGAAATTTCTAAAGTTTTAATCATAGCACCACTAAGAGTTGCCAGGGACACTTGGAAGGAAGAAATAGAAAAATGGTCTCACCTTGATATCTTAGAATATTCAGTAGCAATAGGAAGTGAAAAAGAAAGAATAAAAGCATTAGAAGAACAAGCAGATATTTATCTAATCAATAGAGAAAATGTAGACTGGCTAATAAATAAGAGTGAAATACCCTTTAACTACGACATGATCGTAATTGATGAACTATCATCCTTTAAATCTCATAGGTCAAAGAGGTTTAAAGCTTTGATGAAAGTTAGACCAAAGGTAAAAAGAATAGTTGGTCTTACTGGAACTCCATCATCTAACGGCCTAATGGATTTGTGGGCTGAGTTTAGGCTCCTTGATATGGGAGAGAGACTTGGAAGATTTATTGGTCAGTACAGGGAAATCTACTTCAAACCAGATAAGAGAAACGGACCAATCATTTATTCCTATAAGCCACTTCCTTTTGCTGAAGATGCAATCTATGAAAAGATATCAGATATCACAGTTTCTATGAAAGCTGAAGACTATCTAAAAATGCCAAAGAAGATAAACAATGAAGTTTTTGTAAATCTATCAGATAAAGAAAGAGATATCTACGAGACCTTAAAAAAAGACTTGGTTGTTAATATTAAGGATAAAGATATAGATGCAGTTAATGCTGCTGCACTTTCTAATAAGTTACTTCAAATGGCGTCAGGTTCTGTTTATGATGAAGATAAAAATATGATTCATATTCATGATAGAAAGCTTGATGCCTTGGAAGATTTAATAGAAGGCGCAAATGGTAAACCAGTATTAATAGCTTATTGGTACAAGTCAGATTTGAAAAGAATAAAAGATAAGTTTGATGTAAGAGAACTTAAGACAAGTGAGGACTTTAAAGAATGGAATCAAGGTAAGATTCCAGTTGCCATTATCCATCCAGCATCTGCTGGTCATGGACTTAACCTACAAGCGGGAGGTTCAACACTTATTTGGTTTTCTCTTACTTGGTCCTTAGAACTTTATGAACAAACCAATGCCAGACTTTATAGACAAGGACAGAAAGAAACAGTTGTGATTCATCATATCTTAGCAAAAGGAACTATTGATGAAGATGTTATGAAAGCATTAGAAAATAAGAATAAAACACAAGCTGCACTTATTGATGCAGTAAAAGCAAATCTAAAATGAGTAGAGGTTCTATAGAGAACTTACCTCAATACTTATGGAGGTAAGAAATGAATGCAAAAGAATATTTAAAACAAGCTTTTTATTTAGACAAGAGAATTAACAGTAAGCTAGAGCAAGTTGAAAGTTTAAATGCCTTAGCTACAAAAGCTACATCGACCTTATCAGATATGCCCAAGAGTCCTAGTAGAGGAACATCTAAACTTGAAGATACTATTGTTAAGATTGTAGATCTTCAAGAAGAGATTAATAGGGATATAGATAAACTTGTAGATTTGAAAGCAGAGATGGTTGGAACAATTAAACAAATTCAAAACAAGGAACTTCAAGTCATTCTTGAAAAAAGATATCTTTGCTTTGAGACTTGGGAGAAGATAGCAGTTGATATGAATTATGATATTAGACATATTCATAGACTTCACAATCTGGGGTTAAAAGAAACTTCAAAGCTAATCAAATCCTGTCATGAAATGTCATAGAATGTCACTATGGAGTTGTAGTATTATTAAAATAGCAAAAGAATAATTAAAAGAGCCTTGGAGATTTAATCTTCAGGGCTTTCTTTATGGAGTGATAAAGTGCCGAGAAAACCTAAGAGACCATGTTCACATCCAGGTTGTCCTGAATTAGTTGATGGACGATTCTGCAAGAAACATGAGAAAGAATACAACAGAAACTATGAAAAATATAAAAGAGATCCTAGAACTCATAAGCGTTATGGAAAAGCATGGAGAGTTATTAGAAAAAGATATGTAGCAGAGCACCCGCTTTGTGAGATGTGTTTAAAAGAAAATAGAATGACAAAGGTAGAGGAAGTACATCACATACTTCCTCTTTCTCGTGGTGGAACTAATGACGAAGACAATCTTATGAGTCTTTGTAAATCTTGTCATTCAAAGATTCATGCAAAGAGTGGAGATAGATTTGGAGGATAGTTTTCCGTGGGGAGGGGGAGTATTAATCTCTGTGACTGATTTCCCTATCAACGGTGCCGCCCTCTCACGCACAAAAAAACGGGTTCAAAGGCCCTATTAAAGAAGATGAAGAATTAGGAGGTGATACTATCGCTAAAGACGGAACATACAGAGGTGGAAGAAGAGTAAAAGCAGGAGGGAAACCACAGCCTGCTGCTGAAAAAATAGAAAAAGGTAAAAAAGTAGAAATACTTATGAATGATATTCCTACATTTTCTCCAGAGGAAATAGATGCAGTAGATTTACCAGATGGTGCAGTTCTTGATGGAACGGATATGCCTACACCAAGTGATTATCTATCTGCAAAGCAAAAGAATGGAATACCACTTGGTGCAGATGAAATATATAAAGAGACTTGGGGCTGGTTAAAACAGAGAAACTGTGAAAACTTAGTAAATCCAAGATTATTAGAATCCTACTCCCAGGCTTTTGCAAGATACATTCAATGTGAAGAGGCAATAAGTCAATTTGGACTTTTAGGAAAGCATCCTACAACTGGTGGAGTTATTGCATCTCCATTTGTACAGATGTCTAGCCAGTTTCAAAAGACGGCAAATCTTCTATGGTACGAGATTTATGACATAGTTAAAGAAAACTGCACGGAAGTATATGAAGACTATGGAGAAGATATGATGGAAAAATTACTAAGGAGTAGAAAGTAAGGTGATTAAATGTTTGAAAAAGTAAATCCAAAGCACCCTGACAAACAAGCAGATTGTATTGCAGGTGCAATTGTAGATTTAGCATATAAAGAAAAGGAGAACCCTAAAATTGCAGTCGAGGTTTTGCTTGGTCATGGAGACTGTCATGTGATTATAGAAACGGACTGCACTCTAAATAAAAAAGAAATTGAAACAGCAATTAGGAGGATAGCTGGAGATGTCACAGCAGATATTAAAATTGTAGAACAAGATATCCACCTATCGAACAATCAAAAAGAAAAGATTAGATGTGGGGATAATGGAATATTTAAAGGAGTGCCTACATCAGATGAAGAAAATAAACTATCTTTAATTGCTCGTGAAATATACTCTAATTATCCTTATGATGGGAAATATATTCTTGATGGAGATAAACTTATTATTTGTCAGTCAAATGTATCTACAGAAATTTTAAAATCAATTTATCCAAGAGCAATTGTAAATCCATTAGGAGATTGGACTGGAGGATATAATGTTGATACTGGAGCAACTAATAGAAAACTCGGCTCAGATATGGGAAGAGCAGTAACTGGTGGAGGTCTTCATGGTAAAGACCTATCCAAGGCTGATGTATCTGTCAATATTTATGCCCACCTGAAGGCACAAGAAGAAAAAAGAGAGATTGAATTATCCTGTGCAATCGGGGATGAAACTGTTGATGGTAGACCATATTCAGAAATTGTAGAAATTGCTAGAAACTACATTAACTCTATTGGTGGTTTTGAGGAATTTGCTAAGTGGGGGCTAATATGATTACAACAAAAGAAATGAAATTAGTTGATATCGAAAAACTTGTTCCCTATGTAAATAATGCAAGAACTCACTCACAAGACCAGATTAATAAACTACGCTCATCAATTCGAGAGTTTGGTTTCATCAATCCTGTAATTATTGATAAAGACTACGGAGTTATTGCAGGCCATGGAAGAATTATGGCAGCAAAGGAAGAAGGTATAAAAGAAGTACCTTGTGTCTTTGCAGACCATCTAAACGAGGCACAGAAGAAAGCCTATATCTTAGCTGATAACAGAATGGCTCTTGATGCTGGATGGGATGAAGAACTATTAAGAGTAGAAATTGAATCTCTAGAAGATTATGGTTTTAATTTAGAACTTACTGGGTTTTCACCAGATGAACTATCTAATATTTTTGATCTAGGAAATGATACAGAAGATGATGGCTTTGATGTAGAGGAAGAATTAGAAAAACCTACTTTTTCAAAGGCTGGAGATATATGGACATTAGGCAAGCATACAGTCATCTGTGGAGATTCTACAGATGAGATCACTTACGAAAAATTGATGGGAGAATCAAAAGCAAATCTTATCATCACAGACCCTCCATACAATGTAAACTATGAAGGAACAGCAGGAAAAATTAAAAATGACAATATGGAGCAAGGTAAATTCTATGAATTTTTACTAAGCTCCTTTTTAAATATGGAAAAGTTTCTCGCAGATGATGGTTCTATTTATGTTTTCCATGCTGATACAGAAGGACTTAATTTCAGAAAAGCATTCCAAGATGCTGGATTTTATTTATCTGGCACTTGTATTTGGAAGAAACAGTCCCTTGTACTTGGAAGAAGTCCATATCAATGGCAACATGAACCAATTCTTTATGGTTGGAAGAAAAAAGGAAAACACAACTGGTATACAGGAAGGAAGGAGTCTACCATTTGGGAATTTGATAAACCAAGAAAAAATGGCGACCACCCCACTATGAAACCTATCCCACTTTTATCTTATCCAATTAAAAATTCATCAATGACAAACTCCATTGTACTTGATCCTTTTGGTGGAAGTGGAAGTACACTAATAGCTTGTGAGCAAACTGATAGGATTTGTAGGATGATAGAACTTGATGAAAAATTTGTAGATGTGATTGTAAATAGGTTTATTGAATTGGTTGGCAGTGATAAAGATGTAAGCCTTTTAAGAGATGGAAAAGAGTATAAGTATGAAGATGTTTTTAATCTGACTTGATATAAATCCTAGATTTAGTGATATATGTATGTGAGGGGATTAGATGATTTCAAGGGAAATTATACAAAAATTAAAAGAGACATATCCAGTAGGTACAAGAGTAAAACTAATCCAAATGGAAGATGACCAAGCACCTCCAGTTGGAACTTTAGGCACAGTTTATGGGGTGGATGCCATTGGATCAATCCTAGTAAAATGGGATAATGGTTCGATGTTAAATGTAATTTTCAGAGTGGATAGAATAGAAAAAAATATCGAGTAAAGGTTGAGATATAGCCATTATATTCTCTAATTAACTTGACTTATTTTTGACAGTACGGTTATATGTACATACAAAAAAAGGTAAGGAGAAAAATATGGCATACAAATACATGAAAACACAGGAAGATTTAAATGAGTTAATCAACTCTTCAGCAATTACAATGCTTGGACTTTATGAAGGAGAAAATGGAGACTTAGCTTTTCAAGATTATTTAAAAGACTACCTTGAAGATGACACAATTTACATCACGATGGGAAAAACAATCAACGAATTTTATGGAACTAGCCTTCCTGAAGACTTAAGGATAGTAAGTTTAAAATACAATAAACTTGGAAGACTTCCAATGATAAGGATTGAGATTGGAGCAAAGTGGTTTGACGACTTTATAGATAATCTCCAAAAGAAAAAGAAAATAGGAGTAAGATAAATGACAAACCAAGAATTGAAAAGACAATGCTTTTTAGAAGCCACCAAAAGAATTAATGAAAGAAGAGATCGAGCACTTTTAGAAATTGCAAAGAAACATTCTTATGCAATAGAAGAAAGAGGAGACTTAGAAAAAAGAAACAATGATTCAGAAGACTTTTTAGAAGTTTCAGTATGGTCATTAAAAGAAATGTTAAAAGAGGCTTATGAATTAGGAAAACAAAATAATTAAAAACCAAGAAATTGAGCGAAGGCTCTTTTTCTCGTAGTGAACTAGCTAGGGCTAGTATTTTTTATATTCAGTTTTAGAGGAAGGAGGTCAAATGAAATATAAACCAACAAAATTTATGCTACCTACATCTCACTATGATAAAAACAAAGCAGATTATGCCGTTACCTTTATAGAATGCCTTAAACACACAAAAGGTAGATGGGCAGGTAAAGACTTCAAGCTTATTGACTGGCAAGAAGAAATAATTAGAGACTTATTTGGAATTGTAAAAGATACAGGATACCGACAATTTAATACAGCCTATATTGAAATACCAAAGAAGATGGGAAAGTCTGAACTTGCAGCTGCCATAGCACTCCTCCTTACTTGTGGTGATGGAGAAGAAAGAGCAGAGGTATATGGATGTGCTGCCGATAGACAGCAAGCAACTATTGTCTTTGATGTTGCAGCTGATATGGTAAGAATGTCTCCAGCCCTTTCTAAAAGAGTAAAGATTCTAGCATCACAAAAGAGAATGATATATAAACCGACAAATTCTTTTTATCAAGTCTTATCTGCAGAGGCTTATTCTAAACACGGATTTAATATTCATGGTGTGGTCTTTGACGAACTTCATACCCAACCTAACAGAAAGTTATTTGATGTCATGACAAAAGGGTCTGGTGATGCGAGAACCCAACCCCTATATTTTCTTATAACAACTGCTGGAACAGATACAAAATCAATCTGCTACGAAACACATCAAAAAGCAGTCGACATACTTGAAGGCAGAAAAACTGATCCAACTTTTTATCCTGTTATTTATGGAGCAGATAGAGAAGACGATTGGACAGATGAAAAAGTATGGCATAAGGCAAATCCGTCTCTTGGAATCACAGTTCCAATAGAAAAAGTAAGACAAGCCTGTGAATCTGCTAAGCAAAATCCAACTGAAGAGAACTCCTTTAGACAGTTAAGATTAAATCAGTGGGTCAAACAAGCAATTAGGTGGATGCCCATGGGAAAATGGGACTTATGTAACTTTGCTGTTAATGAAGAAGAACTAAGAGGAAGAGTTTGTTATGGAGGTCTTGACCTATCATCAACAACAGATATTACGGCCTTTGTTTTAGTCTTTCCTCCATTAGATGAAGATGATAAATATCAAATATTACCCTACTTTTGGTTGCCAGAAGATAATCTTGACCTAAGAGTAAAACGAGACCATGTAAACTATGACATATGGAAAAAACAAGGCTACATTCAGACAACAGAGGGTAATGTAGTCCATTATGGCTTTATTGAAAAATTCATAGAAGACTTAGGTGAGACATATAACATCCGAGAAATAGCCTTTGATAGATGGGGAGCAGTTCAGATGGTTCAAAACTTAGAAGGGATGGGTTTTACAGTAGTTCCCTTTGGTCAAGGATTTAAAGATATGTCTCCACCAACAAAAGAATTAATGAAACTTACCCTTGAAAGAAAAATAGCCCATGGAGGACATCCCGTTCTAAGATGGATGATGGATAACATCTTCATACGAACAGATCCTGCTGGAAATATTAAGGCGGACAAGGAAAAATCTACAGAAAAGATTGATGGTGTAATTGCTACAATTATGGCACTTGACAGGGCTATAAGGTGTGGTAATGATATAAGTGAATCGGTCTATGATGATAGGGGATTACTTCTGATATAACCAAAATAGAGTTTAATAACAATTATGATTTGATATAATGGAATAAAGATGAAAATACAAAATTCAGGAGGCACAAATCATGAGACCAAAGTTCAGTTATTGGATTATTTTATATCCTTTTATTAAAAGTTATTTAAAGTCTCGATTTCCGAAAAACCAAGTTCGTGAGATATTTAAAAATGCAAAGCGAGAGTATAAAAATTTGATGGTAAAATCTGAGGATATAGGTGAAGATAATCCTATGGCATCAAATTTATATTACTCAATCTTGTTTTTTTCATTCTTGTACGGAAATCCATCTTTAATAAACAAAAGCATTCTGGCAGAATTAATGGAGTATGTTATCACTCATCCAATAATAAACAAATTGAATAAAAAGGATTTCAATAATAGTAAAGACATGGAAAAGTTTAAAGAAAAGATGATAGAAAATTCGAAATGGGCAGATGAAAACCTAATTAAATATCCAAGTACATGGAAGTTTAACTTTGATGATTCTCATCAAGACGGTTGTTATTATTATTTTACAAAATGTCCAATTGCTAAATATTTTAAAGATAATGGTTTAGAAGAATATACACATCTATTTTGTGAGCTGGATTATTTGACTATAAAGGCATGTAAGGGTAAGTTAATTCGACATAATACATTAGCAGATGGTGATGAAATATGTGATTTTTGGATTTTAGGAGACCAAGCAGATTATCCAAATTAATTTATAATCTTTAGAGCATCTACATTAGTAGGTGCTTTTTTCATACCTACTTTTAGGAGGTGGTAATATAAACATTTTAAATTTAATATTCACCCATAAGGGCACAGGTAAGTCGAGAGACAAACCTAAAGACGGGGAGAGGATATCTTCATCGTCTTTTTTATTTGGGAGAACAACGGCAGGAAGGAATGTAACCGAATTTACTGCTATGCAAATGACGGCAGTTTATTCATGTGTGAGGGTTCTTGCTGAAACCTTAGCAGGACTTCCACTTCATCTATATAAAAGGGGAGATTCTAATTCAAAGGAAAAAGCAAAAGACCACGCCATATATTTTCTCTTACACGATGAACCTAATACTGAGATGACTTCATTTGTATTTAGAGAAACACTAATGACTCATCTTCTTTTATGGGGTAATGCCTATGCTCAAATAATTCGCAATGGAAGAAATGAGGTCATCGGACTTTATCCACTAATGCCAAATAAGATGACTGTTATGAGAAGTGAAGATGGAGAAATCTTTTATAAATACAATCATAAATCAGAAGAAGTTTATCTTTTAAAAGAAGATGTTCTTCATATACCTGGACTTGGTTTTGATGGTCTTATTGGTTACTCGCCAATTACCATGGCCAAGAATGCAATTGGTATGGCTATGGCTTGTGAAGATTACGGCGCTAGCTTTTTCCAAAATGGAGCACAACCAGGTGGGGTTTTAGAACATCCAGGCATAATTAAAGACCCAGAGAGAGTAAGGGAGTCATGGAATGCAGCCTTTCAAGGGCCTAAGAACGCCAACAAAGTGGCTGTACTTGAAGAAGGGATGAAATACCAACCGATTGCTATTGCACCAAGTGAAGCCCAGTTTTTGGAAACTAGAAAGTTTCAGTTAAATGAGATAGCAAGAATATTTAGAATACCACCTCATATGATTGGTGATTTAGAGAGGTCGTCATTTTCAAATATAGAACAGCAGTCACTTGAGTTTGTTAAATACACACTTGATCCTTGGATTGTTCGTTGGGAACAATCTTTGGAAAGAGCACTGCTAACAAAAAAAGAAAAAGAATCCTACTTTATTAAATTTAATCTTGATGGACTTCTAAGAGGAGACTATGAATCAAGGATGAATGGATATGCTGTAGGAAGACAGAATGGCTGGATGAGTGCAAACGACATAAGAGAACTGGAAAATTTAGATAGGATCTCGGCTGAAGAAGGTGGAGACCTATATCTTGTAAATGGAAATATGCTACCACTTGATAAGGCAGGTAGTTTTTATCAGCAGAAAGGAGAAGTGATAAGTCCTAATGAAGAACAATAAAATATTTTGGAATTGGAAAAAGGATTCAAATGAACTCTATATAGATGGAGTTATTGCAGAAGAGTCTTGGTTTGATGATGAAATCACACCAAGGCTCTTTTTTGAAGAATTAAAAAACAAAAGTGGAGATATAACTGTGTGGATCAACTCCCCTGGTGGTGATTGTATAGCTGCATCGAGAATTTACACCATGCTTTTAGAGCACAAAGGAAATGTGACAATTAAGATTGATGGGCTTGCAGCATCAGCAGCATCTGTCATTGCAATGGCAGGAACTGAAGTATTGATGAGTCCAACATCATTAATGATGATTCACAACCCTTTAACTGTAGCTATTGGTGACTCAAAAGAAATGCAAAAAGCCATAGATATGTTAAAGGAAGTTAAGGAGTCAATCATCAATGCCTATGAGATTAAGACAGGTTTATCCAGAGAAGAGATTTCTAATCTAATGGATGGAGAGACTTGGTTTGATAAGAATAAGGCCATCGAGATGGGTTTTTGTGATGGAACTCTCACTGACAAAAGAAAAGATGAAAAAGTTACGAACATGGTCTTTTCAAGGCGAGCAGTTACAAACTCCCTTTTAACAAAGATAAATAAAGAAGTGAAAACTCACTCAATGAGTGAGGTCGAAGGCAGATTAAACAATATTAAAAATACTTGGAGGTAATTATGAATATTAAAGAACTTTTAGAAAAGAGAAGTAAAGCTTGGGATGAGGCAAAAGCATTTGCTGAGTCTAAGACAGATGAAAAGGGTCTAATGTCTGACGAAGATTTCAAGACATATGAAGGGATGGAAAGAACTATCGAGAATTACACTCGTGAAATTGAAAGAAAGAAGAGGGAAGAAGAAATGGATAAATCCTTGGAAAAACCTACTACTCAAGCACTAACAAATGAACCTGCTACTTTTAATGAAGAAGAAAAGCCAATGAGAGCAAGAAATACCTATAAGAAATCCATGATGAAGGCATTAAGAACTAACTTTAGAGATATTTCCAATGAATTAAAAGTTGGTACAGATGAAAGTGGTGGATATTTAGTTCCAGAAGAAATGGAAGTAGATATTGTAAATGGACTTGAAGATGAAAATATTGTAAGAAAACTAGCTACAAAAGTTCAAACTTCTGGACTTCATAAAATTAACATTGCTGCTACGAAACCAGCAGCCCTATGGGTAGAAGAAGGTGGTCAACTAACCTTTGGAGATGGCACATTCGATCAAGTATCTCTAGATGCACACAAACTCCATGTTGGTATTAAAGTTACTGAAGAACTTTTATATGATTCAGCCTTTAATTTAGAAAAATACATCACTGAAGAATTTACTAGAGCACTAGCAAATGCTGAAGAGGACGCTTTCTTAAATGGAGATGGAGTAAATAAACCTACAGGAATTTTTGACTCTAAAAAAGGTGGAGAACTTGGGGTAACAACAAAGGCTCAAACAATTACTGCAGATGAACTTATTGATTTAGTTTACTCTCTAGATAGACCATATAGAAAGAGAGCAGCCTTCATTTTAAATGATGCAACAGTTGCTCAAATTAGAAAGCTTAAAGATGTTAATGGTGCATATATTTGGCAACCTTCACTTAAGGATGGAGAACCAGATAGACTTTTAGGATATCCTGCTTATACATCAGCCTTTGCTCCAAAAGCTGAAAAAGGAAAACTTGCAGTAGCCTTTGGCGATTTTTCTTATTACAAGATTGGAGATAGAGGAAATAGATCTTTCCAAGACTTAAAGGAACTATTTGCTGGTAATGGAATGGTTGGTTTCTTAGGTAAAGAAAGAGTAGATGGAATCCTTGTATTAAGAGAGGCAGTTAAACTATTAAAAATTGGTGCTACTGCCTAAGGAGTAGATTATGATTACTCTTGAGGAGGCAAAGTCATATTTAAGGGTGGATTTTGATGATGAGGATGAGATGATTAATTCTTTCATCCAATCATCAATAAAGCACTCCATGGATGTAGCCAGGGTTGATAGTGAAGAAGAACTTTCTAAAAATCCAAATGGAAAGATAGCTGTCCTCTATATGACCGCTTATCTTTATGAACACAGAGAAGAGGCAGATTATTCTGAACTAAACTTAACTCTAAGGGCTTTATTATTTGGAATGAGAAAGGCTGAGTTCTAATGAAGATATCGGATTTAAATAGAAAAATAATCTTTCAAAATAAAAATGTTGAGGTGGATGGAATTGGTAACCATAAATCAGTATGGATGGACTATCTAACAACATCAGCCTATATTTCCTTTCAAGGAAAAGGTGAAGAGGTTTTTTTAGGAATGGAAGTAGACAGGTCAGACATTTCTTTTACTGTAAGATTTCAAAATAGGTTAAAGAATATTAACACTTCAGAATACAGAATTCTATTTGATGATGAAATGTACAATATCATATCAATTGACTTTATGAACTATAAAAATAGACTTATAAAGTTTAGAAGTAGGAAGGTGAGTAGATGAATGTAAAAATTGAAAACCTCGCCAGTGAAATAATGAAAGGCTTAGAAGAATATTCTGATATGGCAACAGACGAAGTCAAAAAGGAAGTTAAAAAGACTGGTAGTAATATTAGAAAAGACATACAAGAAAATGCACCTGTAGGAGAAACAAGGAAATATTCTAAGTCCTGGTCTGTAAAAACTATGAAAGAAACTTCAAATTCAATAGAACTTGTGGTTCACTCAAGAAATAGATATCAACTGGCTCATCTACTTGAAAAAGGTCATGTTCTTAGGCAGGGAGGAAGAGTATCTGCTAAGCCACACATTGGACCAGCTGAAGAGAAAGGAGTAAGAGAATTGGAAGAAAATATAATGAGGAAATTACAAGATGGATAGGCTATTAAAAATAATTGAAAAGATAGGACTCCCATTTGCATACTCTCACTTTGCTGAAGGAGAAAGTCCAGACCCACCATTTTTGGTTTATCTATTTCCAAAAAATAAACACTTTGGTGCAGATGGAGTGGTTTTTTATAAAAACACACAGATAGACTTAGAACTTTATACTGATAAGAAAGATTTAAAACTAGAAGAAAAAATAGAAGAGATACTTGATAGAGAAGAAGTCTATTATGAAAAATCTGAAGTTTGGATTGAATCAGAAAGACTCTATGAAGTTTTGTATGAATTCACACTTAATTTAAAAATTACGGAGGTAAATAATAATGGCTAATAAGGTTAAATTTAATATTTGTAATGTACACTACGCTCTCTTCGATAAAGCCGAAGAGGGCGTTATTAAATATAAGACACCAGTGCCAATGCCTGGTGCTGTTTCAATTTCATTGGATCCTAATGGAGAGCCTGAAAGCTTTTATGCAGATGGAATTGAATACTACACTATTTCAAACAATATGGGATATGACGGAGATTTGGAAATCGCTCTTATTCCAGAATCCTTTAGGACTGATGTTTTGATGGAAAGATCAGATTCAAATAAAGTTCTTATTGAGTCTTCAAATTCCGAAACTGCAAACTTTGCACTGTTATTTGAGTTTGATGGTGACCAAAAGAAAATCCGTCACGTCATGTATAACTGCTCAGCAGCAAGACCTACTCTTGAAGGAGAAACCAACGAGGAATCAAGAGAAGTCCAACCAGAAACCTTGTCTATTCAAGCAAGACCACTTCCAAATGGAAATGTAAAGGCTAGAACAGGCGAAGAGACTACAAAGGAAACTTATGATGGTTGGTACAAGTCAGTCTATATGCCAACAGAAAATACAGTAACACCTTCAAGAGCAAGTGTTGGAGGTAAATAAATATGGCACTAACCAAGAAAATTCAAATCGATGGGAAAGAAGTTGTTTTCCGTGCATCAGCAGCAATCCCAAGAATCTATAGACTTAAATTTGGAAGAGATATCTTCAAAGACTTAATGGAACTTGAAAAATCCATGAAGAAAAATGATGAAGATAAATCTAATCTTGATATAGGTTCACTTGAGTTATTTGAAAATATAGCCTATGTAATGGCAAAGCATGGAGATAAATCTGTGCCAGATAGCCCAGAGGAATGGTTAGATAATTTCTCAACCTTTTCAATTTATCAAATTCTACCTCAGCTAATTGAGTTGTGGGGACTTAATATAAAATCGGAAGAAGTTCCTAAAAAAAAGTAAGGCCAACAGAAAGACTAATGACCACACCCTTGTTTCTATTAAGGGCTGTAGAATTGGGTCTTTCTGTTTCTGATTTATCCCTATTAACAATTGGACTTGTAAATGATATGTTCACAGAAAAGAATAATGACGACTATAAATACAAAGAAGTAGCTACACAAGAAGACTTTGATAAATTTTAATCTACTTATGGTATAATCACTGTAATAGAGGTGATACAGTGGGTAAAAAGAATAGAGGAAGAGCACCTAAGGTTCGTTTAGACCAAATTCCAAAATTAATTAGATTAGAGGCAGTTGAAAAATATAATAAATCTCCAGAGACTGTAAGAATTTATTTTAATCAACTGGAAATGACCTTAATTGCTCTCGACAGCAGATATGAAAATTACGAAGTCAATACAGCTGATGATAACATAATGTTTATCATAGGTGGTAGGAAAAATAAAAAGAATAAATTAACTCAAGCTGATGTACAAAAAGCTATAAATGATGAATTAGAGTTAAGATTTTATATGGACGAAGAATTTTATGACGAATATTAATTTTTAGCATCTATCAAAATGGTAGGTGCTTTTTTGTGCTTAAAATTAAGGAGGTGAGATATTGGCAAATAGAATAAAAGGGATAACTGTTGAGATTGGTGGGGACACTACCAAATTACAGACTGCACTAAAACAAGTAAATACGGAGATTAAACATACTCAATCTGAACTTCGTGATGTCAATAAACTTCTAAAACTTGATCCTGGCAACACTGAACTTATCTCACAAAAACATAAACTGTTAGGTCAGACATTAGAAGAAACAAAGAATAAACTAAAATCATTAAAAGAGGCACAAAAACAAGCTGAACAGGCTCTTGCAGAAGGTAAAATTTCACAAGAGCAATATGATGCTCTTAAACGAGAGATTATTGAAACAGAACAAGCCCTAAAGTCTCTAGAAAGACAAGGGGCAACCACTAATCAAACCCTGCAAAACATAGCTATTACTGGGGAAAAATGGCAAAACACAGGACAAAATATAGAAAACGTGGGAAGAAAAATGATGCCAGTATCTCTTGCAGTAGCAGGTCTTGGAGTAGCAGCTGTAAAGACTGCGTCAGATTTTGACTCTGGTATGTCAAAGGTAAAAGCAGTATCTGGTGCAACAGGGTCCGACTTTGATGCCCTAAGAGAAAAGGCTCGTGAAATGGGAGCCAAGACAAAGTTCTCAGCATCTGAAGCGGCAGAGGCTATGAACTACATGGCCATGGCTGGTTGGAAAAGTAAAGATATGATTAGTGGTATTGAAGGAGTCATGAACCTTGCTGCAGCTAGTGGTGAGGATCTAGCTACTACTTCAGATATCGTTACAGATGCCCTTACAGCCTTTGGTTTAAAAGCTGAAGACTCTTCTCACTTTGCTGATGTTCTTGCTGCTGCATCATCTAATGCAAATACCAATGTTTCATTAATGGGTGAAACCTTTAAATATGCTGCACCTATTGCTGGTACACTTGGCTATTCAGTTGAAGATACAGCAGTAGCTATAGGTTTAATGGCTAACGCAGGAATAAAAGGTTCACAAGCAGGGACAGCTTTAAGGTCTGGACTAACAAGACTCGCATCACCAACTAAAGAAGTTATTAATGGAATGTACATGTTGGGCTTATCTATTGAAGATGTGCAGGACCTTTCACTTGATGAGACTCTAAGCACCTTTAGAGTTGCCTTTGCTAATTTAGATGGAACTCAAAAAGCACAAGCAGCATCCATGATATTTGGTAAAAATGCCATGTCTGGAATGCTGGCAATTATAAATGCCAGTGAAAAAGACTATAACAGTTTAAGTGATGCCATATATAACGCAGATGGAACAGCAGAAAAAATGGCTGCTACTATGCAGGATAACCTAGCTGGTCAATTAAAAATCCTACAATCTGCCTTAGAAGAATTAGCCATATCCTTTGGAGAACTTTTAATGCCTGCTGTTAGAAAAGCAGTAGATATATTAACAAAACTGGTAAATGGACTTAATGCACTTCCAGGTCCAGTAAAAGGCATTATTGCAGGTATCGGTCTTTTCATAGCTGCTCTTGGTCCTGTACTAATGATTGTAGGAAAACTTATCTGGTCAATAGGAACTATTATGACTAAAGGTCCTCTAATAGTAGGAGGAATAACTAAGATAGTTGGAATCTTTACAGGTACACTTATACCAGCAATCACTGCAGTAGTATCAGCCATAGGTATTGTTCCTATTGCTATTGGTGCAGTAATAGCTGGTCTTGTTCTTTTATGGAAGAAGTGCGACTGGTTTAGAGAAGGGGTCATCTCCATATGGGAAACTATTAAGGAATCAACTGTTGCCATTTGGAATGGAATAAAAGAATTCTTCGTAAACTTATGGCAGGGGATATCTGATTCATGGACAAGTACCTGGACTGAAATCACAAGTTTTCTATCAGAATTTTGGACTGGATTTATTGAAAGAGTGAAAAATACTTGGAACGGCATCAAGGACTTCTTCGCCAATCTATGGAATGGACTTTCTGAAGGCTGGAATACTATCTGGACATCTATAACAACTTTTCTAACTGAATCTTGGAATACCTTTATCGAGGGAGCCAAGAGTTTATGGCAAAGTTTAGGAGAATTCTTTACAAGCCTCTGGACGGGAATTCAAACTACTTTTACCAATATATGGACAGCTATTTCAACTACAACTACAGAAATATTTACAGCAGTTGGTGAGTTTATCAGAACTACTTGGGAAGGTATTAAGACTTTAATTTCAACAGTTCTTGATGCAATCAAAGTAAAAGTAGAGACTATTTGGAATGGACTAAAAGAATTTTTAACAACAGTCATTACTGCTATTGGAGAATTTATTTCTACATCCTGGACAAACATAAAAACAACAATTGAGACTATCTTGACTTCTATTAAGACAGTCCTTGAATCAATCTGGAATGGGATAAAGACCTTTATCTCATCAACAATGAATAACATTAAGTCCTTAGTTTCATCTGCTTGGAACTCCATAAAGTCGACTATTTCCTCTGCAGTAAATACTGCGAAGTCAGCCGTATCGTCTGCCTTTAATTCTATGAGATCAAGCATTTCATCGACCATGTCAAATATTCAGTCCACTATTAGAAATGGATTTAATAATGCAGTTAATCACATTAAGAATTTGGCATCACAAGCCTATACATGGGGAGCTGATATGATTAACGGAATTGCTAGAGGGATTAGAAGTGCAATTAGCAATGTGACATCTGCTGTTTCTAATGTAGCATCAACTATTAGGTCCTACCTGCACTTCTCTGTTCCAGATGTTGGCCCACTTACCGACTATGAATCTTGGATGCCAGACTTCATGGAAGGTCTATCTAAGGGGATAGAAAAGAGCAGAAGATTAGTACAATCTTCAATGAAAAATGTCGCAAGTGATTTGGTTTTAAGCCCAAATATATCAGCTGTTGGCATAGGTGGACATGATAAAGAATCAGCTATAAATGGAATTGATATAGGAAGACAAATATCCGATGCACTTGCAAACATTAATTTAAAATCAGAAAATACTGGAGATATAGTTATCCCAGTTTATCTTGGAGGCACACTCCTTGATGAAGTTATTGTTAATGCATCTATGCGTAAGAATTTAAGAAGTGGAGGAAGGTAATGAAATATCAATCATATTTAATTATTGAAGGAGTAGACCTACCACTACCAAATTCTTATGATTTGGAGTTTAGAGATATTGAGGCAGATACTGGAGGAGAAACAGAGGCAGGTACAATTCAGAGGGATATTGTTAGAAATAAAGTAGCGAGTATTTCTGTAAGTTTTTCTTGTAGTCCTAAGCTTGTAAAGAGATTGAGTAGTCTTACTAACAAGTCTAACCTTAAAGTTAAATTCTTAGATACAGAAACATTGGAACTTAAAGAGACACAAATGTATATAGACAAGTTTCAAGTCAAATTAATAAAAGATACTTCTTATAAGGGATTGTGGGAAGTATCTTTTTCATTGGAGGAGTATTGATGTATCCAATAAGCAATGAATATAAAAAAGCAATCAAAAAGAATTCTCGTAAATTTTACTGGACGGGAAATATCATCTTAAAAGATGAAACAATCATTCCATTTACCAATAAAGATATTCTTAAAGGGTCTGGATACATTCATCGTTCATGCTCTGGATCTTCTGAACTTGAAATAGGGACAGTTTATGCTGGAGAGTTTGGAATTAGCCTTTTTTCAAATATAGATAGGTATTCTCTAGAGGATTCAAAGCTAGAACTTTTTTATAATCAAGAACTAGAAAATAAAAAGATAGAAACTATACCAATGGGAATATTTGATGTTACTGAGGCAAATAGGTCTAAGAAGATTTTAGAATTAAAAGGCTATGATTATATGCTTAGGTTTGATAAGAACTTCCCAGTTACAGATACCTTTGGCACAGCCTTTGAACTACTAAGTCTTTCATGTGAGAAGTGTAAGGTAGAATTAGGTATGACAGAAGATGAGGTAAGAACTTTTGTAAATGGTGAGGAAGTTTTGGCAATTTATCAAGACCATGATATAGAAACCTACAGGGACTTTATTCACTATATAGCATCGACTCTTGGTGCTTTTGCTGGGGTTTCTCGTGATGGTAAGTTGGTTTTAAAGAAGTATGCAGAAAGCATATCAACTGAAATTAAAACAAGAGAAAGATTTTCTTCATCAATATCAGATTTTAAGACAAGATATACAGCCATCAACTCAACAAATGCCAAGACTAAAATAGCTGAATATTACTCTTTAGAAAATGATGATGGACTAACTATGAATCTTGGGATAAATCCACTGATGCAGTTAGGACTTCCAGAAAAAAGAAAAAGGATGTGTGAGGCACTTCTTACTGAAATTTGCAAAATTCATCACACACCTTTTGATATGGTAACAATAGGAGACCCAAGTCTTGATGTAGGAGACAGAATAGCTATTTCTTATGAAGAAGAAAAGATTGAAGGACTTATCACTGACATAGAATATAAAATAAATAGCAAGCATAGAATTCTTGGTGTAGGAAAAAATCCCTATTTATCTAAAGCTAAGAGTAAGAATGATAAGAATATAGTAGGACTGTTAAATCAAATTGAATCTGAAAAGTTAGTAGTTCATGCTTACTCAAATTACTCTGCTTTTAATCTTTCCACAACAGACACGCCGATAATTCGTATAGAATTTGCCTCCAATAAAGAAACGGAGGCAATTTTTAATGCATCTATCTTGTTAAATATCATCTGTGATACTGAAGAAAAAACTAGAAAGATATCAAGAAAGGTTAAGAAACAAGTAGAGGTTTTAAATAATGATGGAAAATCCTATGATCCTCCAAAGTTTGATACCCAAGAGGGCACAAGCGAAAAAGAGGAAGTAGAAGAATTAGACTTTATTGAAAACATAGAAATACCAACAAGGATTATTGTTACCTATGTTTTTAATGATACGAAAATAGAACATCATATTCCAAAAGAAACCTACTTAAGTGGTGACCATATTTTAAATCTTTTTTATCCGTTAACTAAACTTCAGGAAAAGACGATGAACAACTTCTCGGTATTAATTAGGCTTGAGTCTGGTCAAGCAATGATTGGAAAAGATAATGCTATCGCAGCTATATCTGGTCAATCTCTAGGTTCTACAGAGGCTTGGGATGGAAAGCTTAAGATTGATGAGTCTTGGAAGAGAATAGAACTTAGTCATTCATTCTTGCTTAGGAAACTTAAAGCAGACTACAAAGTAGAAAGACAAATACCAACACCGATTATATTTAATGAAAAGGTAGGAAGATTCAAATATCAAGGATTAATGCTTGGAAAATATAAGGAAGAAATTACTACAGAATTTAAAGATAAGGAGGAAGGAAATGCTAAAAGGTAAATCAGTTATTGAACTAACTGATGTGAGGACAAATAAGAAAGAGATATATGAAGATGAAAACTTAATAACTAATGCAGTCCCAGATTTATTAAGACTGAATCCATCGGGTCTTATGTATCCATTAGATAATGGAACAGTTCAGTTTAAAGATGAAATATTTCCCATAGCTAATAAATGTTATGGTGGAATATTATTATTTGAAAATCCCTTGGAGGAGGATCCAAATAAAATAATTGCACCTTCAGACAATCCAATTATTGGTTATGCATCAAATGATGTTAATGATACTGACAATTCCAAAAGAGGATCTGCGAACCTGACGGAATCCAAACCAATAGATAGAGGATATAAATTTGTATGGGACTTTTCAACTTCACAAGGAAATGGAAGGATTTCATCCTTAGCTTTAACTCATTATAGAGGAGGCAAAAGCTTTTATGGGAACTCTTATGACAGAGAATCTGGAATTCTTATGTTAAACAAGGTTAGTACAAAAACGGACAAAGCTGTTCTATCTTATTATGCAGGTCTTGTTGAAGTAAACTTAAAAGACCAAAGTTTTTATTCTATTTGGCCTATGCCCGATAGACAAATTCAAATAGCTAAAATTAAAGAGTCATTTTTCAATATAGGACTTAATGATACGATTTTAGGTATGCCTACACAAGATGTTGAAGTAAATTATATTAAACCTGAAAAATTTTTCCCAAGTAGATATAGCATTAACTGTTCCTTCCATGATGGGGAAGATGGATATTGGTATGGATTTTCAACGGAAGGGGAAACGAACAGCAGGGGAAATGCTGAAATATATACAATAAAGATTAAGAAGGAAGATTTTTCATTTACAGAAGATAAGTGGGTGTTAGAAAATGTACAACTGCAAAGTATAGGTAGATATCCAAGTTCTGAAAATGAAAGCCATTACAGGACGATAGGAAGTGTGGTTAGAGGTAAATATTTGTATTGTTTAAATTACAAAAAAAATGGTGTTTATAAAATAAATATTAATAATCCAGTGGACATTACATTGATTAATCTTGAAAATGAAGTTGATATTCTAAGAGGAGAATATACAAATCAGTATTTTTACAAATATGGAGATTATGTAGCAACCAGACAGTTTTTAATTGATAAAAATGACAATGTTATTTATACAGCTAATGTTGATATGAAGTTTTTAACTACACCTTTAATTAATATTGGTCCATTTATGATTGGTTACGATACCGATGCAGGCTATGGAAATTATACTCTTTATAAACTTCTATTCCTTCAAACGCAATATCTTGGAACAATTAATAACCTTTCAAGCCCAATATTAAAAACGGCAGATAAGACAATGAAAATAACTTACACACTAACAGAGGAGGAATAAAATGAATAAGTTTTTAGAAATATTAAAAGTATGCTTTACAGCCATTGGAGGATGGTTGGGATTTTATCTTGGAAGTGTAGATGCTTTTATCTACACACTTCTTGCTTTTGTAATAGCTGACTATTTAACAGGGGTTTTAAGAGCAGGGGTCGAAAGAAAGCTATCCTCATCCATAGGATTTAAAGGGATAGCTAAAAAGATTATGATTTTTATAGTTGTAGGTATCGCAAACCTATGTGATGTAAATTTAATTAAAGGTGATGGAACAATGATAAGAACAGCCATCATCTTTTTTTATATAGCAAATGAAGGGCTCTCTATCTTGGAAAACTCTGTAGCACTAGGCTTGCCAGTACCAGAAAAACTAAAGGCGATTTTAAAACAATTCAAGGAGGAAAAATAAATGAGTAATAGTCCATTAGTACAAGCAAGAATTCTCTCACCTAACCATAGCGGTAGAAGAAATCAAAAGATAACTAAAATAGCAATCCACCACGCAGCTGGAGTTATAAATGGTAGAAATCTTGCTGGAGTATTTGTGCCAAAGTCAAGGCGAGCATCAGCGAACTACAACTTAGGATCCGATGGAGTCATTGTTTTAGGAGTAGATGAATCCAACAGAGCGTGGACAACTTCATCTTCCTGGTGTGACAATCGAGCAGTAACAATTGAAGTAGGGAACTCTACGAGAGGACCTCAGTGGTTAGTTTCTGATTACGTTTTAAATAGACTAATTGATTTAGTAACAGACATCTGTAGAAGAAATGGAATCTATCCTTGTACCTATACTGGAGGTAAGGATGGTGTTCTTCAAAAACACGAATGGTATAAAAGTACTAACTGTCCTGGTCCATATCTTGGCAGCAAGTTTCCATATATAGCAAATGAAGTAAATAAAAGACTAAGATGCAATAAGACTGTTAGCAAACCAACAGGTGGACTATATAGAGTTAGAAAATCCTGGTCTGATGTAAAAAGCCAGAAAGGAGCATTTAAGAATTTAGAAAATGCTAAAAAGTGTGTCAATGCAAATCCAGGATATGCTGTCTATGATGCAAATGGTAGATCTCTTTATCCGGTAGCAAGTGCTCCATCAAAGAGTGTTGATACCTTAGCAAGAGAGGTAATTGCAGGAAATTGGGGAAATGGAGAAGAAAGAAAAAGAAGGTTAACTAACGCTGGATACGATTATTATGCTATTCAGAGGAGAGTAAACGAATTAATTTAATATATCAATTAAATCCTGATATACTTCTAATTTAGAAGTTTGAACTGACATCCTTCAGTTATTTTTTTTGTCTAACTTTTGGGGGTCAGTTCAATATCATCATTCAACTGTTTTTAGAAAATAACAAACTGAAAGGCTTGCTTCCTGATGTAAGTTTTAACAATCCGGAAGAGCTTGGTAAAGGCAAGGAACTGGTTGATAAGGTTTCAGGCCATATTAAAGTATTTCAAGACCCTGCTATTGATTTCAAAAGCAACATGGCAAGTGGCGATGACATTATCGGAGATGCTTATGAGTACTTTATGATGAAACTTGCTCAAGAATCAGGTAAGAGCAAAGGGCAATCCTATACACCAAGTGAAGTGTCTCGAACAATAGCAAGGCTAATTGGCATCGGTAATATATATGTTAACGTACAAAGACCTTATACCCTGCACGATAGATGTACATGATATTCTTGAAATGAATTCAATTCTTTCTAACTTCTAAATCACGATGTTTTAAAAATGTCAACCATTGCAGTATCACATCTAAAGCCAGTTTGGCATTTCCTAAATTGCAATGATTTCCCGCATTTTCTTTTTCAGTAAAAAGGCGAAATGTGAGAGAGTTCGCATTGGTAAGTGCGTTGATTTCTTTGCCGATCATTCGGTAATCAACGAGGTGGTCTTGGTTGGCACCAAGAATCAATACATCTTGTTCAATCATGGAGGCCACATCCATAATCTGATATTTACTCACTTTCTTCAGATAATCATAAATGCTGTCAGCTCCATAGGCGTACATTCCATGATTGACACCCCATTGAAATAATGGGTCATTCTTACGTATCAATTTCATCATGCAAAGAATAGGGCTGAGAACGATGCTGAGATTATGTTTCAACATAAACCTAACAATACCGCCTACATTTTTTGGTATTTGGTCGAGAACCACGTCTAGAAAGTCCGGTAAAACAGACCAAGATACAACCCTTGTAATTCTTTTGTCAAATGCAGCAGCACGCAGGGCCAGCATAGCTCCCAAAGAAACACCAATAATAATGACGTTATTCAAGTGAAAGAAATCTAATATTTCTTTGACTGGATGTTCCCAAGCATATGTAAAGTGTTTCCCTTGAACACGAATAACGTTGCCTTGTCCAGGACCTTCAAATAGATATACATCATACCCTTGTTCAGAAAGATATAACATCGGCAAAAACATTTCCTCAAAGCATGAATCGTTACCACCGTGTAAAAGAATGGTGCCCTTACATTGTTTTTGAGCTTTTGCAACCATGATTGGCAGCATAACATCTTCATATGGAACTTGAATTTTCTGGACACGTCCCTCATCGAAATAAGAATGGTAATACTCATAAAACAGTTCCGTGGCTTTTATATAGTATTCCTTGTTGCCAGGATTTACATCAAAAAATTCGCTCATTCGGTAATATGAAATTGCCTGAGGGATTCTGTTTTGAGAGAGTGCATGATCCCCAAGGTAAATCATTTCCTTCTTCCAGCTTGTGCTGTCTGTAATCTTTTTGGCAGACTGCATCACATCGTTTAAATTCCCGCCATTCCAAAGAATGACGCGGTTAAGCTGAAAGTTAAAATTAGGATCAGGATTTAGGTGATACATACCTTGTTTAAATTTCAACTCCATGCAAAAGACCTCCTTAAAAATTTGCTATTTGTGTGTAATTAAATTTCCCACTTTTTGATAAAAGTTTCAAAAGATTTCATACATCTATGCAAAATAGCCACCATTAAGAGCATCAAAATAGCGCCTACTACACAACTGATCCATAATTGAGCTGTGGTAAAAGAAAGGAATTTATTTGAAACCCAAATGATATAAAAGCATAACGGAAGGAACGGGATTGCGGTGACCACTCCGGGTACATAGCCATTAAATTGCAACGCCAACATACAATGCACAATAAGGTGAAAGGTAAATCCAAAAAATAATCCCAGCCACAAAAAGTACCAATCAAAGATACAAGCAGAGAGGGATAAAGCTGAAATAATGAAAAATTCAATCAATACACCAATGGAAAATGACGGTGTGCTTCCCAAATCGGCAAATGGAATCTTCTTCATTTTTGTTGTTTGTATTTTTCTTTTATATTTCTGTTTCCATGCCTCCACAAAAATAATCTCCTCGAAGTCATGCAGCATAAAAATAACAGGGAACAGCCAAACAATCGTATTTATTGTATTCATAAAATTGAGCCTCCTTTATCTGTCTCACTTGTGTCACTTTCTAATTTATAGTATACTCAATAAGACATGATTGTCAATATAAGCGGTTCAAGTGCTACAATCCCGAAAAAGTGTGACAGGAGGAACAAAATGAGGTTGGTAAAAAAGGAAAAGAATCCCATCGCTGAGCAATCCCGTCAATGGTTTATGCAGTCCTTGTTGGATCTTATGAGCCAAAAAGACTACGCTCGTATTACCGTAACAGAAATCGCCGAACATGCGCTTTTATCAAGAAGAACTTTTTATAGGATCTTTGATTCGAAGGAGCAGGTATTACAGCAATGCTTCTTAGAAAGATGTGAGGACTACATTACTTATTTTCAAAAAGACAGGCACTATACACTGGAGCAGATTGTGGAAGTGTTTTTTACCTTTTGGGAGAAACAAATCGACTTTTTGCGTCTTTTGCAACAGAATCATCTATTCTATTATCTGCTGGAAGAATTCAATCAGGCCTTACCTGTGATTCATGATACCGTTCGTGGAAATCAAAATTTGTACGACAGCATCTTTGAAAGGAAAGCTGCACTGCTCGTCAGTGCCGGTGCACTTTGGAATCTTCTTTCCGAATGGATTCAAATGGAAAATCGTCCGTCTCCAAAAGAAATATCTAAAATGATGCTACAAATAATTGCATCTAATTCTTGAAAAGCACCCTGGTGTTTTTAAATCATGCGTAAAAGCTTCCACCCTTCCTGAACGTTCCTGCGTCATCTTCCACTGTGCTGAAAGTGATATTTTTAAATTCCTCCTACATTTCCATAAAGGTAGTGCAGCGTGTGCCCAATTCATTATATGTATCACAATGAATCTCAAAATAGTAAATACCGGCAAGAAATGCTCAAGGATAGCTGCGGCTCCCTTGCGCTGCCATTGTTCCAGCAGTTTGATGATGGTTTCCTCCATGCGCTGGACCTTAGAGAGAATGGGTGACCTGCTCATAATCCATCGTTTCTAAAAGCATCTGCTGTTCCTCTGGTTTGAGAAAAGACACCTCATAGGCCGGATTAAAGGCGATTTTCTTCTCGTCCACCATGTTCAATAGTTCGGGAATTAACTCTGTCAGGCGAATGTATTTTGAATCTGAGTTTTACTTTGTCCGATCTGCTCCGCCAAAATATCCCTGGATTTCTTTCCATTGGACTTGTGCCCAAGTTTTGCACAAGTTAAATCCATACGTTCACCCTGATGTTTCATAGCCTCCAACTTCATCTTGTAGGCAAAAGCCCTTTCACTGGGGAGGAGTTCTTCTCACTGCAAGTTGCTGTCAACCAGGATGATGGTGGCGACGTCATCGTCAAATCCCGGACAATGACCGGCATTGTCTCTTTCTCCGCCAGATGGCTGGCCCGATGCCGCCTGTGTCCGGTTACCAGTTAATAACCGCCATTGGGGTCAGAGCGGGCAATCTCCGGAACCAGCACCCCATACTGCAGGATACTGTCGGCAGTTTTCATCATGGCCTCATAGTCCTTGACCTTAAAGGGGTGGTCCTTGAACGGGTGCATCTCGATCAGAAGGATTTCCACCATCTTTTCCCGCCCCGCGTCGGTGTGATTTTCCTCTGTGGAGAACAGGTCATCTACTGATGCCAGTTCTACTTTTTTCGCACTGCTGTTCAAGTTTCAACACCTCCTTGATCAGATTTGCATAACCTTCCGCCACTTTGCCACCCGGATCGTGGGCGAAGATGCTCTTGCCCTCGGCTGCATGGGCGTTGACCGTAAGCATACCCAGGGAGGGCTGTCAGTCAATGAGAAGCACCTTTTTTCCGGCCTGCGCCAGCCCGACCCTCCTTAAAGAACAGTATCATTACATAAAAATCTAATATTATATTAGACCTATTGGTATTCGCACATAAATGCTGATAGGTCTTTTTTTATCTAAACTTTTAATTATTTAATTTTTACTCAAAGTCACTCCATATGTCCTAAGGAATATAGAGGAAAGAAAATTAAGGTTAAAAATAGAACTGATTTCTTTGACTGTGATATAGGAGGTGGAGTATGAGAGTAGAAAAGTTTGAAGGTAGAAAAGAAACTTTAAAAACCGAATACACTGAAAGGGATTTAAAGGCAGAGCTTAATTTCTATCTATCGGATAAGTTCATCCAAGATCTATTTCTGTTAGACGAAATCAGCCTTGAAGAATACAGGAAAATTAGGAGAGAAAACATTAAAAAATTCAGACCTATTCTTTCAGAATTATTGCTATAAGACTTGATAAATACTCACTTGTACGGGAACATAGCACTAGCAGAAAGGAGGTTGAATGGATGAAAAAGATAACAAAAATAGAAGCTAATCAAAAAGAAGAATCTACATTAAGAGTTGCTGCTTATGCCAGAGTATCGACTGATGAAGACGCTCAGCTTGTAAGCCTTAAGACACAAAAAGCGCACTACGAAAAGGTTATATCTGAAAACAAGTCATATACTTTTGCAGGTCTATACTTTGACGAAGGCATTACTGGAACAAAGAAAGAATGCAGAGACGGTCTTTTAAAAATGCTAAAAAATTGTGAGAATGGGAAGATAGATTTTATCCTAACCAAATCAATATCTAGGCTTGCAAGAAATACGACAGACTGTTTGGAAATCGTAAGAAGACTCCTTGACCTAAATATTGGTATCTATTTTGAAAAAGAAAACATTGATACCAGGACAATGGAAAGCGAGTTGATGTTATCCATACTTTCATCCCTTGCAGAAAGTGAATCCAGGTCTATTTCAGAAAATAACAAATGGTCCATAAAGAAAAGATTTCAGAATGGAACTTTTATCATATCAAGCCCACCCTATGGCTATGAGAATATAGACGGAAAGATGGTAGTGAATGAAGAAGAAGGAAAAATAATAAAAGAAATATTTGAAGAGTATCTTTCAGGTAAGGGAACGCACAAAATAGCAGAAGGCTTAAATAAGAGAAAGATCAAAGGACAAAGAGGAGCAAGCTGGCATGGGTCGACTATAAACGGCATCTTAAAAAATGAAAAATATACAGGGGATGTCATCTACCAAAAGACCTATACAGACGATAGTTATAAGAGACACAAGAATAAGGGAGAAGAAGACCAGTATAAGATAATAGATAACCATGAAGCTATAGTAAGTAGAGAGGACTTTGAAAAAGTACAAGAATTAATAAGACTTAGAGCCATAGCAAAAGGAAATGGAGAAAACACTAAAAGATATCAAAATAGATATGGTCTATCTGGAAAAATCAAGTGTGGAGAATGTGGCTCAAGCTTTAAAAGAAGACATCACTATAATGGCAAAGATAAATATATAGCTTGGACTTGCAGTGAGCACCTAAAAGATATAAATAAGTGCTCCATGAAGTTTATTAAGGACAAGGACATAAAACTAGCTTTTGTAACTTTAGTCAATAAGCTAATCTTTGGAAAAGATAATATCCTTACACCACTCTTAGAATCTATAAAGAGAATAGACAGCAAGGAAGAAGTAGAGAAGATAGAAAAAATAGAAGAAAGCTTAGAAAAAATAAAGGAAAGAAAAGAGGTCCTAAACAAACTGATAACATCAGGAGTTTTAGATGCAAGTATTTACACAAAAGAAAGCAGTGAGATTTCAAGCGAAGAAAGAAACTTACTTAAGGAAAAGGAGAGAAGTCAAAAAGCCATCCTTGGAAACGATGAAGAAATAAGAGAGCTTGAAAAACTAATAGGAATCTTAGGAAAAAGTGAAATGATAGATCACTTTGAAGGGGACTTGTTTGAAGAAATCATTGACCAAATTCAAGTTGTCAATAGAGAGACCTTTGAGTTTCATTTAAAGTGTGGACTTGTATTAAGAGAGGAAGTAAAAAATAATGTCTAGGTTATGCTATGGCTATACCATAAGAGACGGAAGATTAGAAATTCAAGAAAAAGAAGCGGAGAATATAAGAAAAATCTTTAAAAACTATCTTGCTGGCAATGCCCTTATAAAGTCGGCAGACCTTGCAGGCTTAAAGAAAAACAGCTCAAGTGTAAAAAGAATCCTCACCAATAAAAATTATTTAGGAAATGATATCTATCCCAAGATAATAGATAGAGGGAGCTTTGATAAGGCAGGTCAAATGTTAAAGGAAAGGGCAGTGGCCATGGGACGAGTTTGGGAAAAGGAAGAAGAGATTATTAGAGCTCCTTGTAAGTTTAGATATAAAGAGGAAGTGGCTTTACCTATAGATCCCCTTGAACGAGCAAGCCACCAGTACAATTTAATCGAGGTGATAGATGATGAATAGTAAGGTCATAGTCATACCAGCTAAAAAGAAAAAAGGAAACTCCATCAAGGAATCAGAAAAGAAGAAGTTAAGAGTAGCCGCCTATGCAAGGGTATCGACAGACAGCGATGAACAAGCAACTTTCTTATGACACTCAAGTAGACCACTACACAAATTATATTAAGAAAAATCCAGACTGGGAATTTGCAGGAGTATTTTCTGATGAGGGTGTTAGTGGAACTTATACCAAGAAAAGAGATGGCTTCAACAAAATGATTGAAGAAGCCATGGAAGGAAATATCGACTACATCATCACAAAGTCCATATCGAGGTTTGCTAGAAACACACTAGACTGCTTAAAGTATATTAGAAAACTTAAAGAAAACAACATCCCAGTCTATTTTGAAAAAGAAAACATCAACACCATGGATGCCAAGGGAGAAGTCCTCCTTACCATTATGGCATCTTTTGCACAACAGGAAAGTCAGTCCTTGTCACAAAATGTGAAGTTAGGCTTTCAATATAGATTTCAACAAGGCCAAGTCCAAGTAAATCATAATAGGTTCTTAGGCTACACAAAAGACGAAGAGGGAAAACTTGTCATCGTTACTGAAGAAGCAAAAATTATAAAAAGGATCTACAGAGAATACTTGGAAGGAGCAAGCCTACGAGATATAAAAGAAGGACTTGAAAAAGATAAGATAATAAATGGAGCAGGAAATAAGAAATGGCATGTATCAAACCTCAATCAAATTTTAACTAATGAAAAATATATGGGAGATGCACTCTTACAAAAAACATATACGGTAGATTTTCTAAATAAGAAAAGAGTAAAGAATGATGGAATTGCACCTCAATATTATGTAGAAAACAGCCACGAAGCCATTATACCTAAAGAAATCTTCATGCGAGTCGGAGAAGAAATGTACAGACGAGTTAATATGGTAAGTGGCAAGGGGAAAAGAAGAATTTATTCCAGCAAATATGCCCTTTCAAGTATTGTCTATTGCTCTAAATGTGGGGATATTTACAGAAGAATAGCATGGAATAACAGGGGGAAAAAGTACACCGTTTGGAGGTGTTGTACAAGAGTAACCCATGGACCAGATGCCTGCCATGCTAGAACCATTAAAGAAGAAGACCTACAAGAGGCAGTTGTAGAAGCCATCAATCAACTTATATCTGAAAGCAGTGAATTAAAAGAAATAATAAAAGAGAACATTAAAAATGCCATCACAGGTGATGGAAGTAGACAGATAGAAACAATAGACAAAGAAATGCTGAATGTTCAAGAAGAGCTTTTAAAAGTAGCTAATGCCAAGAAAGACTACACTGACCTTGCAGACAGGGTGGAAGAATTAAGGAATGAAAAAGAAAAGATACTCCTAACTATGGCAGAAGAGAAAAATGAACAAAGCAGGCTAATGGAATTAGAAGAATTTTTAAATAATCAAGAATTAGAAATAGAAAGCTATGATGAAGAATTGGTAAGGAGACTGATAGAGAAGATAGTGGTTTATGAAGAAAAACTTAAAGTAATATTTAAATCAGGATTGGAATTCGAGATTAGCAAATAGACAGCTCTAGATATAGGGCTGTTTTTCTTTGCCTACAAATGGTATACTAATAATGGTGATTAAAAGTGAAAATATATAATAATTTAGAATCAGATTTTGGTTATGAAAAAATTGAAAAAGATAAATTGTTACAATTATTACCAAATCTTAAAAACTCTTGGATAAAAATCAAGATTATAAGTAATTATAGTAGTCAATGTATACTGAATGAATTATTTTCAACTGAGTTTTCATTCAAAGTGAAAAATGTTGATGCAGTATCAGATGAAGATTTTGTATATATTTATGGTTATAAAGAAGAAGAACGCTTGATACTTGATTTAGGCACGTTGTCTCAGTCTGAATGTAAAGAAGGTAAATCATTTCATTTAATAATAACAAAGGATATTTATTGGTCAGAATTATATATTTCAAAATTTATTCCAGATTTCGAAGTGAGAGGGCTACTTCAAGACATAGTTGACTCTGAAGAGAACATAGTTGTTACAGAAGGAAAGACCGATTGGAAACATCTAAAAGCTGCCTTAAAAAGATTTCAAAGGGCTGGCATATACAATGATTTGGACTTCAAATTTTTAGAATATGAAACAGGTTTAGAAGAACAAAATATAAATTTATTAGATAAAAAGTTACAGGGTAATTCAACTCTTAAAACTATTTGTATTTACAATGCATTATTTAAAAACAATAAGAAAAAAATATTTATTTTTGATAGTGACACAAAGAACATATTAGATGAGTTTTCAGACGAAAAAGGATATAAATATTTAGGTAATAACGTTTATGCCATAGTTATTCCAGATCCATCAAATAAATCGTCAGTTAATGGTTTCGAGATAGAGAATTACTATGATGATAAAGATATAAAAGCTAAAGATAAGCAAGGTAGAAGGTTATTTTTGAGTAAAGAATTCAAGTTTGATGAAGATGTTCATAAATATTATTCTAGAAAAATGAACGCAGATAGACCTTATTTGATAATAGATTCGGATGTTTATGAAAATTTAACAGATGAAGCTATAAAAAGCAAAGAAGAACTATCAAATTTAATTAATTCAAAAAACAAAAATATTAGAAAGGTTAAAACTTTATCGAAAAATGATTTTGCAGAAAATGTTCTTAAAGAAGTTGATGGTTTTGATAAATTGAATATAGTTGAATTTAAAAAAATATTTGACATTATTGAACAAATATTGATTGAAGATTTTTATAGTGAAGATAAAATACCAAATAATCAATATGTTATAAGTGATAATTCTGTTATACTAGAATTCAATGAACATAAAGAGCTCTATATTAACGCAAAAGTGGATTATAAAAAATTAACTAGTAATAATAAAACTATATGTTCTGAAATTTATAAAAATGAAGATGAAACAATAGAGATAAATATAGGGAACTTTAAATTTGGATTTTATACAATAGCAAAAATAAATTTTTGTCAAGAAATTAATTTGTTTATAATAAATAAATTAAATGACGCTAGCAATAGGATTTATGTTAATTTTTTTAATGAGAAAGAGGAGTATGTGTGTACAATTGAAATCTTAAAAGGTGAATCATTCGATATACTGGGAAGAAGGGTGTTAGAAAATTAATATATTCCCACATACGAGGCTTTTGAGAAATATGAAATTTTATCCATACTGACCACTCAAGCCATGTGGAGACGGTAGCGTTGATACAAATGATGTAAATTTAGATATCTTGTATTTTAAGCAGTTTTATAAGCATTTTGTCTTTGAAAAAGATGAAGAAGGATAGGTCAAAAAGACTCAAAAAAACTACATGGATGTAAGAGTAGTTTTACAACTGGTATGAGGAAACACAAAAAATATAATTAACTCATTTTGTACTTTCTACAAGAGTAGCTTAAAAGGCTGCTCTTTTTCATTGTATATAAGAAATCGGTGCATTCTTTTTCAAAAATATAAAACAATCATAGCCTAACTTCACATCTTCGCTTTTATAACATATAATAAAAGCGTAAACGAGAGGTGGGCGACTATAAATACACTTAAAGAATACATACAAGAAAATTTAATAATCACCAACAAAGAAGCAGAAGAGCTTGGATATAGTAGGCATAATCTATCAGAATTAACAAAGAGCGGAAAATTAGAAAGATTAAGACCGGGACTATATCAATTAAAAGGAAAAGTAATAGATGATTTTGTTTTAATATCATCCAATAGTAATCGAATTATATTTTCACATCAAACAGCCCTATACCTCCACGACCTATCCGACAGAACTCCAAATGTATTTTATATATCTGTACCCCAAGGCTATAATGCAAGTCATATCAAAAATAGATATAAAGACCTCCAAGTTCACTATGTAAAAAAAGACTTGTACGAGATTGGCAAGACAGAAATAAAATCACCACAAGGCAACCTTATCCCAGTTTATGATATTGAAAGAACAATTTGCGATATCATAATCGACAGAGAAAAAATAGATAAGCAGATTTTCACAGAAGCCATAAAAAGATACTTTAAATCACAAAATAAGAATCTAAGACGACTAATAAAATACAGTAGACTATTTAAAATAGAATCTGAAATTAGAAAATATATGGAGGTATTATCGTGATTAATATCGAGAGTATAAAGGGCAAGATAAGAAGCTTAGCAGAGAAGAAAAATATTATAAACATGTGATGCTATAATATTTGTATTAACATTATCGGGTATAATTTTATAAATCCTTGTACAATTTAAATGAAAGGTGGTGGGAATATGGATATAATGAGATCTTTTAATTTAGCAATAGACTATATTGAAGAAAACTTAACTGATGAACTTGATGAAAAGGAAATAACACGGATAACAGGATATTCATTTCCAATGTTTTCAAGAATATTTTCAATCATATCAGGATATTCATTATCTGAATATATAAGGTTAAGAAAGATGACAAATGCTGCAATTGATTTAAAAAATTCAGATAAAAGAATTATAGATATCGCAATAAAATATGGCTATAATTCTCAAGATTCTTTTGCCTTAGCTTTTAAAAATTTTCATAAGCTAACTCCAGGACAAGTAAAAAGAGGACAAAAGTATCAATATTTCCCAAGAATCTACTTTTCAATTTCAGTTCAAGGAGGAAATCAAATGGATATTAAGATTGAGAAAAAGAAAGCGTTTAAAGTAGCTGGAATTAAATCAGATGTAACTAAAAGTTCAAATTTCCAAAAAGTTTGGGATAGACTGGTTGAAAAAGTACCAAGAGAAAAATTTGAAGAGTTTGGTAATGGTCAAATCTTTGGCGTAGGATATGACTATATAATGGATGAAGAAGATTCATTTATATACTTAGCTGGTTTTGATTTAACGGATGAAGTAAAAGCCGAGGAGTTAGGTTTAGATATACTCAGCATTCCTGAAAAAGAGTATGCTATTGTAAGCTTACAAGGACCTATACCTAAGTGCATTCACGAAGGATGGAAGTATATTATTTCATATTTCTTCCCAAAAGAAGGATATAGACATGATGAAAGTCCTGATTTTGAAGTATATGGAGATGGAGACCCTAATTCAGAAGATTATAAAATGGAATTATGGGTTCCTATAGTAAAAGAATAATTTAAATTTGTTTAACGGCATCTATCAAAATGGTAGGTGCTTTTTTGATGGCTATTAATAAAAATAGGAAGGAATAAAAAATTCTATGAAACTTGACCTAACAACAGGAGATGCAATAACACCAAGAGAAATAGAATACACATATCCATGTATCTTTAGCACAGAAGCTATAAAAATAATGGCATATCCATTAGAAACAATATTAGCAGAAAAATACGAAACCATAATCAGAAGAAATATAACAACAACACGAATGAGAGACTTCTACGACCTATATATCCTCTACAAACTAAAAAAACTATGAAATTTTAAAAAAAAAGCAATACAAAGAACCTCAAACAGAAGAGGAAGTCAGGAGATAATGCAAGACTATAAGGAAATAATCGAGGACATAAAAGAAGATTCATACCTAAGATCCTTGTGGGAGGTATATCTTAGTGAGAATAAGTATATTGGAGATTTGAGCTTTGATAAGGTAGTTGATGTGGTAACAATTTTATCAAATAGGATAAACGAGATATAATTTAACATAGAGTGTTTCGCAAATCATAGACAAGAAAATATTAAGGACGAGAAGTAGAATTAATCTACTTCTTTTTATTTCAAAACATTATATAGAACATGATTTTCCATGTTTTCATGAACTGAATGTGTGCAGTAGACGGATGACATTTGAATGAAGATACCAAGATTTTTTCATCAGTTTTTTCACTCTTAGTAATGTAATCTATTGCCAAATTTAGAGTTGATTTTATAGGATGTATTTTTGTAATTGCCATACTAATCACCAGAACTTTCTTTTGATTTATTAAGAACTAGGGAATGGATCTGCCATATTTCTCTTGATAATTTTTCTATCTGTTTCTTCATTGATTCAATTTCATTTTTGTAAATAACACCAGTTGTATTAGTTGCTTTTGCAATCTGGTTTATATTATTCGTAGCATTTGAAAGTAACCATTGTAGATTCCTAAATGGTTCTAAATCTACTACATAAATTTCTTTTTCTAATACACATTTCCTAAGAAAGTGGGACATAGTTTTGCAATTAGCAAGTTTCATTTTCTTTTCAAAAACTTCTTTTTCTTCATCTGTTAAATATATTTTAAGCTGATTTTTTCTCTTTCTTTTATCCATAGTATATCTCCTTATCATAAAATATTGGGGTCTTAGGGTACTCCCTAACAAGCTAAAATTGATAAAAAAAGAAGCAACTCCACGAGGGGCTGCTTCATCGATTTTTCGTAAGTGGGTACACACTTACTGTGCTTGCTACAAAAGCTACAAAAAAATGATTTGTAATACAAGCGTTAAGCAAGTTTTAAATATTAAATAAATTATAACACAAAAGTAGTGGTTTTTCTACAGCTATCTTGATAAATATTGAATTATGATTTATTATTAAATATAAATTCAGTATTAAAATAGAAAGAGGTGTGATATGGCACAAGTACTAAAAGAAGAAGTCAGAAATAGAATAATTGATGCAGCAGAAAAAGTATTTTATAAAAATGATTATAGAGGTGCTAAATTAATAGAAATTGCAAAAGAAGCAGATATTCCTGTGGCACTAATTTATACCTATTTCAAAAATAAGGAAGTTTTGTTTGATGCAGTAGTAAGTTCTGTTTATATAAACTTCGAGTCAGCTTTTAATGAGGAAGAATCTTTGGAAAAAGGTTCTGCTTCTGAAAGGTTTGATGAAGTTGGAGAAAATTATATTCATGAACTTTTAAAAGATCGTAAGAAGTTAATTATTTTAATGGATAAAAGCTCAGGTACAAAGCATACAGAAGCAAAACAAAAACTCATATCGCAAATGCAGGTTCATATTGAAGTAAGTTTAAAAAGACAATCGAAACAGGAATATGATCCAATGCTTGCCCATATTTTAGCCAGTAACTTTACAGAGGGACTTCTTGAAATAGCAAGGCATTATCAAAGTGAAAAGTGGGCAAAAGATATGCTAAAACTTATTGCAAAGTGTTATTACAAGGGAGTGGAATCATTGTAAGTTGATTTGATATTTAAATGCGATAAATTTAAATTTTTGGAGGAGATATTTTGAAGATATATAAAGATAAAGAAGAACTGAAATCTGAGATAAATAAAAGTTTTGAAAAGTATATTTCTGAATTTGATATTATTCCTGAATCTCTCAAAGATAAGAGAGTCCCTGAAGTTGACAGAACACCAGCAGAAAATCTTGCTTATCAACTCGGATGGACAACATTAGTTTTGAAATGGGAAAAAGATGAGAAAAACGGTTTTGAAGTAAAGACACCGTCGGATATGTTTAAATGGAATCAACTTGGAGAATTATATCAGTGGTTTACCGATACTTATGCTCATTTATCGATAGAAGAATTAAAGAAACGATTGAAAGAAAATATTATATCTATCTATACAATGATTGATACACTAAGTGAAGAAGAATTATTTCAACCGCATATGAGAAAATGGGCTGATGAAGCTACTAAAACAGCGACATGGGAAGTTTATAAGTTTATTCATGTTAATACGGTTGCCCCTTTTGGAACGTTTAGAACTAAGATTAGAAAATGGAAAAAGATTGTGCTATAATTTTTGATTTGCTGATACAGTAATTTAAAAAAATATAGTGATCGGATAAAATAGACTTTGCGTAATCAGCAAAGTCTTACTTTAAACCTTAATACTGAATTAAAATTCAATATTATTCAATTTTGAAAGGAGAGTTGTTCATGCCGGAAAAAGAATTAAGGAAAAAAGTGATTGGGAAAAATAGTTTATCCAATTCACTTCTTGCTTTAAAAATAGTATTTGATTTGATACCACAAATCTTACTTGTATATTTGATTAGTTCTTTAATCACAAACAATATTAACGAAGGTAATTTAAAGTATATATTCTTGGGAATCTTTATATCGTTTGTATTAAAAGGAGTGTTTTATTATTTTGCAACAAAGGTTGCCCATGAGAAAGCATACGAAAAATTAACAGAACTTAGGTTAGATATTATCGGTCATCTGAAAAAACTAAGTTTGGGATTCTTTAAAGAACATAATACAGGAGAGCTTACCAACATTGTTCAACATGATGTAGAGCAAGTGGAAGTATACCTTGCCCATGGTCTTCCTGAAATAATGGCAGTTACACTTCTGCCTACCATTATTTTTGTAGCTATGATTTTTGTTGATTGGCGTCTTGCTCTTGGAATGATTGCTGGAGTTCCACTCATGTATTTGGTAAAAGTTCTTTCACAGAAAACAATGGATAAAAACTTTGCTATTTACTTTAACCATGAAAATAAGATGAGAGAAGAGCTAATGGAATATGTAAAAAATATTTCTGTGATTAAGGCTTTTGCTAAAGAAGAGGAGATTAGTGAAAGAACATTAAAAACGGCAAGAGAATATATTTACTGGGTTAAAAAGAGCATGGGAGCAATTACAATTCCAATGGGACTCATTGACATATTTATGGAAATTGGAGTAGTTATTGTCATGATTTTGGGAAGTATATTTCTTTACTATGGAAATATTACAACCCCTAATTTTATACTTGCCATTATTTTATCGTCTGCTTTTACTGCATCTATAAGTAAGACGGCTACATTGCAACATTTTTCTATTGTGTTTAAGGAAGCACTAAAGGCGATTGGAAAAGTTTTAACAGTTCCGCTTCCAAAGAAAAAGACAGAACAAGGTTTAGAATTTGGAAATATAGAATTTAAAGATGTGAATTTTGCATACGGAAAAGATAGCTTTGAGCTTAAAAATATCAATTTGAATTTTAAGAAAAATAGTTTGAACGCCTTTGTAGGAGCAAGTGGTTGTGGGAAAAGTACTGTATCTAATTTGCTTATGGGATTTTGGGATGCAGATGAAGGACAAATACTGATAAATGGAAAAGATATAAAAGAATATAGTCAAGAAAATATCTCAATGCTGATTGGTAGTGTGCAACAAGAAGTTATCCTTTTTGATTTAAGTATTTTTGAAAATATAGCAATTGGAAAACTAAATGCAACAAAAGAAGAAGTCATAGAAGCTGCTAAAAAAGCAAGATGCCATGATTTTATTTCAGCATTGCCAAATGGATATGAAACACGAGTAGGTGAAATGGGAGTTAAGTTATCTGGTGGAGAAAAACAAAGAATCTCCATAGCAAGAATGATACTGAAAAATGCACCGATTTTAATATTAGATGAAGCAATGGCAGCTGTTGATAGTGAAAATGAAAGACTAATCGGCGAAGCAATTGACGATTTAAGCAAGGATAAAACCATTATTACAATTGCTCATCATCTAAACACAATTAGAGATTCAGACCAAATTATAGTTATGGATAAGGGTGTTGTTCTTGATGCAGGAAGCCATGAAGAGTTGATGAAAAGATGTGAGTTCTATAAGGATATGGTTGAAGCACAGAACAAGGTAGATAGATGGAATTTGAAAGAGGTGGTAACAGAAAATGTTTAGAGAAATGTTAAAGCTGCTTACAAAAACCGGCAAGAGAGATTTGATTATATCAAGTGTATTCTTTGCCCTTTATGGACTAAGCTCCATAGCCATGATTGTTATCGTATTTTCTATACTGTTTCAGATATTTGATGGGACGAGTTTAGCAAGTTTATATAAAGGTTTTATTGCAATTGGGTTACTTGTAGTATTCAAAGGCATTTGTAATATGGTTGCAGATATGAAAAAGCATAGTGCAGGTTTTGATATTGTTCAGCAAATCAGAGAACGCATGATTATTAAATTGAAAAAATTCAGTTTGGGATTTTATACCAATGAAAGACTGGGAGAGATCAATACAATTTTACACAAAGATGTTGATAATATGTCTCTTGTTGTAGGACACATGTGGTCGAGAATGTTTGGCGATTTTTTGATAGGTGCAGTCGTATTTATCGGTCTTGCAAGTATTGATTTCAAACTTGCTATTCTAATGGCTGTATCTGTTCCGATTGCACTTGTCTTTCTATATCTGACAATTAAGCAATCTGAAAGAATAGAGAATCAGAATAATTCAGCACTTCTTGATATGGTTAGCTTATTTGTTGAATATGTTAGAGGAATACCTGTACTAAAGAGTTTTTCAAACAATAAAAGCTTGGATAATGAGCTTATGAACAAGACAAAAAAGTTTGGAGAAACAAGCAAAGTAGCTTCAAGATTCAAGGCAAAACAGCTATCTATATTTGGGTTTTTACTGGATATTGGATATTTAGTTCTTTTAATTGCAGGAGCAATACTTGTTATAAAGGGAAGTCTTGATGTACTTAATTTTATTATCTTTGCAGTAATTTCAAAAGAGTTTTATAAGCCGTTCGCTTCTATGGAACAACACTATATGAACTATGTTTCGGCGGTAGATAGTTACGAAAGACTTTCAAGAATTTTATATGCAGATGTAATCCCGGATAAAGTGAATGGAATTGTTCCGATGGATAATGATATAGCTTTTGAAAACATAGATTTTTCCTATGAAAAAGATGAATTTAAAATGGAAAAATTGAGCTTTTCTATTGCTGAAAAAACTATGACAGCCTTAGTTGGAGAATCAGGTAGTGGAAAGACTACTATAACCAACTTGCTTTTAAGATTTTATGATGTGCATAAAGGAAAAATTACCCTCGGAGGAACTGATATAAGGGATATTCCTTATGATGAGCTTTTAGATCGTATTAGTATTGTCATGCAAAATGTTCAGTTGTTTGATAATACCATTGAAGAAAACATCAAGGTAGGTAAAAAAGGAGCAACGAAAGAAGAAATCATTGAAGCTGCAAAGAAAGCGAGGATACATGATTTCATTATGAGTTTACCAAAAGGTTATGAAACTGATATTGGAGAAAATGGTGGGATTTTATCAGGTGGACAGAGACAAAGAATATCTATTGCAAGAGCTTTTCTAAAGGATGCACCTATTTTAATTCTTGATGAAATGACAAGTAATGTTGATCCTGTAAATGAATCTTTGATACAAGATGCTATTACAGAACTTGCAAAGAATAGAACTGTACTTGTAGTGGCTCATCATTTAAAAACCATTCAAAAAGCTGACCAAATTCTCGTATTTCAAAAAGGAAATTTACTTGAAAAAGGAAAGCATGGGGAACTTCTTGAGAAAGATGGTTACTACACAAAATTATGGAAAGCTCAGTACGAGGTATAATCATGATTTTGTTAAAAAATGTTTCTTATGAATGGGAAGATGGGCGAACTGCTTTAAAAAATATCAATCTTGAAATTAAAAAAGGTGAATTTGTTTTAATTTCAGGGAAAAGTGGAAGTGGTAAAAGCACTCTTGGAAGTGTAATGAATGGTCTTATACCACATTATTACAAAGGCAAAATGAAAGGAGAAGCCTTTGTGTCCGGAAAAGATATAAGCAAATTATTACTTCATGAAATAGGGCATATTGTAGGGACTGTATTTCAAGATCCAAGAAGTCAGTTTTTTACAACAACTACAGATGAAGAAATAGCTTTTGGGCTTCAAACGATCTGCAAATCAAGATATGAAATCAAACAGAGAGTAGAAGAAGTATATGCAGAACTGGATATTGAGGAACTGAAAGGAAAATCTGTTTTTGAATTATCAAGCGGACAGAAACAAAAGATAGCTATTGCAAGCATCTATGCGATGAATCCGAAAGTTTTAATTTTGGATGAACCTTCAGCAAATTTGGATATGAAAGCAACATTTGACCTGTTTTTAATTTTGGAGAAATTAAAGAAAAAAGGAACAACAGTTGTTCTAATTGAGCATCGTTTGTACTATGTAAAATCTTTATTTGACCGTTTTCTTTTGGTGAAAGATGGAGAGATTGCACAGGACTTGAGTCGGGAAGAAGTTATCCGTCTTGAAGGGGAGTTTTGGGATGAAAATGGGCTAAGAACTCTTGAATTAGAAGAATACAGGATAAGTGAGAAGAAAGATTCATATCAATTAAATGATGAAAGTATCAACGGAAAAGGCTTGAGATTTTGCTATCCGAATGTAGCTAAGGATGGAAAGAAACAAAACAAGTACATCTTAAATCATCTTGATTTCAATATGGAGTGTGGAAAAGCCATTGGTCTTATAGGCTTAAATGGTACCGGGAAAACCACCTTTGCAAGAGTGATTTCAGGACTTGAGAAGATAAAAGAGGGAACAATATGGGCTGGAAAAGATAAGTCGCTTAATCATAAAGATTTAATGGATATGTCATATTTTGTCTTTCAAGATTCAGACTATCAGTTGTTTTCGGAAAGTGTACTTGATGAAATGCTACTTGGTATTTCAAGTAAAGATAAAAAAGAAAATACTCAAAAGGCAAAGTCTATTTTGAGTGTACTTGGCTTAGACAAATACATTGATAAGCATCCGTTTGCTTTATCAAGAGGAGAAAAACAAAGACTGACAATAGCTTGTGGAATGATGAAACAGGCAAAAGTTTTTATCTATGATGAACCAACATCAGGTTGTGATAAAGACTCAATGCTTTCGGTGGCAAAATTGATTGAAGAACAATTAAAAAATGGGACAACAGTCTTGGTAATAAGTCATGATTTTGAGTTTTTAGCAAACACAGTAAGCGATCTGTGGGTAATGGGAGATGGAAAAATAGAAACTGTTTTAGATATGAGTGAAAGTAACAAATTTCTCATATTAGACAAGATGAGAGGAGGTAGAGAACTTGATAGATAGAAAAACAGTCGATCCGAGAATAAAACTTATTCTACTTCCAATTGCCTCCTTTACCAGCTTTTTTATAAGCGATACAATCCTACTTTTCGGACTGATTGTCTTTGCCTTTTTTCTGTATGTATACAGTAGTATGTGGAAAAGAGCATTACGCTTTATTTTGTTTTTTGTGCTTTTATACTGCATAGAGTTAGGGCTTGGAAAGTTTCGTGAAGCAAGTATCGTATTTGCAATATATATGTTTATTTACTTTGCATCAAGGATGACCTTAATTGCTATGTTTGGTGGATATATAACAAAGACTACAAGTGTAAGTGAAATGCTTGAAGCATTAAATAGAATGAAAGTACCAAGAAGCATTGGTATACCTTTTAGTGTTTTGCTTAGGTTTGTACCAACTATAAGAATAGAACTCAAGGCATTAAAAGAGAATATGAAGATTCGAGGAATCGTAACAAGTAGATTTTTCCCGTTGCTACATCCATTTAAATATATTGAATATACGCTTGTTCCACTTTTAATGAGGATGATTAAGATTTCAGATGAACTGTCAGCTTCAGCACTCATTAGAGGACTTGATAGTGATGAGAACAGGGTTACATTGACAAAATTGAGGTTTAGATGGGCGGATTTGTTGATTGGACTATTAGGAGCTTTGATGATTGCTCTTGTGATAGTAATACAGAAAATTTATTAGGAGGACTTTTATGAAAAACAAATTAAATGGTCGTGATTTTATTACAATCGGAATCTTTAATGCAATTGGAATTGTCATATACATGGTGGTTGCATTTGCTATGGCAACAACAGTGATTGGAGGATTTATTGCTTCAGGAGTTAGCTTTATGGTAGCTGCTACCGTTTATATACTTATGGCTTTGAAAGTTAAAAAGAAGGGCGTATTTACAATATCAGGAACGCTTCTTGGTTTAATTGCATTGTCAGGAGGACATTTGCCTCATGCAGTCTTTGCTGTAATCGGTGGAATTATATGTGATTTGATTATAGGAAATTATGAGAGCAAGGGACGAATGATTATTGGATATGGGATATTTGCATTAGCAGATTTTTTAGGAACAGTAATTCCTGTGATTTTATTCGGGACAGCTTCTTTTGTGGAAAGAGCATCAAAATGGAAAATGAGCGAAGCACAAATAAATGAAGCATTATCTTATTTCAAAGTTTCGTGGGCAGTAGGATTTGGCTTGATAACTTTTGTTCTTGCTTGCATAGGAGCATTCGTTGCAACAAAGATACTCAAAAAACATTTTGAAAAAGCAGGAGTGATTTAATCAATATTTATTTGTGAGGGAAAAATGGATTAAATAATGGAGGTAATTGCTATGTATTATTTAGGGTCTGTTATTCATATAGAAAAAAAATAGACCTTTTTGATACTGGTAATTATCATAAAAAATCAAATTTAAATTATAGGTAAAAAACAAATTTATTTCTCTTAAGAGGATTTATGCCTAATAGCATAAGTCCTCATTTTTTGTCCACTTAAGTGAGTTGAGCGAACGAAAGAGAGCGAAACAAAAAACCACCTGCTATGCAGGTGGAGGAAATTAGCTTTAGCTTCAAGCACCAAGAAAACCTCCTTAAAGTATAATTGTGATAGTCACATGCACAATTAAACAAGGAGGTAATCATGGATAAAAATACTTTATCGCATACAAGCTGGAGATGCAAATATCATATAGTTTTCGCACCAAAATATAGAAGACAAGTAATATATAGACAATTAAGAAAAGATATAGGAAGTATACTTCGAGAATTATGTTCAAGAAAAGGAATAACAATAATAGAAGCAGAACTATGTCCAGATCATGTTCATATGTTGGTAGAAATTCCAACGAAATACTCAATATCACAAATAATGGGATATTTAAAAGGAAAAAGTTCGTTAATGATATTTGATAGATACGCCAACTTAAAATATAAACATGGAAACAGACACTTTTCGTGTAGAGGATATTATGTAGATACAGTGGGAAGAAATGAAAAGAAAATAAAAGAATATATACAAAATCAATTAAAAGAAGACTATTACACAGACTAAATAAGTATAAAGGAATACTATGACCCGTTTACGGGAGAGGAAGTTAAATAAAAACAAATAAAAAAACTGCTTAAGTAGTAGTTGGGAAAGTGTTGCATGTGATAGAATACTCGACAGCCCCAATAGAGACGCGCCGGTATTCACGCCTTATAGGCGCACTGTGCAAACTACCAGCTAAGCTGATAGTTTTGATTGGTGTAGAGACATTGACTTAGGTGTTACAATATAACTAATAAGGATAATTTTGTACATCCTATTGAAAGGCGAATTCTATTATAACGAATAATATTGAAGTGGACGTAAAAGCAAAGTGTGTTGAATCCGGAAAGACTCAGGTGCAACTTGCAGAAGAGATTGGTATTTCTAGCCAGTATGTTAACCGGATCATTAAGAAAAAAGATGGGGTTGTTAATAAAACCTTTGTTTAGATGATTGAAGCCCTGGGCTACGATATAGAAATTACATATGTAAAGAGAAAAAAGCAAGGTGAATAAAGTGAATGAAATTAATAATATAGAGGTTGAATTATTATCTAATCAAGAAGTATATCCTACAGAAGTTAATGAATTTGAAAGTATTATTTTTAACCTTGATTCTAAAATTGATATGCTCTCTAGCAAAGTAGATAAATGGGATTGCTTAGTTGCACTTGGATCAGGTGTTGCTTGTGCAATGATGGACATTCTTTGGACTAAGGAGTTTTCTCTTATTGAAGGGAGAGATATCGCTGATAACAAGATCGAAAATGTTGTAAAAAAAACAGCCCAAATGATGGGATGCGAATCTTATGATTTGAAAAAGTGTGTTAAGTTCTTAGAGGATAAGTTCCCTATTCCTTCAGATGGGAACACACCAGATTTTGGGGGTGGACTACAGCACCATATCAGAGATTTTGCACATCATCCTACCATTGTCGGATTGATTTTTTCTTTATTGACTCAATTCACATATAAGTCATATGGAACCGATGTTAATGGAAATTTTTTGATTGTCGATATTCCGGAGAAAAGCAGAGTTTTTATAGGAGAAGATACTAGTTTAAAAATAATAAATGGAACTTTTGCTTGGTTTTTTCATTTAATTAGTGATATAGCTGGTTCGAGTAGCACTGCAGGTCTAAGTGGTGGTACTGGAATTCCAGGACCGATTTTGTCAATCGCCAAAGAGATGTCTTGTCTACCTATATTTAAAAGTATTCATAAAAATGGCACGTCTTTGTTTGTGCTTCTATCAAAAATGTTTAACGGAACTCTTTTTGCTAAACACGATGAGAACGGACAAATTATTAGAGATAGTATTGTAAAATTAGATTTTAGGGGTGAAATGGGCTTTGCGGTGGAGATTGGAAAACAAGCCATCCCGGTTATTGTAAATGAATGTATAGTTAAAACCTTTTATATGATTAGGCAACTTGCAAGGCAGATTAAAGAAATTCAAATAACAAGGATTGAAGATTTTAAAAAGATAAACATAAAAGAAATACTTCCTTTTAATTCTCCGACACTTACAAGGATGCTTACCATATCAACTGGTGTTTTCACTGCACTTGATGTGTCCGAAGCAGTGGTTACTAAAGAATACTGGGTGTCAATTAATTATGTGGGAGTAGGAAGATTTACCTTAGCATTAGGCGATGAAATGGTTTGGGCTTTAAAACGCAGAGATATACGTCTAATAAAGGATATGTATGAAGCTATTTATAGGAATACATACACCTACACAGATCAAAGGATATATCAAAGAATGGGTGATGGTATGGATTATGATAAGCTTGGATTAAATGAAGAACAAACAGCGATTCTTTATAATCTTGAATATTACAAGACCCTTCATGATGCTTATGGATCTAAACTTCCTGTTGGTGGGGAAAAGATTCGTCAAATGAAACTTGAATGGCTTAATGAGTGGAAAGGATACATGACCAAAGGCTTCAAAGGATTTATGAATAGTATGAATGCTGAACTTAATTGGTATTCTCTTGAAGAACTTCACGAGAAAATAAGATTAAATAGTTCAGAGAAACCTTGGTTTAGACTTGTTTTACTTGAGGCAATGCTTTTTGAACCATATTTTCCGCTTAAAACTGAAACAGATAAAAAGGGTAAAGAAGTACCAAGTAATAAATATTCTTATATAAATGCTCCGATTACGGGATATAAGAAGTCCGAAGGGGATAGGTATCTTGATAGTGAGTTTTCTGGAAGGCATAAGTTTCCTGGGTATGTTAAACGTCTTAGGAAGTGTTATGACAAGGTTTGTCGTGAAATGAATGAAGTACTTAAGACTGCCATTACATCAATCACGATAACAGCAGGAGTCGCAATAGCCACTATAGCAACAGCAGGTGCATTAGCTTCAACTATTGCAGTAGCCTTAGTAGGGTCGAATTTTGCTGGGTTAAGTGGAGCGGCCTTAACAAGTGCTTGTCTAGCATATTTAGGTGGCGGTGCAATTGCTGCTGGTGGATTTGGCATGGTAGGCGGTACGATTGCTATCGTTGGAGGTGGAGCAATTCTTGGAATAGGCGTAGGTGCTGGTATAGGTGGTGCAGCTGGTGCTATTAGCCTGATGGGAAAGAAGAATACTATTCTACAGTCTGCTAAGTTAATGGTATCAGTTAGAGAAGTATTCATGAATGATGAAAAAGATCTTGAATACTCTAAGTCTGTTTATGAAAAGTATGTTCAGAATATAACTGAAATCGAAAAAGGTTTAATTGAACTAAGATTGAAGGCTAATGTTGCGGACAGTAAAGAAAAGAAAGAACTGAAAACTAAAATTAAGAGCGCCGAAGAATCAGTGCATGCTATGAAGATTGCTATGAAAACCATGAATAAATTTATCAGTGCATATGAGGTTGGAATGGGAACAACTGAATAATTGGATTAATTTATAAAGATTGATATGTTTTCACTAACTAACAAACAACATAAAAGAGAATTGATATGTTTCCATGAACTATGAAAAGAGAAGCTATAGCGTTGATACAAAAGATGTAAACTTAGAAATCCCTCATTTTAAGTAGTTTTATAAGCATTTTGTATTTGAAAAAGACGAAGAAGGATACGTCAAAAAGACTCAAGCAAACTATATAAGAAAGCCGGGAATTCTATTGTAATTCATCTTTTAATAGGACTTATTAATGAATTATTGTGGCTAGTGTAATTAATACACTAAGGATGATATAATAAGTTCAATTAAATTTTTGTTAGGTACTAGAAGAAGCTTCATATTATTACAAAGGAAGGAGATAAAATGAAAAAAATATTTTTTGGAGTCTTTTCAATTGTTATTATTTTACTGGCTTTGGTTTTTATTCTTAGAATGTATAATGACCATAAGTACAAAGATAGCAATAACTTGAAGTTACCTGAATATTATAAAGATGTAAATGATATAAGTCTATATCCCATTGCTACTGACGGAGTTGATGTAACCTATGTTGATGAAGGAAGAATGCAAGGCTTTAGATTTGTACCCAAAGAAAAAATACATAAGGGCCTTGTAATATGTTTTGGAGGTTCTGACGGAAGTCCAAATTTTGATAATGCAAAAAGATTAGCTGAGGAGGGTTATGAAACTTTTGCCCTATTTATGTATGGTATGAAAAATCAAGAACAAACCCTGAGAAAAATTCCCTTAGAACAATTTGAAGATGTTATCAATTATATAAATAAAAATGTAAAAGATAATAAACCAATAAGTATTTTGGCGGCGTCAAAAGGATCAGAATATGCACTTAATTTGGCTAGCAAATATCATGAGATAGATAACTTGGTTTTAATAGCACCTTCATCTTATAATTTTGCTGGTCTAGATTTTAAAGATTATGGTTCATCATGGACATATAAAGGAAAGGAGCTTCCTTATATAGATATTAAAAAATCATCATTTAAGTCATTTTTGAAAAATATTATTGTTCCAGCCATTATAAAAAGTCCTATTAGTTTTAAAGATACTTATAATAGTGCAATAGAGAAAGACTCATCAAGCCAAGAAAAACTAATCCCAGTAAAAGATGTCAAGGCGAATATATTAATGTTAGTAGGCGAAGATGATTTGATGTGGGATAGTCTTGCCATGGCAAATAAAATAAAAGAAGAAAATCCAAAGGCAAAGATTTATTCTTATAAAGGTGCAGGGCATATATTTGCTGGCAATGGTATCATTAATGTAAAAAATGTGAGGATTGCAACGGGTGGAACAGCTGAAGACAATAAAAAAGCAAAAATCGAATCAATAAAAGCTATTGATGCTTTCTTAATTGAAAACCATAAATAGAAAATTCTTAGATATTTAAAGACGGTAGAAATTATAATCTATCGTCTTTTTTAGTGTCAAAAATGGAAGGAAAAGGAAATGTAAGTAAATGTTTTTAAAATAAAGAAATACTAATAGATTATGATTTTTGCAAATATTTCGATTAAAAACGCAAAATCAATGAGGTCATTATTTTATTTTCCTTTAATTAATTAATATAAATAGTATTTGTGTTTAAAATAATGAAAAGTGATATAATACAAGTGATAATTAGTATCAATAGGAGGGTGAAATGTTTAAGAGTTTCTTAGAAAATTTTAAAAAACCAAAAGATAATTTTGGAGGAAGATTTATTTTAAAAAGTATGAATAGGGGACATGAAAAATTAGCAAAGTGGGGAAGGTCTTACTTAAATATTGATGAAGCTTATACTGTCCTAGATTTGGGATGTGGTGGAGGACGAAACATAGAATATTTTTTAACTAAAGCTAATAAAGTCTATGGCCTTGACCATTCAGAGGCAAGTGTAAAGATGGCAAGTGAAATTAATAAAGAGGCAATAAAGTCTGGTAGATGTAAAATATTAGTTGGAGATGCAAAGAGCCTTCCCTTAAAAGATGAATCCATGGATATTATAACAGTTTTTGAAACTATTTACTTTTGGAATGATATAGATGAATGCTTTAAAGAAATTTATAGAGTGTTAAAGAAAGATGGAAAATTTTTAATATGCAATGAAGCCTCATCTAATAAAAGAAAAGATGTGAGGAAACTATCGAGTGTTATAGGATTCGAAGTTTATACACCCCAAGACCTAACAAAAATGCTCACAGATGTTGGTTTTAAATGTGAGTATTACTTAGATAAAAAGGAACAAATCTTATTTATTGCAACAAAGTAAATAATTTAAAGAAAGGTGCAAGGGATAAATTATGAAATATCATAGTTTTTATTTCAATCTATTTAAATATCCTATGAAAAAAGTCTTACTAGAAAATTATGGACATGATTATGCTAGAGAAATTATCACAAAAAGCAAAATAGTTTATAAAAAATTAATAGAAGAAGCTGACGATATCGGCGATGACAATCCCATGGCATACAATGAGATGTTCGCCCTTGCCTTTGTTGCTCCCTATATAGCAAGTGAGAAAAGTATTCCCCCTGAGATAGTACAAGAAATGATGAGGAGAGCCCTTTATTCACTTAGATGGTATTTTTCCTTAACTAATCTTAATACTAAAAGGGGAAAAAAGACGAATAAGAAAAATATACTTAAGTATTACAAGTGGTACACAGAGGAAAAAGAAAAGCTATATCCTACTTCCTTTAAAATTGATTTTGAGGGAGAACCTTATGAGGGAGCCTGTTATTATAGAATTACTCGTTGCCCTATTTGTGCTTACACAAAGAAGCTAGGAGTAGCTGAATTAATGCCTTTATTCTGTGAATTGGATGATCTAATGATAAGTCTTCAACATGGAGTACTTCACAGAAAAGATACCATAGCAAATGGAGCAGATTGTTGCGATTATTTTATAAGAGGCGATAGGGAGTGAACTAAATAAAAGATTTTTTTAAAGAAGCTTTACTTCGTTAATATCAATTTACATAGTGGAACAAATGAAAATATTAAATTTATAATAATAACTGAGGTTTGAAAATGAAATCACAAGATTTTAAAATGCCAGTTTTTGGAGTTGGTCCAATCTATGTCCTAACTTGTTTGTTTTTAACAATGCTAGGGATATATCTACATATCAAAGGATATTTATATGGAGGAGAATTCATCAAGGGGAAAATATATTTTATTATTTTTGGAATTCTCTTTATACTTTTTGGTATATATTTATGGATAGAGGCAGTTATTGTTCAAAAAATAAATATGAAAGTTAAAGAGAAAAAGTTGATTACAAGTGGAGTTTATAGTTTTGTAAGAAATCCTGTGTATTCAGTATTTTTATTTATCTTTACAGGCATTTTATTACTTATGACAAACTATATTTTATTAGTTTTGCCATTTATTTTCTGGCTACTCTTAACAGTATTAATTAAGACTACAGAAGAAAAATGGTTAAAAAATGAATTTGGAAAAGAATATGAAATATACTTAAGAGAAGTAAATAGAGTAATACCTTGGTTTAGGAGGAAAAGTAAATGAATTAAGAAAGCATCTAGCCTTATGAATTCATCATAAAGTTAGATGCTTTTGTTTTATTACAAAATAAAAATTGTGTTGGATACTTGTAAAATAATTTTTAATATCTAAAAAAATTTTTTATACTACGCAATTTAATTCTCTGCATCATCATCCTTAACTGATAAAAAGACAGTCAACAATATACAGAAAAATCCTCCTAACTCTACTAAGGAAAATCTCATTCCTAAGAATATAGCAGCAAACAAAGTAGCTGAAGCTGGTTCTAGACATCCTATTAGGGTTGCCTTAACTGGTCCAATATGTTTTACCCCTTCAAGGAAGATGGAGAAGCCACCAGCAGTTCCCACTAGGATTATAATTGCTATCATTAACCATGCTATGAAGTCTAGATCCCTTGGTATAATCCAAGCCTTAGTAATTATGGATATTACAAGACCACCGATGAGCATACCCCATCCAGTTACAAGTATGTTGCCCCATTTAAGTATAATAGGTCTAGAAAAAAGTGTGTATGTGATAACGCCTAATGCTGATAACAATCCAAAGACAAGTCCTGCTGTGGAAATTGTCATATTACCAGGATTTCCACCAGTTGAGATTAAATAAGTTCCAAAGACAGCTAGAAAAACAGCTATAACTTGTGAGAGTTTCATTCTTGTTCTTGTAACTATGGACATAAAGACAATCATTATTACTACGTTAAGACTTTGAAGGACTGTCGCAGTCGCTGAGTCAGAATATTTTATAGCACTTACAAAGGTGTACTGACACATTAAAAGTCCTAAGATAGCAAAGGCAAAAAGCCAGCATACATCCTTTGGGACTGTCCAAATTTTTATAACTTTATCCTTATCTTTAAAGGCTGCTAAAATTAAAAGTACAATGCCTGATAAGACCATACGAACTGCTGTTAACCAAGATGAATCAATAACATAATTCATAAAAAGATACTGACTACAAACACCAGAAATTCCCCAGCTCAAAGCACCCATAGATGCAAAAAACAAACCTCTCAGATTCTTATTCTTCAATCAATCTTCCTCCTATAATGTCAAAATTCATATATAAATGTTACTTTATTTCATCTCCTAAATTCCTAAGTTTATCAACTTGTTCTTCTCTTCCAAGTATTATAAGGACAAATCCAATCTTAAAAGTATAATCAATTGGAGGGTTAAAGAGCATCTTTTCATCTTCAATCTTTTTTATTGCTAAAACAGTGAGACCAGTTTTTCTTGGTATTTCTGCTTACTTTCCTTCCATAAATCAGAAACCTTACCTTCAACAAAAATAGCAACAATACTTGCATTGGCATAACCAACAATACCAACACCCAAAAATATCATGATAACTGAAAATATTTCAGATGTATTGCTCGTGGTACCAACTTCACCAAAGCCAACAGTAGATACAGTTATAACTGTCATATACAAGGCATCGACAATATCTACATCTAGTAGAATCCTAAAACCCACTGTTCCTAAAATAAGTAAGAGAGAAAAAGCATATAAAATAAATTTAAGTCTTCTTTTCTCGTCCATAAGCCTCTCCTATACTTGAGATTATATTATAATACAGGATAAAAGACTAGACGTTTAAGTCTTATAATAATATTCTAATTTATCTATTTAATATTATATAAAAATTAGGATTAAAAAATTAAATAGCCGATAATATTAAAATTGGTGATGTTGCAGAATAGATGATTCTACTCTGCGACATCATTTTTTTATCAAATATTTAAGTTTAGCCATTATGTTTTTTGCTTTTAAGTTATTTTCTGGATAGATTTATCTTGTTTCATATAAAAATGGGTGCACTTAATAAAGTTGGCTTTAATGAATATTTTTTTCTTAAGCAGCTTTGTATTTTATGATTTCTAGGTTATTATTTTCTATTTTTGATGTCAGTTTATTTAAGTTTAGTGCTATTGATATGAGGCATATCTCACTTTTTATATTTTCTTTTCCTCTGTGGTGGAATCTGTTGTAGTTTAAGCCTGATTTTATTTTGGAGAATGCTCCTTCGGCTTGTATTGATCTATTTATTCTTTCTTCTATTCCTTGGTCGGATTTTATGTTTTTTAAGGATTCTTCTCTATATTTTTGAAATGTTTCTGATATGTAGATTCCTTTGGTTTTTTGTCCTTCTTTGTTCCAATCGAAGCATCTGTAGACTTTTGTTGTTGTTACGTATCCACTTTTTCTTTTTCTGTATCTGTCACTGCATCTTATGAATTCTTTGCCTTCTTGTGATGTGTATTTGTCTTGTCTTTCATCGTATTTTAAGCTTTTCTTAAATTCTTGCTCTTTTTTATATTTTCGTGTTTTTGACTTTTCATAGTTTGATGGTTTTATGTAGGATGTTAAATTATTTTCTGCTAGATATACATAGTTTTCTTCGCTTTCGTATCCTGCATCTGCTACTATCTTGTTTAGCTTGTTTGGATTTTTTTCTAGAAGGTCTTTTAAGAATGGTTTTAGGGTGTACATATCAGATGGATGGTGGGATATGTTTTCTCCTATGATGAAGCCTGATGCACTTGCTAATTGGATATTGTAGGCTGGTTTTAGTTGACCATTTTTCATGTGGTCTTCTTTCATTCTCATGAAGGTTGCATCATGGTCTGTTTTTGAGTAGGAGTTTCTGTTGTCTCCCATTATTTCTAGATGTTTCTTGTAGCTTTCTAGTTTTTCTTTCCATTCTTTTAAATGTTCATAGTCTCTTTGTTCTTTTGTTTTTCTTTTTCCTTTTCCATAAACGAATTTTATTTTTTTCTCTTTGCAGTATTTTCTCAATTGCTTAAAGATTGTTGTTACTGCTTGAAGTACTTGGCCTGGAATTAGACTTTTACTTAGTCCTAGTTCTTCTTTTATTTTTTCTATTAATTTTTCTTGCCATTTTTCTATACTTCCTCTCCATACAAAACTATATCTGTTGGCATAGGCTTCTATCTTTGTTCCATCTATATAGATGCTTGATAGGTCTATCTGTTTTTCTTCTATCAGTATTTGTACCATTTGATTTAGTAGTTCTGGTGTTAGTTCTTGTATTTTCTGTCTAAATCTATTTATTGTGCTATGGTCTGGTGGTTGTTCTGTATCGAGTAGGTACTTAATTCTTAAATCATATTTGCATGATTTTTCTATTTCTCTTGATGAAAATATTCCTTCTGAATAGCAGAATATTATTATTTGAAGCATGGTTACTGGATTTACAGTAGGTTTTCTTCCAAGTGATGAGTAGACTTTTCTTAGTTCTGATAGATTCATCCTTTCAATTATATTTTTTACAAGCCTTAGTTTAACATCATCTTTTATATATATTTCTGTATTAAAGTTTAATCTTAGTTGAATTGTATCATTAACTAGTGTATAGTTAGTTAATGATGATGTATTTTTAGTTCTTTTCATAAATACATTGTATCAAAAAAGACGAGGATTTTTATGTTTCCTCGTCTTTTTTCTATGATGGGACTTTTGCAACAGCCCCATTTTTTTGCGAAATTTATATTATAATTAAGTTAACTAATAATTAATTAGGCTTAAGTAAGCTGGGGGTGAAATAGTGTGACTGACTTCAAAAAAATTTGTGCATTTTCAGATAAGTGGTTGAAAAAATTTTCGGATAAAGAGCCGAAACTTTTTGATTTAATGGATGGTTCAATGGCAGATGATTGTTTAGGACTTGGCTTTTCACTAGAAAGTGGACATGAATTTATACGAAAATATGGACAAGCTTCTGGAAAGTTAGCTAACTTAAAAGAAATTATTGAAGATATAAATGAAATTAATCTTTTAGGTTCTGTTATTTTTCTAAAATGGAGATATTTTAATCACTGGTCTTATGATCAAAGTGAAATATTAAAAGAAGATAATATTAATTGGTTTATCTTAGCACTAAGTCATTTAGAACGCCTTGCAGCAAAGAATGAATTCTTATTCAAGGGTGAAATCAAAAGTATTATTTTAAAATCTGATGCTATGGTTTTTGGACTAGGTCCTGAAGAAGGTCAAGTATTTAGTCAGGATATTTACTTAGATATCAAAGGAAGAGTTTCAATTAAGTCTTATAAATATACTAGACAAGTAGGGGCAAAAAATAATGTGGAAAAAAGGGACTTTAAAATTGGAATAAGAGAAACTTTTAAAATTTTTTATGAACTTAAAAAATATTTTGAATCTAAATATGATCCCTTTGAACTTATGATTATGGATGTGGGAAGCTGGGATGCAGTGATAGAAAACACAGCAGGTGAAAAATATACATTTAATGGACCTCTGATTAAAAACTATCACAAGAATCTTGACTATTTGTCTACCCTTATCAGGACCTTACTTGGGAGAAGGGACTTATTTGTTTTTAACGGTGATGCTAAGACTGATAGAATTAAAAAGATTGCTATTGACTACAGTAGAACAACAGAAGACCCAATAAACTACTTTCTATACTATTTGGAACCTTTTAAGATGGTTTATGAATACAAGGAATCCCTAGTAATTGATAGGAAAGAAGATACTATTGAGCATATTAAAATAATTGGAGAAGGACGTAAAATTTCTCAAAAATTTGAAGTAGAGGGCTTAATTGATAATATTCTTGAAGATTTTGAAGAAGACTTGTTTAAAGAAGTCAAAGGGAATCCGGATGATGCTGTAGATATACCTGGCGATATAAGAAAATATAAGATTACTATTGATTATGAGAAAAAGCCACAGCTAATTATTGAAGGAGATTTTGACAAGAGAGGTTTGCCAAAAGACTTTTCTGACTTCGCTGCAAGACTTCAGGATTCTATAAATTTATGTAACTTTGAAGAAATTTTAAATCCAAGATTTTATAAAAAAGTTAGGAGATTAAAATATCAATATATTTATTGTAGCTTAACCTTTGGAAGTAGTAAAAAGACCTACTATTACAGGACCGAAGATGACAATATAGAAGAAGGGGATTTGGTAATAGTTCCTGTAGGGTCTGACAACCATGAAGCAGAAGCCCTTGTAGTAAAAGTTGAATACTATAACAAGGAGGATGTGCCCTTTCCACTTAATAAGACGAAGTTTATAATTGAAAAGTATGATGATTAAAAGAGTTATTAAAATAAAGACTGGAGAGTTCAAAATGTGGTGACCCAATAAAATAAATTTTTATAAATGATATAATTGATTAGAGATTGCGAGGTCATACTATGGAATACTTAAAAGAAGTTTATAAAATAAATTTAGAAGACTTGAAAGAAGACTTGTACCTGAGAAATATTCCTTCATTGAAAATTTTTCAGGGTTTAAAAATAGAAAAACCAGTAACATTTTTTGTTGGAGAAAATGGTAGTGGTAAATCAACTCTTCTTGAAGCAATAGCTATAGCCCTAGGTCTCAACCCAGAAGGTGGATCCAAAAATTTTAATTTTGAAACCAAGAAAACACACTCAGAACTTGGTGACCTATTAGAAATTGCTAGAGGATCAAGAAGAGAAGAGGATGGATTTTTTCTTAGAGCCGAGTCCTTTTACAATCTTGCAACAGAAGTTGATGAACTTGGAGGATCTGCATCCTCAAGTTTTTATGATGCTTATGGAGGCAAGTCACTTCATTACCAATCACACGGTGAGAGTTTTAGGTCCCTAATCTTAAATAGGTTTAGACCTAGGGGAATTTACCTTCTCGATGAACCAGAGGCAGCACTTTCTCCAACTTCACAGATGTCTCTTTTATGTTTAATAGACGAACTGGTAAAAAAAGATTCTCAATTTATAATTGCAAGTCACTCGCCGATTATACTTGCCTATCCTAATGCAGATATTTATGAATTTAGTCAAGCTGGCATAGAAAAGACGTCCTATAGGGAAACACAATCCTATAGTGTGACTAAGACCTTCTTAGATGAGCCAGAAAGAATGATGAATTTATTATTTGATGACTAAGAAGGATTCCCTTAAGACCCTAATAATAAAAAGTATAAGAAAAGAAAGTTAATTTATTGAACAATTAATAAAAAAATATCTTATTATAAAAGAAAAATAAGAAAGGATATATTTTATGGAAATAACTAGAGAATTTTTAGAAGAAAACCGAAAAAGATTTTTTGAAAATAGAGGAAACAGGATTGCACAAAGAGCAGCGGTAAACAATGGACTTTTAGAAGCCTCCATAGACAGGGTGGAAGATAGGACAAATAGACATAGCTTTAACATCGAACTAAAAGAAAAAGAAATTAGAAACCAAAAACAATCTGGAAGATGTTGGATGTTTGCAGCCCTAAATTTAATGGAATACAAACTTTGCACCAAGTATAAGCTAAAGGGCTTTGAACTTTCAAAAAATTATACCCTATTCTATGACAAGTTAGAAAGATGCAACTACTTCTTGGATTCAATAATAAAGACAGTAGATGAGGATTTAGATGGAAGATTAGTATCACACATCTTGACAGATCCCATGGGCGACGGTGGACAATGGGATATGATAAAAAACATAATAAACAAGTATGGACTTGTGCCAGCCTATGCAATGAAGGAATCAGTAAACTCATCTGCAACAGCAAACCTAAACAACTACTTGACAAAGGTATTGAGGATGTATGCCAAAAACTTGCGTAAGTCTTATGAAAAGGACAAAGATATAGAAACATTAAAAATAATGCAAGAAGAATACATGATAAAAGTATATGACATACTTTCCATAGCCCTAGGCACACCACCAGAACGCTTCGACTTCGAAGTTAGAAACGAAGATGAAGAATTTATTTCAGACAAAAACTTGACACCACAAGAATTTTTCAAGAAACATATAGAAGTCAACCTAGATGATTATATTTCTCTAATCAATGCACCAACAAGGGACAAAGAATATTACAAATCATACACAGTGGACTTTCTTGGCAATGTAATGGAACTTGACAAGGTAAAATATGTAAATGTCCCAGTAGAAGTAATGAAAAGTGGAATACTAAAGCAACTTAAAGATGGAGAACCAGTTTGGTTTGGTTGCGATGTAGGACAATTTTTCTACAGAAAGGAATCCTATCTTGACCTATCAACAGTAAAGATTTATGACTTATTAGATGTTCAATACGACTTTTCTAAGGAAGATAGACTTGACTACAAGGAATCACTAATGACCCATGCCATGGTCTTTGTAGGTTGCGATTACGATGAAAAAACTAATAAGATAAATAGGTACAAGGTAGAAAACTCTTGGGGTAAGGATGCAGGAGATAGGGGTTATCTCGTAATGAGTGACCAGTGGTTTGACGAGTATATGTATCAATGTCTAATCAACAAAAAATATTTAGATGAAAGGGTCATAAAGGCCTACGAAGAAGAAGCAAGACACCTAAAACCTTGGGACCCAATGGGTTCACTTGCAAGTATAAAATTTTAATTAGAAGAGAAATAACATCCTCTCTGCTGGAAACAGTAGGGAGGATTTTTTATGTTCAAAAATTATTTAGATTTTTTTAAAACACTAAATTAATTGCACCTAAGAAGTCAGTCATATAACTTAAAAAAGAATAAACATTTAAAAGTGGAAGAAATAAAGAAGTTATCAATAAAGTAAGATCTTAAAACTTATAAAAATGATTAGAATAAATTAATATTATAAGAAGTTGAATAAAAATAATAATTTATAAAAACATCAGGATAGAAAAATATTCCCTATGTATCTGCTTAGTAAAGAATTAGGAGTATATTATTGAAAACCCTTAAAAATGTGTTAATTGATATAGGAAATCAAAAAAGAATAAATTAAGTTGAAATATAAAATAACAAACAATTATAAGTTGTAAACGATTGAATAAAAATTATAAGTGGTATACAATGTAATAGAAAGAATTTTATATATTTGAGAATAGGAGGATTTATGAAAAAAACATTTAAACGATTTTTTGTAGCTTTATTAGCTACAATGACCATGCTAACATGCGTGGGGGGGGGTATCTACGCTGAAGGAAGTACAGTAGGTCCTATAAGTATCTTTTCTGGTGACAAGAAACTGGAAAGCACGAAAACTCTTGGCACAAGTAAACCAACTGCAGCAGCAACAACGGTTGGAGAAATTACAGTTGAAGTAGGACAGACTGTCAAGGATACTGGTTTTATCAACACCTTTAAGACAGCTGAGGCAGTAGCAGGAGATTTGGAATATGGCACAACAACCTTTTCAACATCCCTTTCAGGCGTTGTAGTTGATGGACAGTATTATGACATTCAAAACGATACCAGCAATGTCGATAAGATGACGGATTATGTGACTCAAGATGTTCAATCTGCTGTTTCTGTAAACTATGACATTAAAAACCAAACCGGCGGCAACCCAATCACCTATGCATTTAAAGGAAAGAAATCCACTGAAGGTAAGGATGTCTATGTTTACTATCACTATTCTGTAAATGGGAAGGCAGCCAATGGACAAGAGATTACCCGTGGAGGATACCTTGGCTATAAGATTAAGGTAACACCTGGTAAGGGCGGTCTAATTTATGATGCCAATGGCGGTACAATCAGGGGACAAGCAACATTTGATGATGTAAAAGGCCGTGTAGAAGGGAAAAAAGCACCGGGTGCATTTCTTCCAACGGCAGATGTAGATATTATTAGCGATGTGCCTGTAAGAGATGGCTATACGTTTGCCTTCTGGTATAATAAAGGTCTTTATCCTGATCCTAAAGAAATCTATACAGATCAAACCCTTGGTGCAGGCAACGCATATGAGGGACCGGCAAACCTCACTCATTATGAGATGTCACTTCTATTTGGATACAGCAAAACTGTGACCTTAACGGCTGTGTGGGATAAGGAATATGAATTAAAATTTGATGCTAATGGCGGAGATGGTATGACTCCAGGAGAAGAGGGATTTCTTGGTATCAACCTTGATAATATGACCTTGAAGGAAAAAGAAATTGAACTTGGAGCTGCCGTACGTACAAAAGGTGGAGAATTTAAGTGTTGGAGAGATGGGAATAAAGATTACGCTCCAGGTGCTAAAATTACACTTACTGAAAAAAAGTCAAAGATAACCTTAAAAGCGATTTGGAATATTACAACTGAATATGTGGACAATAAGGGCAATAAATTACAAGACCCGGTTGTCGCAGAAGAAGTAGGCGAACAAAAGACTTTTCCTGGTTATAGCTTTGTAAAAAAAGAAGACACAGCGAAGGGTGTCAAGTATATTTATGAAAAAAACAAGATTACAACCCAATATGTAGACGATAAGGGTAATAAAATAAAAGAGCCGGTTGTCGGCGAAGAAAAGGGACCTAAGGAAATTGAAGGTTATAAATTCTTAAGAGAAGAAGCCACAGACAATGGCGTTAAGTATATTTATGAAAAAATAAATGCACCACAACCTGATCCAAATCCACAACCTCAACCTGAACCACAACCTCAACCTGAACCAGAAGTAAATCATGATTGGGAATATATAACATTTAGACATCATGATTCTACTCCAAGCACACCAGTTTATGTAAGTGTAAGCAGGAGAGATGAAGATAAGAAAGAAACTAAAACAGTTAAGGAAGAAAATACTAAAGTAGTTAAGGAAGCCCACATTGCATATATCATGGGTTATCCTGACAATACAGTTCGTCCAAATAATACTTTAACTAGAGCAGAAGCAGTAGCTATGGTTACTCGTCTTTCTAAATTAGATCTATCTAATAAGTCAAGAGCACCTTATGCAGACTTAAAGGATAAGGCTTGGTATTTACCAAATATCAATGCTGGTTTAAAGGCTGGTATGCTAGATGCTGATGAAAAGGGAAATTTAAGACCTAATGAACCAGTGACTACAGGAGAATTTGTAAAGATGGTTGCTGCAATAGATGAGGCTGGAAATGAAAAGGCACCATTTAATGATATTGCAGGTCATAAGTATGAAAAAGAAATAAACCAACTTTATAGCAACAAACATATTTTTGGTTATGAAGATGGAAGCTTTAAGCCTGATGCCTTCTTGACAAGAGCAGAAGCTGCATCTATTTTAAACAGAGTTTTCAATAGGGTAACAAATGCTGAAGCACTTAAGGGCTTTGAAGATAAGATTCATAAGTTTAGTGACTTAGACAAAAATGCTTGGTACTATTATGAAATGGTAGAAGCAACAAATAATCATGAATCAGAAACTAGAAATGGAAAAGATTCATTGAATAGTGAACTTGAAAGATGGACAAAACTTTTAAATGATTAATAACTTTGAGTTTTTGAATATCCATTAGGGAGTAATTCCTTAATGGATATTTTTTTATTAAGAAAAAAACAACAATGTCAAAGAAATGTTAAATTTTTAATTGAGAAAAATATTTTTTATTTACCTTAAAGTAAACTTATGCTAATATTTTCTTGGTATCTTTACATTAAGTTAATTATATTTTTTTTATTTGTTATTTAGGTAACTTAAGATAAAGTAGTAGGCAATTTATTTTAATTTATTCTGACAAATTTTAAGTTAATTTAATGCTTCTAAGAATTTATTAGGGATACCAAAATATAATTTGGAGGAAAATATGAAAAAAGTTGTAGCAACTACTATGGCTACTTTGTTATTTGGGCTTTCATTTCCGGTTAATACCTTTGCTTTGCCCGATAATGAGGTTAGTGCAAATTCTCAAGTTCTAGCGAAGGTAAGTCTCCCTAATAGTGGAGATGGGTCTCAAAGTGGAGCTGACGTAGATAATAAAGCTAAGGAAGATACAATTGCTAAAAAGATAGAAGGCAAACTAGAGGCTAAGGATATTACTGTATGGGAAGAAGATAAAGTAAATTGGAAAGATGGCATCAAGTTAAAAGAACAAAAAGATGAATTCCAAAATTATTTAAAAGATGCTGTTGTTACTGATCTTGATAATCGTAACACTTCTGCTGGTTCAGAAAAGAATTGGAAGGGAAGACTTAAGGTCAAATTTTCAGATAATTCAGAAGTAATATTAAATGACCAAAACTTACTTGTTATAAACAAGGTTACATCTTCTGATAATATTAATGCGCCTAAGGATGCAATTAAGACTAATTTCTTTTTAGGTGAAGGTGTCAAGGTTTCTTTAGATAAGGAAGAAAAGATTGGCAACAAAGAAAATCCTGTTCCTTATAGGACCTATAAGGTTAAGCCAGGGACTGATGTTTCTGAATACAAGTTATTAGCGACAAAGAAAAATATTTTTGATACTATAAGTGCTAAACCTATTAATGATAATTACACTGATGTAAAATGGCAACCTAAAAATGGCAAGGTTGGAGAAGATAATAAATCTTTTACAGCTACTGCAAGTAAGTTATTTACTATGACTTTCAAATTTGTTGGCTATGATAGGAATTCAAAAACAGATATTAGCTCTGATAAGTTACCTAAGGCAATAAAGGATAAGCTACCTCAAGAGCAAAAAATTAAAGAGGGAGAATCATTTAATCCTGATAAGTTTGAAGATACAATAAATGAAAATAGTGGAGAGAATAAGTACGAGTGGAAATTTAATGGTTGGAATCCTACTGGACCTCTATCTATAAATGAAAATAAAAATTTTGAGGGAACTTGGACTAGGAGCAAAGTAGAAGAAAATTCTAATCCAGAAGTAAAGCCTGATCCTGGTAAAGAAGAGGACAAGAAAGAAAGCCCAGAAAATAAAAATAAACCAAAGGATAATTCAAAGGTAGAGGACAATAAAAACAATAATAAGTCTAATAATACTTTCCCAAGAATAAAAGCAAATGAAAATAAGTCTTCTTCCAATAAGATTTACACTCGAACTACAAAAAAAGAATCTAAGACAGAATCAAAGAAAGAGACTTTTTCTAAGACTGCAAAATATACCTTGACTTTAAATAGTGGAGAATATGAAGTTCTTATAAATGGGCAAGTTATTAAAAGACAAATGGATGTTAAGCCTCTTATAAAAAATGACAGACTTATGCTTCCACTTAGAAGTCTAGCAGAAATGATTGGTACAAAAGTTGAATGGGATCAAGAAACAAGGACAGCAATCTTTACAAACAAGGATATGGTAGCAAAAATCCAAATTGATGGAAATGAAATAGTCCTTTCCAATGGCAAGGTCATCAAGATGGACTCTAAACCATTAAACATCAAGGGAAGAATTTTACTTCCAGTATCTAACGTTGCCAATGTATTTGGACTTACAAATGGAAATACAAAAGATGGCGTTGACCATAACATCGAATGGGATGGCGATACTAAGACAGTGGAAATAAACTTAAATAAATAAAAACTTTTAAAGGACTTAGTCAAGAACTAAGTTCTTTTTTTTACTTTCTTTAAGGGATAAATAAAAAACTTCCTCATAAGAAATTAATCTCATGGGGAAGCTTATGTGAGGGTATTGAAGTAGTTTTATATTTTTATATTTATTATAACTTTGCTAATGCTTGTTCTACGTCTTTAATGATGTCTTCAGCATCTTCTATGCCCACTGACATTCTTATTAGGTCAGGGCTTATTCCAGCATGAGCAAGTTCTTCATCATTCATTTGTCTATGTGTTGTTGATGCAGGGTGAAGGACACAAGTTCTTGAATCAGCAACGTGGGTTACAACTGCAGCAAGTTTTAAGCTATCCATGAATTTTGTTGCAGCTTCTCTTCCACCCTTAATGCCAAAGGCAATTACTCCGCAGGATCCATCTGGCAAGTATTTTTGTGCAAGTTCATATTGTGAGTCGCCTTCAAGACCCGGGAAAGTGATCCAAGAAATTTTGTCGTTAGCCTTTAAATATTTTGCAAGTGCAAGTGCATTTTCGTAGTGTCTTGGCATTCTTAGGTGGAGGGTTTCAAGTCCGATTCCTAAGTAAAAAGAGTTTTGTGGGGAAGGAATACTTCCTAAGTCTCTCATTAAAGTTGTAGTCATCTTAGTTATATAAGCGCCCTTGCCAAAGGTTTCTGTGTAGACAACACCATGATAAGATTCGTCTGGTTCAGTTAGTCCAGGGAACTTGTCCTTGTGCTTTGACCAATCGAAGTTACCTGAGTCAACAACGACACCACCAACTGAGTTAGCAAATCCATTCATGTATTTTGTTGTTGAGTGAGTAACAATATCTGCACCCCATTCAATTGGTCTTAAGAAAATTGGTGTAGGGAAGGTGTTATCCACAATAAGTGGCACTCCATGGTCGTGTGCTGCTTTAGCAAAAGTTTCAATGTCTAAAACACTTAGGGATGGGTTTGAAAGAGTTTCACCAAAGACTGCTTTTGTATTTTCTTTAAAGGCCTTATTTAATTCTTCTAGGCTCACATCTGGTTCAACAAAAGTTGCTTCGATGCCAAGCTTTTTCATTGTATTGGCAATAAGGTTGTATGTTCCACCATAGATTGCTGATGATGCTACTATGTGATCACCTGCATTTACAATGTTAAGTAGGGCATAAAAGTTTGCAGCTTGTCCTGATGATGTTAATATTCCAGCAACACCACCTTCAAGTGCTGTAATTTTATTTGCCACTGCATCATTTGTTGGGTTGGCTAGTCTTGTGTAAAAATATCCAGCTTCCTTTAGGTCAAAAAGATTTGCCATTTGCTGAGATGAATCATATTTAAAGGTTGTGGATTGAACAATTGGCACAACTCTTGGTTCGCCATTCTTTGGTTCATATCCTGCTTGCACACATAAGGTTCCTAAATTTTTCTTTGTCATTTTATCCTCCTAGATTTTATATACTTGTCGGCAACTCAAAAGATAGTAACTTATATTTAAAGCTTTTATAAAATAAAAAAGCTCCCGTCCATAAAGGACGAAAGCTTGAGCTTCGTGTTACCACCTTTTTTTATTATTTTATCACTAAAATAACCTCATAGAGTACCAACATACTCCGAACGCTATAACAGGCGTACCTGTCGCAGCCTAAACTTTTGTCTCGGTGCGATAACTCCAAGGCCATGTTCCAAAGTATCCATTTTGATTTCTTTCACCAAGCGAAATCTCTCTGTAAAAACTTTTACAATGTACTCTCCTCTTCAAAGTCTATGTATTGAATTATAATTTGGGTAAATCTATTTGTCAATAAGATAATAAAAATTTTTTTAAAGAATTTTTTTATAAGTGATCGGTTGTTAAATTAAATTAGAGAGATAGAAGCTTTTGCTTTTAATATTATTAAATATTTAAAAAATATTTTTGTAAAATTTTTAAAAAATTGCTTGACTTTATTTCTTGAAGGTCTTAATATGATATGCAATATAAAAAATATTAGAAAAAACGAGTAGACTCATAAAGACTTATAGAGAGTAAGCGTTTGGTGAAAGCTTATAGTTGGAGTGATTTCGAAAATCCTTTTTCTTATGCAGGGCAGAAATAATAGTAAGTCTTGTCGCAGTGGTAGGCGTTATCATTACCCAGCATTGATTGATGCTTGAGCGCTTATTTTTTTATAAGAATAAAGGTGGTACCGCGGAACTTTCGTCCTTTGTCATAACTGACAGAGGACTTTTTTTATACCTAAAATTATTGGAGGAACCATGATAGAGTTTAAAAATATAAATTTTATTAGAGATGGTGATTACATCTTGAAAGATATTAATTTAAAAATAAATAAAAATGAAAATTGGTTGGTCTTAGGACCCAATGGGTCAGGGAAGTCTACCTTGTTTTCTTTGTTAAAGGCTTACACAATTGCCAGTGCCGGAGACATTGAAGTATTTGGTAAAAGCTTTGGCTTTGATAATTGGAATTGTGTAAAAGAAAAGATAAGAATTGTATCTTCTACTATGGATAAGTTTAAGGATGTTCTTTATAAGGAATCGGTCTATGAGATTGTTTTATCAGGATTAAAAAATAAAATTGGGATTTATGAGGAAGAAAGTGAGGATGAAAAAAATCTGGTCGAGAACTTTGATGTGTACCCATAAAACTGGACACAATATTCAATTAACTAATTGTAGTGGATGCTAACCTATACTTTGTAGGTGGCATCCATTTTGTTTTGGATTGAATTCTTTCATTATTGTAATAATCAATATATTCCTCTATTGCTCTCGAAAATTCTTCAAAAGAGCTATAGCTCTTTTCATAACCATAATAAATTTCATTTTTTAATCTTCCAAAGAATGTCTCCATAATGGAGTTATCATAACAATTTCCCTTCCTTGACATTGATTGTCTTATACCATGTTTTTTAAGCTCATTCACATAATATTTATGTTGGTATTGCCATCCTTGATCTGAATGCAGTATTAGATTATTTAGTTTTGGAAATTTGTTAAATGCTTTTTCTAGCATATTGGATATTTGTTTTAAATTAGGGTGTAAGGATAAGTCATAAGAGATTATCTCATTTGTATACATATCAAGTATTGGAGATATGTAGCATTTACCCCAAGAAAATTTAAACTCTGATACATCAGTGGTCCATTTTTGCAGAGGTCTATCTGCCTTGAAATCTCTATTTATTATATTATCAGCTACTTTCCCTATCTTACCCTTATATGAGTGATATTTTTCCTTAGATCTTTTTCCGAATAGTTTTAACTCATGCATTATCCTTTGAACTCTTTTATGATTTATGACATAACCTTGACTTAGCAACTCCATATATACTCTTCTTACTCCATATCTTCCTTTGTGTAAGTTAAATATTTGAGTTATTTTATCTGCCACATGACTATTCTTAATTTTTATTTTATCAATTTTATTTATTTCAAAATAGTATGTTGACCTTGGCATATCAATAGCTATTAAAAGATATTTTAGTCTGTATCCTTTTTCTTTGAGTTCTTTGACAATCGCTGCTTTTTCGCCTTGAGTTGCGCAGCGTAGCGTTCTTCTCTCAAGGCGATCTCTTTTTTTATTATTTCATTTTCTGCCTTTATATATTCATTTTCTGCTCTAAGTTTTATTAGCTCTTCTCTTTCAGATTCATTAAGTTCTTTTGCTTTATGGTTATTTTTACTTTTCATGCTTGGATTTTTGGATTTACGACCTTTCTTTTTATTAACAAGACCATTATATCCATAATTTTTATACTTGTTAACCCATGAATAGAGTTGTCCATCATTAATTCCATATTCAATTGCTATGGACTTTATTGAATTTCCAGCTAACACTTTAGATACCATTTCTAATTTCTCATCAGGTGTCCAATTGATATTATTTCCATGTTTTAAAATTTCTGGTCCATGAAGTTCTTCTAACTTAAACCATATTCTAATTGAATTATGAAAGATTTTTTCTTTTGTTCCTTCAGGTGTATTGGGCCATTTACCTTCTCTATACAACTGTACACATTCTTTTTTGAATTCATAACTATATTTCATAAAAAATACCCTCCTTACTGGTTTGTCCAGTAAAGAGGGTACATATCACTTTTTGCGAGATTTTGATTTTTATTATATGAAAGATAAGAAGTACAAAGTTTTATCTGCTGGAGAAAAGCAAAAGGTATTGATCTTAAGAAGTTTAATTGCAAGACCTGAGATATTAGTTTTAGATGAACCCTGTGCAAGTCTAGACTTGTACCAAAAAGAAAAAATTTTAAATTTTATTGAGGATATAAAGACTAATTTAATTTATATAAGTCATGACATATCAGAAATATTACCAACCATTACTCACGTTGTCCTAATTAAGGATGGAAGAATATTTAAAAAGGGGAAAAGGGAAGAAGTGTTAACAGATAAAAATCTTTCAGAACTTTACGGTTTGAATTTAAATATAGAATTCCCAAGGGATGAAAGACCAATAATACATGTGTTAAGGGGTGAAGGAAAATGAAAGTTAAAGGCTCGGAGATTATTTTAAAAACTTTAATAGATGAAGGTGTGGATACCCTTTTTGGTTATCCTGGTGGCTCTGTAATACAAGTTTTTGATTCTCTCTATGACTACAGGGACAAAATAAAATTAATTAGGACAAGTCATGAACAAGGGGCTGCTCATGCTGCTGATGGTTTTGCAAGATCCACTGGCAAGGTTGGAGTTGTTATTGCAACTTCAGGGCCTGGAGCTACAAATATTGTGACGGGAGTAGCCACTGCCTTTATGGATTCAATTCCTCTTGTTTGCATCACAGGAAATGCAAGCAGGAAATTAATTGGAAAGGATTCCTTTCAAGAAATAGACATAGTTGGTATTACAATGCCAATTACAAAACACAATTTTATTGTAAGAGATGTATCTCAACTTCAAGAAACAATTAGAAAGGCTTTTAAAATTGCAAACTCTGGAAGGAAGGGACCTGTACTTATTGATATTCCATCAGATGTAATGGCAGATTTTACTTATTATGAACCAAAAGAAAAATTAAGTGAAAAAAATAACTTCGATATAAAAGAAGAGGACATATTAAAAGTTGCTAATTATATTAACAACTCAAAGAAACCAATTATTTACTGTGGAGGTGGTGTAACAGCCTCGGGAAGTTTTAAAGAACTTAGAAAATTAATTCAAGAATCTAACATTCCAGCTTGCAACACAATAATGGGGATTGGCGTTCTTGGATATGAAGATGAATTAAATCTTGGGATGCTTGGAATGCATGGGAGGTATAGCACTAACCAGGCCATTGACGAGTGCGATTTACTAATAGCTTGTGGAGTTAGATTTTCTGATAGGGTTGCACTTAATACAGAAAAATTCGCAAAAAACGCATATATAATTCATATCGACATAGATAAGTCTGAAATAGATAAAAATATTTTTACACATTTTAGCTTAATTGGAGATGTAAAGGAAATATTAACTAGGCTCTTACCTCATATTAATTCAATGGAGAGAAGAGATTGGATAAGTAGAATTAATGAATTAAGAAAAAACGACTACGTCCCAAAATCTTCTGAAGACGAGATTAAACCTCATCAAGTAATAAAATATATTTCAAAGACACTTGGGGAAGATTTGATTTTTGTTACTGACGTTGGTCAACATCAAATGTGGACTGCCCAGTACTGTGGAAGAACACATCCGAGATCTTTTTTGACAAGTGGTGGACTTGGGACTATGGGATTTGGGTATGGTGCAGCCATAGGAGCTAAAGTTGGAAATCCTAATAGACCTGTGGTTCATATTACAGGAGATGGTTCCTTTAATATGAACTTTAACGAGGTCATAACAGCTGTTAATAATCATGTAAACATCATAACAGTTGTGTTGAATAACAGTGCTCTTGGAATGGTAAGACAGTGGCAGCATATCTTGTATAATGATAGATTTTCAGGAACAAATATGGTAAGTGGTCTTGACTACGTTAATCTCTCAAAAGCTATGGGTGCAGATGCCTATTCTTGTAAGAGTTTTAATGAATTTAAAATTTCTTTTGAGAAGGCAATAAGGGCAAATAAACCCGTTGTGATTGAAGTTGAAATAGATAAGGATGAATTAGTATTGCCAATGATACCAGCAGGTGGTTCTGTTGAGGATGTGATAATGGAGTGAAGAGATGAAAAGTTTAAGCACAATAAATATTCTAGTTTACAATAATGCAGGCATTCTTACGAGAATTTCATCTATTCTCGCAAGGAGAGATTTCAACATTGAAAGTATTAATGCTGCTGTTGTCAATAAAGACGATAACAAGACAAGGATCATTGCCACAATATCTGAAGAACCTGATTCAGTTAGGCAAGTTGTAAATCAAATTGAAAAACTAGAAGATGTAATTAATTTGGAAATTATGAATAATGAAAACTTCATATCTCGTGAGATGCTATTAATTAGACTTGAAATTTCTAGCGGAGATTATTTGGAGTTAAATGCACTGACTAATTTGTATGGTGCAAAAATTGTTGATTATTCTTCAGAAAATTTATTTTTAGAATTGACTGGGGATAAGAAAAACTTAGATGATTTTTTAAAAATTATTTCTAAGTATAAAGTAGTTGATGTAATAAGAACTGGTATAACAGGAATCAAAAAATTTTAGGAGGAAAGAAAATGATAAAAAAATATTATGACAAAGATTGTGACTTATCTTTATTAAGTGGAAAGACAGTAGCTATAATGGGTTTTGGATCTCAGGGTCATGCTCATGCAATGAACTTAAAAGAAAGTGGAGTTAATGTAATCGTTGGACTTAGAAAATCTTCTAAGTCAAGAAAGATGGCTGAAGAATTTGGTCTAGAGGTAATGGAAGTTGCCGAAGCTGCAAAGAGAGCAGATATTGTTATGATGTTAGTTCCTGATGAAGTTTCTGCAGATATATATAATAATGAAGTTGCACCAAACTTAAAAGCTGGAGATACACTTATGTATGCTCATGGATTTAACGTTCATTACAATCTTGTTAAGCCAGCTGAAGGAATTGATGTGTCTATGGTTGCACCAAAGGGACCAGGTCATACTGTTAGAAGTCAATACGAACAAGGATATGGTGTTCCTTCACTTGTTGCAGTCTATCAAGATGCAAGTGGCAAGGCCAAGGATGTAGCTCTTGCTTATGCATCTGCCCTTGGAGCAGGAAGAGCTGGAATTTTGGAAACTTCTTTTAAGGAAGAAACTGAGACAGATTTATTTGGTGAACAAGCTGTTCTTTGTGGTGGCGTAACTGAACTTATGAAGGCAGGATTTGAAACTCTTGTTGAGGCAGGTTACGAACCTGAAATGGCATACTTTGAATGTATCCATGAAATGAAGTTAATTGTTGATATGATAGTTGAAGGTGGATTTGCAAATATGAGAAATTCAATTTCTAACACGGCTGAGTATGGAGATTATCATGCTGGTAAAAAAATCATAGGAAAAGAAACTCGTGATAATATGAAAAAAGTATTAGATGACATTCAATCCGGTGCCTTTGCAAGTGAGTTTATGCAAGAATTTAGTGGTGGAAGAAAAATCCAATTCTTAACAACAAGGAGAAGGGAAGCAGAACATCAACTTGAAAAAGTTGGTGGAGAACTTAGATCAATGATGACTTGGTTAAAGAAGTAGGTCAAGCATGAAGTTAAATAGTGAAGAAGTATTAAAAGGACCAGAGAGAGCGCCAAATAGGTCTCTCTTCTACGCCCTTGGATATACTAAAAAACAACTTGAGAGACCTCTTGTTGGAATAATTTCTGCTTATAGTGAGATTGTACCAGGACATATGTATCTTGATAAGGTTGCAGATGCTGTAAAGATAGGAGTATTAATGAATGGAGGAACGCCAATTACTATTCCATCAATTGGAGTATGCGATGGCATAGCCATGGGTCATCTTGGAATGAAGTATTCTCTTCCAAGTCGTGACTTAATCGCAGATAGTGTAGAGACTATGGCAATTGCCCATGGACTTGATGCCCTTGTTCTAGTTCCCAATTGTGACAAGATAGTGCCTGGTATGATTATGGGTGCTCTTAGATTAAATCTTCCAACCATACTTGTTAGCGGTGGACCAATGCTTGCTGGGAAAAATAATAAAAAAGAAATTTCTCTTTCTTATGCCTTTGAAGCTGTTGGTGCCAACAAGGCTAACTTGATAAGTGATGATGACCTATATGAAATTGAAAAATCAGTTTGTCCAACTTGTGGATCTTGTGCAGGGATGTATACTGCCAACTCAATGAACTGCCTTTCAGAAGCGATAGGTTTAGCCTTGCCAGGTAATGGCACAACCCCAGCAGTCTATTCTGAAAGATATAGAATTGCAAAAGATTCAGGATTTGAAATTATGGAACTACTTAAGAAGGACATCAGAATAAAGGACATAATAACTGATAGGTCAGTTAGGAATGCAATAGTTTGTGACATGGCCCTAGGTTGTTCTACTAACACCGTTCTCCACCTCTTAGCAATTGCATCTGAAGCTGGACTTGATGTAGACCTTAACTTGTTTAACGAAATAAGCGAAAAAGTTCCAAACTTGTGTCATCTTGCTCCAGCAGGACCTCATCACATGGAAGACTTATATTTAAGTGGTGGAATAGGGGCAGTGCAAAAGGAACTTCTAAAGGGAGATTTTCTCGATAAAGATGTTATAACAGTGAGTGGAGAAAAGCTTTCTAATAATTTAAAAAGTGTCGAGATTAAAAGTCATAACGTTATTAGACATTTAGAAAATCCTTATTCAAAGGTTGGTGGCTTAGCAATTTTATTCGGTAACATTGCAAGAAGAGGTTGCGTTGTAAAAAGATCTGCTGTAGACGAAAGTATGTTAAGACACTCTGGACCAGCAAGAGTTTTCAATTCAGAAGATGATGCTATTAAAGCTATTTATGGAAGAAAAATAAATAAGGGTGATGTAGTTGTAATTCGTTATGAAGGACCAAAGGGAGGTCCTGGTATGAGGGAGATGCTTAACCCGACATCAGCTCTTGCAGGTATGAAGCTTGACAAGGAGGTAGCACTTATAACTGATGGTAGGTTTTCTGGAGCATCAAGAGGAGCATCAATAGGTCATGTATCTCCTGAAGCCGCCCTTGGTGGCGAAATAGGAATTATTGAAGAAGGAGATATTATTGAAATAGATATACCTAAGTATTCAATAAATTTAAAAATTTCTGATGAGGAGTTAAAGAAAAGAATGGAAAACTTTAAACCATTAGAAATAAATAAGGTTTCAGGATGGCTCGACAGGTACAGAAGATGCGTTACAAGTTCAGACAAGGGCGCAATTCTAAAATAAAAATTTTTTATTAACTTAATAAGATTAATAACTTCATAGGATATAAAAGGGTAGGCCTAAAATTGGACCTACCCTTTTTCTTATTCATATTTTAATAATTTATTAGACAGTTTTGTAAAGATTAAGATTTCAATTAACGAAAACAAAAACATTTTTATCCCTTCAACTTTATTTATTAAGTCAAAATGATTTGTCGCCATAGCCAGCTTGCTTGAAGCAATAATATTTTGAAATAGTGGCAATATATTTTGTGCCACAATACCAAAGCCAAAAATTGAAATCAAGACTGACGCAAGAACTATTAAGCCTAGAGATTTTATTTTTAAACTAAGATAATTCATTATCGCAATTATTGGAATAGAAGATAGAATGCTTATTCCGATGTAGTAGATGTATAATCCTAAGCTTTCAATATTAAAACCACATATAAATTTGCCACTTAATACAAATAGTAATAAAAAATATATTTGAGTGAAGGCTATTATGATAAAGGCAATAAAAGACTTTGCCCTGATGAAATTTATATTTTTAATAGGACTTGTTCTTATTAATTTTAAGCCAGCCTTATGTTCAACTGACCAAAGGCTTGAAACTATTATGGATATAAGGGGGATTATAAAAAACGTAAAGTAGAATAAAGATGTTTGAGTCCAAAGACTTTCCAATTTGTTTTTTAAGATTTCTTGATTTAGTAAATAATTTATAGTCCCAAAAATATTTGCGAGCAAGGGAATTATTAATACTGTAGTTAAGAGTGAAAACAATTTTAATTTTTTAAATTCTATTTTTAACATTTATGCCTCCTATATGTCCTTAGAGAGTGTAAATTTATTAAGTCTTGTGATGTAAATTAGACTGAGGATTATATAAATTAAGCTTACTAACAATGTGAGATAATTTATATTATTCATAGTCTGTGTGTATACTTGTCCATCTTTTACATAATTTATATTCAAGATAGTAGCAAGGAGTCCAAAGGGATTTATTTGTGATAATACTTTTGATGTTAGCATAGTAATTATTCCAGACATTGCTCCAACAATTGAAAAGAAGAGGGAGAAATAAATTTTTTTACTTTTAATTTCAATTATTGTGAAGATCAATAGCATAGAAATGTTAATTGATAAAGTTGTTAAAAAGTAAATCACTATTCTTTTTATTACCTCTATATCTAAGTCAAAGTTTATATTTTTACTTGCTAAAAATATTATTATCAACCACTCAATAATTTGTAGTAAGAAAACTTTTATTGACAAGTTTTTAATTTTATCCAATAAAATTTTCTGAACTTTTAAACCAAGGCTCATTTGCATTTGCCACATATTATTTTTTTCTTCAATCTCAATTACTTTTTTAACAAGGGATGATAGGGCGATGGGATTAAAAAATAAAGAGATTGCTAGATAGGAATCTAATATCCTTGCAAGGGGATACTGGTTAGTTTGAAAGTCTTTTGTCTTGAAGGCTATAAGGATTGAAAATAAATGTATGGCAAATAAAATTAAAATTGTTAAATTTAATTTCAGCCCCTTATTCTTTTTTATTTCTAAGTTTTTCATAGGATCACCTTGCACTTGTTTCTTGAATAAATAACTTTTCAAGACTTTCTTTTCTTTTTTCGACCCTATAAATATCGACAACATTGACAAGATTTTTTATTATTCTTGCAACTTCTTCTTTACTTTTATTTCCAAGAACTAAATAGTCGTTAACAATATTTGACTGAGGAAGATCTAATAACTTTGATGCCTTAAGATTATCTGAAGTTTTTAAAACAATCACTGGTGGATGGAGGTCCCTATAGTCTCTTAAAGAACCAGTGTAAGTTAAGGACCCATTTTTAAGTATGCCAATGTGAGTCGATATTTTTTCAATTTCATCTAAGATATGTGAAGAGATTAAAATGCTAGTATTAGAATTTTTAACGATACTCTTGAACAAGTCTCTCATCTCTTCAATACCATAGGGATCAAGTCCATTAATAGGCTCATCTAAGATTAAAAATTTTGGATTTCCAATAAGGGCTATGGCAATACCTAGTCTTTGTTTCATACCCAGTGAAAACTCTCTGACCTTTTTGTCTTTACTTTTTATTAGTCCAACATCTCTTAAGGTTTGATCAATCATATTTTTATTTATATTTTTCATGTCACAGATAAGATCTAAGTTATCATAGGCTGTGAGGTGGTCATAAAAGGACGGGGCTTCGATTAATGAACCTAAATTCTTATTTGTTTCTTTTTGATTTTTTTCATTTACTTCTTTTCCATACAAGCTTATTTTTCCAGAATCTTTTTTAACTAAACCTAGAATAGACTTCATAAGGGTGGACTTGCCAGCACCATTGGGCCCAATAAGTCCAAAGATACTTCCTTCTTGGATTTCTAAATTTACATTCTTTAAGACTGTGTTTTTGTCATAGGATTTCGTAAGATTTTCAATTTTTAAAATATTTGTCATGATATTCTCCTTTCTCAAATTCAAAATGATTATAAAAAATGGAAATAACTTAGAGATTTTAAGTAGATTACTTTTACATCACATTTTAAAAATTAAAATTTTTATGTGATAAAATTGCTTTAAAGGAGAAAGAAATGAATATTTTTAGAGATGCAAGCATTTTATTAGTTGATGACGAGTCTTATTTGATTGATAGTATGTACAAGTTTTTAAAGAACAAGGGATACCAAAAGATACTCACAGCAAAAAATATTGCAGAAGCAAGATTTAAACTTAATAACAATAAAGTTGATTTAATGATATTAGATATAATGCTCACCGATGGGAGTGGCTTTGACTTATTAAAGGACCTTAGAAAGAAGTCAAGCCTACCTGTAATTATATTGTCAGCCTTAAGTGGTATTGATGACAAAAAAGAAGGTTTCGATTTAGAAGTAGACGACTATATAGTAAAGCCTTTTTTGCCTGAAGACCTCTTGTGGAGAATAGAGGCAGTGCTTAGGAGAACTTATCAAAATAAAAATGAAAAAATTATCTTATCAGGTGGAATTATTTTTGATAGAGAGAGGGCAATGCTAATAAAGAATGAAGAGGATATACAATTGACGGCAAAACAATTTAAAATTTTAGATTATCTTGCTACTAATTTAAATAAAATTGTTTCAATAGACCAAATATTAGAAAAATGTTGGGAAGATAGCTTTGGTTACGAAAACACGTTAATAACCCACATCTATAGACTAAGGGATAAGCTTGAAACAGATCCTGCAAATCCAAAAATTCTTATTACAGTAAAGGGATTGGGCTACAAGTTACTTGGGGATAATAAAGAATGTTAAATTATTTTTTAAAAAAACTAAAGAAATTTGTTTTATTTATATTAATTTTATTAGTCTTAATGATTTTGAGTTTAATTGGAAATTTTTATACAAGTTTTAAATTTTCAAAAAAATATACAGAGCCAAGCAATGTATTTGAATTTGTAGAAAATAATAAAGAGGAAAATAAGGCTGAAGAAATTTATTTTACAGAGGAAAATAAGAAATACTTAGAAGATAAAAATATTTGGGCAATAAGAATTGATAAAAATGGACAAGTTGTTGAGAGCTTTAACAAGCCTAAAGAAGTTAAAAATAAATTTGAAATAAGTGATATTGTTAGGTTTACAAGGTATTACTTAAATGATTATCCTGTCTTTACTTTTGTAGTAGATGATGGAGTATTAGTTCTTGCTTATCCAAAAAATTCTTTAGATAAGTTTCCCTTTAATTATTATTCTTATGAATTAGCAAAGATAAACTTCCTTATTTTACTTATTAGTATTCTCTTCTTCGCTCTACTTGTTTATGTATTTTATGTTTATGAAGTTAAAAGTATTTTTAAAAAATTAAACCCACTTCAAGAAGCTATCAATAATGTTTTTGATGAAGATTATAAGGGACTTGAAGAAGAGGGAGAGTTAAAAGAAATTTCTAAAACAATTAATGAAGCAAATGAGAAATTTATTAATCTTAAAAAAAGCCAAGCAAGTTGGCTCAGAGGAATCAGTCACGACATAAGGACTCCTCTCACAAAAATCTCTTGGGAGATGGAAGGAATCAAGACAAAAGAAAATTTAGATGAAGTCAAAAGAATTGAAGATCAAGTTATAAAAATAAGCAGAATTATCGAGGACTTAAATTTAACAAATAGCCTTGAGAACCTTAGCGACAAACATTTTGAGTATAGGGATCCAATCTCTGTTATAAGAAAGTTAATCGTAAATAGTTTAAATGAAAATCCTAATAAAGAAATTATTTTTGAAAATAAAATAAATAAAGAAATAAAAATAAAAATGGATAATCATTTATTTTACAGGATGCTAGAAAATATTTTAAACAACAGTATTAAATATGGAGAGGGGAAAATTTATATAAATTATGAGATTTTATATGACAGCTTGCTTATATCCATTACGAATGAAGGAAGTCCAATTGATTATAGTGTTATAAAAAGACTTAACGAAGAAAATCTATCCGATGTTCAAAGACATGGAATGGGCTTATTTGTATCAAAACAAATTTGTAACTTGCATAAGGGCGTGATGAAAATAGAAAATTATGATCAAGCTGTAAGTGTGTCTTTTATTTTTGATTTGAAATAAAAATAATGAAGTGATAAGCATCATCTTATGCCCATAATATTGACGATTACTAAAGTGATGTAATATAATAATCTATATGCTTAAAAATCGATTTATATAGAAAGGTGATTAGATGTCAGGACATTCTAAATGGAATAATATTAAAAATAAAAAAGGTAAGGAAGATGCAAGAAGAGGTAAAATTTTTACAAAACTTGCAAGACAAATAACTGTAGCAGCTAAGGAAGCTGGACTTGATCCAGATTACAATCCATCACTTAAGGTTGCTATTGATAAGGCTAAGGCAGAAAATATGCCTAATGACAACATAGAAAGAGCTATTGCTAAAGCTGGTGGTGGCGACAACGACGATAACTTTGAAGAAATTGTTTACGAAGGATATGGTCCAGGTGGGGTTGCTGTTATGGTTCACTGCCTAACAGATAATAGAAATAGAACTGCACCTGAAATAAGACATTTATTTGATAAATATGCAGGTAATCTTGGTCAACCAGGTTGTGTATCTTTTATGTTTGATAAAAAGGGAATACTTGGTGTCTTAAAAGAAGACTTTGACGAAGATGAGTTTACTTTAATTGCAATTGATGCTGGAGCAGAAGATGTAGTCGACAGGGGAGAAGCCTTTGAAATTATTACTGAGCCAGAAGACTATCACAATGTAAGAAAGGCTTTGGAAGATGAAGGTCATTCCTTTATTGAATCTGATATAACTTACATCCCTCAAACTGAAACTGCTTTAGCTGATGAAGATGATATTAAGAATATGGAAAAGTTAATTGATGCCTTAGAGGACAACGATGATGTAACAGATGTGTTCACATCATGGGAGAGAGATTAATGGAAATTAATAGGATTATTGACCATACATTATTAAAACCAGAATCTACAGAAGAACAAATTGAAAAAATAATAGAAGAAGCCAAAGAATATAATTTTTTCTCAGTTTGCGTAAACCCAGTGTGGGTTAAAAAATGTGCTGAAAGTTTAAAGGACACTGATGTAAAAGTTTGTACAGTTATTGGGTTTCCACTAGGTGCTAATACTAAAGAAGTTAAAGTTTTTGAAACAGAAAATGCTATAAAAAATGGAGCCAATGAAATTGACATGGTAATAAATATTGGACTTCTTAAGTCAAAAAAATACGACTTAGTTAAAGAAGAAATCCATGAGATTGCAAAAGTTTGTCATAATAATGGGACCCTTTTAAAGGTTATACTTGAAAATTGCCTTCTAACAAAAGAAGAAATTGTTAAAGCTTGTGAACTTTCAGATGAAGCCGGAGCAGATTTTGTTAAGACTTCTACTGGTTTTTCAACTTCAGGAGCAGATCCTGATGACGTTGCCTTGATGAGAAAATCTGTATCAGAAAGAGTAAAGGTTAAGGCTAGCGGAGGCATAAGAGACTACAAAAAATCCCTAGAAATGATTGAAAATGGAGCCGATAGACTTGGTGTGTCTGCCGGAGTTAATATTTACAAAGAAAGCAAGTCACTATGAATATAAATCCCGTTGCCTTTACAATTTTTGGATTAGAAGTTAAATGGTACGGAATTCTAATTGCTCTTGGAGTTTTCTTGGCTATCCTTATAACAGAGTCCATGGCAAAGAAGAAATCTTACAAAAATGGACTTTACAAGGATATTGCAAATGATGTTTCTCTATTTGCAGTTATAATTGGAGTCTTGGGAGCAAGGCTTTATTATGTAATATTTGAATGGGACTACTATAGTCAACATTTAAATGAAATCTTTGCAATCCGAAATGGTGGACTAGCAGTTTACGGAGGCATTATTGCCGGCGGTCTAACAATTTATATATTCACAAGAGTGAAAAAAGTAAATTTTTGGACTTTGACAGATTGTATTGCACCTGGTCTTGCCCTTGCCCAATCAATTGGCAGGTGGGGGAACTATATTAATGGAGAAGCTCACGGTGGAGTTACTAATGTGCCTTGGGCAATTTTAGTTGATGGACAAAGGGTTCATCCAACATTTTTTTATGAATCCTCTGTAAATTTTTTGATATTTTTATTTTTATATTTTTATCTTTCAAAAAAGCAAAAGTTTGAAGGACAATTAATATCTTTTTATTTAATATGCTATGGTATCGCAAGATTCTTTATTGAGGGAATGAGAACTGATTCTCTTTACATTGGTGCCTTTAGGGTTTCCCAACTTGTGAGTCTTGGACTTATTGTCTTTGGACTTGCCATAAGATTTATAGCAAAAAGTAGACAAGAGAATAAATGATTTTTAGACTAGGCGACTAGTCTAATTTTATAGGTGGTATTTTGAATAAGATTAATTACAATTTGGAAATGGAAAAAGTAATAAAAACTATAGACAAAAACCATAAGCCAAGGCTACTTTTGCACTCTTGTTGTGGTCCTTGTTCTTCTGCAATCTTGGAAAGAATTAATGAATACTTCGACATTGATGTATTTTATTACAACCCAAACATTGATAGGGAAGAAGAATTTTACAGAAGAGCCGAGGAGCAAGTGGAACTTGTGAAGAATTTAGGACTAAATGATGAAATTCAAGTACAAGTAATTAAGTATAATCATAATGAGTTTCTTGATTACATCAAGGGTTTTGAAAAATATCGCGAAGGTGGTCCTAGATGTTTTAAGTGTTACAGGCAGAGAATGGAAAGGGCAGCAGAATTTGCTGCTGAAAATAAGTACGACTATTTTACAACGACACTTTCTATTTCTCCCCACAAGGACTCACAAATTTTAAATAAATTGGGAGATTTTTTATCCAAGGAATACAATGTTAAATATTTATTTTCAGACTTTAAGAAAAAAAATGGGTTTAAAAGGTCTGTAGAGTTAACAGAAAAGTTTAATATGTATAGGCAAGATTATTGTGGTTGTGAATTTTCAAGGAGTAAAGATTGAAAAATTTTAAAAACATCTTTATAATTTCTCTTGTTTTCTTTTTAAGTTTGAGCTTATTTGTTGCATATAAAACTGATTTTAAATTTGAGAATATAAATAATGTAAGTAATGAAAAGATAGAAAAAAATAAAGATAAGGCTAACTTAAAAGAAGACAAGACTCAAGTTAAAATTCTTGCCATGGGTGATATGATTTTTCATCAGCCCATTGTTAAAAATTATAGGACTGGTAATACTTATGATTTCACACCTATTTTTGCAAATATATCAGAAGATATTAAGGGAGCAGATCTTGCTATTGCAAACTTCGAAGGATCCGTAAACTCAAATAGAAAATTATCTGATTTTCCTATGTTTAACTTTCCCAAGGAGTCTATTTATTCTTTAAAAAATGCTGGATTTGATATTTTGTCTACTGCTAACAATCATTCACTTGATACAGGTCTTGAAGGAGTAGCTGAAACTCTAAGTCACATTAAAGAAAGTGGTATGGAATCCTTTGGTACCCTTGCAGAAGAGGGCGAGAAGGGAATAGTTGTAGAGAAGAATGGAATAAAAATTGGATTAATCTCTTTTACAGATACCTTAAATGGTATGGACTCGCTAATGAGAAATAAGGAGTATTCCGTCAACACTTTTTCACAAGATGTCGCTGGAGATATAAAAAAACTTAAGGATAAATCTGACATTGTAATAGTTTATCCTCACTGGGGAAATGAATACCAAGTCCATCCAAACGAAAGACAAATCTACTTAAAAAACAAACTCCATGAGTATGGGGCAGACATCATTTTAGGCTCTCATCCTCATATTTTGCAAAGATATGAAGTAGAAGAGATTAATAACAAAAAACTCTTTACTATTTATTCTATGGGAAATGCTCTTTCCAACCAAAGAGTTGAAAATTTAAAAAAATCTGGAGTTGACACAGGCGTCCTTGTTAAACTTGAAATCGAAAAGGATAATATAAGTGGGGTAACTTGTTTAAAATCCTATGAAGTCCAACCAACTTATGTCAATAGGTATAGGGCAAAGGGAAGGCTTAATTATGATGTGGTTAAACTTCAAGATATAAGGCCTGGTGGAAAATTAAGTGGAGGTATAGATAAGGCTCTACAAAATTCTGCCGATAAAAAATACAAGGATGCCCTTGGGGTTTTACAAGGTGAGATATGAAAAAGGACCAAGTACCAGGTACAAATTTTATAATTTTTCAAGATGAAGATGAGTTTAAGTACACCACTGACTCTTTAATACTTTCTTCTTTTGTTAAAAGGGGAAGGAGGGCTCTTGATCTAGGCTGTGGTAATGGAATACTTTCTCTAAGACTAGCTGATAGGTTCCTTGAAATTCATTCTGTTGACATTAACAAAATAGTTTTAGGGAACTTTAGGGAGTCTCTAAAAGAAAATAAACTAGAGGATAAGATAAAAATATTAGAAAAAGATATTTTTGATTTAAAAGAAGTTTATGAAACAAATTATTTTGATTCTATAGTTTTTAATCCACCCTACTATGATTATGAAAATATAAAATTTGAAACAATTCCGGCAAAGCACTTTTTTGATATCGAAAAGAGCCTTTACATAATTAATTATCTCTTAAAAAACTCTGGAAATCTTTATATTGTTTATCCAACTTATAGGTTGGCTGAACTTATTTATAAGATTAATCTTGCAGGGTTGAGAGTAAAACATATAATAAACATCCATGGTAACCTTCATAAGGACCCAAAGAACTCTATAGTAATTGCAAGAAAACAGGGAAACTTTGGCAATGATTTTAGAGATTTTTACATAAGACAAGGGGAGGACTATACAGACGAGATGAAGAGAGTTTACAGAAATGAGGTGATCTTGTGATTTATTTTTGCCCAACTCCCATAGGAAACTTAGGTGATATAAGTCTTAGGACAATAGAAATTTTAAAGTCAGTAGATATAATTTATGCAGAAGATAGGAGAGTTACTTTAAAACTTTTAAATCACTATGATATTAATAAGGAACTGAGGACTTATCATAAGTTTAATGAGGCAGAAATGTCTGAAAAAATTATTGAACATTTAGACGACAAAAATATTGCCCTGGTAACTGATGCAGGTATGCCTGGTATAAGTGATCCTGGTTCAGTCTTAGTTAAAAAACTCATTGAAGAAAATATTGACTTTAGGGTTTTGCCAGGATCTAATGCAGCCTTAACAGCCTTAGTTTTATCAGGACTTGATACAGATCATTTCACTTTTTATGGCTTTACTGGAAGTAAATCTAGTAGCAGAAAAAAAGACTTAGAAGGCCTTAAAGATTTAAAATTCACTTTGATTTTTTATGAAGCGCCTCACAGAATAAGAGACTTTTTACAAGATGTATATGAAGTTTTTGGCGAAAGGAAAATTTCTATCTCGAGAGAAATTACAAAAGTCTTTGAAGAAACTATTAGGACTACAACATCAAAAATTCTAGAAAGAGACATTGTAGAAAAGGGAGAGTTTGTTATAGTTCTCGAAGGAAATAATGAAGAAAAAGTTTACGATATTAAAAGTCTTCTTGAAGAAGAGTTGAAGTCTGGAAAGAAAAAGTCTCAGGCAGTAAAAGAAGTTTCAAAAAAATATAATCTTCCTAAAAATGATGTTTACAAGGAGAGTTTAGACCTATGATTAATTTACAAGATCTTGAAGGTCAGCTTAGAGAAGTAAATAAGAGTCTTAGAAACAAGTATGATTTCATCTTTAGCCTAGACAATGATGCTTTTAGAAAAGAGCTTACAGAAAATGTTGGAAGACTTATTAAAATGGAAAAATTTCCTAAGGAAAAACTTTCTAAATATAAGAGGACTGTTGGAGTAGATGGATCTAACAACAGGTCTGGTGGCGCCTTTCCTCACTTCATAGAAATTTTCCAAGGACTTGCCAAGTCAACTGATGGTAATGAAATTTATAAAAATAAGGTCTACACACCCACACTAAATGATATTTACGAGGATAAAAATCTTTCGCAAAAATATCTTGCAACAATTGAAATTGAAACTGCACTTGAATATATAGACAAATATGATTTTGATTACTTAATGATGGATGGTGGCTTTATAAGATATAAGATTAACTGTCTTAATTTGTTTACGGAGTTAAGAGAGACTTGTGAAGCAAAAAACATAATACTCTTTGGAGTTATAAAGGACTTAAAGACAAATGTAATTGCAAGAAGTCTTGAAATCGACGAAAGTATTTATGACAGAGAAATTTTATTTAATCGACTTAAGACTGGTGAAGCAGTTTTAATTCGTAATGAAATTAATAAAAAGTTTATCAAGGATGGTTTGGGGGAAGGATTTTCATCAGCTTTTATGAGAACATCAAAGTTCCCTGGTGCAGTAGGTCTTGATATCTTAGACACACAAGAAAGATATTTGGAAGAAATATCTAGCCTCATCTACACCCTAACACCAATGTCATCAAGGGGAGTTCCCCTTTGGCTTGATATAGTTGATAAGGATGTAAAGATAACCGATGAAATATTGACAACTCTTTTAGAAGAATACCTAGATAGAGATGTCTATGAAAGATTTTTTATTTCTGAAAGAGATAAGAGAAGCCTATAGGAGGAAATATGAAGGTACTTGGAGTAACAACAACAAGAGAAGTATATATTGGTTCTAAGGACAAAAACTTTAGGAACAATGAATTTTTAATAGTTGAAGACCCAGTTCAAGGTGATATCATTGGAGAAGTTGTGGACTCGCAAACTTTTAACCGTTTCATTCCTCTTGATATTGGTGGAGACTTTGTTGATAGCGATGTCTTATCATCCCTTGGATCAATGGGATATGATGTTGGAGATGAAACAGTTTATGTAGCAAAGCTGAGATTCTTTGAGGAACTTTTATATCCACCACTAACTGGTAGTGACTTAAGAGCTCCAGTCTTTGATGAAATAAAAAATTTATTAATAGATACCCTTCCAAAAGAATCACTTATTTTAGGTTCTATAAAAAACACTGACAATATTGCAGAAGGAATGGATGATGTTTATAGGGATTTATTTTCAACTTTTCAAAATAAGGAATTTATAAAGCAAAGGGAACTTCCTTATTTATTTGATTATAAGTCTATGCACCAGTACCCTCACATAGGTGTATTTGGTGGCTCAGGTAGTGGTAAGTCCTTTGGCATTAGAGTTCTTTTAGAAGAACTTATGGAAATGGGTGTGCCTGCAATTGTAATGGACCCTCATTACGAAATGGACTTTACAAATAATTCTGAAATTTCTAATAAGGACTACACTGACAAATTTAAGTGTTTAGAAATTGGAATTCAAACAGGAATAAAATTTCAAGAACTACAAAAAAGAGATTTAAAAAATCTTTTAAATGCAGCCTCGCCTTTAACTGATTCTATGAACAACGTAATTGATGTTATGCTTTCAAAGGGCGCAAGCTTTGAATCCTTTAAAAATAAGTTGGACTTATTACTTGAAGGACAAGAAATAGGTTCAAGAGATAAAATTTTATCAGAGATAGCAATTGAAGAAGACCAAACGAGAAGAGATAGACTTGAAGAAGTTTTAGATATTTATGAAAGATATGACAAGACTTGCAACTCAATGAGTGTTCGTGGAGTCTTGTGGAGGTTAATGACCCTCCAAGGCGAAGGAATTTTTTCACATAATATTGATGAGCTTTTGGACCTATTAAAGAGAAGAAAGTTAGTTGTCCTTCAAGGGTCAACAAGGATGATAAATGTATTCTCTACTTATCTTTTGTCAAAATTATATTATTTGAGAAAGGAATATAGAGACGAACTTTATAGAAATAATGTTAAGGTAGATTATTTCCCACCTTTTATCATTATTACTGATGAGGCTCACAACTTTGCTCCTAAGGGTTTTGACACTCCTTCAAAGTCTATCTTGCGTGAAATTTCACAAGAGGGAAGAAAGTATGGCGTGTTTTTGATACTTGCAACACAAAGGCCAACACTCCTTGATGAAACAATAACTGCTCAGCTAAATACAAAACTAATTTTCAGAACAGTAAGAGCATCAGACATTGATACTATTAGAGAAGAAACTGACCTTTCATCAGATGAGACAAAGAGACTTCCTTATTTGAGTTCAGGGGATGTTTTCATTTCTTCGGCAAAGAAGGGAAGGACTTCCTTTGTTAGAATTAGGGCTGCTAATACAGTTTCACCTCATACAGAAAATCCCTTTGACGAATTGACAGCTCACGACAATGAAGTTTATGAAAAGTTCTTCTTAGACATAAAAGACTTGCTTCCAATTGACACTTCCAATTTAAATGGAGCTCTTATGAATTACAACAAAAAATCTGGAGATAATTTGTCCTATGATGAATTTAAAAACAATTTGGATAAGTTATGTGAAATAGAAATGATTGAAAAAGAGACAAACTTCTTAACGGAAATGTATAAGATAAAATAAAGAAAAGGCCTAGGTTTAATTCGATTTAAACTTAGGTCTTTATTTTTTTGATTTATTTATAAGATAGGCATCATATAAGTCTTGTAGTGATTTTTTCTTATTGATTATTTTTAATTTGTTATTCCTCGATAAAGTTTTTATAAAGTGTTCTTTCTTTAGGGCGTCAGACTTATCTAAACACTCTTCACTAAAGACCATCTCTACAGGCAGCCTTATTGCAGTGTATTTAGATGCCTTGCCGGCCTTATGAGTTTTTAATCTTTTATCAAGGTCGACTGTGTAGCCAGTATATAGACTACCATCGGAACATTTTAAAATATAAACGTAGGATGCCATTACTCATCACCTAGATAGTCATCAAGAGTGAAATTAATTATTTCAAACTCAAAACCACGACCTTGAAGATAATTCTTTGTAGAATTAATTTTTTTTGGATCAGTTTCATCTTTTGATATTCGTTTTTCTATTAGTTCAAGGGCATTCATATATTCAAGCTCGTAGTCATAGTTTTTCATAACTTTTTCGATAATATTTTTATCAATGCCCTTTGACATAAGCATATATCTTGACTTAATCTTGCCGTATTTCTTTATATTTAATGCATCACTAAGATATCTCCTTGCGTAGTCCTCATCATTTAAATAATTTTTTTCTTCTAGCATAGGTAAGATAAGATCAATTATGTCTCTTTGAATTTTATTTTTATATAAATAATCCACTAACTGCTGCCTAGTCTTGTTCCTTTGTAAAAACTTGTAAGACAAGAGTAGGGCTTCAGACTTCTCATCTTCAAACTTCAAATTTTCAACGAATACTTCTTCAACTTCTTGTCCCTTATAAAGTCCAAAGTTAACGAGAGTATCTTCAGAAATTTTTATCTCCTCGCCATTATCAAAGCTAACGTGAAATTTTTTCTTTTCAAAACTTATATTAGAAATAATCATTTATATCACCAAAGTTATTTTATCATAAATCATAAGAATCCCCAATTCATCATATTTAACAAAATATTGGAAAATTAAGAGTAAAAAGTATATAATTAGATAGAGTTTAAGACTGAGAGAGGTGTAAAATGTTTGAGTTAATCTCGCAAGTGTTGAGGTATGTGTTTATAATCTTAATATATCTTTTTATTTTTAGTATTTTAAGACTTATGTATCTCGATGTTAAGAGCATAACAAGTGGGGGAGGCTCCCTTGATGAGGCTTATCTAAAAGTTGTAAATAGACTTGATTCCTTGAACTTTAAAATGCAGGAGTATTATGTCATAGAAGGTGATATAAGTCTTGGCAGGAGTTCAAAGAACGATGTTGTAATAAAAGATAAATTCGTAAGTAAAAATCATTTGTTAATCCGTGAAAAGAACCAAAGATATTATTTAGAAGATTTGGGTTCTGCCAATGGAACTTTTTTAAATGGTGTAAAAATTGATCCTAATGAGCTAATTGAACTCCAAAACAATGACAAAATAGGAGTTGGCTTCATTCAATTTATTTTTGTAGATAAAAGGTGAAATTGTGTTAGATAAAATTTTTAAACAGAGAAAACCTAGAAACCTACTATTAATTTTTGAAATTTTAAGTATCTTATTACTATTTAATTTCAACGACAATAATATTGATAGGTACATAGTGATTTTATTTTTAGGTCTAATTTTAATTGTTTATATTTCAAATTTAGTCCTTGGTAAAGTTTCTACTGGGGATAATTATATATTTTTAATAGTATCAATGCTTTTGAGCCTTGGGATAATAACTATATATAGGTTGTCGCCAAAACTTGGTTTAAGACAGCTTATATGGGTTTTGGCTGGTATTCTAGTTTTTTATTTGACTTATTTTATAATAAGGGCAATGAGAAGACTAGAGTATATGACGGGTCTTTATTTAGGACTTTCTATTTTATTTTTCTTATTAACGATTATTCTTGCTCCATCTAAGTACGGAGCTAAAAACTGGATAGAAATTTCTGAAGGTATAACAATTCAGTTATCCGAATTCACTAAAATTTTAGTTATATTTTTAATAGCTTCTTTTTATACAACTTTCCAAACAAGATTAAAAAAATTAAATTATAAATATACTTCATATTACTTAATGGGAGTAATATATATTTTTGTGGGATTTTTGTTTATACAAAGGGACTTAGGTACTGCTGCAATTTTCATTGCTATTTACACACTTATCCAGTATATATATGACGAGGATAGGAAGTCTATTCTTTTGAATGTTGGTTTAATGGTAGTAGGATCTGTTGCAGGATATTTTTTATTCTCCCACGTGAGAAACAGGGTAGATATATGGTTAAATCCTTGGACTGCTGATAAGGTGGTTAATTCTGCAAGACAGATTGTCCAATCTCTATTCGGAATAGGAGAGGGAGGATTTATAGGTCAGGGTATAGGCTTGGGTTATCCAAAGCAAATCGCCTTTGCCTATTCAGATGTAATCTTCTCAGCTATTTGCGAAGAAATGGGAGTTTTAACTGGAATAGGAATAATAATGCTCTATATGCTATTAGTTTATAGGGCCATTAAGATTGCTCTTAATCAAGAATATTTATTTTATAGGATTCTTGCCCTATCAGTAGCAATTCTTTTTACAGTGCAAGCCTTTTTAAACATAGGTGGAGTTATAAAGCTTATACCTATGACTGGTTTAACCTTGCCTTTTATCTCTTATGGAGGAAGTTCCTTAATTTCAAGTTTTGTTTCCCTAGGAATTTTGCAGGTTACTAGTGAGGATTTATCATACAAATACGATAAAGGAGTGGACAATGAATAGTAAAGATAATAAAAGAATTTTATTCCTACTTGTTTTTTTAATGTTTCTTTTAGTTGCTCCAATAATATACTTAACTTATTTCACTGTATTTAAGGCAGATGATATTGTAAAGCACCCTGCTAATAGGAGAAGTGAGCTAAGAGAAAACTCTGTTAAAAGAGGGACTTTCTATGATAGAAATCACGAAGTTTTAGCCTACTCTAATGGAGAAAAATATAATTATCACAGGATATACAATCAGCCAATAATTTATTCTCACATAATAGGTTATTCAGATAAGATAGTTGACAAGTATGGACTTGAAAAGGAATTAAATGATTATTTAGTTGGTAAAGAAGGATCGAAGTTATTAAAAACCTTCAAGTCAATAATAAATAAAAATTACGATCCATATACGGGAGATGATATCACACTTACAACAGACACAGAATTGCAAGAAAAGACTAGGTCAGTTTTATCTGCAAATTCAGATAAGGGGTCTGTTGTAATAATGAATCCAAAAACTGGGGAGGTTCTTTCAATGGTATCTCTACCAGACTTCAATTCTCAAAATATTGCACAGGACATGCAGAAAATTAATGAAGCAAACAATGGAGCTCTCTTTAACAGTGCTACAAAGGGTAAGTTTGCACCGGGATCAGTATATAAGATAGTAACAACAACTGCAATTCTTGAGTCAGGAATTTCCCAAAAATACACTGATGAGGGAGTAGAAAAGATAGACAATGGTAGAGAATTTAAGAATGCTGAAAACAAATCCTACGGAAGAGTTGATCTTAGAAAGGCCTTTACAAACTCTCTTAACACTTACTTTGTAAGAAAATCTGTTGATATGGGAATTGACATAATGGGTCCGGTTTCTGAAAAGTATATGATTAATAAAAAAGTTAATTTTGAACTTCCATTGGAAACTTCAACTTGGACTTACAAGAGAAATGGCTTTGACAGGACTGCACTTGCTGCAGGTGGAATTGGTCATGATACTATTCTAGTAACACCTCTTGAAATGTGTATGATTGCATCTACTATTGCAAATGATGGTGTTATGATGCAGCCTCATTTAGTTAAAAAAATTGATTCATCTGATGGCAAAAATGTAGTGAGAAATACTCCAACAGTTTTAAGTGAAGTTACATCTAAAGAAAATGCCGACCTAATTACAAAATATATGGTTAATGTAGTAAACAATGGTACTGGTACAGAAGCCTATGTATCAGGTATAAAGGTTGCAGGTAAAACTGGTACTGCACAACTAGACCTTAAGGAAGGAACTAATAATGCTTGGTTTGTTGGATTTGCACCAGCAGATGATCCTAAAGTCGCTATTTCAGTAGTTATACCTAATGTAAAAGATTATGGATCTCAAGCCGCAGCACCTATTGCTGGAGAACTTTTAAAGTACGCTGTTAAGAATTTACAACTTGAAGAAGAGTGATTTTGTGTATAAGGAAAAATTTGTTACTGCCATAGTTGCAGCAGCAGGTATGGGCAAAAGAATGAAAATGGGGATTAACAAGCAGTTCCTAACAATTGATGGAATTCCAATTCTTGCCCACACTATTAAAAAAATTGAAAAATCCAAATACGTTGACTTTTTAATTCTAATTGTAAAAGAAAGCGACATGATATATGTAGATGATATCATTGATAAATATAAGATTAATATGGCATATAAAATAGTTTATGGAGGTAAGGAGAGGCAAGACTCAATTAACAATGGACTATTAAATATGCCTTATGAAACTGATATTGTCTTAACCCACGATGGAGCGAGACCTTTTGTATCAGTTGATAAAATAGACGAAGCTATTGAGAGTGTAATGGATACTGGTGCTTGCGTTCTTGCAAACCCAGTTAAAGATACTATAAAAGTTTCTACTGATGGAGAAACTGTAGACTATACTCCAAACAGGGATAAACTTTGGCAGGTGCAAACGCCGCAAGTCTTTAAAAAAGAAATTATAATGAAGGCATACAGTCAGGCTTATTCAGAAGGCTATTATGGTACTGATGACTGTTCCTTAGTTGAAAAAACTGGAGTCAAAGTTAAACTAATATACAACTCCTATGACAATATAAAAATTACAACAAGAGAAGACTTATCTATTGCACAGATATTAGTGAAGAAGGTGAAAATATGAGAATTGGTATTGGTTATGATGTTCATAAACTAGTCAAAGATAGAAAACTTATACTTGGTGGAATTGAGGTAGCTTATGACAAGGGACTTTTAGGTCATTCTGATGCAGATGTACTCATCCATGCCATAATGGATGCTATTTTAGGGGCGCTTGCCTTAAGAGACATTGGATATCACTTTCCAGATAATGACAATGAGTACAAGGATATTGATTCAAAAGTTTTATTAAATAGAGTTTATGAAATAATGAAATCAAAGAAATATAAAATCGGAAATGTAGATTCTGTTGTTGCTTGTCAAGCACCAAAACTTGCAAGCCATATTGACGAAATGAGAAGGACAATAGCAAATATTTTAAATACAAATATAGAAAATATTTCTATAAAAGCAACTACTACAGAAAAACTTGGCTTTGTTGGAAGAGGAGAAGGAATATCTTCCCAAGCTGTTGTATTACTTGAAAGGGATGATTAATAAAATGAAGTTTTTTATTGACACTGCTAATATTGAAGAAATTAAAGAAATTAACTCCTGGGGAGTCCTGTCAGGAGTTACAACAAACCCTAGCCTAATAGCAAAAAATGGGGGAGTTTTTGAAGATGTAATTGAAGAAATTACTAATATTGTTGATGGAGATATATCTGCTGAAGTAATTTCTACAGACCTAGATGGAATGCTTAAGGAAGCAAGAGAACTTGCAAAAATTTCAAAAAATATTGTAATTAAGATTCCAATGATTGAAGAAGGACTAAAGGCTGTAAGTATCCTTAGTAAAGAAGGTATAAGGACTAACGTGACATTAATATTTTCAGTTTCACAAGCCCTTCTTGCAGCAAATGCTGGTGCTACTTATGTCAGCCCTTTTATGGGTAGACTTGATGATATAGGAGAGTCTGGTATAGATCTTGTAGCAGATATTGCTTATATTTTCAAAGAATATGGATATGATACTCAAATCATAGCAGCAAGTATTAGACATATTAAGCATGTTGAAGATGTAGCAAAAACGGGTGCAGACGTAGGGACTATTCCTTATAAGATATTTAAAGAAATGATTAAGCATGAGTTAACAGATAAGGGTTTGAAAAAATTCTTAGAAGATTTTAAAAACGTAAAGACAAAGGAGAAGTAAGATGGACAGAAATTTAGCATTAAACTTAGCAAGAGTAACAGAAGCAGCAGCACTTTCAGCTGGTAAATGGCTTGGAAAAGGTGACAAGAATGCCGCAGATGGGGCCGCAGTAGATGCAATGAGAAGAATGTTCGACACAGTTGATATTGATGGAACTGTTGTTATTGGTGAAGGAGAAATCGACGAAGCTCCTATGCTCTACATTGGAGAAAAGATTGGTACTAGAGAAGGTGACGATCAAGTAGATATTGCTGTAGACCCAATAGATGGAACAAACTCCATAGCAAATGGAACTGACAATTCAATAGCTGTTCTTGCAGTTGCACCTAAGGGATGCCTTTTAAATGCACCGGATATTTATATGGATAAAATTGCATGTGGTCCAAAGGCCAAAGGAGCAATCAAGCTAGATGATTCTCCATCTGAAAATGTTAAAAGAGTAGCTAAGGCACTTAATAAGAATATTGATGAAATAACAGTTGCAGTACTTGATAGACCAAGACATGAAGGAATCATAAATGAAATTATTTCTGTTGGTGCAAGAGTTAAAAAGATTTCTGACGGAGATATAGTAACTGCAATTGAAACTTGTTATGAAGATTCTGGTATTGACCTTGTTATTGGTAGGGGAGGAGCACCAGAAGGAGTTATTGCTGCAGCTGCTCTTAAGTGTCTTGGCGGTGACTTCCAAGGAAGACTTCATCCAACAGACGAAAAACAAGAAGCTAGATGTAGAGATCTTCATTCAGATTTAAAAAAGATTTATTCAATTGATGATCTTGTAAAGGGAAATGAAGTTATCTTTTCAGTAACAGGTATTACTTCAGGAGAAATCCTTGATGGAGTAAAATACTATGGCGACAACAAGGCTAAGACAGATACTCTTGTATTAAGACTTCCAAGTGGAACTCAAAGATTTATTAAATCTGTTCACTCTCTTGATCTAAAGCCAGATTATGCTAAATAATTCTAATTATGACTAATAATAATGAATTGATTAATAAATCAATTGAAGACCTGAGAAAAATTTCTTCTTCTTTAGGTCTTCAAGATGCAGATAATTATAATATTGAAGAATTAAAACATTTTATTGAGAAGGGTAAACTTCCAAATAAATCACTAAGTGATGAAGACTTAAACAAGCTGAAAGTTTCAGAGCTTAGAGACTTAGCAAAGGAATATAGCATTGAAAAAGCTTATTCTTTAAAAAAAGAACAACTTGTTGAAGTTATAAAAGAAAAAAGAGAATCTAAAAAAATAGATGAACTTGACTTATCAGATAATGCAGCAAAAGCTTTAAAAAATCTTGATGATAAAGACTATGTAAAAGGAATTTTAGAGTTACATCAAGATGGATATGGTTTTTTAAGAAGGATAAACTATTTACCAAGCGAGGATGATATCTATGTATCTCCTTCACAGATAAGAAAATTTAGACTTAGAAATGGCGATGAAGTTCTTGGAGTGAAATCTCCACCAAAAGATGGCGAAAACTTTAATGCTCTTTTATATATTAAGTCAGTAAATGGACTTCATCCTTCAAAAATTATTAATAGACCATTTTTTGATAACTTGACACCAATCTATCCAAAAAAGAAATTAGATTTAGAGACTGAGGATACTGCTATGAGGGTCATAGATCTCTTATCTCCAGTTGGCCTTGGTCAAAGAGGGCTTATTGTTTCCCAACCAAAATCAGGTAAAACAACTCTACTTAAAAAAATATCTAAATCTATAAACACAAACTATCCAAATCTTCACCTTATAGTATTACTAGTTGATGAAAGGCCTGAAGAAGTTACTGATATGAAAAGATCTGTCAAGGGAGAAGTTGTATATTCAACCTTTGATGAAAATCCAAAGAATCATACTAGGGTAGCAGAGATGGTAATTGATAGAGCGAAAAGATTAGTAGAAAACAAGGAAGATGTTGTAATTTTACTTGACTCACTAACGAGACTATCAAGAGCTTATAACTTAATTACTCCAGCAAGTGGCAAAACTTTATCAGGAGGTCTTGATCCCTTATCACTTCACAAACCAAAGAGATTTTTTGGAGCTGCTAGAAATATAGAAGAGGGTGGAAGTCTAACTATACTTGCTACAGCCCTTGTTGACACAGGTTCAAGGATGGATGATGTAATCTTTGAAGAGTTTAAGGGCACAGGAAATATGGAGCTCCATTTAAATAGAAGCTTATCTGAAAAAAGAATATTTCCTGCAATTGATATTTTAAAGTCTGGAACTCGAAAGGAAGAACTTCTATTGAATAAAAAAGAGTTAGAATTTAACTATGATTTTAGAAATAAATTAAGTCAAGAAAATATAGAGGAAGTAACAGAAAAGTTTTTAGATAAATTATCAAAAACAAAAAACAATGAAGAATTTCTAATGAAGAAATCTTAAATCGAGATTTTATTTTTCATAATCTTGATAAATCTATTTGAATATTGTATAATAATTAAGCAAATAGTTGTGTTTGCACTAGAGTGAAAATTATGTTATAATATTAAAATTGAGTTATAAAATAAGTTTAAGGGGGCTAAACAATGAAAAAAGGAATTCATCCAGATTATAAAGAAGCTACAGTAACTTGTGCTTGTGGCAATACTTTTAAAACAGGATCCGTTAAAGAAGATTTAAAAGTTGAAATTTGTTCAGCTTGTCATCCTTTCTTTACAGGAAAGCAAAAACTCTCTGATCACGGCGGAAGAATTGAAAAATTCAATAGCAGATATAAGAGAAATAAATGACAATGAGGTTAGCATAGCTAACCTTTTTTATTACTTAAATTTATGAAAATTAAAAAAGCCTTAATAGAAGGCAGAGATTATTTAAAAGATTTAGAATACACTGATCCAATTTATGAAACTAGAAGAATCTTAAGTGAATTATTAAAGAAGGATTTATCTTATTTGGTATCTCATGACGATGACTTATTAGATTCAAAGATAGAAAATAAATATTTTGAAATTTTAGCAAAAAGAAAAAAAGGAATTCCACTTCAATATATTTTAGGTAAAGAAGATTTTTATGGGAGAACCTTTAAGGTTATTGAAGGAGTTTTAATTCCAAGACAGGATACAGAAATATCAGTAGAAAAACTCTTAAATATAATAGAAAACAATCCTATAAACAATATGTTAGAAATTGGTTGTGGGAGTGGCATAGTCAGTATTAGTATTGATTTAGAAACAAAAGTTGATGTAACTTCTGTTGATATTAGTGACAAAGCTATAGAAAATACAACTATAAATAGAGATATGCTGAATTCAAATATAAAAATATTAAAGAGTGATTTATTTTCCAATGTTACAGAGAAGTTTGACCTGATATATTCAAATCCACCTTATATAAAATCAAGAGATATCGAAAAACTACAAGTCGAGGTAAAAAATTACGAACCAAGGCTTGCCCTTGATGGCGGAGAAGATGGACTTTTCTTTTATAGAAGTATAATAAAAACCTGTCCTAAATTCTTAAATAGCAAGGGATTTTTAGTTTTTGAAATAGGGTATGATGAGGCAGAAGATATCTATAACTTGATGAAAGATAATTTTAAGGTTGAAGTTTATAAAGATTTTAACAAACTAGATAGAGTAATAGTTGGACAGTTAAAAATGTAGGAGTAAATATGTACGAAAAACTTTCGGTTTTTGAAGATAAATTATTAAAATTAGAAAAAGACCTTAGTGATGTTGAGGTTATTAATAACTCAAAACTTTATCAACAAAAGGCAATTGAACATGCTGAAATTGAACCTATTGTGACAAAGTATAGGGCTTATAAAGAAACTTTAAAATCACTGAATGAAAATAAAGAATTAATAAAAGAAAAATTGGATGATGACTTTAAAGAATTGGTAAGAGAAGAAATTAATGAAGCAAGTAAGAAAATTGAAAAACTTGAAAACGAGCTGAAAATTCTTTTGATTCCAAAGGACAAAAATGACAATAAGAACGTAATGGTAGAAATACGAGCTGGAGCAGGTGGAGATGAAGCTGCCTTATTTGCTGGTGTTCTTTACAGACAATATGTTAGGTATGCAGAAAGATCTGGTTTTAAAGTTGAAACCATTTCATCAAATGAAATAGGAATTGGTGGCTACAAGGAAATTGTCTTTATGATAATTGGAAATGGAGCTTATTCAAGACTTAAATATGAATCTGGTGTACACAGAGTTCAAAGAGTACCAGAAACTGAAAGTGGAGGAAGGATTCATACTTCTACTGCAACAGTAGCCGTGCTACCCGAAGCAGAAGATGTTGATATAGAAATAGATCCAACACAAATAAAGTTTGATGTTTTCCGTGCTTCTGGAAATGGCGGACAATGTGTAAACACAACTGACTCTGCTGTTAGACTTACTCATATTCCAACTGGAATAGTAATTTCATGCCAAGACGAAAAGTCTCAACTAAGAAATAAGGAAAAAGCGATGAAGCTTTTAAGATCAAAACTTTATGATTTAAAACTTCAAGAGCAAAGTGAAAAAGAATCCATGGAAAGGTCGTCTCAAATAGGAACTGGCGACAGGTCTGAAAGAATAAGAACCTATAACTATCCTCAAGGAAGAGTAACTGATCATAGAATCAACTTAACATCTCACAGAATTGATGCAATAAATGATGGAGACCTTGATGAAATAATTGATGCATTGATCACTTATGATCAAACACAAAAAATCGAAAAAATATCTTAAATGCTTTTTTTAAAATATTATTAGTATATTTTTAATACATTATTTGATTTTTCATAAATATTATTCTATAATGATTGTGGTAGTTTTATTATTAAATATTATGGGGGTAATATTATGAATCAAATGACAAGTGACAATTTAAGATCAGCATTCGGTGGAGAATCTCAAGCACGTACTAGATACAATATCTGGGGCGAAGCAGCAGAAAAAGATGGCTTCAAAAACGTTAGGAGACTTTTTGACGCAACATCTAATGCAGAAAAAATTCACGCTACACTACACTTCAAGGCTATGAAAGATGTTTCAGGCGATTTCGCTGTAACATCAATGGCAGGATTTGGAATTAATTCAACTTCTGAAAATCTTGAAGCTGCTAGAGGCGGAGAAATTTTTGAATCAACTCAAATGTACCCAGCTTTTATCGCAGTTGCAGAAATGCAAGACGAAAAAGGAGCTGTTAAAGCAATGAAATTTGCTACAGCAGCTGAAGAAGTTCATGCTAAGAGATTTGCAACAGCTAAAGAAGCTGTTGATGCTGGAAAAGATTTAGATGTTGAAAACATCTACCTATGCCCAGTATGTGGATATATTGCTTTTGAAGAAGAAGAGAAATGTCCAATCTGCGGATGTGCAGGAAGCAAATTTGTTGCATATTAATTTTTGTTAGGGAAAGTCTCCTCATCACTGTGATGGGGAGACTTTTTTATGAAAGATGAAGAAATAATTATCTATACAATTTAAAAACTAATTATAAAATAAAGTATTTATTGCTAATTTCTCTTGCCTGTGGTATACTTTTATCCGGTAAGAAATACACACATTTTCTGATATCACTGGAGTTGCCAATTCGGTCCCTATGATAAATGATGAAAATGGAGGAAAAAAACACGGAGGTGGCTTAAATGTCAGTAATTTCAATGAAAAGCTTATTAGAAGCTGGTGTACACTTTGGACACCAAACTAGAAGATGGAACCCTAAAATGAAGAGATTTATTTTTACCGAAAGAAACGGTATTTATATAATCGACCTTCAAAAAACAGTTAAAAAAGTAGAAGAAGCTTACGACTTTGTAAGAGAAATTGCAGCTAATGGTGGAGAAGTACTTTTTGTAGGTACAAAAAAGCAAGCCCAAGATGCAATTGAAAAAGAAGCTACTAAATGCGGTATGCCATACATTAACCAAAGATGGTTAGGTGGTCTTTTAACTAACTACAAAACTATTAAGAATAGAATTGAAAGACTTTATAAGTTATACGAAATGGAAGAAAATGGAACTTTTGATGTTCTTCCTAAAAAAGAAGTCGCTCAATTACTTCATGAAAGAGAAAAGCTTGAAAAATTCCTAGGTGGAATTAAGGAAATGAAGGGTATGCCTAAAGCCTTATTTGTAGTAGACCCTAAAAAAGAAAATATTGCAGTTAAAGAAGCGCATATTTTAGGAATTCCTGTTATCGGTATCGTTGATACAAACTGTGATCCTGAAGAACTTGATATTCCAATTCCAGGAAATGATGATGCTATTAGAGCAGTAAAACTTATTACTGAAACAATTGCTAATGCAGTTATCGAAGGAAAACAAGGCAGTCAAATTGAAGATACAGATTATGATGAATCCACTCAAGAAGTTTCTGAAGAAGAAGCAGTTGAGGATGAAAAGTCAGCTATAGAAGAGTAAAGATATTTCGAGAGTTCTAAAGTAATCCTTTATAACTCTCTTTTTTTAAAATAAATAAGGAGTGAATTAAAATGGCTATTACAGCAGCAATGGTTAAAGAATTAAGAGAAAAATCTGGCGCAGGTATGATGGACTGCAAGAAAGCTTTATCAGAAACAAATGGTGATATGGATAAGGCAGTAGACTTTTTAAGAGAAAAGGGACTAGCTTCTGTTGCAAAAAAATCTTCAAGAATTGCTTCCGAAGGTATTGTTGAATCTTATATACACGGTGGTAGAATTGGAGTTTTAGTTGAAGTTAACTCTGAAACTGACTTCGTAGCTAAAAATGAAGAATTCAAGAACTTTGTTAAAGACATTGCAATGCAAATCGCAGCAGTTGCTCCAAAATACGTTAGCCGTGAAGAAGTTCCTGCTGAAGAAGTTGAACACGAAAAGAACGTATTAACTGAACAAGCAAGAGGAGAAAATAAACCTGAACACATCATTGAAAAAATGGTTGAAGGAAGGCTTGAAAAATTCTATGAAGAAATTTGTCTACTTGACCAAGACTTCATTAAAGATTCAGATAAGAAAATTAGAGACATTCTAAATGAGCTTATTGCAAAAATTGGTGAAAATATTAAAATCAGAAGATTTGTTAGATATGAAGTTGGCGAAGGTCTTGAAAAGAGAGAAGAAGACTTTGCTGAAGAAGTAGCAAAACAAATAAGATAACAAATTGGAGGAGTAAATGCCAAAATATAAGAGAATTGTTTTAAAACTCAGTGGAGAAGCACTAGCAGGATCAAATACTCTTGGTATTGACATGGATTATGTTAATTTAATTGCCAAGCAAGTTAAGAAGATTTACGACTCAGGAGTAGAAACTGGTATTGTTGTTGGTGGCGGAAACTTTTGGAGAGGACGTGACGAAAACAATATTGACCGTGCTACATCTGATTATATGGGTATGCTAGGTACTGTAATGAATGCTTTGGCATTGCAGGACTCTTTAGAAAAATTAGGCGTTATTACTCGTGTGCAAACTGCTATTGAAATGAAGCAGGTTGCCGAACCCTATATTAGAAGACGTGCTATAAGACACTTGGAAAAGGGTCGTGTAGTTATATTCTCAGCAGGAGTAGGTAATCCATACTTCTCAACAGACACAGCTGCTGCACTTAGGGCAGCGGAAATTGATGCTGATATAATATTATTAGCCAAGAAGGGCGTTGATGGAATCTACGATTCTGATCCTAATATTAATTCTGATGCTAAGAAATTTGACAAGTTAACATATAGGGAAATTTTAAATAAAAACTTAAAAATCATGGATGGCACAGCAACTACGCTTTGCATGGATAACAATATTCCACTTCAAGTTTTTGGAATTGACGAAGAAGATGCAATGTACAAGGTTGTTTGTGGCGAGGACATTGGTACTAATGTTAAATAGGAGGATATTATGATATCTGATCTTAAAAAAACTACTGAGTCAAGAATGGTAAAATCAATTGACTCACTTACTGAATCACTTCAGTCAATTAGAGCAGGACGTGCTAATACAAATTTACTAGATAGGATTTATGTTGACTACTATGGACAACAATCTCCACTTAATCAAGTTGCAAGTCTTTCTGCCCCAGAAGCTAGACTTCTTGCTATTCAACCTTGGGATGCTAATTTAATTCCAGAAATTGAAAAAGCAATTCAAAAATCTGACTTAGGAATAACTCCTTCAAATGATGGTAAGGTTATTAGACTTGTTATACCTCAACTAACTGAAGAAAGAAGAAAAGATCTTACAAAGTTAGTTGGAAAATACGCTGAAGAAGCTAAGGTTTCGATAAGAAACATTAGAAGAGACGCCATGGAGGATATAAAAAAAGCTGAAAAAGCTAAGGAAATATCCGAGGATGACAGAAAGACTTATGAAGAAGATATTCAAAAGTTAACTGATAAATTCATTAAAGATGTTGATGGCGTAGCAGCAGAAAAAGAAAAAGAACTTATGGAAATTTAATTTTTAGCCTTAGATTATTCTAAGGCTCTTTTTTTAAGGAGTTTTATGAATTATTTCGAAAAATTAGATCTAAACAATATACCAAAACATATTGGGATCATTATGGATGGAAATGGTAGATGGGCAAAAAACAGAAAAATGCCTAGAACTTTCGGTCATAGAGAAGGAACTGAAAGAGTTATAGAGATTGTTGAGGCAGCTTATAAGATTAATGTCAAATCTCTCACACTCTATGCTTTTTCAACTGAAAACTGGAAAAGACCGAAAGAGGAGATTTCTAAACTAATGGATTTACTTGCCTTTTATATAAAAAGTCAACTAGAAAAAATAAAGAAAAATAATATTAGGATAAATGTATTAGGAGATTATAAAGTATTACCTGATAAAATCGTAAAGCTAATTGACGCTGCGTTGCAGGAAACAAAATCAAATGATAAAATGATATTAAATATTGGTCTAAATTATGGTGGTCAAAGCGAAATTGTTAGGGCTAGTAAAATGATTTGTGAAGATGTCATAGCTGGTAAAATTTCTTTGGAAGAATTAAATACTGAATCTTTTAAAAATTATTTATACACAAGAGGGCAAGATGACTTAGACCTACTTATAAGACCAAGCGGCGAGCTTAGAGTTTCAAATTTTTTACTTTATCAGTTGGCCTATAGTGAGTTTTATTTCTCAAATATATTGTGGCCAGACTTTCATGAAGAAGAATTTTATAAGGCCATTTGCGATTTTCAAAATCGTAATAGAAGGTATGGAGGATTATGATCTTGACAGACTTACAAAAAAGAGTTTCCACAGGTATAGTGGGTATTGCTGTATTAATTTTAATTTTTTATTTAGGGTTAAATGCAATTAAATTTTCGATTTTTATTGTAACAATAGAAGCAATAAGAGAACTTAATAATGCTCTTATTAATAAAGGTATAAAACTCTATTTACCAAGCTTACTTTTTGGTGCTTTTATAACATTTTTATTTTCTATATTGGATAAAAATTTAACTTTTGCCCTAGTCTTATACTTTATATTTAATTCTTCGTTATATGTTATTTCAAGAGACTATACTTTGAGCAACTACTCTTTTACAAATATGGCTTATTTTTATCTTGTGTTTTTTCTAAATTTACTTGGAAGTCTAGATGACATTTATATAATTATTTCAGCATTTGTAATAGCCTTCTCTACTGACACTTTTGCCTACTTTGTAGGATCAACTTTTGGAAAGCACAAGTTAATTGAGCGAGTAAGTCCAAACAAATCCATTGAAGGAGCTTTTGGCGGAACATTTTTTGCTATAATTTTAACTTCTTTCTATTTCATAATGCTTAATAAGTATAATTATATATACGATATTAACCTTCTTGTTATTTTTATAATAATGCTCGCTTCAATAGCTGGTCAGTTTGGTGATTTATTTGCATCAAAAATTAAAAGATATACAGGAATAAAAGACTATGCACAAATTTTACCAGGCCATGGAGGTATTCTAGACAGATTTGACAGTTTGATTTTTATAAGCCCTCTTGTTTTTATTTTGTACCATTTTATTTAAGGAGGAAAAATGATAACCTTAATAAGTTCATTACTTGTATTTATACTTGTAGTTATACTTCATGAGCTTGGCCACTTTACAGTTGCCAAGTTATCTGGCGTTAAAGTAAATGAATTCTCAATAGGAATGGGTCCAGAAATTTATCAAAAGCAAAAAGGGGAAACTTTATATAGTCTAAGAGCCCTTCCAGTTGGAGGTTATGTTGCTATGGAAGGGGAAGAAGAAAATTCACAAGACCCTAGAGCCTTTAATAATGTTCATATTTTAAAAAGAATGGCTGTTGTTTTGGCTGGTGTTTTTATGAATTTTGTTTTGGCCTTTCTAGCCTTCACCATTATTTTTTCTATAGTTGGATATGGTTCTAATGAAATAGATAAAGTTATGGAAAATACTCCAGCTATGATTTCAGGACTAAAATCTGGCGATAAAATTATTAAAATTAATGAATCAATTACTAGGGATATATATGACATAAATTCTCTTATTTCTAAAAATAATGACAAAGAAATGAATTTTTCAATTGATAGAAAAGGAGAAATCTTAAATATTAAAATTAAACCAGAGTATTCTGAAGAAAATAAAATGTATCTTATTGGAATCACATCAAAAATCAATCATTCAATCTTAAAGTCACTAAGTCTAGGTGCCGATAGGACTTTACAAATTTCAAAAATGATTATTCAAAGTATTAAGATGATGTTTAACGGTTCCTTTAAATTGGAATACTTATCAGGACCAGTTGGAGTTATTCAACTAATAGGTTCTGAATCATCAAAGGGATTCCTGAATTTTTTACAAATTTTGGGCTTAATTTCAGTTAATCTTGGTGTATTTAATTTGCTTCCTATTCCAGCACTTGATGGAGGGAAATTTTTATTTTTGTTAATAGAAGCTTTAAGAGGTAAACCAATTAATGAAAAAATTGAGCAGGGACTTTCCTTAATTGGTATGAGCCTTTTGTTTTCTTTGATGATATATGTAACTATTTTTAATGATATTGGAAGGTTGTTTAATAAATGATAAATAGAAAAGAAACAAAAAAAATTTATGTTGGAAATGTTCCAATTGGTGGAGATTCTTTTATTTCAATCCAATCAATGACAAACACCAACACTAAAGATGTAAAATCTACTGTTTCCCAAATAACAAAGCTTGAAAATGCAGGATGCGACATCATCAGAATGGCTGTCAATGACCTTGATGATGCAGCTGCTCTAAGGGAAATAAAAAAAGAAATTAACATTCCAATAATATCGGATATACAGTTTGATTATAAACTTGCTCTTGCGGCTTGTGAGAATGAATCTGATGCTATAAGACTTAACCCAGGAAATATAGGAGCACCGTGGAAGGTTCAGGAAGTTGTTGAAGCTTGTAAGTTTCATAACATCCCCATAAGAGTCGGCGTAAACTCAGGATCAGTTAAGCAAGCTTTTTTGGATAAGTTTAAAGGAGTGAACGCATCTTCTATATGCTATAGTGCACTAGAAGAAATTGAATTATTAGAAAAAAATAATTTTTATGATATAGCAGTATCTTTAAAAGCTTCTAACGTAAACTTAACTATAGAAAGTTATAGAAAATTTTCTGAAATGTCAAGCTATCCTTTACATTTAGGAGTTACTGAGGCTGGAAGTCCAAAGAAGGGTATAGTAAAGTCAGCAATTGGTATTGGAACACTTTTAGCTGAGGGTATAGGGGATACTATAAGAGTATCTCTAACTTCAGATCCTCTTGATGAAGTAATTGCTGGCAAGGATATTTTAAAAGCTCTTGACTTAAAAAGAGAGGGTATAGATTTAATTTCATGTCCAACTTGTGCTAGGACTAAGGTTGATTTAATTGAAATAGTTAATAAAGCAGAAGAAAGGCTTTATAGTATCAACAAAAATTTAAAGATAGCAATAATGGGATGCCCTGTTAATGGACCTGGCGAGGCAAGGGAAGCCGATATAGGAATTGCTTGTGGACACGGTGAAGGATTAATATTTAGAAAGGGAGAAATAATAAAAAAAATCCCTGAAGATAAACTATTATCGGAGCTTTTATCTGAGATAGAAAAAAATGGGTGATAATTTGATTTTATTAAAAGATATTTTACAAAAATTAAATACTTCATACGAAAATATTTCTGAGGAAATTTTTATAGAAACCATTAAAAGAAATAAAACCACTAATGAAGTTTATTTTGTAATTAATTCAAAAAATGATTTAGATGCAACTTTTAAAGGCGAAATTAAAAATATCTTTTCCAAAAACCTAGATGAATACAAAATATATATTGACTTTAAATCATCTTCTCTATATACCAGTGAAGATGATTTAATTTGTGCAGAAATTTTAAAATACAATCCATCTTCAAAAATTTGGATAAATGATATTAAAATAAATAAAAATAAAAAAATAGGAACAATTGACATAATCCTACCTAGTGAAGAAGCTTTTTATAGTTTAAGTCAAAAGGGTTTTGCCAACTATCTTCAAAAAGAATTAAAAGTTTTTGGAGATTTTACTATTAAATTTGATTTTGTCAAAAATGAATTTGAAGAAGAAAATATTGAGGACTTTATATCTCATATTGAAGAAGCTGAAGAAGTAATTTCCACAAAGCAAGAAGAAGATGTTAAAACTAAGATTGAAAAAAAATCAAAAGAGAAAAAAATAACTAAATCTGACTCCTATGGTAAAAAAGATCTTGGAACAATAGAAAAATTAATCGATGTAAATGTAAACTCACAAAAAGTTAGTGTTGAAGTTGATATATTTAATGTTGAAAACAGAGAGTTAAAAAATGGAAACCTCTTAATATCACTTTCTATTACAGACTATACTTCTTCTACCCTAGCAAAAATATTTTTGAAACCCGATAAGGCAGAAGAGTTTTTAGAAAGCTTCAATAAAGGAGACCATGTAGTAATCACAGGAAATGTTTCTTATGATAATTTTTCTAGATGCGAAACTATCATGATTAGATACATTGAAAAAAAAGATAAGGTTCTTAGAATGGATTATTCAGATGAGAAAAGAACAGAACTTAGGATACATTCTAAGATGTCACAAATGTCCGGTGTAACTTCTTTTACTGATTTCGCAAAAAGAGCAAAACTTTGGGGACAAGATTCTATCGGTATAGCTGATACAAATGATGTTCAAGGTTTTCCAGAAGCTATGGAGGCCGCAGAAAAAACTGGATTAAAAATTCTATACGGTACTGATATTAACTTTGTTGATGACAAAGAAAAAATTGTTACTAACTATGAAGATGGAAAAACTTATGATACCTATGTCGTATTCGATATAGAAACCACAGGACTTTCTTCAAAAAATGATAAAATTACAGAAATTGGAGCTGTTAAGATTAAAAACGGAATAATAGTGGATAGATTTTCACAACTTATTAATCCAGAAAAGGAAATACCGCAAGTTGTTGTTGAACTAACAGGGATTAGCAATGCTTTAGTTGAAAATGAACCCACTATAGAAGAAGTAATTCTCAAATTCTATGACTTTTCTAAAGATGCAGTTTTAGTAGCTCACAATGCAAAATTTGATATTTCTTTTATAAGACGAGAGTACGCAAACAATAATTTAATATTTAATCATCCTATTTTAGATACTCTGGTCCTTGCAAGAGCAACGATGGTAGATATGAAGAGGTTTAACCTAGGAACCCTTTGTAAAAATCTTGGAGTATCCCTTGTAGGTGCACACAGAGCAGTGAATGATGCAGAGGCTACTGCTGAAGTATTTATTAAGTTAATTGAAAAGATAAAAAGAGAAGAAGAATTTAATTTTGAAAATCTAAATCGAGAAATAATAAACATAGATTCTAAACGTTTATTCGAGTCATCCTTGTTGTTGTTAGTTAAAAATGAAATTGGCTTGAAAAATTTATACATGCTAATTTCAGATTCTCACATGAAATACTTTAATTTTGTAGCTAAAGTGCCTAGAAGCCTTCTGGATAAATATCGTGAAGGAATATTAGTAGGTTCAGGTAATGCTAATTCAGAATTATTCGATGCTATTTACAGGATGTGCCCTCAAGAAGAATTGCTTGAGATTGCAAAATATTATGACTTTTTAGAAATACAGCCAGCAAGTGATAACATTCTTGCAATTGAAGACGGAAAATACACTATTGATGATATAAGAGAAATTAATAAAAGAATAATATCCTTAGGTGAAGAATTAAATATACCTGTGGTTGCTGATTCTGACACTTATTATCTTGAAGAATCTGAAGATGTACTTAGAAGAATAGTGCTTAATGGTAAACCAGGAAGACCAGATCCTAGAGCCAGCAGAAATCAAAAATTTTATTTTAAAACTACAGAAGAAATGCTTGATGAGTTCTCTTATTTAGGGCAAGACAAGGCTTATGAAGTTGTCGTAACAAATACTAAAAAGTTAAAGGATTCTATAAATGATATTAAGCCAATTCCAGATGGAACTTATCCTCCAGTTATTGAAGGTTCTGATGAAAGTTTAAGAGAAATGACCTACAAAAAAGCACATGATATTTATGGAGATGAACTTCCAAAAATTGTAGAGGAGAGATTAGAAAAAGAACTAAAGTCAATTATTTCAAATGGTTACTCAGTCCTCTATATAATTGCTCAAAAGCTTGTAAAAAAATCTAATGATGATGGCTTCTTAGTAGGATCAAGAGGTTCTGTTGGTTCATCCTTTGTCGCAACAATGGCAGACATAACAGAAGTAAATCCACTTCCACCACACTACATTTGTCCAAATTGTAAATATTCTGAATTCACAGAAGACTTAACTTATGGTAGTGGAGTTGATATGCCAGATAAAGTTTGTCCTAAGTGCGGCAGTCCTCTTAAAAAGGATGGACACAACATTCCTTTTGAAGTTTTCTTAGGTTTTTATGGTGATAAAGAACCAGATATTGATTTAAACTTCGCCGGTGAATACCAACCAAGGGCACATAAGTACACTGAAGAATTGTTTGGTGAAGGTTATGTATTTAGAGCAGGGACTATTGGAAAAATTGCAGATAAAACTGCTTATGGTTATGTGAAGAAATATTTTGAAAATAAACATATTTCTCCTATAGAAATTGATAGGTTATCGCGAGCCATAACTGATGGAAAAAGGACTAGCGGACAACATCCAGGTGGTGTAATGATTGTTCCTAAATCAAATTCAATTTTTGATTTTACACCAATTCAGTATCCTGCAGATGATCCAAGCTCTGGAGTAATAACAACACACTTTGATTATAACTTTATCCATGGAAAGATTTTAAAATTAGATATACTTGGTCACGATGGTCCAACAATTATTAAAATGTTGGAGGACTTCACTGGAATTGATTCCAATACAATAAGATTTGACGATAAAAAAACACTCTCAATCTTTAATAGTGCAAATGCCTTTAATATGGACGAAGAAATTTTTTCTTGTAAAACAGGGACTCTTGGAATACCAGAGTTTGGAACTTCTTTTGTTATATCAATGCTCTTAGAAACAAATCCAAAGAACTTTGCAGACCTCGTTAGAATTTCTGGTCTATCTCATGGCACTGACGTATGGATTTCTAATGCACAAGAGCTAGTTGACTCTGGCAGAGCTGAGCTTAAAGACGTTATAGCTACAAGAGAAGATATTATGGTTTATCTTATTAATGCTGGTGCCGAAAATAAAATGGCCTTTGACACAATGGAAAAAGTTAGAAAGGGCAAGGGACTTACTGAAGAACAAGAAAGTATAATGAAGAACTTAGACTTACCTGAATGGTATATTGATTCTTGTAAAAAAATTAAGTATATGTTCCCTAAAGCTCACGCAGTAGCCTATGTTATGCTTTCTTTTAGAATCGCATATTATAAATTAAACTATCCTTTGGCCTTCTATGCAACCTTCTTCACTATTAAGTTAACAGACTTTAATGGAGAAAATATTATTGAAGGACCGAACTTTTTGAAGAATAGGATTAAAATCTTAAGAGAAATTGAAAAACCAACAGCTAAGGATAAGGGAGAAATTAGAGTTTCAGAAGTTGCACTTGAGATGTATGCTAGAGGTTTCCAATTTTTAAAAGCAGATATTTATAAGTCAATGGCATCTAAGTTTACCATTGAAGATGGAAAAATCAGAATGCCTATACGAGCAGTTCCTGGAATCGGAGAAAATTGTGCTAGTAAGATAGAAAAAGAATCAAAAAAATCAAACTATCTATCCATTGAAGACTTTTCAAAACGAACTGGTGCAGGAAATTCTGTTATAACAATTTTACAAAAAAATGGTATGCTTGATAACTTAGACGAAACAAACCAAATTTCATTATTTAATTTTTGAAAAACTTGTATTTATAGCATTTTATGTTATAATCTTAAATAAGAAAGATATTTTAGAGTAAAGAGTGGGTGAGCCCACTCTTTGTTTTTTAGTAGTGAGGTGTTAAGTGAATAAAAAAGAATTAAAAAAAGAAATTTACCCACTAGCTGAAGAGGTAGCAGAAGAACTTGGTTACGAAATTGTAGACATTGAATTTCAAAATGGATCAAAGCATGATTTGTTATCAATCTTTATTTATAAGAAAGAAGGAATTGATTTAAATGACTGCACTGATATGAGTAGAAGTCTAGAAAAAAAACTAGACAATTTAGAAATTTTAAAAAATCCTTATTATCTTGAGATTTCTTCGCCGGGACTTGATAGACCTTTAAAAACACAAGATGACTACAGAAGAAATATTGGAAATGAAGTAGATGTTAAACTTTATGCTCCAATAGACGGAAGAAAAGAATTTAGTTTTGTTTTAGACAAGTACGACGATGAAAATGTATATTGTACTCTTGATGAAAAAGAATTTGCAATACCAATTAAGTCAATTTCATCAATGAAACAAACTATTAAATTTTAATGGAGGAATAAATGAATCAAGAGTTTATTGACGCTTTAAGTGAAATCGAGAAAGAAAAAGGAATTTCTAAAGAAATCGTCTTTGAAGCTTTGGAATCAGCTTTAGTTTCTAGTTATAGAAAAAACTATGGTACATCAGAAAATGTTATTGTAAACATGGATAGAGAAACTGGAGAAATTAAATTATTTGCTTCTAAAAATATTGTAGAAAAAGTTGAGGATCCTCAACTTGAAGTTTCTTTAGAAGAAGTAAAGAAAATTAATCCAAACTATGAAATTGGAGATGTATATAACCAAGAAATTCACCCAAAAAATTTTGGAAGAATTGCTGCTCAAACAGCTAAACAAGTTGTAATTCAAAGAATTAAAGATGCTGAAAGAGATATAGTATTTGATGAGTATGTTGAAAGAGAAAAGGAAATTATAACAGGACTTGTTCAAAGAAAATCTTACAATAATGTTTACGTAGATTTAGGTACAACTGAGGCAATACTTCCTTACAGTGAGCAAATTAGTGGAGAATCTTATAATCATGGAGATAGATATAAGATGCTAATCTTATCAGTAGAAAAATCTACTAAAGGTCCTCAAATAGTTCTTTCAAGATCTCACCCAGATTTAGTAAAAAGACTTTTTGAATTAGAAATTCCAGAAGTTAGTGAAGGAATAGTAGAAATCTATTCAATTTCTAGAGAAGCTGGTTCAAGAACAAAAATAGCTGTCTTTTCTAGAGACCCAGAAGTTGATCCCCTTGGAGCTTGTGTAGGCTACAAGGGTCAAAGAGTTAATGCAATTGTAGATGAAATTGACAATGAAAAAATTGATATTGTTATATACGAAAAAGAAATTGATAAGTTTATTGCAAACTCTTTGAGTCCTTCTAAAGTTGAGAAGGTTTTTGTAAACGAAGCAGAAAAATCTGCTCTTGCGATTGTACCTGATTATCAACTTTCTCTTGCAATTGGTAAAGAAGGTCAAAATGTTAGACTTGCTGCAAAATTGACTGGATGGAAGATAGATATTAAGTCAAATCTTCAGTTTGAAGAGTATCTTGAAGAAAGAAATATGACAGAAGAGGAATTAATAGAAGAATACGAAAATTCTGTAAAAGAGAGTACAGAAGAAGTAACAGAAGATATTAATATGCCTGAAGAAGAACAAGCTTTAGGAGAAGATAACATAACAAATGAAGATTCTGACAATTTAGAGGATGCAAATGAAGAATCTTCTGTTGAAGAAAATGAAATATAAAATTCTTAATTTAACGGAGTAAATAATGGCTAAAATTAGGAAGATACCTATGCGTACATGTATAGGATGTAGAGAACAAAAGGCAAAAAAAGATTTAATCAGAGTAGTAAAAAACAAAGAAGATGAAATCTTTATTGATAAAACTGGAAAGGCAAATGGAAGAGGAGCTTATTTATGTAATGACAAAAGTTGTTTGGAAAAAGCGATAAAGTCAAAGGCTTTAAATAGGGCATTTCAAACAGAAATTAGTGAGGAAGTTTATGAAAAACTAATTAATTCTGTAGATTAAGCTTCTTTTTAGGAGGTGTTCAATTTGTCAAAAATTAGAGTACATGCGTTGGCAAAAGAAATTGGTATTACAAGTAAAGAACTACTTTTAAAATTAGAGGAACTTGAAATATCAGTAAAAAATCACATGTCAACATTAGACAGTGCTGAAGAAGAAAAAATAAGAAATTTATACAATAAAACTTCTTCAAAAAATGAATCTCCTGTAAAGAATGAAAATTCGAATAAAAAGAGAGATAAGAGCAAAAAAAACAATCCTAATAGGGAAAAACAAGACGTAAAAAATTTAGATAACAAAAAGAGTAAGAAAGAAAACAAAGACAGACATTTAAAAAAAGACTCAAATTCTAATACTTATGAATTAAAGGAGGATAAAAAACTTCTTGACAAAAAAAATAAGAAGAAGAATAAGTCTAAGAATAAAGATGATAAAGATGATAATAACAACTTCTTTAAAAGAGATTTAACTAAGAAAAAACCTAAGAAAAAAGTTAAATCAAAACATAAAGTTGAAGAGGAAGATAAGGGAGATGATTCTATAATAGTGATTGCACCTATTACAGTTAAAGATTTTGCTAACCAATTAGGAGTATCAGTTTCAACAGTTATAACAAAGCTAATAGGACTTGGGGTTATGGCAAATCAAAATCAAAGTATTGATGAAGATACTTGTGTCTTACTAGCCGATGAGCTTGGAGTAGAAATAGAAATTGAAGCCCCAAATCTTGACCAATCTGTTGAGGAAGAATACGGACTTTTAAAGGGAGATAAAGAGAGAGACCTTAAGCCAAGACCACCTGTTGTAACAGTTATGGGGCACGTTGACCACGGTAAAACTTCTTTACTAGACTCAATTAAAAAAACACACGTTACACAATCAGAAGCTGGTGGAATTACTCAGCATATAGGAGCATACACTGTTAACCTTTCAGGAAAGAAGATAACTTTCCTTGATACTCCTGGTCACGAAGCCTTCACTTCTATGAGACTAAGAGGAGCTCAAACTACTGATATTGCTATTCTTGTTGTAGCAGCAGATGATGGGGTAATGCCACAAACTATTGAAGCTATTTCGCACGCAAGATCAGCAAATGTACCAATAATTGTAGCAATTACAAAAATAGATAAACCTGAAGGAAATCCTGAAAGAGTTAAGCAAGAATTGATGAACGAAAACCTTGTTCCCGAAGAATGGGGAGGAGATACAATCGTTGTTGGTGTTTCTTCTAAAACTGGAGAAGGTATAAATGACTTGCTTGAAATGATTCTATTAGTTGCTGAAATGAAAGAACTAAAGGCTAATCCTAACAGACGTGCTGTAGGAACAATTATCGAGGCAAATCTAGATAAAGCTAAGGGACCTATGGCGACTATTCTTATTAAAAATGGTACTTTAAGATTTGGTGATGCTGTAGTATCAGGAACTTGTTCAGGTAGAATTAGGGCAATGGAAGATGATAAGGGTAAAAGAGTTAAAAAAGCAGGCCCTTCAATGCCAGTTGTAATTCTAGGACTTAATGATGTTCCTAATGCTGGAGATACAATCTATGCAGTAAACGACGATAAAACTGCAAAGGCTATTGCTGACAAGAATAAAGAGATCTCAAGAGAAAAGAGACTAAGTCAAACTACTAAGATTAGCCTTGACAACTTATTTGAAAAAATTTCAGAAGAAGATGTAAAAGAACTTAATATTGTTGTTAAAGCTGACGTAAAGGGTTCAGTTGAAGCGCTTAACCAATCGCTATTAAAACTTTCTACTGATGAAGTTAAGATTTCTGTTATTCACTCTGGAGTTGGTGGAATTAATGAATCTGACGTAACATTAGCTTCTGCATCTAATGCAATTGTTATAGGATTTAACGTTAGACCTAATATTAATGCCATCGAACTTGCAAAAACTGAAGATGTAGAAATAAGAACTTATAGAGTTATCTATGAAATTATAAATGATATCGAACAAGCTGCTAAGGGTATGCTTGATCCAGATATCGTTGAAGAAATTCTCGGAAGATGTGAAATTAGACAAACCTTTAAATTACCTAACAATCAAATGGTTGCAGGAGTTTATGTGTTAAGTGGCAAAATCTTAAGAAATTCAAAAGTCAAAGTACTAAGAGATGATGTTGTTATTCATGAAGGTGATATTGCTTCACTTAAGAGATTCAAAGATGACGCTAAAGAACTTGCAACAGGTTTTGAAGGTGGACTTGTTATAGATGGATTTAATGATATAAAAGAGGGCGACCTTCTTGAATCATATATCATGAAGGAAGTTGAGAGATCATAATGAATAATAAAAGAATAAATAGAATCTCTGAAGAAGTAAGAAAAACTATTTCCAATATTGTTCAAAATGAATTAAAGGATCCTAGAATACCATCTATTACAAGTATCTCTCATGTTGAAGTGACTAACGATTTATCCTTTGCAAAAGTTTATGTTTCTGTCTTAGGGGATGATTATGATAGAGATGAAGCAGTTGAAGGACTTAATTCTGCTAAGGGCTTTATTAAAAAAGAATTAGCACATAGAGTAAAACTTAGGGCTATGCCTGAATTAATTTTCATTAAAGATGACTCTATAGAAAAAGCTATGGAACTAGACAAACTTATAGAAGAGGTAAATAACAAAAATGATTAATTTAAAGGAAGTATCCTCTGAATTAAAAACTTTAATAGATAGTAGCCAAACTATTGCAGTTGCATCCCACCTAAATCCAGATGGAGATAATTTGGGGTCTGTGACTGCAATGATTGGCATGCTTAATAAACTTGGTAAAAATCCTATTTTTGTTCTGGATGATCTAATACCATCGACCTTTGAATTTTTACCAAATCTCTCCTTTGCAAAAAATCCTGACAATATTGACACAAGTTTTGATTTATTTATTGCTCTTGACTCATCAGACGAAGATAGGATGGGAGATAGGGTAAAAGAAATCTTTAATAAATCAATTAAAACTGTTAATATAGACCACCACTTTAGCAATAAAAATTATGCTAATCTGAATATCGTAGATGAAAAATCACCAGCAACTTGTGAAATACTTGCTAGGGTCTTTAAGTGTCTTGGACTTGATTTAAATAAGGAAATCGCGACTTCTTTATTTACTGGTCTTTCAACTGATACAGGATCATTTAAATATAGCTCTGTTACATCACAAACCTTTGAAATAGCTTCAGAATTATTTGAATATAATATTGATATTAATGAAGTAACACAAAATGTTTATCAAAGTAGATCTAGACAAAAAACCGACCTTTTAATTAAAGCCATGAACTCTATTGAATACTTTGATGGAGATAAAATAGCGGTAGTTATTGTTACTAAAGACGATATGGAAAAAACTAAAGCTGCAAAATCAGATGCGGATGGGATTGTTGAGTTTGTTCGAGATATCGATTCAGTTGAACTTGCTGTGCTTCTAAAAGAAAAGGATGATTGTATAAGATTGTCTCTTAGGTCCAAATCTTATGTAGACTGCACAAAAATAGCTTCAAAATTTAATGGTGGTGGTCATATAAGAGCTTCAGGTGGAACAATTAATCACACTGACCTTATTAAGGCTAAAAAAGATTTGATAAAAGTGGCAGAAGAAGAGCTATGATTGATGGTCTATTAATATTTGACAAAGAAAAAGGAATCACTTCTCACGACTTAGTGTATAAAGTCAGACGCAAGTTAGGTATAAAAAAAGTAGGACATACTGGAACCCTTGACCCAATGGCAACAGGTGTCCTAGTTATATCTATTGGTAAGGCCACTAAGACTAGTGATTATATAATTTCTAGTGACAAAGAATATAAGGCTAGAGTCAAACTCGGTATTCTAACAGATACCTATGATATTACTGGCGAAATTTTAAAAGAAGAAAAGGTAACTTTTACAATAGACGAAATCACAAATGCACTTAAGAACTTCACTGGTAAAATGACTCAAAAACCTCCAATATACTCTGCCTTAAAAGTAAAAGGAAAAAAACTTTATGAATATGCTAGGGAAGGCAAAGATGTTGAAATCAAAAAAAGAGATATTGAGATTTATAATAATGATCTATTAGACTTCAATGGAAATGACGAGTTTTTGATAAGAGTAAAGGTATCTAAAGGAACTTATATTAGATCTATTGCTAATGATATTGGAGAATTCCTTGGCACTTATGGAACACTTACTGAACTTAGAAGAACTAGGACTGGAGATTTTAAAATTGAAGATTCTATAACGACTTCATCCTTTCAAGAAATGTCTCTTGATGAAATAAAAGAAAAAATCTTGCCTATGGATAGAGCTTTAAGTAATTTTAAAAGGCTTGAGATAGATAAAAGTTTTTGTCAGAAATTTCTTAATGGACAATTTTATAAACTAAACAATAAACTAGAAGACGAAGATTACAGAGTCTACTGTGATAATTTGTTTTTAGGCATTGGAGAAGTAAAATTTATTGATAATAAAGCCTACCTAAAAATGAAGAAGAAATTAATAGGTGATTTATGAAAATAATTGAAATTGACTTAAATTATGTAGCAGATGAAGAATCAGTTATTGCCCTTGGGAATTTTGATGGGGTCCACAAGGGGCACATTGAATTAATAAATAGGGCAGTTAAAAATGCAAAAAAATTAAATATTAAATCTAGTTTATTACTTTTTAATGAGCATACTGATAACCTAGTCAAAGTTGGAAAGAAAGATATCATAACAACTAACCAAACAAAATTTGAAATAATTGAGGACTTAGGTGTAGATATTATCTATCTTATAGACTTTACTAGAGATTTTATGGCTTATACACCAATGATGTTTTTAAAAGATTTTCTAGCCGATAATCTAAAAATAAAAGGTGTTGTTGTAGGTTATGACTATACCTATGGTTATAAAAAATCTGGAGATGTTGAATTTTTAAATAAAAATAAAAATTTATTTAAAAGTGTGGATGTTATAGAACAAATTTCTTCACACGGTGTAAAAATCTCATCAACTCTTATAAGAAAACTAATTGAAGATGGCAAGATTAAAGAAGCAGATGAACTTTTATCTAGGCCCTATAAATTAATAGGCGAAATTATTCATGCCAAAGGCTTAGGCAAAAAAATGGGATATCCCACTGCCAATTTAAAGTTAATAGATAATTTTGTAATCCCAAGGTTCGGCGTTTATGATACAGATATTATAATCAAGGGAGAGAGGTTTAGGGCCTCAACCAATATTGGAACTAACCCAACCGTTGAACACGATGGAATAAAAATAGAAGCCCATATACTTGATTTTAATAGAGATATTTATGGAGAAATTGTAGAGCTTGAACTATTAGATTTTGTTAGACCAGAATTAAAGTTTGCTTCTATTGAAGAATTATTTAAACAAATCGCTAAAGATGTTTTAGTTACAAGGAATAGATGACTTTACAAGTAAGTTATTATGTGTTAAGATATCTAAGGTTAAATAGCTATTCGCAGTTGGTCGCTCCTCGACGCCTACTTCGATTAGCTTTATCTAAAAATTTAGGAGGAAAATATGTTAGAAACAAACATAAAACAAATTATTATTGACGAATTTAAAACTCACGAAGGTGATACAGGATCACCAGAAGTACAAATTGCTCTTCTTACTAGAAGAATTAACGATTTAAACGAACACTTAAGAATTCACAAAAAAGACCACCATTCAAGAAGAGGACTTCTTAAAATGGTAGGTAAGAGAAGAAACTTATTAAGATATTTAAAAAATAGTGATATAGAAAGATATCGTACACTTATTAAAAAACTACAAATAAGAGGATAATAGGAGCGGTAATCCCGCTCTTTCTTATTAGAAGGAGGAAATAATGGAAAAAACTTATACTATGGATCTTGCAGGTTCTCAGTTAAAAGTAACAATTGGAAAAGTTGCTGAACAAGCTAATGGTGCTTGTTTAGTACAATATGGAGATACTGTTGTACTTGTTACAGCGACAGCATCTTCTAATCCAAGAGAGGGAATCGACTTTTTTCCTCTAAGTGTAGACTATGAAGAAAAAATGTACGCTGTTGGTAAAATTCCTGGCGGATTTATTAAAAGAGAAGGAAGACCTAGCGAAAAAGCTACTCTTTCAGCTAGACTAATTGACAGACCACTAAGACCACTTTTCCCAGAAGGTTATAGAAATGATGTACACATAGTAGCAACTGTTTTAAGTGTTGATCAAGATCATTCACCAGAAATTGTTGCCATGATAGGTTCTTCTATTGCTCTTTCTATTTCTGATATTCCTTTTGATGGACCTACTGGTTCAGTTGAAGTTGGATATATTGACGGAAAATATATAATTAATCCTAGTGAAGAGGAAAGAAATAATTCTAAAATAAATTTATCTCTCGCTGGAACAAAAACTGCCATTATGATGGTAGAAGCAGGTGCCCAAGAAGTTAGCGAAGCAGAAATGCTCGAAGCTATTCTAGATGGTCATGAAGTTATTAAAGAAATTTGTAATTTCGTTGAAGAAATTGCAAAGGAAATTGGCAAAGAAAAAGCTGAATACGAAGTATTTAAAGCTGACGAAGAAATTGTTGCTAAGGTTAAAGAGTTTGGTCAAGATTTACTTGTTAATGCTATTAGAGAAAAGGATAAAGTAGTTAGAGAAGCAAATACTGAAAAAGCTAAGGAAGCTATTAGAGAACACTTTGAAGACCTTATGGAAGAACACGAAAAAGATATTTCAGCTGCAATTGATGAAATTGAAGTTAATGAAATTAGACGTGGTATTATCGAGGAAGAAAGGAGACCTGATGATAGGAAATTAACTGAGATAAGACACCTTTCTTCAGAAGTTGGTGTCCTACCAAGAACTCATGGTTCAGGTTTGTTTACTAGAGGTCAAACTCAAGTCCTTTCAATTGCTACTCTTGGAGCACTTTCTGAAGAGCAAGTTATTGATGGGTTGGGAGATGATAAGCCTAAGAGATATATTCACCACTATAACTTCCCAGGATTTTGCGTTGGGGATACAAAACCATCGAGATCTCCTGGTAGACGTGAAATCGGTCACGGTGCTCTTGCTGAAAGAGCTTTAATTCCAGTTATCCCAGATTCTGAAGAATTCCCTTATACAATAAGGGTTGTTTCTGAAGTTTTATCATCTAATGGATCTTCGTCACAAGCATCTATTTGTGGATCTACACTTGCTCTTATGGATGCAGGTGTTCCTATTAAAGCACCAGTAGCTGGTATAGCTATGGGGCTTATTGAAGAAGATGGAGTTATGAAAATACTTACTGATATTCAAGGCTTAGAAGATCACTTTGGCGATATGGACTTCAAGGTAGCGGGCACTAGAAAAGGTATCACTGCTATTCAAATGGATATAAAAGTTGAAGGAATCAAAAAAGAAATTCTTGAGACTGCTCTTGATAGGGCAAAGGATGCTAGATTTGAAATCCTAGATCATATTGCAACAACTATTGAAAAACCAAGAGAAGAACTTTCTAAATATGCTCCAATAATCCATATGATTACTATTAACCCTGAACGAATTGGAGAAGTAATTGGTGCTGGTGGAAAGATAATAAATAAAATTATTGAACAAACTGGTGTTAAAATCGATATTGATGACGACGGTAAGATTTCTATTTTATCTGATAATGATGAAAAAGCTAAAGAAGCAATTGCGATAATTGAAGATATCGTTAAAGAAATCGAAGTTGGAGAAATTTACCTTGGTAAGGTTAAAAAGATTGTTAAGTTTGGAGCTTTCGTAGAGCTTAAAAAAGGAACTGAAGGTCTTCTTCATATCTCTGAAATTGCCCACGAAAGAACAAATAACGTCGAAGATGTATTAAAAGTTGGCGATTCAGTAGAAGTAAAAGTAATTGATATAGCTAAAGACACTGGTAAGATTTCACTATCAAGAAAAGCTCTAATTGAAAGAGAAGATAATTCAAAAAAAGAAGAAAATAAATAAGAAAAATTTTAGTCGCATTAGAATTTATTTTAATGCGATTTTTTTAAAGGAGAAATTATGAAATTAAAAGTTATAAATAAAAGTAAACACCCACTACCAAAATACGAAACTGAAGGTTCATCTGGTATGGACTTAAGAGCTAACTTAGATGAAAGTTTAGTTTTAAAACCTCTTGATAGAGTTCTAGTAACTACAGGCTTATACTTTGAATTTGAAAAAGGTTATGAAGCACAAGTAAGGGCAAGATCTGGACTTGCATTAAAAAAAGGTTTAGGACTTCCAAATGGTATTGGAACAATTGACTCAGACTACAGAGGAGAGTTAAAAGTTATTTTGATTAATATGAGTAGGGAAGATGTTGTAATCGAAGATGGCGATAGGATTGCCCAAGTAGTTTTTATGAAAATTGAGCTTCCCGACGTAGTAGAAGTTAAAGAAATAAGTGAGACAGAAAGAAGTGACGGAGGCTTCGGTCACACTGGTCTTTAAGAGCACAAATTGTTATAATATTAATGAGGTGCTAGCTCTTGAAAAAATTTTTTAAATCAAATAAAAAACCTACAAAAAAGAAAAATAATAAAAAAGTTAATAAAAGAAATAAAAATTCAGATATAGGTAGTGGTCAAGAAATAATGGGACTATTTTTAATAGTAATTGGTATAGTCTTCTTCATTTGCCTTTATAGTCAAAAAATGGGAATTGTTGGTTCATTAATTTACAAATTATTCTCAGCCTTATCTGGTTCAGGCAATTTTATAATTCCACTTCTTCTAATTTTCTGGGGAATACTTTTTAATATTCAAGCAACAAAACTACACGTTAATCGCTATATAATTTTTTCACTTATAATATTTTTATGTGTTTTAGTTTTCTTGGATGGATCAAAGGAAATGGATATGACACTTATTGAAAGAATTATAAAGTCAACAGAGTATATGGATATTACTAGAAGCGGTGGAATAATCGGAGCTATTTTTGGTTTCTTTTCTTATAAACTCTTAGGATCTCTTGGTACCTATTTAATCCTAGGCTTGATAATTATTGCCTCTATATACTTTATGCTCAGACCTAATATGGAGCAAATTATTATGGCTTTTGAAGATCTAGGGGAGAGCCTTGAAGATAGAAAAAAAGCTTTAGAGAATAAGAAAGCTGCTAGAAAATTAAAGGCTGAAGAAAAAGAAAAGAAAAAAGCCTTAAAAGAAATTAGAAAAAAAGATGCATCAAAAAACATTGACAAAAATGAGTCTGAAAATAATAGTGATGATATTTCAGAAAGTTTAATCATAAAAGATTATTCTGAAGATAATATTATAGAAGCTACTGATAATAATGACTTTGAAAAGATAAATGAAAGTAGCGAAAATATTGGACCAAATAATTCTTTAATAGATAGTCAAGAAGATGAAGAAGTAATTGATACAATAAAAGATGATATCGAACACAAAAAAGAGGAAGAGTTTGTCTATACTTATCCAGACCCAGCGCTATTAGAAAGAATCCCATCAAAGGGAAATTTCTCTAAAAATGAAGTTATAGAAAAGGGTAGAATAATCGAAAATACCATGAAAAATTTTGGGATTGAGTCAAAGGTTGTTGCTATAAATCGCGGACCAGTTATAACATCCTATGAATTAAAGCCTGCTCCAGGAATAAAATTATCCCGAATAGTTGGTTTAAGTGACAATATAGCTATGGCACTAGCAAGTTCTGATTTGCGTATTGAAGCTCCAATACCAGGGAAAACCGTAGTTGGTATTGAAGTACCAAATAATGAAAAGGATTCAGTTGCCCTTAAGGAATTAATTGAGTCAAAAGAATTTAAAAATATAAAATCCGATATTCCTTTAGCCTTAGGTAAGGATGTAGAAGGTAATATTTTAATTTCTGGTATGGAAGATATGCCGCATCTTTTAATAGCTGGTGCAACTGGTTCAGGTAAGTCAGTTTGTATAAATTCGATTATCACTAGTGTAATATACAAATCATCTCCTAAAGATGTAAAGTTAATGCTAATAGATCCTAAGGTAGTTGAACTAAGTGTATATAACGGAATTCCTCATCTTTTAATTGATGTTGTTACTAATCCAAAGAAAGCAGCCTTTGCTCTTAATTGGGCAGTAGACGAAATGGAAAAGAGATATCAAGCCTTTGCAGAAAATCATGTAAGGGATTTAAAGGGCTATAATAAAAAAATGATGGCAGAAGGAAAAGAAGACGAAAAACTTCCAAAAATTTTAATAATAGTAGATGAGTTGGCTGATCTTATGATGGTTGCTTCTAAAGAAATAGAAGAATATATAGCTAGGCTTGCTCAAAAAGCAAGAGCTGCTGGTATGCACTTAATACTTGCAACTCAAAGACCTTCTGTTGATGTTATCACTGGAACTATTAAGGCCAATGTTCCATCTCGAATTGCTTTTGCAGTAGCTTCTTCTGTAGACTCTAGAACAATACTTGATATGGCTGGTGCTGAAAAGTTATTAGGCAAGGGAGATATGCTGTTCTATCCAAGTAAATATCCTAAGCCAAAGAGAATTCAAGGTGCTTTCATAAGTGATGGAGAAGTGGAAAGACTTGTCGACTTTGTCAAAAATAACAACGAAATTAAAAATAATGTTGAGTCAAAAATTGAACAAGCAATTGAAGATAGAAAGGTACAAATTGATAACGAAAGGGACCCTCTTTTTAAAGAAGCAGTGGAGCTTGTAGTTAATGATGAACAAGCTTCTATTTCCTATATACAAAGGAAATTAAAGGTTGGTTATTCAAGGGCTGGTCGTATTGTTGATCAAATGGAAGAAATGGGCATAATTGGCCCTCACGAAGGTTCAAAACCGCGTAAACTTTTAAAAACAAAGGAAGAATTGGATATGATTTTAGGTGAAGAAGATGAATAATGTTCACATAGTGACCCTTGGGTGTTCAAAAAACGATGTGGACTCTTCTATGATGTATTCACTATTAGATAAAAATAAATATCAAATGGTTAATGAAGCAAGCCAAGCTGATATTTTAATAGTAAACACATGTGGTTTCATAGATGCAGCTAAGGAAGAATCCATTGATACAATACTTGAATCTCTGGAATATAAAAATGAAGGTAAGTGTAAAAAAGTTCTATTATCTGGATGCCTTGCTCAAAGATACCCTGAAGAACTTATTAAAGAAATACCTGAGATTGACGGAATAATTGGGACAGGAAACATTGATTATATAAATGAACTTTTAGATAGGAGTCTTGCTGGGGATTTATTCATAAAGACAGATAATTTAAACTCAGCTTATATAGAAGGAATTAGAAAAGAAGTAGTTAAGACTACAGAATATGTTAAGATTTCTGAAGGTTGCAATAATAATTGTTCCTACTGTATAATTCCTTCACTCCGTGGGAAAAATAGATCTAGAAAAATAGAAGATATTTATAGTGAAGTTGACTACCTTGTAAGTAAAGGTGCAAGGGAAATTATATTAATTGCTCAAAATACTACAGACTATGGAATAGACTTATATTCTAAGTACTCTTTAGCAAAATTAATAAAAGAGATTTCCAAAATAGAGGATTTAAAATGGATCAGAGTTTTATACTTATATCCAGATCACTTCACAGAAGAATTAATCGAAGAGTTTAAAAACAATGATAAACTTGTAAATTATGTGGATATGCCACTTCAACACATTTCAGATGATGTTTTAAAAAGGATGAATAGGAAGACAAGTAAGGACCACATTATAAAAACTCTAAAGAACCTCAGAAAATCTGTCCCTGATATTGTGATTAGAACAACATTCATTGTTGGTTTCCCCGGAGAAAGTGATGATGATTTTAACCAATTAGTTGATTTTATTGAAGATATAAAATTTGATAAACTTGGTATTTTTGAGTACTCTTTGGAAGAGGGAACAGGGGCAGCTTCCTTAGATGAACAAATTTCTGATTCAGTGAAAGAGAAAAGAAAAAATGAAATTATGGCAATTCAAAGCGAAATTTCTGCTGACATCCTATCAAAAAATATAGGAAAAAGACTTGAAGTTTTAATTGAAGAACAAGTTGATGAGGAAAACTATGTTGGTAGGACCTATATGGATTCTCCAGAGATTGATGGCGTTACTTATGTTCACTCAAATAAAGAACTTGAAATTGGTAGCTTTGTAGAGGTAAATGTTGTTGATAGTTTAGATTATGACTTAGTAGGTGAAATTATATGAATACTCCAAACAAATTAACTTTAATGAGGACCTTAATGGTTCCTATTTTTATCCTATGTATGTATTTAGATTTTAATAATTCTAGGTTAATAGCTACAGTTATCTTCGCAGTGGCATCATTTACTGACTTTTTAGATGGTCACATAGCAAGAAAATACAATCTTGTTACAAATTTTGGTAAATTTGCTGATCCCCTTGCAGATAAAATATTAGTATGCTCTGCAATGATAATGTTAGTTAGTACTGGCGAAATGCCAGCTTGGGCTGTAATAATAATTATTGCAAGAGAGTTTACTATTACTGGATTTAGAATTATAGCAGCTTCTGAAAATATTACTATTGCTGCAAGTCCCTTAGGAAAATTTAAGACAGTTACACAACTAATTTCAAACATTCTACTTTTAACAGGTTTGGAAAGTCTAAGGGGCATTGGAATGATTATATTCTATCTAGCTGTAGTATTTACTATTATTTCTGGTGCTGATTACCTTATTAAAAACAAAAAAGTATTGGACTTAGAAAATATATAAGGAGAATTATGAAAGCAAGTATTCTAACAATTGGTAAAGAAATCCTAATTGGTTCAATTGTAAACACGAATTCAAAATATATTTCAGAAAAATTAACTGACATGGGGATAGATGTTATAAGACAGGTCTCAGTGGATGATTGCTTGGAAGAAATTGTCGAAGAGTTAGACTATATTTCCAAATCTTCTGATTTAATAATTATAAGTGGAGGACTTGGGCCTACAGATGACGACTTAACAAGAGATGCTGTAGCAAAATTTTTAAATAGAAGGGTCTATCTCGACCAAGACGAAAAAAGAAAATTAGAAGACAGTTTTAATAGACTTGGAAGGGCAATGACTCCAAACAATCTTAAACAAGTTATGCTTATAGAAGGATCAGAAAAAATTGACAATCAGTGGGGCGTTGCTCTTGGAGAGTTTATAGAGTTCGATAATAAAAAAATTATCCTACTACCTGGACCTCCAAATGAAATGGAACCAATGCTTGATTATTATATTGCCAATAAATCTTTTACAAGAGATAATATTATTATAAAATCTATAGATATTATTGGTCTCGGTGAATCTGTTATTGAAGATAGAATAAGACATATGGACTTTAATGACAGGAGTATCTCAATCAATACTTTTGCCCACGGGACTTATACAGAGGTTAAAATAATCGGAAAAAATTCTAATAAAGAAAAACTTAAGTCTTCTATAGAAGAAACAGTTAATTCTCTTTATAGGGAATTTAAAACTCACATTTATTCAGAAAATAACGAAGATGTTGCAAAACAAATTGTAGATATTTTAAGAAAAAATAATTTAAAAGTTTCTTTCGCAGAATCTATAACTGGTGGAATGTTAGCATCAGCTATTACTGATATAAGTGGAGCATCTAGTGTTATTGAAAGCTCCTTTATCACTTACTCCAATGATTCAAAAAATAAGAATTTAAATGTATCTAAGAATACACTGAAGAAATTTGGTGCAATAAGTGAGCATACTGCTTACGAAATGGCAAAGGGAGTAAAAGAAAAGTCCCAAGCGGATATTGGAGTCTCTACAACTGGTGAAGCCGGTCCTAATCCATCAGAAACTGAAGTTGGAAATGTCTTTACCTGTATATATTTTGGTGAAGATAATTACAATACAAAACATTATTTCTTTTCGGGAGACAGAAATAAAATACGCAGAAGCACTGTAAATAGAGTTTTATCTCAAATTCTTTATTTACTTAGAAAAAATTTTAAGGAGTAATTATGAAAGAAAGCAATTTAAGTAAAGAAAAACAAGAAGCTCTTCACAACGTCATATCAAAAATTGAAAAACAATACGGTGAAGGATCCGTAATGATTCTAGGTGACGATGTTAAATTAGATATTGAATCTATACCTACTGGATCACTTGCTCTTGATATTGCCCTTGGAATTGGTGGAATTCCTAAGGGAAGAATTATAGAAATATATGGACCAGAATCATCAGGTAAAACTACTTTGGCTCTACATATGTTAGCCGAAGCACAAAAAATGGGTGGTACAGGTGCTTTTGTAGATGCTGAGCATGCTCTTGATGCTGGATATGCTAAAAACCTTGGGGTAGATGTAGAAAATTTAATTATTTCTCAACCTGATACAGGCGAACAAGCCCTAGAAATAACTGAAGCCCTTGTAAGATCTAACGCTGTAGATTTGATTATTATCGACTCAGTTGCTGCCCTTGTTCCAAAAGCAGAAATTGATGGTGACATGGGAGCAGCACAAATTGGTCTTCAAGCAAGACTAATGTCTCAAGCTCTTAGAAAATTAACTGGAGCAATTAACAAGTCAAAATGTACTGTTGTATTTATTAACCAACTTAGAGAAAAAGTTGGTATTATGTTTGGTAACCCAGAAACAACTACAGGTGGTAGGGCACTTAAGTTCTATTCATCTGTAAGACTTGATATTAGAAAGTCTGAAAATATAAAAAAAGGTGATGAAATAATTGGTAACAGAGTTAGGGTTAAAGTTGTTAAAAACAAGATAGCTCCACCTTTTAGACAAGCTGAGTTTGATATTATGTACGGTAAGGGAATATCCAGCGTAGGCAATATACTTGATGTTGCCGCTGAAGCTGACATAATTAAAAAAGCTGGTGCTTGGTATTCTTACGGTGAAGAAAGACTTGGTCAAGGTAGAGAAAATGCTAAGGACTTCTTAGAAGAAAACCCCGAACTACTAAAGGAAATAGACCACAAAGTAAGACTTCACTACAATCTAATTTCAGATGATGAAAATATAGAAAAAGATGAGGAAGAAAACACATCTAATAATGAAGAATAAGGCGTGATTTATTGAAATTACTTTATTTAACAGATACTCACATAAGAGGTACTAATCCGAAGAATAGATTAGATGATTATTGTGAAACTTTAAAAGAAAAATTAAAAGAAATTTCAAATATTATTAAGGAAGAGAAAGTTGATTATGTTTTGCATGGAGGAGACTTATTTGACAGGCCCGATGTGTCTGTTAGTATAGTCTCCGAATTTGCACAAATTTTTCAATCTTTTGGTGTGCCTATATATATAATAAGCGGAAATCATGATATATTTGGTCACAATCCAGATACCTTAGATAGAACTATGCTTGGTCTTTTATGTAATCTTGGAATTATGCATCTTGTGAACTATAAAAAAATTATTTTAGAAAAAGATAATTTAAGAGTTCAGTTAACAGGATCTCCTTATATTTATTCCATGGATGAGCTTTCCAATAGAGATAACTATAAAGTTACTGAAGTTGATGAATCCTGTAAATATGCAATACATATGACTCATGGATTTTTAATCGACAAGCCCTTTATGAAAGAAGTCAGCCATACTTTAATAGAAGATATTAAAGATACAAAAGCAGACATCACTCTAGGGGGACATTATCATTTTGGATTTAAAACTGTAGAAATCGATAATAAGTTTTTCGTAAATCCTGGTGCCTTGATAAGAATTTCAAATTCGAAAATTGAGATGAAAAGAAGGCCTAAAGTTGATATCATCAACTTAGGAGAAGAAATTAAGATAGAAGAGAGATATCTTAAGTCTGCTAAACCTGGTGAAGAAGTTCTTGATAGGTCCGAAATGGAAAGACATCAATTTAAGGGAATTAAGATGGCAGAATTTAAAGAGAGTATAGAAGCTTCTGCAAACTATAAGAGCCTCGATATTTTTGATTTGCTCCTAAGAATTTCTAAAAGTGAAAATATTAGTGAGGAAGTTAAAAGTGAAGCTCTAAAGAGAGTAGAAGAAGCTCAAATTAATGAGGTTAACTACTCATGATATATATAAAAAATGTTGAACTTAGAAATTTCCAATCTCACAATCATACAGAAATAGAATTTGACCGAGGTCTTAATGTTATCCTCGGTAATTCTGATGCTGGTAAAACTGCAATTCTAAGGGCTATAAAGTGGGCTCTTTTCAATGAACCAAAAGGTGATTATTTTATTAGACAAGGGGAGAAGGATGTATCAGTTAAAGTTACCTTCTCCAATGGGGTTGTGGTTGAGAGATCAAGAACTCCATCTAAAAATTCCTATTATCTTATGGATGCTGAAGGTCAAGAAATGCGTTTCGAAGGTTTTGGGTTAGATGTCCCAAAAGAAATAACTGATGCTATCCATATGTATAAAGTTTCATTAGATAATTCTAATAACAAAGTTATTCTAAATATTGCAGAACAACTAGATGGACCTTTTTTACTTAATGATCAAGCCTCTATGAGGGCCTCTGCTATTGGCAGACTTATTGGAGTTAATTATGTAGACGATGCTCTTAGGACCGTTGTAAGAGATAATAAAAGAATTAATCAAGAAATTGATAATCTTAGAGCAAGTAGAGATGATTTTAAAGAACAATTAAAAGAATTTGACTATATCAAAGACTATAAAGATAAATTTCAAAAACTTTCTCATATTAGAGATAAAATAAGTGATTTAAACCAAAGATTAAATTTAGTATCTAATCTAAAAGATACTTATGAGCAATATAATTTGGAAATAGATAATATTGGCATTTTATTGGAAAATTTTAAGAATTTAAGTGCGATAGATTCTGTTATTCCTAAAATTGAAACTAATCTAATTAAAAGAAGCACTTACCAATCTTTTTTTGATAGACTAAATCAGACTGAATCTGAAGTTACTATCATTTCTAATAGTTTAGAAAAATTAAATAATATTGAATCTCTGAATTACAAAACTAAAGACATCGAAATCAAAAAAAATAAGTTAAATTCTTTTTCCGAACTCTTCCATAAATATAAAAATACCTCCAATCAAATTCTCAATACAAAAAAAGATTTAGATTCTTTAAAAAATAGTGATAAGATTGCAGAAATTAATAAGACTTTAGATGAAAAGATAAGTCTATATAATAAAATTTTTTCAGGAAGAGAAAGTCTTCTAGTGATTAATGACAAATTAAATTATGGTAATGATTATATAAAGAACTTTTCTAATAATGATAATATTGAAAATATTTCCAAACAATTGGAGAAATATATAAAAAATTTATTTATTTTATCAGATATTCAAAGAAAATTAGATGAACTACAAAATGAATATATGCGAGAGACTAATAAACTTACTGAAGTTAATAATAATTTAAAAAATTATACAGAAACATACGAGAAAACCATTTTAGAAATTGGGGTTTGTCCCTTCTGTTATAGCGAAATAAATAAGGAGTCCATTGAGCATATAAAATACCATTTGAGGAATGATTAAATGAATTACGAAGAAAATTTAAAAAATTTAAAAGAACAATTAGATAGATTAAAAAATATGAAGTACAAATCTGAAGCAAGGCTTGAGCAACTTAATGCCCAAAAGAAGGATATCTTAAATGAAATTGAAAAGCTAGGTATTAAACCAGAAGATCTTGAAAATGAAATATCAAATTTAAAAAGTGAAATTGATAGGCTTTTTGCTGAAGCCAATGACTTAATGCCAAGGTTGTGATTACTTGGACCTTAAAGAATTAGATCAAAACTTAAATAAATTAAATAATAAGATTTTAAGCGATGAAGGTAAAATTGAAATTTTAAATGACCAGTTGGAAAAAGTAGAGAAAAAACTTGAAGAAAAAGAAAAATATAGCGAAGTTCTCACTCAAGTCTCACTACTTTTTCAAAAGACTTCTGAATTCGCTAGGGAACAATCGAAGAGACAGATTGAAGATACTGTAACTAAATGTCTTCAATTTATTTTTGAAACAGACATAGAGTTTCTAATAGAATTATCAGAAGCAAGATCAGTTCCTATTGCAGACTTTTTTGTTCAATCTAACTATACTGAAGGCTACAGCATAAAGACAAAGCCTGAGATAGCAAGAGGTGGGGGAGTTGTTGATATAATTTCTCTTGCCCTTAGGATTGCTTTCTTGCAACAAAACCAACCAATATTATCTGGTCCTTTGATATTGGATGAACCTGGAAAGCATGTGAGTAATGATTATATTTTTAATCTTGGGGAGTTTTTAAAGCAATCATCAAATATTTTCAACAGACAAATAATAATGGTAACCCACAATCCACATTTATCACAAATTTCTGATAGGGCTTTTCAGGTCAGAAATAAGAAGGGAATTAGTGAAGTAAGCCTATATGAAGAGTAATATTTTCTTGACTTTAGTGAACAAAATTGTTAGTATATTAATGAGCATATAGAGCGTTTATGTATTATATTAATATTAACTTTAAGTCAGGAGGATGTATAATGATTTACGACTCAAAATTAAAGAATAAAGATATCGATGGTTTATTCGAAGCTATTCTTTTACTTGAAAATTTAGAAGAATGTTATAGATTTTTTGAAGACATTTGTACAGTTAAGGAATTGCAAGCAATTGCACAAAGACTACAAGTTGTTAAGCTACTAGTTAAAAACAAAACTTATCATGAAATCGAAAGTGAAACTGGAGCTTCAACAGCTACAATCTCTAGAATAAATAGATCTTTAAACTACGGTTCCGATGGATATAAATTAGTTTTACAAAGATTGAACTTTATAGATGAAGACGAAGAAAAAGAATAAGGAATTCCTTATTCTTTTTTATATGCTTACATTTATAGTTTTATAATTTGTATAGGATACTAAACCAGGCTTTTTTGCTGGATGTCTTTTTACATTCATCTTAAAGGTATAATCAACAGGAATGTTTTGCGATTTTGACAAAGAGCTATACTTTGCTGCTAGTTTAGCCGCAGTCATCATTGCACCATTTGAAAAATCCCTATTATCATTTTTTAATATTACATGAGACCCTGGTGCGTCCTTTACGTGAAACCATAGGTCATTTTTTTTAGCTTTTTTTAAGGTTAGATAGTCATTTTGCCTATTGTTTCTACCAATATAAATATCAAATCCGTCTTCAGTTTTTATTTTAATATAATTTTCTTGTGAATCTTTCCTTTTCTTTTTATTGTTTTTATTTCTCTTTTTTAAGTAACCTTCTTTTTCTAACTCTTCATACAAGTCATCAACATCATCAGGAGTCTCAGCAAAATCTATATTTAATAAAATTGACTCTAAGTAATCAACTTCTGATTTTCCTATATTTATTTGTTCTTCCAAATATACAGCTGCGTTTTTTAGTTTAGAGTACTTTTTGTAATACTTAGAAGCATTTCCAGGCCCATCTAATTTCGAATCAAGTGGAATTTCTATTTCTTCCATTTCATTATAAAAATTCTCGACTATAACATTATTAGAACCTTTTTTTATTCTGTGAAAATTTGAAGAAATAAGGTCTGCATAAACTTTATATTTCTCTCTATTTAGGGCTAGATTGAGTTCATTTGATTGGTTTGATATTTTCCTATTAATTTTATCAATATGCTTCTTAACAGCCTTTCTAAGCTCTTTACTCTTAGATCCAAGAGAATCACGCAGAAATTTTGAATTATAAAACTCTTCAAGTAGGGAAGAGATGCTATCTGTTATTACCTTATCTTTTTCACTCAAGGATTTTAAATCTATAGAATAAAAATCCTTAAAAATTTCTTCTCTATAAATTTTTATTGGTAAAAATTTATTTTCTTTAACATTTTCAAAAATATCGACGAAAACCTTATTTAAATTATCAATCTCTTCATCATTAAGTGAAAGAATATTCTTTTTAAAATCAATGTTAGTCCTGTATTCAATCTCTTCACACATTTGGGGACTAATTCCTGTAAAAGTCTTTAAAAAGAAAGATTTTAAATTTAAATTTTCTTCACAATCTTTTATTAGTTTTATAATAGTTTTAGTTTCACAAGGATTATAACCCTGAGAAATATCCTCCTCATTATAAACAAGTCCTGGGAGAATTTCTCTAACACTTGATAAATTAAAGTTTACTCTCTTAAGAGAATCAATAATTTTTTTGCTTTCATTATCAATTAATATGACATTGGAGTGCTTGCCCATAAGTTCTATTATAAGAGACTTTTCACTATATAAGCCAAGTTCATCTCGAGATTTAACGTGTATTTCTACAATCCTATCCATCTTATATTGCTTTACACTTAAAATTTGATTATTCTCAAGGTGTTTTCTAAGAAGCATACAAAAAGCAGGTGGATTCTGAGGACTATCGAAAATCTCTTCACTAAAATACATCCTAGGACTTCCAGAAATAGATATAAAGAGTCTTTCTCTTTTACCATTAGCTCTTATATTTATTAAAAGATCATTGCTTTCATTTTGGTAAATTTTATCTATTCTGCCACCATTGACACGATTATTTATTTCATAAACTAAATGTTTTACTACTGTTCCATCTAATGACATTTTATCACCTGAAAATTATTATAACATATATTATAAAATCAATTTTACAAAATATTGAAACGATAGCTTAGAACGTGTGTACACATCGTGAGTTAAAATTTAAAATTTAGAACTAACATTAATGATATATATGATATGAGATAAGAAGTTAAATGAAAGTAGAAAGCATATATTATATAGAAAAGACTAATTTATAGAATATATTATCAATAAGAAACATACTTAAATTTTATTGATATTTGTAAAAAATAGTTGAATTCCTGAGTTGAATCTGGCTTGTAAATTCAATGAATAGTAAAAGACATAAATAATAATATAAAAAATAAATCATATAAAAGATAAAATTGTTTTCAAAGCCAAATCTAGTATCTATTACTTTTTTAGCTTATATTTTCTCTTAATCAATTAAAGGAGAAATTATATAGTTCTGATGACCTTTCTTAACTTCTCAAATTATATGAGCGTAAGCTTCCTCTGTGTCTGTTGTTACTTCTGTTTTTGCTATCTGTCTTCCTTTAGGCAACTCTAATATATAATAAATTTCGATATTCTTACAATGACTTATTAGGTCTAAGGATTTAGGTATAGGAGTAGCCGACATTGATATACTATGAATATTCTTATACGTATTAGACAAGCTCTATCTTTATCTTACGCCAATCCTATCTATTGTCTGCCATTATAAACATTAATAGAAAGGCTGCTTATAGTCTTCCCACAGCCAACATCACCTTGAATTAATCCTTGAATTTTTTCTCCCTCTTGCATTTTAAACAAAATATTTGTTACAATATTTTATTGATCACAGGTTACAGGTTAAAAAAAAGTCATAATTTTAAATTTTTTAAGTAAAAGTTAATCCCATTCTTTAAAATTTTCTGATGGCAATATTTTCATCAAAACCTTTAGATACTGATGATTTTATATTATAAACTTTGGTAAAATCATAATATTCTTTAGGAAGAAATTCTAATATATCTTCCATAGATAACTAACTTTATTCAAGGAAAAGGACACATATATTAAAAATTTTTAAAATTAATTATTTTAAAAGTTAAAAAAGAGTATACAAATTTGAAAAATATGAAAAGAAGTGGTATCGTTATCATTAGAAGGGGATGTTGTTATGGATTATGATATTTGGGATTCTTTTATGATTAGAACACCAACTATTCCTTTTTGTTATTTAGAAGAATATAGAAATTCAAATAAAGATATTTATGAATTTATTTCAGAAAATGAATTTTTAGATAATTTTCTTAAAATGCTCTTTTAATATCTTCTAAATCACTTTATTATTCATATATAAATAAGCCTGAAAAAGGAAAAAAATATAGAAATCTATGTCAAGGTTTATTAAAGTATTTTATAAGAGCAAGTTCTAGACCAACCCCCTATTGGAGTTTTGCAAACGTATCGATTGAAGAAATCTGGTAAAAATACAAAAATTGAAAAAGAATATGAAATAATAGATATTAAAGTAGATACAGATTGGGCTAATGGTTTAATAAAAAAATTAGAGGATGACTCAACAATATTTAAAAAATTATATTTAAATTTTAATGATATTTGCTATGTTAGCGGAGATAGACTGAAAAATCCTTATTTTTCAAATAGAGGAAATTTAACAAATAGTTCTGAGGAGATTAAAGAAAATAGTATTAGATTTACAATTCTTGGAAAGTTAGTAAAAAGCAACTCCAAAAAATTTATTTAATATAATGATTTATTTTATATCATAAAAAATGAATATGAAGATGTTGATGATTTACTTCTTCAAAATATAATTAAAAATTTAATGGAAAATGAATATTTGTTTACTAATTTAAGACTTCCAGCTTATTGCACTGATATATTAACTTATTTAATAAAGATCTTAGAAAATATCATAAATTAACCCTGAAATTAATAATTATGGATTTTTAAGCAACTTTAAAAATAAGTTTATAGAAAAATACGGAAGTAATATAGAAGTTGATTAAATTGAGATAATTGAGATATTTGACGAAAATAAATTTAATGGGTTTATCTATTTAAATGATTCTTATAATCCAAGTGATATGGAAATAGAGATTAGTAAAATAATTACAGATAAAATTGAAAAGGCTATATTTAATGGTGAAGAAGTATATCTTACAAAAAATGATTTTAAAAATATTGATAATAGTAATCTAAATCTTACAAAAGGATTTGACTTAAATTTATACATAACTAAATCAAAAGGAGCCTACGATTTAATAGTTGGTCCCAATGGAGGAGCTCCAAAAGAAGGCTCAATGTTTCAGCGATTTAGCGATTCTTTTGTAAAAGAAGACTTTGTTCTAGATTTAAATATAGTAAAAAACGAAACAAATAATTCAGGCATTCCTAGTATAGCAATTACATGTATACCTTGTATATTATCTCAGTGGAAATGTCCTTCTCTAAAAAATCCAAATTGTTCAGAAGGACGTCCTCAACCTCCAGATTCAACCTTATGCCCAACTATATCTCCAACTGATATGGGTATGTGTGATAATTTAAAAGCAAATAACAATGCAACTGGAAATATCGAACCATTAAGATGATAAACGATATAATAACAAAGTATGTAAAATAAAGTATAAACAAGTTATTTCTTAATTATTTATTGATGTTAGCATTTATTATAGAAAAGAGGGATTTGTAATGATAATTAAAACTATTTTTGTGAGTGGAATTTCCAGTGTTATTTTTTATTTTTTTAATTTAATATATCAATTAATATTTCCAAATTTTACTATTGAAGATACTAATTATTTACTGTTTTTTAATTTTGTAAAAGCTTTGTCTTTTATATTGTTGCTTTTATTACTTTTTAAAATCAAAAATATTAGTTTTTTAAAGAATAAAAACAATGATCACTTACTTAGCAATATTAATAATATGTTTAAATACGGAAGTATAATCTTTTTTATTTTTTTTATAATTTTCCTTGTAATTATAAAATGCAATATGAATTTTTTTGATAGTATGATTTACTCAAATGATACTATAAATATTAATAACTTTGACAAATATACCATGAAAATTTTAATTATTGTTCTTTTAAATGTTATTCTTGAAGAATTTTATTTTAGATTTACTTTAGTGAAAGTATTACAAGAAAAATACAGTGAGAAAGTTATCGCATTAATTAGTGCATTTTCTTTTGGATTTATTCATTCTGTAGATATTCTTTCAATAATAAGTGCTACAATAATTGGATATTTTTTAGCTGTAACCTTTTTAAAAACAAAAAGATTAGTCTATTCAATTTTTCTTCACTATATAATTAATGTGGACTCAATTATAATTTTGCCAATAATAAAATTATTTGATCCACAAGAAAAATTGGGCGAAAATTGGATGTTTTTATCTTTTTTAATTATGTTTACAATTTTTTTTATAATGTACATATTGACAAAAATAATAGGAACTAAGAATGAAAAAGTACGATAAAAATATATTTAAACATTCAAATTGGATTATTCATAATATTAGAAAAATTGATAGTAAATATATTTTCATATCTATACTAGTTACTATAATAAATGGTATTATTTCCTCCATTTCTCTTATTGTTATGCAGGAGATTATAAATGGAGTCCAATTAGAAAAAACTTAAATATTATAATTTTTTATATTATATTTTATATTTCTATAGACTTATTTAACTCGATATATTCAAGCATTCTGGGATATTATAATACTAAATATACAATGAAATTTAATTTATATTTTTCTGAAAAAATATATTTAAAGGCATCTAGACTATCTTTGTCTGATTATGAGAATTCAAAAACTTATGACATAATGAATAGGGCACAGAATCAAGGAGGAGATAATCTTTTATCTTATTATAGAGATTTTATGTCTATAATAACTCAATTGATTACTCTTTCTTCTTATATTTTTATATTAATAGGTTTTAGAGTTTGGCTTGTAATAGTTATTATGATTATTCCAATATTATTGTACATTTTAGATGAGCCAAATGCTTCGATGGATTCTATTACAGAAAAAGAAATTTCTAATCTATACGAAAATATTTTAGAAAATAAAATTGGCATAATCATTGCTCATAGATTTTTAAATATTGTAGATAAAATTATAGTATTACAAAATGGAGAAATAGTTGAATTTGGAAAACATAAAGAGCTAATTAAAAAAGGAAAAATTTATAAACAATTAACTAAATTATAAATTTAAGATTACACATTTAAAAATAGTCACAAAATTATTATTTTGTGACTAAATTCTTCTTCTTTTCTTTGATTTTTTTGTACTTATTTATGAATAATTTACTTCCCTACTTATAATAAGATAAACAAAAATACGATATTTTTACCAAACTAAAATATAATAAAAACTGTTTTTCAAATTAAAAACCAAATAATGAGTTTTTATTTTGGAAGATTGTAAAATGAAGTTAGCCAAATAAAACTAAAAAAGTCATGTAAAATTTGTGATATATTAGTAATGACCAAAAAACCAAATTCACAAAGGAGATTTACATGACTTATCTAAATAATAACACAAAGAGAAACATTAAAGGAAGCCATCTTTCAGAAAAAGAAATGATTTTAATAGAGGCGTATAAAGGCGAAGGATATAGCAATAGACAGATTGCTAAAAAATTGGGTAGATGTCATCAAACAATAAACAACGCAGTTAAAAAAGCTAGCGTTATTCAAATGAGGAAAGTACTACAAAATTCAAAAGTTTATGTTTATGAAGATATAAAATACTTTGCTGATCTTAATCATAGAATATATCTTGAAAATAGAAAAAACTGTGGTAGAAAACCTAAGTTTTTAACTTGTGAAAAATTTTTAAATTGGGCAGATAAGAAGATTCTTGAAGAAAATTGGTCTGTTGATGCCTGTGTAGGTTATGCAAAGAGAAAAAAGTTTTTTAACGAAGATGAAATCCCTTCAGTAAAAAGTATGTATAACTGGATAGATAAAGGTTTAATGAAAACAAAAAATATAGACCTAGAGCTTAAACTAAAAAGAAAACCTAACAAGAACAACAAAAAGAATAGAAAAAACAAGATGATGTTAGGAGAATCAATAGAGACTAGACCAAAAGAAATAGAAACAAGAGAAGAATTTGGGGATTGGGAAATAGATACAGTCATAGGAAGTAAGAAAAAGACAGATCCAGTAATAATAACATTAACAGAAAGAAAAACAAGATACGAGTTGATAATAAAGATAGATTCCAAAACAAGTAAAGCAGTAGAAGAAGGGCTTAGTTTTCTAAAAGATAAAAGTCCATTAAAAGAGCAAGTATTTAAAACAATAACATCAGACAATGGACTTGAATTCTCAAGCCTAACAAAAATATGTGAATATGTAAAAATTTATTACTGTCACCCCTATAGTTCCTATGAAAGAGGAACAAGTGAGAATCAACACAAGTTAATAAGGAGATTCATAAAAAAGGGCGAAGAAATAGGTAAATACACAGAAAGACAAATAGAAAGAATAATGAATTGGATGAATAATTATCCAAGAAAGATTTTAGGATATATGACTGCCGAAGAAGCATTTATGAAGGAATTAAAGTTAATAGAAAAATCTTCCCTAGCTAGCTAGGGAAGTCTTATCACTTAGTTTACTTTATCATTCAAAAGTGGCTAACTTATTGTTGCAATTTAGAGAGTTTTTATTTTCTTGTTTTGTAGAATTATTTCTTATATCTTTTAAATCTTTTTGTTCTTCCTTTTTTAAATCCTTTAAATCATTTTCTTTTTTCTCTGAAGCTTTCTTATCTTCTTCATAGTTATATCTCTTACCCTTAGTTTTAAAGTTTCCTGTAATATAAACTGAATCATTCTTCCAATCTACATTAAGCCCTAAAGTTTCAGAAATAAATCTAATAGGAACATAAGTCCTACCATCATAAAGTATTGCAGGAGAATCAAGATTTAATATTTTTTCGCTTTCCCCGTTATTTACCTTAGCCTTTGTAGAATTAATATCTAGCTCAACTAGTATATCTATTGCCCCAATAAGAATACCACTAGTATTAGTATCTTTTCTTTGATAGAAGTTTATATTGGCACCAAGATTTTCTGTAATATATCTAACTGGTACCATTACCCTATTGTTAGTCTTGTCAAGATAAGCCTTTCCCATATCTTCTGGAATATTTTGTATATTATCGTTGATATAAATATTAATATCTTTATCAGATGCTTCTTTTGGTAATTTGCCTGCAGCAAAAACAGATGTGCTTAGCATAACAGACATTATTCCAATACCTACTAATTTTTTTATATTTCTCATAAAATCTCCTTTATTCATTACTTTCATCTTTGTTATTTGTAAAATTATTAAGTTTTGAAAGTGGATTAGAGTCCACCATTTTTCTTAAAGCCTTTTTGTTAACATGAGTATAGATCTCAGTAGTGTTAACTGACTCATGTCCTAGGATTTCCTGAAGTGCCCTTATATCAGCATTGCCATATTCATACAAGAGAGTTGCAGCAGTATGTCTTAACTTATGGACTGAGTAAATATTGGTATCTAGTCCTGAATTTTTCATGTGTTTTTCTATCATATGTTGTATAGACCTATTGCTCATTCTTTGTTGTCTCATTGATAAAAACAAGGCATCATCCTTTATTTGTGGCCTAAGCTTTAGATACTCTTCAATAGCATAAAGTGATGCTTCATTTAAATAGATGATTCTTTCCTTATTACCCTTTCCAATAACTTTTAGTGTTTTATCTTCCTGCAAATGGGATATGTCTATACCAGCAAGTTCAGAAAGTCTCATGCCACAATTTAAAAACAAAGTTACGATTGCATAATCTCTCTTTTTATAAAGGGGTTTAATCTTGGATTCCTCTATAGTTTTTAGTAAATTTAGGCTCTGATCTAAAGTCAAATAAACTGGAAGAGTCTTTTCGACCTTTGGCATATCAATATCTATTACTGGATTTACCTTAATTATATCAATCTTTGCGTGAAGATAGTTATAAAAACTTCTAATTGAGGAGATCTTTCTAAATTTGGATCTATTTGAAATTTTCCTTTCTCTTTCTAAAAATGCGTTATAGGCATAAATATCTTGTTTACTAACACTTTCAAGAAGCTCAGGACTTAAATCTTCAATTGTAATATCGTCAAAATTAATATTTGAATCTACAAGACCCTTCCTCCCTTTAATAAATCTTGCAAACATCCTTAGGTCATAATAATATTCTTTAACAGTGTTATAAGATGCACCCTTTGTTGATTTCATATAATCTAAAAAATCATCAATTAAATTCGAATTAATCAAGTCATCACCTCCTATAAAAATAAAAACCTGACATATGTCAGGTTCTTAATTATTTTGCGTATTCAACTGCTCTAGTTTCTCTTATGACATTAACTTTAATTTGTCCAGGGAAATCTAGTTCAGACTCAATTCTTTTAACAATTTCTCTGGCAGTAATAGTTATTTCTGCTTCGGAAATTTTTTCAGGTTTTACAATTATACGTATTTCACGTCCAGCTTGAACTGCATAAGACTTTTCAATTCCATCAAATTCATTTGCAATTTCTTCAAGTTTTTCAAGCCTTTGGATATAAGATTCAACTGTTTCACGTCTAGCTCCTGGTCTAGCTGCAGAAATAGCATCTGCTGCTTGAACTAAGACAGATTCCACACATATAGGCTCAACGTCTCCATGATGGGCTTGAATTGCATTAATAACAAGCTCGGATTCATGATATTTTCTTGCAATTTCAACACCAATATCAACATGAGGAGCATCGAGATTTCTATCGACTGACTTTCCTATGTCGTGAAGAAGTCCGCCTCTCTTTGCTAGTTTAACATCAGCTCCAATTTCCCCAGCTAAGATGCCTGCAATCTCTGCAACTTCTACTGAGTGTTTAAGGTTATTTTGTCCATAACTAGTTCTGTATTTTAGTCTACCTAAATATTTAATAATTTCTGGATGTAGACCGTGAACTCCAGCATCGTAAGCTGCTTGTTCGCCTGATTCCTTAATTATCGTTTCTACTTCGTTTTTAGCCTTTTCAACAGTTTCTTCGATTTTTGTAGGGTGAATTCTACCATCATTAACAAGCTTTTCTAGAGCCACTCTGGCTATCTCTCTTCTAATTGGGTCGAAGCAAGATAGAACAACTGCTTCTGGAGTATCATCAATAATTAAATCTACTCCTGTTATTGACTCTATAGCTCTAATATTTCTACCTTCACGCCCTATTATTCTTCCCTTCATTTCATCGTTTGGAAGATTTACAACAGCAACAGTAGATTCTGCAACTTGGTCGGCTGCACACCTTTGAATAGCCTGAGCAATGACATTTCTAGCATATTTACCAGATTCTTCTTTAATCCTGTTTTCATTTTCTTTAATAATAAGTGCTGATTCATTAGTTATTTCTTTTTTAAGTTCATTTAAAAGAATTTCTTTACCTTCTTCTTTAGTGAGGCCAGCAACTTTTTGAAGTTCTTCCTCTCTTTGTTTAACAAGTTCATCGGCTTGCTCTTCTTTTTCTCTTAAGCCTTCTAATTTTTTGCTAAGTTTTTCATCTTTCTTTTCAACTTGAGAAGATTTTTTATCTAAAAGCTTTTCTTTAGATATAACCCTGTCCTCTAATTCTTTAATTTCAGCCCTTCTGATCTTAGCTTCATTTTCTTGCTCAGATCTTAACTTTTGAATCTCTTCTTTAGCTTCAACAAGCAAAACTTTCTTTTGTGTTTGTGCTTGATTTTCAGCATCGTATATTATCTTTTTAGATAATTCTTCAGCATTTTTAAGTTTACCTTCAGAAATATATTTTCTAACAGCATAGCCAATAGCTAAGCCAATAATACCGATAACAATAGATATTAAAGTACTACTAAAACCCATTTTACACACCTCCTATTTAGTTTTCATGTTTCAAATTTTAAAATCATTATTAAGGCACAAGCCTTAAAATAATTGTATATCTTTTAAAAGCATAAGTCAAACAGAAAAGCGTGTATATAAGCTAATTCTATTTGCTTTTATAAATAGGAATAGCTAATTTATATCCCGGTTTAATATCGTAAGATGAAATACTATTTGCCTTTTCGATATCCATTACAAACTTCATTTTATTTTTATAATTATAATTTTCAGATATTGACCAAATCGTATCTCCACTTTTTACTGTGTAAACGTCATACTTAATTTCTTCTTTAATATTCAAATCTGATTCGTTTTTTAAAATTAATCCAGAATTAAAAATAAAAATTAACAATAAAAAAATTAAAACTTTTTGTTTCTTTATAATAATAGTTCGTTTCATCTCATCACCTCAAAAATATCTTCCAACCTTAGTTTAAACTAATGTATCAAACAACCGTATCAAATAAAAGTTCTAAACATATGTTACATCTTATGTTCTTTTTTGTCAACTAAAAAGAACAAGTTTTTTAAACTAGAGTTTGAAATACTTGTTCAAATATGATATTATTAATTTAATAAAAATAGGAGGTAATCCCATGTACGAAGACTTAAACCAAAGAGAACTGGAAATTTTATTTTTTATTAAAAGATTTATCGAATCTAAGTCCTACCCACCTACTGTTCGTGAAATTTGTGCAGGCTGTAACATTAAATCAACATCAACTGTTTATTACGCACTTGAAAAACTTGAAACTACAAACTATATAAGAAAGGATGCATCAAAAACCAGGGCCATTGAAATTGTTCCCCAAGATGATGACATCTTAATGCTCAAGAAGAAAACAGTTGATGTCCCTGTGCTTGGAAAGGTTACTGCTGGTGCCCCAATATTAGCCGTTCAAAACATTGAAGACACTATGCCTTTACCAGTTGACTTCGTTTCAGATAAAGAACTTTTTATTTTAAAAGTTTCTGGCGAAAGTATGATCAATGTAGGAATTTTTGATGGTGACTATGTAATTATTGAAAAAACACATTGCGCAAATAATGGAGAAAAAGTTTTAGCTTTAATTGAGGACGAAGCAACAATTAAAACATATTACAAAGAAGAAAATAGATTTAGGCTACAACCTGAAAATGATACAATGGAACCCCTCTACTTTGACAAAATTGATATACTTGGTAAAATCATTGGACTTTATAGACGATTTAACTAATTCAAAATAACCCTACTGCTATACAACAGTAGGGTTATTTAAGTTTAAAAATTAGCATTTTATAATATGCCTTTGCTTATATTTTCTTATTAACAATCAAATTAAATTAAGATTAGACTTTCTTTATATAATGCATTTAATAAATTAATTAGAGCAAATTTTATATGATAGTAAGAGAGACCTCCTTGAAAATATACATAATAAGGTTCTCTCATAGGTCCATCTGCTGATAATTCAATAGATGAGCCTTCTATAAAGTCTCCTGCAGCCATTATTACTTTGTCGTCATATCCTGGCATATCCCAAGGGACTGGTGTGAATTCTGAGTCAACTGGAGATGAAAATTGAATGTACTTACAAAATATTTCAAGAATTTCAGGTTTTTTAAGTTCTATTGCTGTAACAATATCACTTCTTGGATCAGTGCTTGTTGGTATTGTTCTAAACCCTAATTCTTCAAAAGATCTTGAAAATAATGTCGCACCTCTTATTGCATCTTCAACAATTTTGGGTGACATAAAAAGTCCTTGTAATATTTGTCTAGTCATACCAAATGTTAGTCCACAGTCCTTGCCTATTCCTGGTGCAGTTAAAAAATTGGCTGCCCTTTCAACAAGCTCTTTTTTACCAGCAACATATCCACCTGTATAACATAGTCCTCCTCCTGGATTTTTTATTAAGGACCCCGCCATTATATCAATCCCGATTTCACTAGGCTCAATTAATTCTGTAAATTCTCCATAGCAATTGTCTACAAAAATTTTTATATCCTTATTTATTCTCTTGACTTCATCTACAGCTTCTTTAAGTTCAGAAACAGTAAATGCCCTCCTATTAGAGTAACCTGTGGATCTTTGCATTATAACAAGGCTAGTATTGTCTTGTATATAATCTTTTATGCCACCTATATCTATCATATTGTCCACTAGGGGGATCTCAGAGTATTCATACCCAGATTTTATTAAAGAATCAGGACTGTCTCCCCTTAAACCTATAACCTTTTGTAAGGTATCATAGGGAGTTGATGTAATGGATAAGAAATGGTCTCCTGGCTTTAAAATAGCTTTAATTGCAAGTGTAATAGCATGGGTACCTGATACAATGTTAGACCTAACAAGACTGTCCTCTACATTAAAAATTCTTGCATAGATGGATTCAACCTTATCCCTTCCTATATCTCCATAACCATATCCTGTTGTCCAATTGAAGTCTGTTGCCTTAAGTCCCTCTTCTTGCATAGCTTTTAAAATTTTAACTTGGTTATATTGGGCTATGTCACTAAATTCTTTAAACCTCTCTTGAAGAGAGTCTTCTATTCTATTTACAAATTCAATTATTTTCGGGTCTATATTATATTTTTCTTTAAATAAATTATCGTATATTGTCATTTTTTCTCCTAAAACCTCAGTCTAATTTACTATCGATGTAAGTCTCAATTTTTTTTAATAAATTATCTGACTCCCTATCAAACCATTGTATGCGATTATCTCTTCTAAACCAGGTTAATTGTCTCTTAGCATAGTGCCTTGAATTCTTTTTTATAAGTTCAATCATTTCATCATATTCAATTTCACCATCAAGATATGATATAACTTCCTTATATCCAATTGCCTTAAGGGATTGTGAGCCTTTATCTAAACCAGCATCTAAAAGGCCCTTTACTTCTTCGACAAGACCAAGCTCTATCATCTTGTCAACCCTCTTATTTATTCTTTCATAAAGCCTTTCTCTATCCATATTTAAGCCAATAAAGATTAAATTGTAGTCACCATTCTCTTGTCGAAAATTATTTCCTTTTTCATTTCCGTCTTTTAAAATTTCTAAGGCTCTAATAATTCTTTGACCATTGTTTGGATGAATTTTTTCTGCCATATCCTTATTGAGTTCATAAAGTTTAGTGTAAAGAAATTCACTGCCTCTTTCTTGTAAGATTTTATTTAACTCTTCTCTATAAGCGTAGTCTGCTTCTGTTTCAGTGAAATCAAGATTATAGACAAGAGAATTTATATATAGGCCTGTACCACCAACTACAAGTGGCAGTCCTCCCCTATTATTTATTTCACTAATAATTTCTTCAGCCATGTATTTAAAATCTGCAACGGAAAAGTTTTTATCAGGATCAATTATATCCACCATATGGTGAGGGATTTCTGTATTTTCAAGATCAACCTTAGCTGTACCAATATCTAATTTCTTATAAATTTGCATAGAGTCACTGGAAATTATTTCTCCCTTATATTTTTTAGCAAGTTCTAATGAAATTTCAGTTTTACCTATTCCAGTTGGTCCAGTAAGTATTAATAAATTTTCCATTTATTCCCTCAAAAATAATTTTGAAATTGTGTGTTTTGAAACTTCTACTATCGTTGGTCTTCCATGGGGACAAGTGTAGGGATTTTCACAATTTTTCAAGTCTCTTATCAAAGCTTCTATTTCAATATCAGACAAGTCATCTCCCGCCTTAACTGAAGCCTTACATGCTTTTCTCATAATTTTATAAAGATCTGCTTCATAATTCGATGAAATCTCTTTATCAAGAGAGTCTATTATATCCCTAATAAAATTTACATAAGTTGGAAGTCCAAAAATCATTGGAACTTCTCTTAGGACAACAGACCCATCTCCAAAATCTTCAATTTTAAATCCCAGCTTAGTAAATAAATCAAGATATGTTAGAATTTTGTCGTACTCAATTTGATTTAATTCAATAATCTCCGGTTTAATTAAAATTTGTGAAGATATTTCACTGTTGAGATACATATTTAGAAATTTTTCATAGTTTACTCTCTCATGAGCTGCGTGCTGATCAACGACAAAAACTTTGCCATCTTTTTGATTTTCCAACAAAATATAAGTCTTAAATAGAACTCCACTTATTCTTGTGTTTAAAAGTCCTTCATCAATTCGACTAGCTTCATTATTAAATAAAAAGTTTTTTTCTAGATGTTGCTCTTGTTCATTAGAGGATTTTAAATCACTTTTCTCTTCTTTATATAACAAAGCTTCTTCATTAAAGGCTTTTTCTTCTCGAATTTCTAATTCTTCATTTTCCCTCTCTAAATCCCATAGACTTTTGAGTCCATTATTATCTCCTGGCTTTGTTGTTTCAATAGAATCTAGAGATTCTTCAAGATCATATTCATCAAAAATATCGAAAACATTTATATTTTCTTTCTTATCTTCAAATTCTATTTCCCTTATAGACCTGTTAGGAAAAATAACTTCCTCAACTACTTCAGATAGAAGTGCTGTTAAGATATTTTCATTTGAAATTTTAATTTCGTTTTTCTTTGGATGAATATTTACGTCAATTAATTTAGGATCTATATCAATGTATAAGATAAACACAGGGTACCTGTTTAAGGGTATCAAGGAATTATAATTTTTTTCTACCGCTCTTGAAATATTTATATCTCTTATAAACCTTCCGTTTACAAAAATATATTGACTGTCTCTATTAGACCTAAATAACTTATTATCAGAGAAAAATCCTCTAATTGTATAATTTTCAGATTCAAATCTTCCTTCATTTAGAGAAGATGCTATTTCTGAGCCTAGGATGGAAAATATTCTATTAATAGGATCTTTGTCATTTCCTGTATTGAGAATAGTCTTTCCATCCCTTATTAAGGTAAATTTAATATTATTATTTGATAGGGCAATTTTTTGCACAATATCAATTATATTACTTATCTCTGTAGAATCTTTTCTAAGAAACTTCTTCCTAACAGGAGTATTGTAAAAAACATCATTAATAATAAAAGTTGTACCCTTTGGCATTCCAACTTTAATTTTTTTGATAATTTTTCCATTTTCTATGACAAGGGAATTCCCTGCTAAGTCATTTTCCCTTTTTGTCATTAGTTTTATTTTAGAAATATTTGAAATACTTGCAAGGGCTTCACCACGAAATCCAAGAGTTCTAATTTTTTCAAGGTCTTCAATTACTTGAAGTTTTGATGTAGAGTGGCGTAAAAAGGCTAATTCAAGGTCTTCTTCAGAAAATCCTAAACCATTGTCAGAAACTTTTATATAATTAGTACTTTCTCCTCTTAGCTCAACTAAAATGTCATCTGCTCCAGCATCAATTGAATTCTCAACTAATTCTTTTACAATAGACGCAGAGTTTTCAATTATTTCTCCTGCTGCAATTTTTGATATTGTTTGTTCATCTAAAAGTCTTATCATTTTAACTCCTTAGATTTTTTAACTATTTCATCTAATAAATTAAAGGCCTCCATGGGACTTACTTCAAGTATGTTTATATCTCTTAATTTATTGATAAAGTTTTCGACTTCTGGGCTGGATTTCTCTTCTCTTATAATTTCCTTATTAAGATCAATATTGAGTCCTTCGTTTTCTTTCTCAATAAGAGCTAGAACATCTTTTGCCCTATTAATTATCCTATCATCAATGCCTGCAAGTTTTGCTACATCAATTCCATAAGAATTATTTGTAAATCCCTTAATAATTTTCCTTAAAAATATAATGTCATCTTCTTGTCTATCTACAGCTATAGTTAGGTTTTCAACGGAATCATATTTATCTTCAAGATGGACTAATTCATGGTAATGTGTTGCAAAAAGTGTTTTTGCCTTAATATTTTCTGCGATGTACTCTATTATTGCATTTGCTATTGCAAGGCCGTCAAAGGTACTTGTTCCTCTTCCCACTTCATCTAGTATTAAAAGAGAGTTAGAAGATGCATTTTGTATTATATCGGCAACCTCTTGCATCTCAACCATAAAAGTTGATTGACCCATAGCCAAATTATCACTAGCTCCTATTCTTGTAAAAATCCTGTCTACAAGGGAAAGATTACAAGAATCACAAGGCACAAAGCAACCAATATGTGCCATAATTGTAATAAGTGCAACCTGTCTCATATAGGTTGACTTACCCGCCATATTAGGACCAGTTATAATATGTATCATATTGTCCTTAGTATCTATAAAGGTATCATTTGGCACAAAGAAATCATCCTTCATATAAGACTCAACTATTGGATGTCTTCCTGCTTTTATTTCTATATATCCTTCCTTGTTAAATTTAGGTCTCACATAGTTGTTTAAGCTTGAAACTTTAGCAAGAGATAAAAGAGAATCAAGCTTTGAAAGTTTATCTGCAAGAATTTGTATTCTATAAATTTCTTTGCCAATAAAATCTTTTAAATTATTATAGATTTCAGCCTGCATAGACAAGGCTCTTTCTTTTGACCCAAGCAACTTTCCTTCCATATCTTTTAATTCCATAGAAAAGAATCTTTCAGAACCCACTAAGGTTTGCTTTCTGATATAATCCTCTGGCACTTGGTCCAAGAAGGACTTTGTTACTTCAATAAAATAACCTAATATTTTGTTGTGTTTAACCTTTAATTTCTTTATTCCAGTCCTATTTCTTTCCTTTTCTTCGAAGTCAAGTAACCAGTTTTTTCCTTCTGTTGAAATTTTAAAGAGTTCATCTAATTCAGAAGAATATCCCTCTTTAATAATCCTATTTTCTTCGATTACTACTGGTGGATTTTCTATTAAAACTTTATCAATTTCATCGTAAACATCAGATAAGTTAATAAATTCTTCTGAAAGTGAATTTAAATACTTATTGCCTTGTTCTTCTAAAATTCTTTTTATTATATTTGAATTTTCTATTGTAGACTTAAGAGAGTATAACTCACGGGGATTTATGCTTCCATTTGATATCTTTACTACAAGTCTTTCAATATCATAGACTTCTCTTAAAATTTTTTCTATCTTGTCCTGCAATAATAAATTTCTTGTAAAAGATTCAATAATATTTTGTCTTTCCTCTATTTTATTTAAATCAACTAAGGGACTTTCCACCCATTTTTTTAATTTCCTTGACCCCATAGATGTACTACACTTATCTAAGACATCTAATAGAGAGCCTTTTTTTGTAAAAGTGTTTAATCCTTTAACTAGCTCAAGTGTTCTTTTTGAGCTTTCATCCAAAAGTAAAAAATCATAATTATTGTAATAAGAAATATTATTTATATGCTTTAAATTGATTTTTTGAGTTACAACTAAATATTGCAAAATCTTTTTTAGTGATGTGAAATCAGCTATCTTATTATCAGATAGGAAGTCTTTTAAGTTGTTTTTAAAATTATCACTAAAATAGTTCCCAAAATTCTTGAATATATTACTTTCTTTAAGATTCTCAGCAATATATGGGTTTAAAAATACATTGCTCTTTTTAGTTTCCTTTTTAAAAGTAGCTAAGGCATCTTCATTAATTAGAATCTCATTTGGGCTAATCCTATCTATTTGGTTTTGAAGAAATCTAAATAGTTCTGTCTTAGATAAGAAAGTCCTATTAGTAAAGTAAATTTCACCTGTGGAATAGTCTGAATAAGTTAAGTTTAAAGAGTAACCTTGAATATAAATGGATAGGAGATAATTATTTAAATCACTCTTTAAATATTCTGTGTCAGTAAAGGTTCCAGGAGTAATAATCTGTGTAACTTCTCTTTTTACTATACCCTTTGCAAGCTTCGGATCTTCAACCTGATCACAAATTGCAACCTTATAACCCTTATCTATTAACTTTGAAATATAAGAAGATGCTACGTGGTATGGGACACCACACATAGGAGCTTTATCTTCTAATCCAGCATCTCTTCTAGTAAGAGTTATTTCAAGTTCTCTTGACGCTAATAAGGCATCATCAAAGAACATTTCATAAAAATCTCCAAGTCTAAAAAATAAAATGGAGTCTGGATTCTCATCCTTAACAGCAAGATATTGCTGCATCATTGGAGTTAATTTTTCACGATTCAATCTTTTCACCTACTAGAGAAAAACTATTTGCGTCTTTTATCCTAACTTTTACAATATTTCCTACATCATTTTTATCGCCTTTGAAGTTAACTAATTTAAATTCATCAGTTCTTCCACTTACCTTACTTTCATTTTTCTTAGAAATATCTTCAACAAGTACATTAACTTCTTTACCAATGAATGCCTTATTTTTTCTTTCTTGAATTGGATAAAGAACATCAAGCAATCTTTCAAACCTATCATGTTTTACCTTGTCTGGAACTTGGTCAGTCCTATTAGCAGCCGGAGTATTTTCTCTAACAGAATAAATAAAGGTAAAAGCAGTATCGTACTCAACTCTTTTTACTAAATCTAAAGTATCCAAGAAGTCCTCTTCGCTTTCTCCAGGAAAACCAACCATAATATCAGTTGAAAGTGCAATGTTTGGATTTACATTCTTTACCTTATCAATTTTTCTAAGATAATCTTCCTTAGTGTACTTTCTGTTCATCATTTTAAGAACTCTTGATGAACCTGCTTGAACAGGTAGATGTAAAAAATTACAAAGCTTATCTAGATTTTTAAAAGAATAAATAAGCTCATCTGAAATATCCTTAGGGTGTGAGGTCATAAACCTAAGTCTCTCAATGCCTTTTATGTCATTAATTTCTTCTAAGAGATTAGCAAAGGAGAATTTCTCATCAAGTGTTTTCCCATAGGAATTTACATTCTGTCCTAGTAGCGTTACTTCTTTTGTTCCATTTCTTGCTAAATCTTCTATTTCTCTTATGATTTCACCTGGTCTCCTGCTCGTTTCTCGCCCTCTTGTGTAAGGAACTATACAATAGGAGCAGAAATTGTTACAACCATACATAATATTAACGTAGGACTTAAAATTATAAAGTCTATTGGCTCCAAGCTTATCGTCAATACTAAGGGCATTTTCTTCAATATCCATAGCAAGCTTCGTCCCATTGTATGAAGCAGTTAAGAGTTCCGGCAATTTCCAAATATTATTCGTTCCAAAAATTATATCTACATTTGGAAATTTTTCTATAACATAATTCCTAGATTCATCCCTTTGCATCATACATCCACAAACTGCAATTTTAATATTTTTCTTTTTTGACTTTAAATTTTTTAAGTTGCCCAGTTGACCATAAACTTTATCTTCTGCTGAATGTCTTACTGAGCAAGTGTTTAAAATAACAAAATCTGCATCATCAATTTCATTGACAAAGCTATAGCCCATTTTCTCAAGAAGCCAAGTTATTTTCTCTGAATCGTGCTCATTCATTTGACATCCATGAGTTATAACAAGTGCCTTCTTATCATCATAACCCTCTTTTATATTTCTTATATATTCATTTACGTTGTTATTTATATCATTAATTAATTCTTTATTATCCATACTACATCCTCATTTCATATCTTTATATTATACCTGAAAAATAACCGCTATATCAAGAAAAGAGTATGCATAAGCATACTCTTAAGATAATATATTATTTAGATATCTAGCAACGTAAACGCCACAAGCAGATGCTTGTGAAAGAGAATGAGTTGCACCGCCACCATCGCCTACAACAAATAATCCATCAACTGAAGTTTCAAAGTTGTTGTCCGTTTCAACCCTAGAATTATAAAATTTAACTTCTACTCCATATAAAAGTGTGTCATCGTTGGCTGTACCAGGAGCAATTTTATCAAGAGCATAAATCATTTCGATTATAGAATCCAGTTGCCTCTTAGGTATTACAAGAGATAAGTCTCCAGGTGTAGCCTTAAGAGTTGGCTCTGTAAAACACTTTTGCATCCTTCTCTCATCTGATCTTCTTCCCTTGACCAAATCACCAAATCTTTGAAGAAGAACACCTCCACCAAGCATATTAGATAACTTAGCAATTGATTCGCCATACTCATTAGAATCCTTAAAAGGTTCCGTAAATTTATTGCTAACAAGAAGGGCAAAGTTAGTATTCTCTGATTGGAGTTTTGGATCTGCATAGGAGTGACCATTAACTGTGATTATACCATTAGTATTTTCAGCTACTACTTGCCCATAGGGGTTCATACAAAAGGTTCTTACTAAGTCATTATACACTTTTGTTTGGTAAACTATTTTAGATTCATATACAGCGTCTGTTATATGCTTAAAGACTTCTGCTGGCAATTCCACCCTAACACCAATATCAACTTGGTTAGAAAATAACTTAATATTAAATTTTTTACAAATTTCAGAAATCCACTTAGATCCGCTTCTACCAGAAGCAAGAACTAATTTATCACATGAATAGCTTTCGCCCTTGTCACTAGTTAAAATAAATTTATCTTTCTTATCAACATCAACAATAGTTGTGTTGAAAATTATTTCGACCTTATCCTTAGTCCATTCATATATTTTTTCTAGAATTTTAAGATTTCTATCTGTTCCAAAGTGCCTTACCTTTGCATCCAGAAGGTGTAAGTCATGTTTTAACGCAAGGGTCTTTAGATTAGATGATTTTGTTTCGTATAATTTAGAGTCTCCTCCATCAAAGTCACAAAGAACTTTATCGACATATTCCATGAGTTCTATGGAATCTTCCTTACCAAGGAAGTCATGCATTTGTCCGCCAAAATTTGTAGTGATGTTATATTTTCCATCTGATAGAGTTCCAGCTCCGCCATAACCATTCATAATGTTGCAAGGATTGCAGGAGATACAAGTCTCAACTTTTCCAGTTTTTATAGGGCACTGCCTTCTGTAAATTGAATTTCCCTTATCTATAACTAGAACCCTTAGGTCTGAGTTAATTTTTTTAAATTCATAAGAAGCAAATACACCAGAAGCGCCTGCTCCTACAATTATTACATCATAGTCTTTCATTTTATATCTCCTAACTAAAATTATTTATAAAATCTTCAAATCTTACTGGGAACTTATCTATTATTTCTAATTCTTCTCCACTTATTGGGTGTGTGAATTTAAGTTTATAAGCATGTAAAAGCTGTTTATTAATTTTAAATTTATTTTTTATTCCATAAATCTCATCGCCAACTACTGGGTGATTTACATAGGCCAAGTGAACTCTAATTTGATGTGTTCTTCCTGTGTGAAGGCGAACATCTAATAGAGTATATTTATCAAAGTTTTTCAAGACTTTGAAACTAGTAAAAGCTTCTTTAGAATTTTCATCAATAACCTTCATCTTAGTCCTATTATTAGGGTCTCTTCCAATAGGAGCATTAAGTTCAAAATCTTCGTAAATATTTCCTTGACAAATGGCCAGGTAGTGTTTTTCTATCTGTCTATTTTTAAACATATCAACTAATTTGTAATAGGCTTCATCTTTTTTTGCAACAAGCATTAGACCAGATGTATCTTTATCAAGTCTATGGACTATTCCTGGTCTATCAGAATCTATAGGATTAGAAAGCTCTTTAAATTTGTATAAAAGCCCATTAACAAGAGTCCCATTTTTATTACCAGCACCAGGATGTACTATAAGACCTTGTGGTTTTGATATCACAGCTAGATAGTCATCCTCATATAAAACATCAAAATCAATTTTTTCTGGCGACAAACTAAAATCGTCCTCATACTCTACTGATATTTCGTCATCTAATTTTAAGTTATAACCAGCTTTTTCCTTTTTATTATTAACTAAAATATTTCCTTCTAAAATATTTTTTTTTATTTGTGACCTGTTTATTTCAAGATTTTTCTCTAAAAACTTATCTAGTCTTAGTCCTACTGATTCCTTATCTACATTAAAAGTGTTTTTATACATAAATCACCTTTTATTATCGTGAAGCAGTATTCCTATAGAAATCAAAATTGTTCCCACAACTATGAATACATCAGCAAAATTGAAAATGGCAAAATCATATCCAAAGAATTTCATACTAATAAAATCTATAACATAGTGAAGTCTTATCCTATCAATAAAATTTCCTATAGTACCACCTATTAATAGACTAAAACTAAGTAGATAGATAAAGGGAATTTTATTATAATTCTTAATTAAAAATACAATTAATATAATTAGAACTGCCAATGTTATAACTGCAAATAGATACCTAAAGCCTTGAAGAATTCCAAAGGCTGCCCCTCTATTCTCTATGTAATAAAGTCTTAAAAAATTATCTATTAATACAACAGAATCTTCATTAGCTAGATTACTTGCAGCTAAAAATTTTGTGAACTGGTCTATAATAATTAAAATAATGCTAAAAATAGCAACAAACATAAATATCTCCTCATTTGTTTAATCTCACGATTAATACAAAATTTCCCTTTTTGGTGTTTCCTTCTATATTAAAAATCCTAAATCTTCCATAATGTCTAAGAGAAACCAGATCGCCCAATTCTAATTCAAGATGAGACCTTGTTTCCTTCGCAAAGTTGACCTTAACAATCTCAGACTTTATCATATCCTTAACTTTTGACCTTGAAAGATTAAAAACTTTTGAAATTAAGTTATCCAACCTAAAAGAAGAAACAATTATCTTTTTATAATCGTACTCTTTTTTTGGTAGACCACTTATATCATCTTCTCTTAAAAGTAATATATTATACCTTGATACCTTTGTAAGATTAATTTCAACAAAATTTGCAATTTCTCTTTTCACAAAAAAATAAGTGTATTTTTCCCCAATTAAAATATCACCTATTTTTCCTCTGTCTACACTAAGTCCTAAAATAGAGCCTAGTATATCACCATGTTTAATTTTATTATTAGTTTCAAACTTAAATAGTACGATGCCAACATCTTCTTTTTCATACATATAAGAGGGGTATATGTAGATAATGCTAGATTCGCTATCTTCATATCCCCCATCAACTTCATAAGATATGTTGTCCTTAAACCTATTCAATATGGAAATAGATAAATTAATCTCGTGAGGATTTAGGAAGTCTGTTGAAGTCGAAATATGACTATTCATTACAGATTCCATTTTGTCAATTACTCTTCTAATAGAAATCTTTTCTTCAGGTCTGTTAATGTGATTAATTAAATCTATTCTGTTTAAATTTACCAAGGGAACATTCCGTTGTTCTTAAGTTGTTCCTTTAATCCATCAATTTCAACATTGTTTGGTGCAAGAATAAAGATATCCTTATTTACCTTTTGCATCTTACCATCAAGTGCATAAAGAGCCCCACTAACAAAATCAAAAATTTGTCTTTTAACATCAACATCAAGTTGTTCAAAGTTAAGAACTACTGCCTTAAAGTCTCTAAGATCATCAACAATTAGTGGTGATTCATCATAAGATAGTGGTTCATGAACTGTAATTACCATGTTGCTTGCTGAAACCTTAGTTTTTGTTACTGGCTTGTGACTTACTGGCTTAGGAGTATAAGCTGGTTCTACAGCTTCACTTTCACTTGCCTCATTTTCAAACTCATCATCAAAATCTTCATACTCATATTCGTCTGCAAAACCAAAGATTTTCTTTAGTTTATCCATTGTTTTTTCTGCCATAATATCCTCCTAATTATAATTTCTATTTCCAAAAAGTTTAGAACCAACTCTAATCATGTTGGAACCTTCTTCTATAGCCAATTTAAAATCATGACTCATTCCCATTGAAAGGTATTTCATTTCTACGCCTTCAAATCTCTTTGATGAAATCTCCTCAAATTTATTATTCATTTTCTCAAATAATTTTCTTAGCAAAAGTTCATCTTCGGTATTTGGAGCAATAGCCATAAGACCTTTAATTTTTAAATTTTTATATTCAAGAAGTTCATATATAAAGGCTTCTGTTTCATCATACTTTATACCAAACTTACTATCTTCATCCCCAATATTAATTTGAACTAAGCATTCAACAATAATGCCATCTTTTTTTGCTCTTTTGTCAATTTCTTCGGCAAGCTTAATCCTATCAAGTGACTGAATTAATTTAACTTTATTATAAATATATTTTACTTTATTAGTCTGTAAATTTCCAATTAAATGAAAATTTAATTCATTATTTTTTAAACTTTCTTTGATTTTTTCATCTTCAATCTTAGAAACAAGTTCTTGGACTTTATTCTCACCAAAATCTTTGACCCCTAGCTTGTTAAATTCATCAATCATTTCCACTGGGTGAGTTTTAGAAACAGCTATTAGCTTAACATTTCTATTAAAGTTAGACTTGTCCTTGGCTATTTCTATATCTTCATAAAGTTTTTTTAAATTATCTTTTAAGTTCAACTTATCACCTCAGTTTAATATTCTTGATTCATCAACTGTTTTTGGGTTAATTACTATCGCGTCATTAACAGTTAAGGTCTTGTAGGATTTCTCTCCTATGCTAAATACAGATTGCTTATTGCCTCTATTAATAAACACTGTGTCATTTGATTCACTTACAATATCAACTGGCACAAACTTTACAAGTCCTTTGATTTCTTGTACATAAACTCCTGTGAGATCATTTCTCTCAATCAAAGTAGATTTTGGAATTTCAAAACCCTTAGTTTTATTTACAATTATTTTACCATCGTGAACTCTATTTGAGTACATATTTTCAAAATATCTGTCTAAACTAACGATAATAACTGCATGGTTTTCATCTTTATTTATTTTTTCCACAACACCAAACATATCTTCTATATCTGGTATTTGAATTTTTACAGAATCACCTATGTTATAGTTAGCAATATTTGATGCATTTGAAATAGTACAGGCTACCTTCCAATTTAAATTGTTGATAATCTTAAAGAGTGGTTCTCCTTTTTTAACCTTTGTTTCCATTTCAAGATTTTTAAAGTTATAATTCCTATTTAAATACTTGTATGTAAACTTATCAACGTCATTATTATTAAAGTACTCTTCATTTCCGTCAATTTTATAGGAAACAATTCCGCTAAATTCTGATTTATAAGAAAAGTTATATTTAGAAATCTCCTTTTCTAATTCTTCTTTTTTATTATTTAAAGCAGCTTCAGACATTTCAAGATACTCTTTTAGTTCAGCCGTGTTTATATTTTCACCAATCCCATTATCTGAGGAGTTTATATCATAATAAACACCAGCAAAATTTTTATTTTTTATCTCTTCTTGCAAATTCTTTGTAAAAGTTTTTGAATTTTCTTTTTCTAAGGGTTCAATTCCCTTTTTAATTTTAATAGCTGCATTTACCTTAGCTAATTCATCTTTTAAAGAAGATACATCGCCCATTAAGTTTAAACTTGCAACTTCATATCCAGAAGGAACTTTTTGACCTTCACTTGCGTGGAAAACTACTACTCCATCGCCATTTGCATAGTAAGCTTTCTCTTCGAAAAGATTATATATTGTTGTGTCAATGTCTTTTTCAAAAGTGGTTAAAGTTGGGAAAATTGTTTTATAATCATTTACTCGATTTCCCCTTAATAACTTTCCAAAAACCATTAGCAAAAATAAAATAATCAAAAGAGCAAAAGCTCTTCTTTTTATATATTTATTTTTATTTTTAAAATTGCTCAAAAAACCACCTATTTACCAAATTATTATATCATAAAGTTTTATAATAAGATATTATTCGAAAAAGATTTGCTCTATTTCGTCTTTATTTTCCCTAGTCATAAGTTCGTACACTGCCTTGTTTGGATTGTATCCTTCATAAAGGACTTTATATAGGGCATTTGTTATCGGCATTTCTATGTTTTTTATCTTCGCAAGTTTATAGGCCGATTTAACAGTTTTTACGCCTTCAACAACTTGTCCAACCTCATTACAAGCTTCCTCCATAGACTTACCTTCTCCAATTAATATACCAGCTCTTCTATTTCTAGAATGCATACTTGTGCAAGTAACAATTAAGTCCCCAATGCCAGATAATCCATTAAAAGTATGTGGATTTGCACCCAATGAAATCCCTAGCTTACTCATTTCATAAATACCACGAGTCATAAGTGCTGCCTTAGAATTATCTCCATAAGCTAATCCGTCATTCATGCCTGCTGCTAAGGCAATAATATTTTTTAAAGCTCCACCCATTTCTACACCTACAAGATCTGGATTTGTGTAAATTCTAAAAATTGGAGTGGAGAACTCATGTTGTATAGTTTGTGCAACTTTTAGATTTTCAGAGGATGCAACAAGAGTCGTCGGTATGTCTTTACCAACTTCTTCAGCATGAGAAGGACCAGAAAGTGCAACAAAAGGATTATCTTTTAATATTTCAGCAGAAATTTCTGATATTCTATCTAAACTTTCTACCTCAATACCTTTGGAAAGATTTACTATAATAGTTTCATTAGATATCTTGCCTTTAATATTAGTTAAAACTTCTCTTATACTTGAAGTTGGAACTGCAATTATAAATACATCAATATTTTGAAGCACACTATCCAAATTATTTGTTAAATTAATTTCTTTTCCAAATTTAGCTCCAGGAAGGTACTTTGTATTTTCTTTGTTTTTCCTAATGTCTTCAATTACCTCTTTATTTCTAATATAGAAGTTTAATTCATGACCCTTATTGGACAAAAGTCTTGCTATTGCAGTTCCCCAGCTTCCTCCACCACAAAGAGTAATTTTCATTTCTTTCCTCCTATCTTATTCTCATTTCCCAAGATAATTCTCTTAATATTATCCTTGTGTCTAATTATTCCAATAATAGCAATAACATCAATTATTGCAATATTATATGATGTTAAGTTAGACATAAAGGTATAGACAATAATAATCGAAACAAAAAATAATATTGAACCTACAGAAACCATCTTCGTTAATAAAGTTCCAAAGACCCATACAATGTAGCATATTAAAGTCAAGGGAAAATTAAATAAGGCTAAGGCTCCCAGAGTTGTAGCGACTCCCTTGCCACCCTTAAACTTCATATAAAAGGGAAAATCATGACCAAGGACTGCTCCAAATATTCCTAATGGAACAAACTCATTACCAAATAATCTTCTTATAAGAATAGTAACCAAGGCTCCTTTTAAAAAATCTATAACAAAAGTAAGGACACCAGCTTTTTTCCCAAGAACTCTCATGGCATTAGTAGTTCCAGCATTTCCCGAACCGTATTTTCTAATATCCTTGTGTAAAAAAATATTTCCAATTATGTAGGAGCCAGAAATAGTTCCCACAAAATAAGATATTAATAAAGTTAAAAAATGGTTCATCTTTTTGGACCCTTATCAGCTCTTGGGCTTGTTCTATTTTTTAGTTCCAAGATTATTGGTGTTCCGTCAAAGGAATAAGTATCTCTTATTTGATTTTCAATATACCTTAAGTATGAGAAGTGGAAAAGTTCTTTATCATTTACTGATAACAAAAATTTTGGTGGTCTAACACTAACTTGTGAACCATAATATAATTTTCCCCTCTTCCCCTTATCTGAAGGTGGTTGATTCATTAAAACAGCCTTGTTTAAAATATCATTTAAAACACCAGTTTGAATTCTATGGTTGTAGTTGTTATTAACAAGCTCAATCATGTCTAAGAATTCATTTACTCTTTGTCCTGTCTTAGCAGATATAAAAACAATTGGTGCGTAGGTTACAAAAGGAAGCTCTTCTCTAATCTTTTTTTCGAAGTTTCTCATAGTCTTTGTTTCTTTTTCGAGCGCATCCCACTTATTCACAGCAATTATAATTGCCTTATTGTTGTCATGAGCATAACCAACTATTTTAGAATCCTGTTCAGTTACCCCTTCTAGGGCATCAATCATAAGAACACATACATTTGATCTTTCAATCGCTGTTAAAGTCCTAATAACTGAGTAACGTTCAACACCAGGTACAATTTTCTTTTTCTTCCTTAAACCTGCTGTATCTACAAATATATATTCATTCCCCTTATACTTTATAAGAGAGTCAATAGAGTCACGTGTTGTACCAGGAATATTTGTTACAATGGACCTGTTTTCTCCTGTTAAATAATTTAATAAAGAAGACTTTCCTACATTTGGCTTACCAATTAAGGTTACTCTTATGTTATCATCCTCTTCCAGTTCATCAACTGGAGTTAGACCATCTACAACTTCATCCAAAAGATCTCCAACTCCTGTGCCCTGCTCTGAACTTATGCCAATAGGTTCACTAAGACCTAATTCGAAAAAGTCATAAATATTATCTTTTGTTATTTTAGAGTCATACTTATTTACAGCGAGTACAACCTTAGTCTTTGTCTTCCTTAGAAAATTAGAAATTTCTCTGTCTGTTGGATTTACACCTTCAGCTCCATCAACTACAAAGATTACAACATCTGAAGTTTCTAAAGCTAGATCAATTTGTGCCTTAATGCTGGACATAAAAATATCTTCATCTTTAAGATCTAGTCCACCAGTATCAACTAATAAAAATTTATAATTAAGCCAAGTTGCAGGCTGATAAATTCTATCTCTAGTAACACCTGGAGTATCTTCAGTTATTGATACCTTCCTGCCAACTATTTTATTAAATAGTGTAGATTTGCCTACATTTGGTCTGCCAATTATTGAAATTATGGGCATTTCCATATAATCACCCCTATCTTAATTATTATATCAAAGGAGATTATTTTATTCAATTTACTAATTTCGTTGAGAATAAAAAAACTCCATAGTATAATGATTTTGGTGATAGCATGGCTAAAGTCTTAAATAATATTAAAGATGCTAAGGACTTAATGAATTTATCTCTCTATACAGGTGCTCTTTTAATCCAAAATGGAGCAGAATCTTATAGGGCTGAAGATACAATTGAAAGAATTTGTAAGTCTGTTTCAAATATTTCTAATGTATCAGCGTATGCTCTTCCCTCTGCAATTTTCATTTCAATGGAATTTGAGGGAGAAACTCTTAGCAACTTTAGAAAAATTACAATTTCTGATACAAATTTATATAAAATTGACAGAGTAAATTCTTTTTCTAGGGATTTTGTTTCTCATGACCTTTCTATCAAAGAAGCCTATGACAGACTTTTTGAAATTGATGGAACAGAAGAAAACTCAAAAAAAATTTATATCGGCGGTGGAATAGCAGCATCCTTCTTCTCTGTTTTATTCGGAGGAGACGTTAAAGACTTTGCTGCTAGTTTCTTTATTGGAATACTTATCTCGCTTGTTTTAGAAAAGTTGTCTTATTTAAAACTTTCATTTTTTATAAATAATATTATTTGTGCATTTATAACTTCAATTCTTGCAATTATTTGCGTTTACTTTGGCCTTGGTTCTAATATAGATATGATTATAATTGGTGTGATTATGCTTTTGGTACCAGGAGTAGCTATAACAAACTCTGTTAGAGATATTATGAGTGGAGAATTTATTACTGGAGCTATTACCATGATTAAAGCATTTTTTTTAGCCCTAGCCATTGCCTTTGGAGTCGGTGTTGGTCTTAAGTTAATGAGGTTTATATTATGATTAAAAAAAGTATTATCCAATTTTTATTATCAACTCTTGCAACTTACGGTTTTACAATTTATTTTAAACTTCCAAAAAGAGTCAGGTTAATAACATCAGCTTTATCAGGTTTTATTTGGGTCGTATATGAACTCCTCTTCGCTTTTAGTGATAACTATATGGTTTCTTACTTGTTATCTTCCTTTTTAATTGGAGTGTGTTCTGAATCCTTCGCAGTTTGTTTTAAAAAACCTGCAACAGTCTTCACACTTCCCTGCCTAGTACCTCTAGTACCAGGAGCCGGAATGTACTACATCATGTATTACTTCATAGAGTCTGATTATGTTGTCATGAGAGAGCATGTTATAAAAACAACATTAACGACTTCTGCACTTGCCTTAGGAATAGTTTTGTCTCAAGGTATCGTAAGAATAATAAGAGAATTAATTAGAAATTATAAAAGCAATAGATTAAGCAATAATTTGAGTCAATAGTAGATTTATTATTTTAGACAGTACAAAACCCTAGGTAATTTTGCCTAGGGTTAAATTTATATTTTTATTTAATTTTTAATTATCTCTCGTTTAATTTCTTAACAAGCATTTCGTTTGCAACTTTTGGGTTTGCCTTTCCTCTTGACTTTTTCATTACTTGTCCAACTAAGAATCCAAGAGCTCTATCTTTTCCTTCTTTAAAATCAATAATTGACTGTTCATTTTCATCTAGAACTTCGTCTACAATTTTTTCTATTGCAGATAAATCTGTCATTTGTACAAGACCAAGTCTCTCAATAATCTCTTTTGCTCCATCACCAGTTTCAAACATTTCTCTTAAAACTTTTTTACCAGCATTGTTGCTAATTTTTTCACTCTTGATTGAATTTAATAACTCTATAAATTCTTTATTTTCAAAAGGTAGTTTAAAATCTTCATCATCAGAAATTTCAACTCTTCTTAAAATTTCTGTTTGAATCCAGTTTGATAAAAGAGTGTAGTCTTTAAATTCCTTTGCAAGTTCTTCAAAGAATTTTGCAAGTTCTCTTGATGCAGTTAAAACTTGCGCATCTTCAAGTGTAATCTCATATTCCTTTACAAACCTTTCAATCATTTGCTCGGGTAGTTCTGGCATTTTATCTACTACTTCTTTTATTTCTTCATCTGTAATATGAACTATTGGAAGATCACCTTCTGGTGCAAACCTATAGTCATTTGCAGTGTACTTAACCCTCATTAAGATAGTTTCATTTTTTGCGTCGTCCCATCTTCTAGTAGTCCTAATTTCATCTTCATGATTTTCTAGAAGTTTTATATGTCTTTCTACTTCAAAATCAATTGCCTTTTCAACACCCCTGAAGGAGTTAAGATTTTTTACTTCTGTTATAGCAGTCTTTTCACCTGTTTCTATATCCTTGACGTTTACATTAACGTCACATCTAAGGGACCCTTCTTCCATCTTACAGTCAGATATACCTAAGAACCTTAGAGTTGACTTTAATTTTTCTAGAAAGTCTCGAGCTTCTTTTCCACTAGAAATATCTGGTCTAGTTACGATTTCTATTAGAGGAACACCGCATCTGTTGTAATCCATTAGTGTTTCGTTGTCTTCTGTATGAAGACTTTTTGCTGTATCCTCTTCCATTTGAATTTGGAAAAGCCCAATCTTTTTCTTTCCATCTTCTGTGTCTATTTCAAGATAGCCATCAGTACAAATTGGTTTATCATTTTGGGTAATTTGAAAACCCTTTGTTAAGTCTGGATAAAAATAATTTTTTCTATCAAATTTTGATTTGTTATTAATCTTACAGTTAAAAGCAGTTCCTGCCATTATAGTATAGTTGACTACATTTCTATTTAGGACAGGCATCCCACCAGGAAGAGCCAAGCATACTGGACATACATTTGTGTTAGGCTCATCACCAAAGGAGTTTTTACATGAACAAAATGCCTTTGTCTCTGTTGAAAGTTCTACGTGAATTTCCAGTCCTACAATTGTTTTATATCTCATTTGTTTAAGCTCCTTTCAAATGCTAGGGACGCTTGAAGTAGGTCCTTGTCCTTAAATCTCTTACCTGTAAATTCAATACCTATAGAAAGTCCATCTTCACCTGCTGGCATTGGTAGAGAAATTGATGGGGATCCCACCATATTAGCTGGGATTGTAAATAAGTCAGCTTGATATGCTTCAACTGGGCTTACATTATCATCAATTTTTAAAGGAAGAACTGGGAATGTTGGACAAATCATAAAGTCGTAATCCTTAAACATTCTATCCATATCTCTTTTAATTAAACCTCTAACCTTTAGAGCCTTGTAATAAAATTCTTCAGCATTATCCATAGATAGAATATTAGTGCCTATCATAATTCTTCTCTTAACTTCATCACCAAAGCCTTCACTTCTTGAAGCACGATACATTTCTTCAATTGTTTCAAATTTTTTGTCTGTCCTGTGACCATATCTTATGGAATCAAAACGAGCCAAGTTAGATGCGATTTCTCCATTGACGAGGATGTTATAAGTTTCTATAGTGTGGTTTAAGGATTCAATGTCGTACTCGTCTACTTTTGCACCACAATCTCTTAAAATTTCAATTGCCTTTTCAAGTTCTCTTCTAACTCTCTCATTCAAATCCATTTCTAAATACGTTTTAGGAATAGCAAACTTTTTACCTTCAAGATTTTTAATTACTTCATCTGAAAAATCAAAATCATAATTTAATCCAGGATTTCCAACAGAAGTCGCATCTCTTTCATCTCTACCTTCTATTACATTAAACATCATAGTAAGATCTCTAACATCATTTGCAATAACTCCAGGTTGGTCAAAGGTATTTGCCATTGAAGCCATACCAAATCTAGAAATTGAACCATAAGTTGGTTTCATACCAACAGTCTTACAAAAGCTTGAAGGTTGTCTTACAGACCCACCAGTATCAGATCCAATAGAAATAGCTGCCATATTAGCACTAACAGACGCAGCTGAACCCCCTGAGGATCCACCAGAAACCCTTGTAGTATCAAGTGGGTTTTTTGTAACACCAAAGTATGATGTTTTTGTTGATGCTCCCATAGCAAACTCATCCAAGTTTACCTTACCTAATATAACCCCATCATTATCCTTTATTTTTTTAACTAGTGTGGCATCATAGGGTGAAATATAATTTTCAAGCATTCTAGAGCCGCAAGTCATTTTTACATTTTTTACAGAAATATTGTCTTTAATAGAAATAGGAATACCCGCTAGAGGAGACATCTCTTCTCTATTATGGAATTTTTCATCCACTTCCTTCGCTTTTTTTAATGCCAATTCTTCTGTAACTGTGATATAGGCATTTATTTCTTTATCTTTTTCTTTAATATTGTCTAGAAATTCTCTTGTAACTTCCTCACAGGAAAAATCTCTATTTCTATAACCTTGAGCTATCTCCCAGGCCTTTAATTTGCTAAAAGTCATGAGTCCCTCCTATTCTACAAACTTGATAAGTTTAAAATAACCGTATTTTTTAGTAGCGACATTTTCTAGTGCCTCTTCTTGAGAAAGAGACTCTCTTGTTTTATCTTCACGAATATTATTTTCTGTTCCATTGACTTGAAATACCATTTCAACACCATCTGTGTCAATTTCTTTTATTTTATTTACAAGTTCAATATTTTCATCAAAGCTTGGTGCAAACTTATCTAGCTCTTCATCAGTGAAATCTATTTGAGCAATATTTGCAATATGCCTTATGTCTTCTTTATTCATTTAAACCTCCTACTAAATCTTCAAGTTCTTCTAAACTCAAAATTTTTATATCTAAGGACCTTGCTTTCTCATATTTTGATCCTGGGTTCTCTCCTACAACAACATAATCAGTGTTTTTACTTACTGATCCTGTTACTTTAGCACCTAAAGATATTAATTTTTCTTCTAATTCTTTTCTAGAAATTTCTAAAGTTCCTGTTAATACAAAAGTTTTTTTATCAAGTGGCTTAGGCCCATTATTATCATCTTCATATACAGGATTTAAACCTAAATCAAATAACTCATCTACTGCCCCAATAATTCTATCATCGTGGAAAAATTCTACAATCTCCTTTGCAGTGATACTTCCAATATCTCCTATAGAAACCAGTTCCTCTTCCTTGGAATTTTTTAATTTATCAAAAGACTTAAAGTGATTAGCTAAGTCTCTAGCCGTTTTTATACCAACATTAGGTATACCAAGTGCATATATAAAGTTTGATAAATGTGATTTTTTAGAGTTTTCAATTGCTTTTAAAAGATTATTGGTCCTCTTCTCTTTAAAACCTTCTATTTTAATTATATCTTCATATTTAAGCTTGTAAATATCAGGGATTTCTTTCAATCCAATTGTAGCCATTAACTTTTCAATAGTTTTCTCGCTAAAACCCTCAATGTCCATGGCATCTCTTGATGCAAAATGTGTAAGTCTTGAAACTAATTGTGGCACGCAAGATAGGGTGTTAGGACAAAATATGTGAACTCCATCTTGATAAAGGTGAGACCCACAATAAGGACAAGTTTTTGGCTTTTCTATTTCACGTGTTTCGTTATCACTTGGAAGAGTCCCAAGTATTTCTGGTATAACATCGTTGGACCTTCTTATTAAAACTCTTGAGCCTATTCTAACTTTTTTCCTAAGTATATCATCGTAATTATTTAAGGTTGCTCTTTGAACCGTTACTCCACCAATATCAACTGGCTCAAGAATGGCTGAAGGAGTAACCTTAGCTGTCCTTCCAACATTCCAAACTACATCAAGAAGTGTAGTTGAAATTTCTTCTGCTTCAAATTTATAAGCAACTGCCCAACGAGGAAACTTATTTGTATAACCAAGAGCTTTTCTAGTTTCTATGTCATTTACCTTTATAGTTACTCCATCGATTAAAATATCTAGCTTGTTTCTATTTTCACCAATTTCCTTTATTTTTTGTATTATATCTGAAAATGTTTTAACTTTAAAATTATATTTTGAAACTTTAAAATTATTATCTCTTAAGAATTTTTTAATATTATCATCTGATTTAAAGATATCTTCTTCAATATAGCCAACATTATAGAAAAAAGCTGTCAAGTGCCTTTTCTTAGTAACCTTTGGGTCTAAGTTTCTTAGAGCACCCGCTGCTGCATTCCTAGCATTTTTTAATTTCTCATCATTTTCTTGGTTGTATTTTTCTAGTTCAGATAAAGGCATCAGACCTTCTCCCTGAACTTCAATTTTCCCTGGATAAGAAATTCTTAAAGGAACAGAATAAATTGTCTTTACTTGTTCTAGGATTTCTTCACCAATTATTCCATTACCCCTAGTGGATGCCATAACAAGATTTTGATTTTCATATGTTAGGTTAATTGTAAGTCCATCAAACTTAAGCTCAACTATAAACTCTGGTTCTGGCAATTTATTTACATTATTTAGATTATAATCACTTACAAATTTTTCTATTCTATTAAACCATCCAAGAAGAGCTTCATCTCCCTGAGCCTTATCCATTGAATAAAGTCTTGCAAGATGAATATGTTTTTCAAATTTACTAAGGACAGCACCTCCTACTCTACTCGTAGGTGAATAAGGAAGGACTATTCCACTTTCTTTTTCTAAGTTAACTAACTTGTCATAAAGTCTGTCATACTCTGCATCAGAAAGAAGTGGGTCGTCAAGAGTATAATAATGGTAATTTAATTTATCAATTTCCTTGATTAAGTTTTCCATTTCTTTTATTTTTTCATTCATAAGTCACCAACTAATCAATTAATTTAATAGGAGCAACAGACAGCATTAGTCTTTTTAATCCCTTTTTATCAAAGGAAATAACAACTTCATAATCTCCATTTTTTTCTTTCTTTTGGACTACCATGCCTTTGCCAAATATTTTATGTTTAACTTTATCCCCAACATTTATGTTCACATTAGTTGGTTTATTAACACTCTTACTGACTTCGTCCTTCTTATCTATTCCAAAGAATTTATTTTTCCTATTAACTGAAGGTTTATTTCCTTCATTATAGTCGCGAATTTCTAATAGTTCTCTACTCTTATCTTCAATAATTTCTATTGTCTCGCCCATCTCATTGATAAATCTACTCCTTCTTGCAGGAGTTAACTTACCATACAAAGACCTAGTCCTAGAAGATGAAATAAATAGATTGTTGCAGGCTCTCGTAACTCCTACATAACAAAGTCTTCTTTCTTCTTCAACCTCTTCTTCACTTTCAATAGATCTGTTAGATGGAAAAAGACCTTCTTCAAATCCAACTAAAAATACTGTTGAAAATTCCAAACCCTTTGCAGCGTGCATGGTCATAAGATTGACTCCACTTTCTTCGGAAGTCTTATCAACATCAGATAAAAGGGAAAGGGTATTTAAATATTCGGCAAGTTCAACTCCTTCTCTATCATATTCCATTATATTAGAATGAAGCTCTTCAATATTTTCGAGCCTTGTCTTGGCTTCAATTGTATTTTGATTTTTTAAATCTTCTACATAACCACTTTCATATAATACTTCTTCAAAAAGCTTCCCTATTGAAAGTTTTTCAGATCTATCCTTTAAAATCTTTAAAATACTTCCAAAGTCTCTAATATTTTTTCTTGCCCTAATATTCAAATCTTCAAATTCATCAATATTTGTCACAAGGTCATAAAGTGAAATACCATTTTTATCAGCATAATCTAGTAAATCAGCAAGAGATGTATCTCCTATACCTCTCTTTGGTCTGTTTATTATCCTAGATAGACTTACATTATCATCTGTATTATTTATAGCTCTCAAATAAGCTAATACATCCTTTACTTCCATCCTGTCGTAGAATTTAAGTCCGCCTACAATCTTATAGGGTATGCTTTCTCTCACTAAAGCCTCTTCAAAACCTCTTGACTGAGCATTGGTCCTATATAAGATAGCCATATTTTTAAATTCTTCACCCTTGTAATGAAGACCTATTATCTTATTTACTACTCCATATTCTTCTTCATTTGAATGTGGAAATTCTCTATAAACTACAGGACTACCTTCATTTCTTGAAGTCCAAAGATTTTTATCAATCCTACTTGTGTTGTTTTCTATAACCTTATTAGCTACTTCAAGAATTTTTTGTGTGGATCTATAATTTTGTTCTAGTTTTACAATTTTTGCACCAGGAAAATCTTTATGGAAGTTTAAGATATTATTAATATCAGCACCACGCCACTTATAAATGGATTGGTCATTATCTCCAACAACTGTAAGATTGGGTTCCTTGCCTGCCACTAATTTTATAAATTCATATTGAATTTTATTAGTATCTTGGTATTCATCAACGAAGATATATTCAAACTTATTTCTATAAAATTCTCTTACATCTTCGTAATCTCTTAAAATATTAACTGTCTTTATTAGGAGATCATCAAAGTCCAAGGCGTTATTGCCTACTAATTTTTTTTCATAAATCTCATAAATTTTACCAAGATTTTCTTTAAAAAAATTGTTTTTATTTAGGTCTATATATTCTTGTGGACTTAATCCTTCACTTTTGATATTTGAAATGTCATTAACAAGAGCTCTTGGTTTATAAATATCCCTATCTAGTCCTAGTTCCGCTATTGCTTCTTTTACAACAGTAATTTGATCGTCCCTGTCATAAATAGTAAAACTAGAGCTATAGCCGATTTTATCTATATTTTTTCTAAGTATTCTAACACAAATTGAATGGAAGGTTCCAATCCACATTGAGGAGATATCTTCGTCGATTAAATTTGAAACTCTATCCCTCATTTCATTTGCAGCCTTATTTGTAAATGTAATTGCCAAAATTTTCCATGATGGAACTTGCAAATCTTCGATTAAATATGCGATTTTAGAAGTTACAACTTTGGTTTTGCCACTTCCAGCCCCTGCTAGAATAAGTAAAGGTCCTTCTGTTGCCAAAAGTGCTTCCTTTTGTTTATCGTTTAATGTATTTATATCCATGACTTCTCCTTACTGCTAAATATTATATGTTTTTTTTGCCTTATTTTCAACTTCTTAAGATGTCTCTTATTACTTGAGAAGCTAATACCATGCCACAAACTGGTGGTACAAAAGAAATTGAGCCAGGAGTCCTATCGCCTGTTTTAATTGGAAGTTCATTTGAACATACTACCTTTAGTTTTTTTATTCCCATATCTTTTAATTTTTTCCTCATAATTCTTGCTACTGGATCATTTTTTGTCTTTTCAATATCAATAATTTGAAACTTTGTAGGATCTAACCTATTTCCTGCTCCCATTGCAGAAATTATTTTTATATTTCTATCGCATGCTTCTTTTATGATTAATAGTTTAGATGTGATTGTGTCAATTGCATCTACAACATAGTCGTAAGATTCAAAATCGATATCTCTTATATTTTCTCCACTGACAAATAAGTCATACTTTTTTATTTTTAAATTTGGATTAATCTCAAGAAGTCTTTCTTCACAAGCATCAACTTTTCTCATTCCCAAAGTCTTGGTAGTGGCAAAGGCTTGTCTATTAACATTTGTTATCTCGTATTCGTCCCCATCAACGATACCTATTTCTCCTATTCCTGCTCTTACCAAAGCCTCAACACAAGATCCTCCAACTCCACCAAGTCCAAATACAATTACAGATTTATTGTTTATTTTATCAATATCTTCTTTTGAAATCATTCTTTCAGTTCTACTTAAAAATTCCACTTTTCCTCCAATTTGAAAGGGCCGTCAAATGAACAGCCCTTTTAATATCATTTTAATTTTATGTTTGTTAAACTATTTTCGCCAAGGATACCACTGCCCTCAACAATGTCGTTTATATTATGCTTTCTAAAAGTATTAACAGTTATTATTTGTCCAGTGCCAAATCTATCAGAATCAGATTCAATAACTTTAATCCTAATAAAACTTACATTTTTACTGTCTATAATTTCAATAACTTGACCCTTAAAGTTAATTGGGATGTTAGCTTCAGCAGCTTCTAATTCTCCAACACCATCGTGTGGCTTAGTATTTAAGTCATTATTATCTAAGATTGTATTTTTATCAATATTGTTATCCTTGTCTAAAGAATTATTTTTTATATCCTTATTGTTTTCTTCTGTATTAACTAATAAATCTTCAGCATTGACTTCTTTATGTTTTCTTACCTTGTCTAAATTACTATTAAAATGTTCAAGAGATTTAGAAGTAATGACAGCCATTTCACTTCTTCTTATTGCAAGATTTCCATTAAAATAGCCCTCTGATCCTGTACTAGTAAAAATTTTTGAATTTACTAGATTTGGAAGATACTCAATAGTGAGAGGATTAATTTTTTTCTTATCCTTATATTTTAAATTACTTGTGTCTTTACTCTTATTTATATTTAAAGCTCTGGCAAAATAAACAGCTATGGAGTTTCTATTTGGGTAAAGCTTATTATCTAGAAATCCTCTTTCGCGAGCATTTATTAATGTCTTTTCAGTGATTGTGCCGTGGTATAAGTTGAAACAAATTGCATCTTTTGCCCAGTCTATAACTCCATTAGCATTTGCTGTTTCCATGTAAGTTTCTCTGGCTAATCTCATATCATCTTCACTAGGATTTATAAGAGTCTTTATTATTTGCATAGTTTCCAAAAAACTAACAGGATTGTTTGGTCTAAAAGTTCCATCTTCATATCCATTTAAAATATTTTTGTTTGATAGTTCTTCCACATATTTGTATGCCCATTCTGTCTTTCCACTATTCTTTACATCAGTAAATGATTTAGCAAAAATACTTCCTGGAGCCAATACAAGGGAAAGAAGTAAGTTTATTACTATAATTTTCTTTTTCATATCATCACTCCGTCCTAAATTATAGCACAAATTTTTATAAAAAAAATAGAAACCCTCATGGGTTCCTATCTTATCTTAACTATTAGAAGTTCGGCACTCCATTATTTTTATTAAAGTTATTTCTGTTATAATCACTATTGTAACGATTAGTATTTAAAAAATATCTGTAATCTTGAAAGTCTTTCTTATTAGTAGTTCTATTTGCATAGTTTAAATAAACTCTCGGATTTTCTATATATTTATTATTTGAATCTGCAATAATTTCACCGTCATAATTTAAATAACCGTCAAAAGACACAACATCATATAAATCTAAATTTTGTCCAGTTTGGAAATAAATTACTTTTCCTGGTTCTATTTTTGTATTATCTGATTGAATAACTCTTAATCCAATTTTAAAAACATTGTAATTATAACCAACATCAACCTTACTTACAACCTGAAACATTGCACTAAATTTAAGGTTAGAATCCACCAAAGTAATTGTTTCAACATCACCGAAACTATTTAATGATAAAAGAACACTCTTTCCTTTTAAATAACTTTCTGTAACTTGAGTTTGTTTAACACCATTATAAGATTTTATTTCATAACGATCAGCAAGATAATATTTCCTTGTATATCCATCAGTTGTAATTATATCTATATATCTATTTGATCTTATATTCGTAAAGGATGATTCATCTCCACTATATCCTACAACATCTCCCACTACATTTGTATTAGTTTGGTTATTTGATGCGAGTCCCATAGCAACTTTATAGTTTACATAAAGTGTTATATTATCATTAATTGTTATTCTATCTAAATCTCTTGTAGAATTTGTGATATAAAATTCGTAATCCTTATTATCTTTTAATCTTATCTTCAAAGATGCTCTATCTTTATTAGATGTGTCTACTGAAATGATTCTTCCGGTAACATTAGCTTCTTTAGGGAATACTGTTATTTCTGTTATTTTATTATCAGAATTTGTTTTAAATTCAACTAAGTCATCTACTGAAATGTCTTCTAATTTTAAATCTTTGCCATAAGCCTTAATTTTTACATTTTTATCTAAATCAAAAGTTTTTGTATCTGATGTTGAGATTTTTGATGTAGTTCTAAAGTTTATAGAATCAGAGTTTTCTCTGTATCTAAGAGTGATTTGATTGTTGCCCTTAGAGTTTACATATCCAACCATATTAAGCATTGAATTTGTAACTGTTATAGTTTTTGCAGTTCCTTCTCTTTCACCAGTCTTAGCCTTAGCATATTCAATTTCAACTTCTTGACCAGCCTTAATATCTTCAAGCTTGATATCCTTATCTTTTAATTTATACTTTGTATTACTATCAATATCAAAAGAATATTTTGTGCCTTTAGTTTCGATGATAACAACATTAACATTATTAAGCTTTGATGAAAGAATAACTGTACCCTTCATTTTTTCAGTTTTTGCTTCAATTTTATTTTTTTCTGCGTAGTCAAAGGAAGCCTTTGTAATTATTGCAGTTTCAGCACGAGTGATTGCTCTATCACCTTCAAAGTTTCCATCAGATCCAGTTGACGCGAATATTTTTGCATCTACAAGAGAAGATAAATAACCCTTAAGAGTTTCGCTCATCTTATCCTTATCCTTATGTTTTAAAAGGCTTGTATTTCCATTTGGGCTAAGTTGTAGTGCCCTTGCAAAGAAAATTGCTATGTCGCTTCTAGTTGGGTATTCTCTACCACTTATTTTAAAGAAACCTCTTTCATTTGCTTTCTTTAAAGAGCTTTCATCTAGGTAACCTCTGTGAAGTGCTAGGCATATTGCTTCTTCTGCCCAAGAGTTTACACCGTTATCTTTAGCAATTTTAGAATATTTTTCTTTAGCAGTTTTTAACTCTTGATCGCTTGGTCTTAAAACTTGTTTGATTAGTTGTAGAAGCTCTTCTAGAGAAACAGACTCAGCTGGTTTAAACTCTCCATCAGGGTGTCCATTAATAATATTGTTGTCACTTAATTTATCGATAGCATCGTAAGCCCAAGAATATTTGTTGTTTATCTTTTTCACATCTTTGAACTCTTTAGCAAAAGTTGCACTTGGCGCTAGCATCAAAGCTGCAAGTCCAAGAGCAGCAGCTCTTTTTAAATTGTTGGATTTCATAATAAAACCTCCATTTTCTTTCTAAATCTTTTAATCATTATAACATAAATCTACTTTTATGAAATTTAGAATTTATTAAAATTCTATTAAATTAACAAGGAAAAGTATCTATTAAAACAATATATTGAATAAACTTAGCTCTTATTTGGTATAATTAAGCTAAGTGACACATACACTAATGTAAAAAATTTTTAAAGGAGTGATAAGATGCGATATATGCCAGTGAGCTTAGATACTCTCGACAAAAAAATCCTAATTTTAGGTGGAGGTTATCTTGCCTATTCTGCTTTAAAGTCTGTTATTGATTCAGATGCAGAAATTTATATGATTGGAGATTCTTTTACAACAAATATTGTAAATATTGCTGAGAAGTCCCAAGGCAGAATTAAATTAAAGGAACACGAAGTTGATAAAGACTTTATGTTTATGGGCTATGATTATGTACTAATAGCTACTGAAAACTTCGAAGTAAATGAAGCTTTAGAAAAAAGAGCTCTTTCAAGAAAAATGGTTTATCAAAGGTTTGACATCTTGTCTAAGTCTTTGATCTCTATTAATAAATCTATTGAACGAGGACCTTTAACTTTTTCACTTAATTCTCCTAGGATTAACCCAACTATTACTGATATTATTTTTGAAGATTTAGAAAAATTTTCAAAAAAATATAGCATTGAAAAAATTAATATTCTAAATGAAATTAGATCAGAATTAGTTCGTAAAAATTCACAAAACATTGACGAAATTATCAGAAGGCTTTATGAAAGTGAAACTATAAACCTTTCAACTTTCCTAGATAAGATGCCTGGATATAAGATTGAGGATTTAAAATCATCAGAAGATTTAATTGATTCAATTGAAAAGGGAGAAGAAATTAAGTCTGAAAAAGAATCTACAATGGATAATGATCAAATTATAAAAAGGAACCTTAATGATGCAAAGAGCATCTCAAAGGATAAAGAACTTGATAAATCAAATTTAAATTTAGATTCTTTTAAAGATTTAGATAAGTTTGATAAGTAATATAATCAAGAAAGGATGTATAAAATGATTGGTTATGTAGGAAGTATGCCTGGAAAAGTTTTTAACGAAAAAGAATTTACTCTAGTAAAAAAAGTTTTGGCTCCTGGAGAAATTATTGAAAAACACAAGCACCCTGGCTTTACTGTACTTGTAACTATTGTTAAGGGTGAAATAAAAGTACTATTAAATGATGAAGAAGATAGAGAGTTTGAACCAGGTAAGGTTTTGAAGTTTGATGGTGAAAATTATATTTCTATTTATGCTGTTAAGGCTAGTGAATTTTTTGTTACTCTAATAAAAAAGAGTGAGTAAATTGTAATTTAATTTAATATAAGCGTTAATATTAAAATAACCTCATGATTTCTGAACTGACCCCCAAAAGTTGGACTTAAAAACCAACTTAAGGAGGTCAGTTTTTAAATGGCAAAATACAAAACAGAATTTAAGGTTAAAGTAGTAAAAGAATATCTTGAAGGAAATGTAAGTTACAAAGACTTAGCGAAAAAATACTCCATACCAGATAAACATATCGTTAGAACTTGGGTTAATGCTTATGAATCTCAAGGCTATGAAGGACTAAAAGTATCAAGAAAAAATAATAACTACTCTTTAGACTTAAAACTAAATGTAGTAGACTTGTATTTAACAGGAGAAATGTCCTATCAAAGCCTAGCAAATGAACTTAAAATCAGTAATCCATCCATTATAGCTAGATGGGTAAAAGAATTTAGAGACGAAGGCATAGAAGGACTGAAACCAAAAAAGAGAGGAAGACCTTCAAATATGCCAAATACAGATAAAAATAAAGATTTAAAAAACAAACATAATAAAACAAAAAAGAATTGAGTGAATTAGAAAAACTAAGAAAAGAAAACTACTATCTTCAAATGGAAGTAGAAATTCTAAAAAAAAAGATTCAATTCTCTCAAATGACAGAAACAGAAATAGACGAATATCTAAGGTCATTAGATCATTAAGAGATAAATTCAAACTAAAGGATCTTTTAGAATACTTTAACTTTCCAAAATCAAGCTACATGTATTGGCAACAACGCTTAGACATACCAAACAAAGATGAGCAAGTAGAGAAGAAAATACTAGAGATTAGAAAAGATAATCCAAACTATGGATACAGAAGAATAACAGCAATGTTAAAGAAAACAGGGCTTTTGATAAATAAAAAGAAAGTTCAAAGACTAGTACAAAAGCTAAAACTTCAAGTAACAAACTTCTCAAGAAAAACAAGAAAATACTCATCATACAAAGGAACAATAGGTAGAGTAGCAGACAATAAAATAAATAGAAACTTTAAAGTAGAAAAAGCCTACACATATATAACAACAGATACAACAGAATTTAAGTATCTAGAAAAAGATACAAAAGACAACTATCAAGTAAAAAAACTTTATCTAAATCCATATTTAGATATGTATAATGGTGAAATAATATCCTATGAGATATCAAAACAACCAACACTAGAACCAATACTAAAAGCCTTAGACAAAGCAATAGAAATAACAAGCACTAACAAGAATAAGAGGATCTTTCATTCAGACCAAGGATGGGCTTATCAAATAAAACAATATACATCAAGACTTGAAAAAGAAGGGATAACCCAATCGATGTCAAGAAAGGGAAATTGCCTAGATAACTCCCCAATGGAAAACTTCTTCGGGATACTTAAACAAGAAATCTACTATGGCAAGAAATTCTATTCATATGAAGAATTAAAAGAAACAATAGAAGAGTATATAGAATATTACAATAAAGACAGAATAAAAGAAAAATTAGGATATTTAAGTCCAGTGGAATATAGAAAGTTAAACGCAGCATAAAAAATTTTCCACCCCTAGGGGTGGAAAGCAATAAAATAATACCAGAACTAGTAAACTACCAGTCCTGGTATTAGGTCCAACTTTATGGGGTCACCACATTTCATGAGGTTATTTCCTTTATAAAATTTAATTTTATTTACATTTGTCTAAGTTTTTTAAGAATTATTTTTTGTTCAACACTTGCAACAAGTCTTCTAGTATATTCAACTGTATCAGGGTTAACTGACATTGAAGTTATTCCACATTCAACAAGGAATTCTGCAAGTTCTGGATATTGACTTGGTCCTTGACCACAGATTGAGCAAGTGATTCCCTTCTTATTTGCTGCATCAATTATTGTCTTAAGAGCAATCTTAACTGCATCATTTCTTTCATCAAAGTATCCCATGTTGTTAAGGATTCCTGAGTCTCTATCAGCTCCCATTACTAATTGTGTTAGGTCGTTAGATCCAATTGAGAATCCATCAACGAGTTCTGCAAATTCTTCTGCTTGAAGAACTACTGCAGGTACTTCTGCCATTATCCAAATCTTAAAGTTCTTTGATTGAACTAGACCTTCTTCAGCCATAATTCCCTTAACAACCTTAAGTTCTTGTGGAGTTCTAACAAATGGTAGCATAACAATTACGTTAGTAAGACCATACTCTTCTCTAACTTTTTTGATTGCTTGACATTCTAGTCTAAATCCTTTTTCGTATTCTGGAGAAATATATCTTGAAACACCTCTCCAACCAATCATTGGGTTTGCTTCGATTGGTTCAACTTCGTCTCCACCCTTTAGACCTCTAAATTCATTTGTTCTAAAGTCACTTGTTCTTACAACAAGATTCTTAGGATAAATTGCTTGAGCAACTTTAGAGATACCTTCAGCAAGTTTGTCTACCATTAGGTCTCCTTGACCAGTCTTTACAAGATACATTGGATGAGCACCTATCATGTTAGTGAAGATAAATTCAGTTCTCATTAGACCAATACCATCCATTGGTAGGTTTTTATATTTATCTATTAGTCCTGGTTCGCCAAGATTCATATAAATCTTAGTAGCAGTTGTTGGTGCAAACAAATTTCTAAGTTCGTCAATATTTCCAAGGCTTGGTCCTGAAGATTGACTTTCAGTTTTCTTTTCTGCTTTTTCTTTAAGAACTTCTCCTTCATAAACAATACCTCTTACTGCATCAACTGTAACACTATCACCAGTCTTAAGAGATTTTGTAGCATTTTTAGCTCCAACTATACAAGGTATTTGTAATTCTCTTGAAACAATTGCTGCATGACAAGTTCTTCCACCTTCATCAGTGACTACACCAGCGCACTTTCTCATAGCAGGTACCATATCAGGGTTTGTCATAGCAGTTACAAGAACATCACCTTCTTCAACAAGGTTGATTTCGGAAATATCTTTAATAAGTTTTACCTTACCTCTTCCAATTCCTGGAGAAGCTGGTAGACCCTTGCAAAGGGTAACTAATTTTTCTTCCTTTTCTTCTTCAAGAGTAGTTATAGGTCTTGATTGTAGGAAGTAAAATTCTTTTGTATCTGCATCAAATCCCCATTCAGTGTCTTGTACTGATCCGTAAAGTTTTTCTACCTTAAGTCCTCTTTCAATTAGAGTGTTAAGTTCTTCTGGTGCTAGAGCTTCTGCCTTTATAGCATCTTCTCCTAAAACATCTTTAACATTAACCGTCCTAGTTCCAACACCATTTTCATTTTTAATTACCATATATTCTTTTTCAGAAATATTTTTTTCAATAACTTTTTTTGTCTTTTTGTCAATAATATATTCGTCAGGAGTAACTATACCTGATACAACAGCTTCTCCAAGTCCATAAGATGCGTTAATCATCATTTCATCTTTAGAGTTATTAATTGGATTTGCTGTGAACATAACTCCAGATTTTTCTGAGTTAACCATTTTTTGAATTACAACAGAAAGAGCTACATCAAAGTGATCATAGTTTTGTTTTTCTCTGTAGTAAATTGCTCTTGATGTCCAAAGGGATGCAAAGCAATCTCTAATGTGGTTTAAAAGTTCTTCTTCGCCACTAATGTGTAAGTAAGTATCTTGTTGTCCTGCAAAGGATGCATCTGGAAGGTCTTCTGCAGTAGCAGATGATCTAACTGCAACTTCTGGGTCCTTAACTCCAATGTTTTCAGAAAATTCTCTGTAAGCTCTTAGGATCTCTTCTTCAAGTTCAGGGTCAAAGTCTTTTTCTCTAATCTTAGTTTGAATTTCCTTTGAAGCATTAGTAAGGTCATCAACATTTTCAACGTCTACAGCTTCCATTAATAATTTAACAACTTCATCAAGTTCTGCGTATTTAATAAATTTAGTGTATGCTTCTGCTGTTACACAAAATCCTGGAGGCACTGGTAGACCAAAGCTAGTTAACTCACCAAGATTAGCTCCCTTTCCTCCAACAATTCCTACATCTTCTTTACCGATTTCATCAAACCATTTAATATAATTATACTTAGACATAATTCCTCCTTGTTTTCTAAAAATATTATAACACATATATTATATATGTCATACTACTTTTTTAAAGATTTTCTAAGTTCATCAATAGACATTGTTGAAACTTTATCTCTAGGTATTTCTAATATATCTACTAAGTGATAAATATCTTCCATACTAGGTGCTTCTATCTCAACATATGGTTTTGGATAAGTATCCTTGTCCCAAGTATCTATGTCAATAATAAATTTTTTATAGGAATATTTTTTTCTATGCTTAAAGCCCTTGTGATATATGTCATATCCAAGGCACTTCAAAATATTAATAAGATCCTCTACACTGGTAATCTCTGTTGTGTGTTCTATATTGTCCCTAACCTTAAAATCAGAAACATTTTCTTTAAAGGTAAAATATTTTTTCTCTCCATCAGAGGATTCAGAAATTCTAATTCTCAAATACCCCTTCTTTTTGTAAATCTTATGAGCTGTTGAATTTACAGTAATATTGGTTTGATTTTCTTCTTTAACAAATTTGCCACCAATCTTTTTTATTTTATCTTCAAATTCTTCTACATCAATATCAAGAAGTTTAACCTCTATCTCTCTTTCCATTAGTCCTCCTCAATTATCTTTAATTTAAAATCCAAAAAGTCACTGGCCACAAAGTGGTAGTCAACTCCTGCCATGTCTCCTTCGTAAGAAAACTTGTGTCCCTTTCCGTGAAGATGTCCATAGACACATTTTTCCACTTCATAATCGCTTAAAGTTTGTGAAAATTCATTGACACTTAGGTCTTGATTAAAGGGTGGGTAATGAATCATGGCAATAATTTTTTTATTTACGCAAGAATCTAGTGAATTTTTTAATCTTTGAACTTCTCTCAAATAAATTTTTTCATCATTTTCAGAAAACTCAAAGGAATCTCTAGCAGCCCATCCTCTTGTACCACATATTGAATAACCCTTGTATTCAAAGGAGTTGTTGTGAATAAAATGTATGGTCTTGTAGCCAAGATTATTCATCTTATTGAGCGAAGACCACCAATAATCGTGGTTTCCCTTGGAAATTATTTTTATTCCTGGAAGGTCATCAATTCTTTTTAAGTCATAAGTAGCTGTCTCAAGTTTAAGAGCCCAAGAAATATCTCCTGGTAAAAGAACTAAGTCATCTTCTTTGACAACTTCTTTCCAGTTCTTAATTATTTTTTCTTCATGATTTTCCCAGTTATCTCCAAAAATATTCATAGGTTTTTCTTGTGTGTAGTCGAAGTGAAGATCCCCAATTGCGAATATCATATACACCTCAAATTGTAATTAATTTATATGTCATACTATATTTATCTAAAATCTCTTTTTCCCTATTTGTGCTTGTAAAGATTAAAACTTGTTCATTATTTTGTAAAATTTCAAGAGCTTCTTTAAGTCTGAAGTCATCATAAGAATCAAAGTGGCTGTCAAGCACTATAGGTATTTCCTTGTCACTAATAATTTTTGATATAGATAGTCTAAAAGCTAGATAAATCTGATCAATAGTACCCAGGCTTAGACTATCTAATCCAACGTAATTTTCTATGTCTCTATCATAAACCCTTATGCCAAAGGTGTCATCAATTAAAATTTCATTATATTTACCAGAAGTCATTGCATCCAAATATATTGAAATTTCTTTCTTTAGAAGTGGAAGCTTGTCTATTCTTCTTGCCTTTACATAGTCTTCAAATCTTTCGATAGATATTTCTAACAATTCCTTCTTATATACTAATTTCTTTAATTTGTCCTTTAACTCAAAGGATCTCTCTTCTAAAACTCTTAATTTTTCTAAGGAGTCCTCAAGGGTTTTTAAGCTTCCTTCCAAGTTTAAAATATTATTTTTTTCAAAATCTATTTTTTCTTGTATTTCATCAATAGATTCTTCTCTGTAAATATTTCCTGTGATATTTTCTTTTTCAAGTTCTTTAATCCTATACTTGTATTCACTTATCCTATTTGCATCTCTATTTTCATAAAACAGATTTTTCAAATCCTTAATATTCTCAACTTCATATTTTTGGAATATAGTTTGAAGGTCTCCTTCAAGATTAAAAATGCTTCTCTTAGTATCATCTATTTCTAGAGAGTTTTTTTCTATCCATTCTCTATTGTATTCATTTTTAGAAATATTTTTTAAGTTTTCTTCGATTTTTAAATCAAAAATTTCACTTAGTTCTTTTTTATCTCTAGCATCATATTTAATTAAAATTTCATCAATTTCTTTATCAAATTTTTTCTTTATTAAAGTTTTTTCCTGAGATTTCTTTTTATAATCTTGGTATTTATTTCTCAATCTATTTAGTAGATCCTTATTCTCTCTATATTTTACAATCCTAAAATATGAATAAGCAAACAATATAAAAGATAGGGTAGAAATCAAATATTTTTTTAAATAAATAGAAATCAAAACTACAAGAAGTCCACCTACAAAAGATGAAAGAAATTTTAAAATATATTTAAAAACTTCTTTTTCGGTATTTTTTATATCCCATGAAATTATTTCTCTTTCTTTAGAATAATTATTTTCGTTTAACGCTTGTATCTCCCTATTTATTTCTTTAAATCTTTGATAGTCCTCTTCAAGATCAAGGTCGACATCAAAGCTTTCTCTTTCAACTGATAATAAATCATCAAGCTTACTAGAGTAGATTCCAAGACTCCTGTTTATTTCAATTGCCTTTTCAAGATCGGCAAAATTATATTTTTCATCATTTTCTGAATTACTTTCATGACATTCCCTTAGTTTTTCTTTTAAGTTCTCAAGTTCAAAGAGCTTTCGTCCCCTAAGCTTGTCTTCTAAATCTCTTAAATTATCTTTAGAAGACTTGTATTTATCAATTGACTTCTCATAGGTTTCCTTAAGACTTATGAAGTTAACCTTGTCCTTTGATATCTTTTCTAATTCATCATTAATCCTTCCGATTTCTGATGATTTTCTCTTTTTTGTTCCTATATCATAGAGGTCTTCCTTCATCCTTTCTATGACCTTACTCAAATCAACATTTTCATCTTCAGAAACAGAAAAATTATTAATCCTATTTTGTAATTCTACACTGGCACCACTATCAAGCTGACTTAATCTTTGACCAATAAAAAATGTTGATTTATAAATTTTTCTGTTTAAATCAAAAAACAAAACCCCTGGTTGAGGAATCCTAGAATACATAAAAATTCTAGGGTCATCTGATAGGTTATCAGCAGTTTTGAGATTTAAAATTGAACATTCGTCCTTATCAAAGTCTCTGCTAATCCAAAAATCCTCTCCCTTGTCATTTAAAATAATGTAACCCCTATATAAATTTGAATTCCAAGGTATCGATTTTTCAAATAAATCATCACGAACCTTCTTCACAAGGGAGTCACGACTAAAACCATAAAAAATCCCATCTATAAAATTTACGATTGTTGATTTGCCCTTTTCATTTCTGCCGTAAATCAGGTTTATTCCTTCCTGGAGCTCAATCTTTTTATCTTCAAATTTTCCAAAATTTAAAAGTCCTAATTCTTTAATTATCATAGCCTTGCTCCAAAATATATTTTTTTGAAAGTTCTCTTGCTTCTTGTTCCATCTTACTAGAAGCAAAACTATCTAAGAGATCAATTATATACTTGTCCCTTATCTCATATTCTTCATAAGAATCAACTAATTCATTTTGAATTTCAAAATAAAATGCTGACAAATTTTCTTTTAAGAAGTTTTCGATATCTCTTGGATGAAGGGTTTCTCCCTTGAGTATTATCCTATAAAGATTATTTTGTTCGATTTGATCTTGAATTAAATTTAGGACTTCACTATAAGTCATTTCTTTTTTTAAATTTATTTCAAGATTTACAAACTCTCTTCTTGAAAAATCTTTAAACTCAATTGTTTTTTTATCATCATCTAAAAAAATTATCCCTCTCTTGCTTTGGTCTTTAAAAGAAAGAGGAATTAAAGATCCCGAGTAATAAGTATTGTCAAAGACCTTCCCCCTCTTGTGGATATGACCTAGGGCAACATAGTTAAACTTCTCCAAGAAATCCTTACTTAATGGCAGGTACCTTTCATCTTTTAGGTCAGAATGAAAGAGACCTATATTTACAAAATTTTGGTCCAATTTTATATCATTAAAATCTTTTTTAAATGCAAAAGAGTCGTAGGAAATTCCATAAATTCTCGTTTTTAATTCACTTAACTCAAAATAATCGAGTTCATTACTAAAGATATATAAATTCTCTGGCAAGTTTACCTTTAAAAATAAATTATCTTCAGAAAGATAGTCATGATTACCAAAGGCAATAAAAACTTTAGCATTAAGTTTTTTCACCAAGTCTAAAAATCTATTTAAATCTCTTAAGTTAAAAAATTCTCTTTCAAATAAATCACCAGCAATTAAAATAATGTCAGCTTGGACTTCATTTGAAAATTCAAAAACTTCATAGAGAGCACGCCAAGAATCCTCTAAAAGTTTATTTGAAACTTCTAAAGGAAGTCGTCCCTTATAAAATTTTTTTAAATGTAAATCACCAGTGTGAATTATTTTCATCTTATCACCAAAATAATTATATCACAGATTTAGACTAAAAATGAGCATCCATGTGGATGCTCCCATCTTAAGAATTTTATTAAATTATTAATTTTTGCAAAGTCTTAAATTCATCTGTTCCTGCTATACCTGCAAGGTCAAACAAAATTGTTTCTGTATTAGAAATAACTGCTCCCATTTCACGAAGGAGTTCCATTCCATTTTTGGAGTTTTCTTCACTTCTTGAACCCAAGGCATCTGCTGCAACGAAAACTTCATACCCTGCTTCAAGTAAAGCTCTAACAGTTTGGAAGACACAAATATGAGTTTCCATTCCACAAAGAACTACTTGTTTTTTACCAAGTCTGTCAAATTCTTTTTTTATTTCTTCGTCTCCATAAGAGTTGAAAGTTAACTTAGGAAATTCCTTTTTATCTTTAAGGGGAGCCTTAACTTCTTCATTAGTAAAACCAAGTCCCTTTGGATATTGAACTGTATAAATTGCTTCGGCGCCAATTGTGCTTGCCACCTTTGCTAATACAGTTGAGTTCTTAACAATTTCATCCTTATTGTACATTGCCTTTAATAATTTGTCTTGAATATCAATAAAGGTAAAAACAACATCTTCCCTATTTAAGTGAAAATTTTTCATATTCCCTCCTATATTTATAAAATTTCTTCCACTTCAACGCTATTCATAATTCTTTTTATAGCGCTCATTTCAATTTTATCTTTTTCAACAAAATTTTCCCACACTCCACAAGAGATTGCAAGTTTTATTGAAGTTATAAAATCATAATCTCTATCAAGAGCTATAGCAAGACCTGAAAGACAAAGACTTGTGTCAAACTTTTCTGTCAAAACTTTATTCTCTAATTTTTCCTTGTTTATATAGGCCCTATAATTTTTTTCTTCTGTTGAAATAATTGTTGCCCTTTTACTATTAACAAAAACAATTTTAGTTCCAGACTTTATAAATTTTTTGTTGAATTCAATTACTTCTCCAGTATAATTAATTTTTTTATCTTTCTCTATGTCATTTTTATCAAACATTAGTATATAGGGATTGGCCTTTTCAATTTTATCAAGCTTTATAGGATTAACAGCAACCTTAACATTTTTTTGATAGCAAATATTTACGAGTTTTTCATAAATGTCATCATCTAAACCCTTTAAATCAATTTTGGGAATAACAACTATTTTTTTATTGTATAAGGATCTTTCAAAGGAGTTTAATATATCAGACCTGTCTTCCATAGTAATTCTTGGGTCTTCAGTCCTATAAACTTTTTTAGAATCATTGGATTTTATTAAAACTTCTTCTACATTTTCATCCTTAAGACCTGTAAAGTTCACATCAATTCCCAGTTGACTTAGGGACAATGCAATTTCTCTACCTCTTTTATTGCCCTTCAACATAAAAACTTCTGAATCAATGCCAAGTGTTTTTGCAAAAAGAGCCATATATATCCCATGACCACTTGGGTAAATCTTTGAGGACTCAATAATGTCATTTGATTCATCTTTTAAATTAAATTCTCTAACAATTTTCGGATTAAAGTCACAATAAAGAATCATTTTTTCACCTACTTGTATGAATTTTTTCCATTATCTCTTCTTTCATAATTCTTATTTTTTCTTTGGCTTCGACTTTATTATCAGATACCACATAAGCGTAAATTTTTAATTTTGGTTCAGTACCTGAAGGTCTAAGGGCAAACCAAGTTTCATCATCAAAATAAAACTTCAAAAGATCTTGTGGTTTTTCTTCATCTTTTATAAAGTCTTCTTTTTTCTTTAAGTCGCCAATTTTTTCAAAGGAATCAAGCTCTCTGAAACTTTCCATAATTTTTTTCATAGTAGCATTTCCATCTTTTCCTTCGAAATAGACTGAGTCAAGATATTCTTCAAAATAGCCATATTTTTTGTAAATTTCTTCAATGTAATCTTTTATTTTGAGATTTCTCTTCTTTAGATATCCTGACATCTCAGCAATTATCATAGAAGTTCCTACTGCATCCTTATCTCTAATATGGTTTCCAATTACATAACCAATAGATTCTTCATATCCAAAGATAAAGTTATGCTCTTTACTTTCATCCCAAATATTTGGCAAGTTACAAATATTTTTGAATCCTGTTAAAGTTTCAAAAACTTCAACATCATAATCTTTTGCAATTTTCTTAATTAGGTCAGCACTTACCACTGTCTTAACAAAGGCAGGGTTTTCTATATTCTTATGGATATTCATTTCAAGCAAGAAGTTGCCTAAGATAAATCCCATTTGGTTACCGCTAATTCTTAAAATTTCATCTCCCATTTCAAGGACAGCCACCCTATCAGAATCTGGATCCGTTGCAATTATGATATCAGCATCTTCTATTTTCGCAAGTTCTATGGCTTTATCAAAAGCTCTTATATCTTCAGGATTTGGATTGGATACATTAGTAAAATCTCCATCAGGATTTTCTTGTTCAGATACAACATAAACATTTTTAAAACCCCTCTCTGATAAAACTTTTCTTACAAATTTATTTCCACAACCGCTAAGTGGTGTATAAACAATTTTAATATCCTTGTCGATATCATCTGTTAAGGATAGACTTAGAGTATCCTTATAAAAAGAATTTATTACAGCTTCTCCCAAGAATTTAATCTCTTTGTACTCACCTAATTTTTTTAAACTATTGAAATCAAAATCCAAAATATTTATTCTATTTGATTTTTCTTCAATTGCTTCAGCAATATCATTTAGAATTTGGGATCCCTTTTCCCAATAGAGTTTAAATCCATTATAATTTTTTGGATTGTGAGACGCAGTAATCATTATTCCGGAAATAGTCTTTAAGTATCTTATAGAATAAGCTAAAAGTGGAGTTGGACAAATTCCTGGAAACAAATAAACTTTTATTCCCCTATCTGCTAATATTTTTGCGGTCAGTATAGAAAATTCATAAGATTCATGTCTTATATCACGACCAATTACAACTCCCCTCTTCTTGGCATCTTCTCCAAGTTCATCGATTAAATCAGCAAGGGCAAGAGCAGTCTTACCTACAGTTAAATAATTCATCCTATTTGTTCCAGGTCCAAGAATTCCACGAAGACCAGCTGTACCAAATTCAAGATCTTTATAAAAACTATCTTCTATTTCTTCTTCGTTGTCTTTCATTTTTAATAGTTCATTTTTTAAGTCTTGGCTTACTTTATCACTTTTAAGCCACTCTTCATAAATATCTCTATACATACTTACTCCTTTTTTATATCAGCAAATTCTCCACCTATTAAGCCAACCAATTCCTTTGGATTTACTTTTATTTGCATCCCAACTTTTCCACCACTTACATAAAAGAAATCTAAATTTTCTGCAGAAGAATCTACAAAAGTTTTAAATTCCTTTTTCATTCCAACTGGTGAACAACCTCCATGTATATAACCAGTTAGTGGCAAGAGCTTTTTTTGTGGAATCATTTCAACTTTTTTTGTTCCTGACACCTTTGCAGCTTTTTTTAAATCAAGCTCTGATGACACAGGAACTACAAATACGAAGTGTTCTCCTGCTTTGGCTTCTGTTACAAGAGTTTTAAAAACCATGTCTTGATCTTCTCCTAACTTTTCAGCCACGTCTACTCCACCTATTCCATCCTTAGTGGAATATTCAATTATTTCAAAATTAATTTTTTCACTTTCAAGAATTCTCATTGCATTAGTTTTTTTCATAAAATCACCTTTTCATCTGTCTTAATTTTACAACAAAAATAATTTTTCTTCATCTGTTTAAAAATTTTTGCTCATATTAACAATAAATTTTTCAAATAAAAAACTGGCTTACTGCCAGCTTAATTTAAAAACCAAATTCTTTCAAATAACTTTGAATTAATTTTGTTTCCTTGTCCTTATTAAATTTTACATCATTAATTGAGGATACATTTCTAATTCCCATAAGTGAATTAGAAATAAAAACTTCTTCGTAACTTTCCAAGTCTTTAAAACAAATTACTTCTTCCTTAACCTTGTAGTTTTCCAAAATGAAGTCCCTCATAGTTCCCTTTAAAAGTCCAGAAGAAAGAGTTGGAGTAAAAATTTCTCCTTCTCTCACACAAAAAATATTTGCAAAGGATGTTTCACAAACTTCTTCTCTTTCATTTATAAAAAGAGCTGAGTCATATCCTCTATCTTGTGCCCACCTATGCTCCATAATATTTTCATAATAAGAAAGGCACTTGTGATAGACCACTTTTGAAGTTGAGTTTCTCCTAACATCTGAAACAATTAATTTAAACTTCTTATTATCTTCTCTATAATTGTCAGGTCTACTTGTCACTATAAAGTTTTTATCAGAAACAATTAGCTTTAAGGCAAAATTTTTCTCTTCTGAAGATTTTATATGCTCATAAATTTTTTCTTCATCAATATCTCTTTCAATTCCAAAGAATTCTAAAGATTTTTTTAGTCTCCTTAAATGCTTTTCAAGAAAGAGAGGCTTCCCATCAACTACTTTTATGGTTTCAAAGGCCCCTCTTCCAAAGTAATAACCATCATCAAATTCTATTTTCATTAAACTCCTCAAAATGTTTTACAATTCTTTTATAGATGTCATAACCTATTGCTTGAGCTGCATCACTTATAGATTGGTCTGGCTTTGGATGAACTTCTACCATAACCCCATCAAGTCCAAGAGCAAGAACTGCCTTGGCCATAGGTTCAATAAGTTCCCTCTTTCCAGTTCCATGGCTTGGATCCACTATTACAGGGTAACCAGTTTTTTCTTTTATCATGTAAGCTCCTGCAAGGTCAAGAGTATTTCTCATTTCAGTTTCAAAAGTTCTAATTCCTCTTTCGCAGAAAATTATATTTTCATTTCCTTCAACTTCAATATATTTTGCTGCCAATTCCCACTCTTTTAGAGTTGCAGAAAATCCTCTCTTTAAAATTACCGGCTTGTTGGTCTTACCAATTTTTTTTAAAAGAGCATAGTTATACATATTTCTAGATCCAACTTGAAATACGTCAACATAATCTTTTATTAGTTCAACGTGATCTTCACTTAAAACTTCTGTTATTACTGGGACATCAGCTTCCTTTGATGCCTCATTTAAATATTCAACAGCTTCAAATCCCAAGCCTTGAAAATCAAAGGGAGATGTTCTAGGCTTAAAAGCCCCTCCTCTTACTATGTCAACGCCAAATCTTTTTAAGTCTTTGGCTTCATTTATTATGTGGTCTCGTGATTCAATGGAGCAGGGCCCTGCAATTAATATTGGCTTGCCATCTCCAAGATTTATATCTCTAATTTTTACAATTTTAGCTTTGCTTAAATTTTCTCTCATTTTAATATTTGCTTACCTCAATATCTATTTCATCAAAATTATTGTAATAAGATTGGAGTGCAAGAAGTGAACCCTTGGTCTTTAAGACAATTTCATCAAACTCTTCTTCTTCATCTGATAAAAGGATTATGGCTCCTCCAACTCCTATTGTAGCCTTATCTTCTTCAATAAGAGCAGTCCTTATAACAATATTAAAATCCATGGTTGAATTATTTGATATATATCCAATTGTTCCTGAATAAACACCTCGAGGATAAGTTTCAAGTTCGTCAATAATCTCTAAGGTCCTCTTCTTTGGTGCGCCTGTCATAGAACCACCTGGAAAAGTTTTTTCAAGAACTTCTATTATATCAACATCTTCCTTAATTTTTCCAGAGACTGTAGTTACAAGTTGGTGTAGTGTCTTATAAGTCTCTACATCCATAAGTTTTGGTACCTCAACAGTACCAATCTCGCAGTACTTGCCAAGGTCATTTCTAAGAAGATCAACAATCATTAGGTTTTCTGACTTAGTTTTTTCTTCACTCCTAAGTTCTTCGATTAACCTCTCATCTTCTTCCTTTGACTCTCCTCTTTTTATAGTACCCTTGATAGGCTTAGTTGATACAATTTTATTTTTATCTACTCTCAAAAATCTTTCCATTGATGAAGATGCAATCTTTAACTCATCAAGTGGCAAGAAGGCACTATATTGTCCAGGACTTTTATCCCTGAGCTCCATATAATACTTCTTTCCATCAATTTTGTCAAAGATATCAAGTCTATTTGTTAAACAAACTTCATAAGTTTCTCCAGCACGAATTAAGTCTTTTATTTTTAAAATATCTTCTATGTAAGTTTTTTTATCTTTTACGAACTTTGATTTTGGAAAATCTCTTTTTACTTCTTTTTCTTTTTTACTTTCTAAATCTTTATTTAAAAGATTTTTTATTTCTTCTTTCCATTCTAAATCATCTCTGTATGAAAGTAGATATAATTTCTTTTCTAAGTGATCGTAGACAAGTGCTCTGTCACAATATTTAAAATAGGCATCTGGATAGGAATAAGAATAATTATTTGAAACATTCTCTGTGTCATTTTTTAACTCGTAACCAAAATATCCAATATAACCTAGTTGATAGTCAAAAGGAAGAGCTTCGTCATAGTCCCATCTAAGTCTATTAGCCTTTAAAAAATCAAATATATTTTCTTCGTAGATTTCTTTTTTCTTTGAAGCTACAAAAGTTTTCTCCACTAATTTTTTATCAACATCATACTTAATTGTGTGTCCTCTTTTTTCGCCCTGCAAGCCAAAAATTGAGAATCTTGAAAGTCCTTCTTCCACCTTGCTGCTATCAAGCCAAAGAGTCTTGTCATCATAACTATAAAGTCTCTCATAAAGCTCACCTGTATCAAGATCTTTTTCAATTATTTCATAGGCAAGTTGATTTTTATTATAAAAGTCTCTAGTAATATTTATAAAATTTTTAATTAATTCCTCTCCACATTCACTTGCTATGGATTCTGGATGAAATTGGAGACCATAAATAGGTTTAGTCTTATGAGATATTCCCATTACTATACCCTCAGGAGTTCTTGCATCAATTTCAATATCATCAAGTTCTTCGTCCTGGCAAGTAAGAGAATGATATCTTGTGACAATAAAATTATTTTTTATTCCCTTAAACAAACCCTTTCCATTGTGTCTAATGAAACTTTGTCTTCCATGCATAGGTTCTTCTGCCCTTACTACTTTCCCACCATGGTAATGATAAATTCCTTGATGACCTAAACAAATCCCTAAGATTGGTTTATCTAATTTTTCGATTATTTCCTTACATACTCCAAAATCTTTTTCCTTGTCTGGACTACCTGGCCCTGGAGAAATAATTACATTGTCAAAATCTAAATTTAAAATTTCATCAAATGTCATTTCATCATTTTTAATTACTATGGGCTCAAGACCTGAAACTTTTCCAATTAATTGATAGAGGTTGTAAGTATAGGAATCGTAATTGTCAATTATAAGTGATTTCATCCTTGCTCCTTTAAATAATTTTTTAAATAAATAATAGCCTCTTTATATCCAGATATTCCTAATCCTTCAAAGGACTTTATAGCGTAGTCCCTTATAAAGTTTACTTGTCTAAAGTCTTCCCTTTCTGATACTTTTGAAATATGAACTTCAACGGTTGGAAGGCTTACTGCCTTTAAGGCATCAAGTATTGCGACACTGGTGTGAGTATATGCAGCCGGGTTTATTACAATGCCATCAAACTTCTTGTAGGCTTCTTGAATTTTATCAACAACAGCTCCCTCATGATTTGATTGAAAGTGTTCAAGTTCTATTTTTTCTTCATTAGCAGTTTTCTCTAAGCTATCTAAGAGTTTTTCATAGTTATCACTGCCATAAATATTTACTTCTCTAATCCCTAACATATTTATATTAGGTCCATTAATCACAAGAATTTTCATAATTTTCCACTTCCTTAAGAATTAAGTCTAAATTTTTAATTTTATCTTCAATTACATCTACTTTTATATGAGCTAAGTCCTCATAAATTTCTTTTCTTTCTTTATAAAGCTTTTTAAGATTATCTAAATTTTTTGAAAGAGGTCTGCCAGATGCTTCTAGGTTCTCTAGATTTCTATTAAGATATATAACTAGAGAATTTTGTTGGATATAATATCTATTCTCTTCTCTTAGAGGTGTTCCTCCACCAGTAGCTATTACTAGACCATTCCTCTTACTAAGATCTTTTAAAATTTTGCTTTCCAAATTTCTAAAATAATCTTCGTCTTTTTCTTCGAAAATTTCTGGAATTGTTTTGCCTTCCTCTTCTTCTATTAACTTATCTGTGTCATAAAAGTCTCTCTTAAGTTTTTCTGCAAGCATCTTACCCATACTTGTCTTACCACATGATGGCATACCAATTAAAAGGATATTTTCCATATTAAATTTTAATTTTTTATAAATTTTTATAATTATAGATTCATCTAGTTTTTTATTTAAGAAAAGTTGGCAGGCAAAGAAAGCTTGTGCAACTAGCATCATAAGACCTGACATAGTTTTAATATTTAATTTCTCTGCATCGAGGATTAACTTAGTCTTTAGTGGATTATAAATTAAGTCTATGACAAAATCTAATTTGTTAAACTTAGCCAGATCTACTTTGGATTCCATATTATTTGGATACATGCCAAGCGGTGTTGCGTTAATTATAACTTCAAAATCAGCAAATTTTTCTATAGTTTCATAATTGTTTTCAGTGGACCTGCTTATAACTACAAATTTCTTGGCTCCCTTATCCATCACTAACCTTTGTAGCATCTTGCTAGCACCACCTGATCCTAGAATTAATACTTTTTTATCTTTTAAATCAATTCCATAAAATTTTAAACTGTAGTCAAAACCAAGGTAGTCTGTATTATATCCAATCAGCCTTCCATCTCTATTTACTATGGTGTTTACAGCTCCAATTTCCTTGGCAAGTTCATCTATCTCATCTAGATAAGACATTGAAACTTCCTTGTAGGGTATAGTAACATTTATTCCTTTAAACTTTCTCAACTTAAAAAATTCATCTAATTCATTTGTTTTTATATCTCTTAAGTTATAAGGGTAGTATCCTAAAAGTTCGTGAATTTCTTTGGACTTACTGTGAGATAGGCTTTCGCCAATCAATCCATAAGTAAAATTTTCATCTTTTATTTTTGCTGAAAGCTTTTTACTTTCTTTAAAGATTGAAGAGTAAATTGGGTCTACAATATTTTTAAATTCTCCATCAATCTTATTTTCTAAATTTTTGATAATTTCTCTTTCCCTATTTTTATCTTCTGTATTTAAATTGTTATTTAACTTATAAAGACCTATATCTTTAATGATCTTCATTCTTTCTTCAAGTAGTTTTATTATTTCATTATCAATTTTATCTAGGATTTCCCTATCTTCTTTTAAATTTCTCATTTTTCACCTTCCATCACTAGGTCAAGAAGGGCTATAGCAGTAACCATTTCTATTGCAACGAGTGCTCTTGGCACAATAGATGGATCGTGCCTTCCTACAATTTTTAGCTTTGTATTACTCTTGTTCTTAAATGAAACAGTATCCTGAAGCTTAGCTATAGAACTTGTTGGCTTTACAGCAGTCCTAAAAACAATTGGCATACCACTTGAAAGTCCACCTATTATTCCCCCATGATTATTAGTCCTAGTCTTTATTTTATTATTTTCATAATAATAAGGATCATTGTGGTTGCTTCCTAGCATTTTTGCAGCTTCAAAACCACTTCCAAACTCAATCCCCCTTATGCCAGGTACGGAAAAAACTGCATGAGAAATCACTGACTCTAGTGAATCAAAGAAGGGCTCCCCAATCCCCACAGGCATATTTAAAATAAAGGTCTCAACTATACCTCCTATGGAGTCTCCTTCATCCTTTGCCTTTAAAATTTCTGCTTCCATTTTTTCTCTTGAAGATAGGTCTATTACAGGAAAAACTTGATCTTTAAAGTCATAAAAATTTTCTTCGTTTATATCCTCTAAATTTATTTCACTATCCTCAGCCAAACCTATCCTTTTAATCCTTGAATAAATTTTTATTCCTCTTTTCATTAAAAGGTCTTCGGCAATTGATCCTCCTATTACAAGGGGAGCTGTCATCCTTCCAGAAAACTGGCCTCCACCTCTTATATCATTGTGAGAATCAAATTTCACATAGGCTGGATAATCTGCATGAGATGGTCTAGGCATATCTCTTAGATTTTCATAATCCTTAGATCTTTGGTCTTTGTTTTTTATAATTGCACAAAGAGGTGCACCACATGTTATGTCGTCTACTTCTCCGCTAACAAGTTCATAAGAGTCCTCTTCCTTTCTAGAAGTTGAAAATTCATTTCTCCCAGGTCTTCTTCTATCAAGATTTTTTTCAATTAGGTCTCTGTTAATTTTGTATCCAGCCTCAATTCCGTCAATGACAAGACCAATTTCACTTGAATGGGACTGCCCAAATAATGTTACTTTGAAATTTTTTCCAAAACTATAAGACATGATTTTTACCTCCTATTGAAGCTAAGTCCTTGTAAAATTCTCTGTAGGATTTTTCTACACATTCGCTATCAATTATTTCTATAGGACCCTTGGCAAAACCTGCAGCAATAGACGCAGACATAGCTATCCTGTGATCATTAAAGGAATTTATCTTACATGAATTAAAAATTTCAACTCCTCTAAAGGAAAAGGAGTTTTCTTTTAGACAGACTTCTACCCCAAGCTTTTCTAGCATTTCAATTGTTGATTTTACCCTGTCACTTTCCTTTAATTTTAGCCTTTCAATGTTTATGATCTCTACTTTTTTTCCATAAATTCCACAAAGAACTGATAGGATTGGAATTGTATCAGGAATGTTTTTTGCATCTATTATAATTTTTTCCTTAGCATCTTTTTTCTTTATAAATTTATAGCCAATATCTGAAATATTTTCAAGTCCAAGTTCATTAAAATACCTTAATACTTCTTTGTCTCCTTGAATTGAAGACTTATTTAAATCTCTAACTTCTACTCCAGCTGCTAGAAAGAAAAGGGCATTAGACCAATCTTTTTCAACAATATAATCTTGTCCTACAAATCTTCCCCTGCTTAAATAAGTATTTTTATCTTCTAGAACCTTTACTCCAAATTTATCCATTACATCTATAGTCATATCAATATAGGGCTTTGATTCTCTTTCACTAGTCAGTTTAATAGTGCAGTCCTGACCTGATCCACCTGCCAACAATAAACCACTAATAAACTGAGAGGAAATATTTCCTGGCACTTCAAAATTATAATTTGTTAATTTTCCACTTATTAAAATTTTTTCTCCAACTTCTTTTATAGAAACCCCATGTTTTGGAAATAAATCAAAGTAAACGGAGTTGGTTCTTGTTACCAGGCTCCCCCTTCTTATAACTTCTGCTTCTATTCCAAGTGCTCCCAAAATTGGCAAAATAAATCTAAGGGTGCTTCCACTTTCTCCTACATCAATAAGTGTTTTATTAAACTCTTCTGGAGCTTCAATGTGAAATTTACTTCCTTCTCTTGAAACTCTTACACCTAAAGACTCTACAGCATTTAGGGATGCTTCTATATCTTTTGACAAGTTGTCGATTTCTAAAATAGATTCACCTCTTGCCAAAGCGGCACAAAAGATTGCCCTATGAGCATAGGATTTTGATGTTATTCCTGAAATTTTTCCATATAATTTTTTACTTTCAATGAGTCTATTAACCATTTTTCCCAAGTTCTATTATTTCCCTTAATTCATCAAAATCAATTCTTTTACTTACAACTTCACCAATTTTTGTTGGAATAATTATGTTTATTTTATTATTTTTTATCTTCTTGTCATGCTTTAATACTTCCAAAATTTCATCTGAGTCAAAATCATAAAATATTGGCAAATTATGATTTTTAAAAGCATCAATTAGGTCTTTATAAAAGTCATCTTCTGCAAGACCCAATTTATAAGCTGCCCTTGCCATATAAATAGTTCCTATTCCAATACTTTCACCATGGTTAAGTTGGTAGTTTGATAGAGACTCAATACCATGACCTATTGTGTGGCCAAGATTTAATTGTTGTCTTTTACCCTTATCTCTTTCATCATCTCTAACAAAATCTAGTTTTATATTTAGAGATTTATAAATAATCTTTTCATAATCCAATTCATCAGCTGACTTTAAATAATCAAAAAGTTCCCTATCCTTTAAAACCGAATACTTGAAAATTTCTGCCAGTCCGTTATTAATATTTCTCTCATCAAGAGTTTCTAAAAAACTGTAATCAATATGCACATACTTTGGAAAATAGAAAGACCCAATCTGATTTTTTAAATTCATAAAATTTATTCCATTTTTTCCGCCAACAGATGAGTCAATCATTGATAGTAAAGTTGTAGGAACAGCAACAAAATCAATACCTCTAAGGTAACTTGCGGCAACATAGCCACCAAGATCTCCAACTACTCCTCCACCAAAGGCTATGATTGCATCGCCCCTGTTAAAATTATTTTCTACAAGAAACTGATTAATTTTCACAAAGTTTTCAATGGATTTTGATTCTTCCCCTGGAGTAATTGTGAAAACAAAATATTCAAAGCCCTTCATTATATTTTTCATTCTTTTTTCGTATAAAGAAAAAACATTTTCGTCAGTAACTATCAAAAATTTTGATTCGCTTCTTCCCCTTAAAAAATCTTTTAATTTGTCGTCACTTTTATAATCAATATCTATTTTATAATTATTTTCTTTTACTTGTATTTCCATAAAACACCTCTATGTATTCACTCTCTCTATCATAAATCATAGGCACTCATAAATAAAGATTATACTTGTTTTTAGTATAAAATATTCTTATTCATACTTTACCAAAATATCATTGTACATTGATGAAAAATGTACTATGATATTTATGAGGTGATTATATGAGCGATTATTCTAATTATTTATTTAGACAGTTTTTAATTATTCTATTACCCTTTTACCCTATCATACTCGGAAAACTAGGATTTTCTGATTTTAAAAAATCCTTCAAAAAAGAATATTATATTCTTACATACCTCTGCACTGTTATAGCTTTCATTGTTTTTGCCTATTTTGTTTGTGTATATCAGCTTGGATTATATATATAATTAAAATTAAAACATAAGATATTAATAAAGAGTGAGGTCATATAAAAATCCTCACTCTTATTTTCTCTTTATAATTAGTAAAATTGTTAAAAATAAAACTCCAATTAATACGATGGCACCACCTGGCTTTAATCCCAAGTAAAAGGATGACACAAGTCCAAGCATGGTAAAAATAAAACCAAAGCATGAAGCAAGAATAGTGGTCTTTAAATATCCAAACTTAAACTGCATAGCGCAAGCTACTGGCACTACCATTAGGGATGAAATAATTAGAATCCCAACAGTCCTTGCTGATACAGAAATTGTAACAGCTATAAGAATCATGAAAATTAAATTTATTCTATCCACGTTGACTCCAGAAAGTCTTGCAGAGGACTCATCAAAGGAAATATACATTAAGTCCACGAATAAATAGGAAAACAAAAAGAATACTATTATTGAAACCCCAAGTATTAGATAGAAATCTAATTGTGGTATGGCAATTATGGATCCAAATAAATATTCTTCAAAATTTGCACTTGTCTTAACAAAGCCTGAAAAAAGTGATGCGAGACCTATTCCTGTGCTCATTAATATAGCAGAAGAAATTTCTTGATAACCAGGAAATTTCGTCCTAACATACTCCAAAAATATAGAGCCAACAACACAGAGTATTAAGGCTCCTATAACAGGAGAAGTTGAAGTAATGAGACCAAGCATTACACCAGCAAGGGATACGTGGGATAGGGCATCCCCAATTACAGATATTTTTTTATTTACAACCACAACACCCATGCAAGGGATTATTACTGATAAAAAAGCTCCAACTATTAAAGCCTTTATCATATATGAATACTGAAAAATTTCCATTATTTCACTTCCCTTATCTTCTTATCTTTTATCTCATAAACCTTGTTAACATTCTCTTCTATTTCTTCAAGGTTGTGAGTTATCATAAGAATCGTAATATTGTGTTGTTGATTTATGTGACTTAAAAGGTGAAATAAAGATTCCTTAGACTCCTTATCTACGCCAGTCATGGGTTCATCAAGAATTAAAAATTCTGGAGTTGCAACCAAGGTCTTGGCAATTAAAATTCTCTGCCTTTGTCCACCTGATAATTCTGTGTAAAGTCTCTCCCTGTAATCATTCATGCCAACTAAATTTAAGGCATTGGTTATTTTTTCTTTATGGTAAGTTTTTAATTTTCTAAACCCCTTATTCCTTGGATAAAGAGCTAGCGACAAGAGTTCTGAAACTGTAATTGGAAACTCAAGGCTTGATGGTACAGAAAGTTGTGGAACGTAACCAATGTTTTCTATTCCATTTTCTGTATAAAAAGAAATAGTGCCCTCTAGCGGCTTAAGTTGATTTAAAATAAGTTTAACCAAAGTCGACTTTCCAGCACCATTAGATCCTATAAGGGCGATGTAGTCGCCCCTATAGACATCAAAATTTATATCATCTAAAACTAAATCATCATTGTATTTAAATTTTAGATTTTTAATTTCTAACAATTTTTCCTTCACTATTTTAAAGCACCTACTAAATTTTCTAGATTTTCTTCCATGATGCTAAAATAATCTTCCTTATTATCTATTTGTTCTTGGCTCAAACCTTCAATTGGTGAAAGAACCTTAACTTGGCAACCAGTTTCACTTGCAATAATGTTTGAAACCTTTGGATCAATTAATTCTTCTGTGAAAATAGTTTTAATATTATTTTCTTTTATATAAGAAATAATTTCTGCCATCTTCTTAGCATCTGGTTCAGTTTCTGCATTTACTCCCTTAACACCAATTTGAGTTAAGCCGTAGTCCTTGCATAGATATCCATAGGCTTCGTGACCTACAACAATTTCTTTCTTTGGAAGATTTGCTAATTTTTCCTTATATTTTGCATCAAGTTCATCTAACATTTTAGCATATTTTTCATAATTTGACTCATAATAATCTGCATTGTCTTTGTCAAGTTCCACTAGGGCATTTTTAATATTTTCCATTTCTATTTTTGCATTCTTTGGTGACATCCATACATGTGGATCCATTGGTCCATGGTGGTGCCCTTCGTGGTCATGTTCTTCATGATTGTGGTTGTTTTCTGCTGCTTCATGATTGTGATTGTGATTTTCTTCAGCTTCATGGTTGTGATTATCAGCTTCGTGTTCGTGGTCATGATCTTCATCTTCGTCGTCATGACTATGAGTTGACTTAATTAGTTCTACACCTTTTGATGCTTCAACAACTTTTAGGTCTTTATTTGATAGTGAACCAATAACCTTATCTGTCCAAGATTCAAGACCAGCTCCATTGTATATAAGCATATCAGCATTTTCTAGATTTTTAATTGCGTCAGAATCTGGTTCCCATCCATGAGGCTCAGTTCCTTGTGGCATAACCATTTCAACATCTAACTTATCACCAGCAATTTTTTTTGTAAAATCATAAATAGGATATACAGAAGCGTAAACCTTTAGCTTGTTGTCTTTATTGCTAGCTTCACTAGAGTTCTTAGCTTCTCCTCCTTTAGAACATCCTGATAATAAAATAATTCCTGCTAATAAAAATATAAATTTTTTAATATTTTTCATTTTTTCCTCCTAAACAATAATGATTTGCATTAGTAATTATAACAGAAAAAAATAATAATAAAAGGTGTTTTTTAAATTAACTTAAATTTTGTTATAATTATCTTATTAAAGGTGGTGAGGTTATGAAAATATTTGATGATATTTTAAGAAAACATAATTTGAAGGTTACTAAGGGTCGTCTTGCACTTTTAGAAGAATTAAATAAATCAAAAGTTCCTATGAATACAGAAGAAATTTTTGAATCTGCCGACAAGGATTCTATTCCCAGTCTTACTTCCCTCTATAGGATGTTAAATGAGCTATCAGAAAAAGGAATAATAAGAAAAAATTTATACTCTAATGGTCTCTTCTATTATGAGTTTGCTGAATCTGAACATAGACATTATATAGTTTGCTCAAAGTGTGGCAAGGTGTCTCCAATAAAAGAATGTCCTATTTCGGATTTTGAAAAAATTGCTGAAGAAGAAACTGGTTTTAAAGTTATAGGTCACCTTGTTGAGCTAAAGGGTCTTTGTCCAGAATGTCAAAAGAATTAATTTCATAATATGGAATAGACTTCGTATGGCAAAATTTTTCTTTACTTTTTCTTGTTTAGGGTTATAATTATATTAGTGAAATAATATTTGAATTATTTTACTATCCTTTACTTATATTTTGAAAATGAAAGAGACTTACTGTACACCCCGCAGTAAGTCTCTTTTATTTTTATATTAATGTTGTGACAAATCCACCTAATACAATTAGTGGTAATCCAAAGAATATAATCTGTGGAATGCAAGTATCCTTTATATGATCGTGTTGACCATCCACTGAAAGACCAGATGTTGGTCCCAGAGTTGTATCTGATGCTGGTGAACCTGCATCACCACAAGCTGCTGCAATTGTAACAAGTAGGATAGTCGCCTTAAGGGAGTATCCTAAACTCATTGCTATTGGAACATAAATTGCAGAAATAATTGGAACTGTACCAAAGGAAGTTCCTATTCCAAGAGTAATCATAAGTCCTAGCAAAATCATTACATATGAAGCTACAAGTTTTGATCCACCAAGTAGGTTTTGGGCAACTTGAACTAAGTCATCTATTGCACCTGACTTTATTACTACATTTGCATAACCAGCAGCAATTAACATAACAAAGGCTATGAAGCCCATCATGCTAATGCCACCATCAAGCATCTTTTGCATATCAGACCACTTTATTACGCCTGTTATAACTACAAATATAAGTCCCACTAAGGCTCCCAGAGGAAGGGACTCTGTTAATATTTGTACCACAACTGTAATGAGTCCAGAAAGTAAAACTAGAATGTGTTTCTTTTCTAATTCATCTCCTACTTCAACAATTTCACCTTTTACATCCTTAGTGTCATATTCCCTATCTCTTATAAAGAATAATAAACCAGAACATAGACCTAAAAACATAATAGCTGCAACAATCCAGTTAGTTCCTGTTACATCTTTATCTGTAATGTTAAGTCCTGATCTTCCAAAGGAATCAATTATTAAGCCATGAAAAATTGCACCATAACCTAGAGGTATCGCAATATAGGGTGCCTTAAGTCCAAAACCAAAGGAAACAGAAAGCATCTTTCTATTCATTTTCATCTTATTAGTAAGTGAAAGAAGAGGTGGAATCAAAATTGGAATAAAGGCTATGTGGATTGGTATAATTGTTTCTGCCATTATGGCTATTACGATTATTATCCCACAAAGTAAAATCTTGTTTCCCTTAACTAAGGATCCAATTTTTTTTGCCATTATCGCTGCTGCACCAGTTTCTTCCATGCAATAAGCTAAAGATCCTAGCAATATATAACTCAAGGCTGTTTCAGCGTTACCTCCCATACCACCTATTAGGGTGCTCATTGTTTCAGCAATACCCATACCTGAGATAAGTCCTGCAGAAATTGCTGAGATCATTAGAGCAAAAAATACAGGAATTTTTACTAAACATAAAGCTGCCAAAATAATTACCGACAGCACTACTGCGTTTGAAAATATCATTTCTTCTCCTTTTCTATTAAATTATATGCTTACAATATATATTCTATGATAAAATATACCCAAAAAAAAAGACTTTTCACTAAATTAGAAAAGTCTTTTACCTTTATTTGATATTAATTAATTCCACATCAACAATTAAATTTTTTTAAATAATTATTAATTACTTAATTTATTGAAGATTCATTTTTATCTTCTTCAATTGTTTCATTCTTATCTTCTTGAGAAAGTTCTTCCTCTTCTTCATATCTTTTTAAGATATCCATAAACTCTTCACCAGTAATAGTTTCTTGACGAAGTAGATATTCTGAAATAGCATGAAGGGCTTTTATATTTTCTCTTAAAATTTTTCTTGCTTCCTTATGAGCATCATCAATAATTTTTTGAACAGCTGCGTCAATTTCATATTGAGTTTGTGGTGAACATTGTAGAGAAGTATCTCCACCAAGATAAGCATTAGTCATAGATTCAAGTGCTACAAAACCAAATTCATCTGTCATACCAAATCTTGTCACCATGGCCTTGGCAATCTTTGTTGCCTTTTCAATATCATTTGAAGCGCCACTTGTCCTTATGTTAAAGATTAATTCTTCTGCTGATCGTCCCCCAGTTAAGGTTACGATGTTGTTGATAGCATCTTCCTTAGTCATTAAGAATTTTTCTTCTTCATCAACCTGCATAGTGTAACCCAGAGCTCCTGAGGTCCTAGGTATAATTGTTATCTTATGAACTGGTGCAGAACCCTTTTGCTTTGCAGCTACAAGAGCATGACCTACTTCGTGATAAGCTATAATCCTCTTTTCACGAGGAGATATAACAGCATTTTTCTTTTCATAACCAGCTAATACAACTTCAACAGATTCTTCAAGGTCTCTTTCACTCATCTTGTCCCTACCTTGACGAACTGCACGAAGGGCCGCTTCGTTTACCATATTGGCAAGGTCTGCCCCACTTGCACCTGCAGTTGCTCTACCAATTTTTTCATAATCAATGTTCTCTTCTTTTTTAATATCCTTGACATGAACCTTTAAAATTTCAACCCTACCATTTAAGTCAGGTAATTCAACTGGAATTCTCCTATCAAACCTTCCCGGTCTTAAAAGTGCTGGGTCTAAGGAGTCTGGCCTATTAGTTGCAGCTAAAATTACTACTCCAGCCTTTGCATCGAAGCCATCCATTTCTGAAAGAAGTTGATTTAGAGTTTGTTCTCTTTCATCATTGCCAGAAAAACCTGATCCATCTCTCTTCTTTCCAATAGTGTCAATTTCATCAATAAATATAATACAAGGAGCCTTTTCCACTGCTTGCTTAAATAAGTCTCTCACCTTGGCTGCACCAAGCCCAACAAACATTTCTACAAAGGCAGAACCTGATATAGAGAAGAAAGGTACTTCTGCTTCACTAGCAACAGCCTTAGCTAATAGGGTCTTACCTGTCCCTGGAGGTCCAACGAGTAGAGCCCCCTTTGGAAGTTTTGCCCCAATTTCTGTGTATTTCTTTGGATTGTGTAAAAAGTCTACAAGTTCTGATAGAGCCTCCTTAGCTTCATCTTGACCTGCAACATTATCAAATTTAATACCATCAGTTGATTCCACATAAATTTTTGCTCCACTTTTGCCAAAATTCATTGGACCAACGTCCCCCATTTTTTTGAAAATAAATTTGGAAAGTAAGAGCCAAAAAGCAATAAATATCGCAAAGGTTGCAACAGTTGAGATGATAAAGGATAAAACTGGATTCATCTCGGGTTTATAAACTTGGGCTGACTTTACATTTTTATTTACTAATCTATCGACTAAATTAGGATCATACATCCTATTAGTTTCATATTTAATTTTCTTTCCGTCTTTTTCAACTTCAAAGGCAATAGTTCTATCTCTTACCTCTGCCTTTTTTACCTGATTCCCATTTACCATATTTACAAAGGAAACATAATCAATTTCTTTTATTTCTGAATCCTTATTAAGTCTTGGTAAGACTACTATGGCAACTGTGTAAAAAATTACAATTGCCAAGATTACGTAAATTATTGTGGGAATATATTTTTTATAATCATTATTTTTATTTGACAAATTTTTCCCCCTCTTAAAGGTTAATAAAGAAAAAATTTGGGACCAAGTCCCAAAATTAGTCTAGTCTTCTTCTATTTTCCATTGCCGTTTGAATTGTTATCTCATCATAATACTCAAGGTCGCCGCCAACTGGAAGTCCGTAGCCAATTCTTGAGACAATAATGTCGTAATCTTCTAGGATATTTTTAATATACCTTGCTGTCGCATCTCCATCTACAGTTGGATTAGTTGCAACTATTACTTCCTTTATGTCTCCCTCTTCAATTCTTTTTATTAATTCTTTAATAGTAACATCTTCAGGAGTCTTGCCTTTAAGGGGTGAAATAACTCCGTGAAGTACATGATACTTGCCACGAAAACTTAAAGACCTTTCCATTGCGTCAACATCTTTTGGACTTTCTACAACACAAATTATTGAATCGTCCCTATTTTTGTTGGAGCAAATTTCGCAAGGATCACTATCCGCATAGTTCATACAAATTGAACATTCAACAGTGTTGTTTTTAGCAGAAATTAAAGCCTCTGCTAAGTCCCTAACTTCATTTTCTTCAAGTCCAATTATATAATAGGCTAGTCTTTGAGCAGTCTTAGAACCAATTCCCGGTAGACGATTTAATCTCTTGATTAAGTCTTCAATAGGTCCTATTTCTTTTGTCATATTATAGCCCCGGTATGTTTAATCCACCTGTGAATTTACCCATTTGAGAGCTCATCTTGCTATCAGCATTTCTCAATGCTTCATTAACTGCGGCAACAATTAGGTCTTCAAGCATTTCAACATCGTCAGGATCTACTGCATCCTTATCTAGCTTAATAGAAATAAGTTCCTTGTTGCCATTCACAGTAGCAGAAACTGCTCCACCACCTGCAGTAGCAGTAATTTCTTCATTTGCTAAATTTTCTTGCATCTCTTCCATTTGTTTTTGAAGCTTTTCGATTTGCTTCATCATATTATTTCTTCCGCCTCCACCAGGGAAGCCGTTAAATCCACCTCTAGCCATTTTTCCTCCTAAATATCTTCTATATTATTTTTACCAAAAATTTCTTCTAGCTTATCTATACCAGGCTTTTGCAATTTCATCCTGACATCAATATTTGTTCCATAAATATTGTTAATTAATTCAGGTAAAATAGTTTTATGTTCTGGCATTACGCAGTAATCATAAAATAAGCTGTCTTTTTCTTCAAATACTAACTCTAAAATATTATCATGAAGACCTTCTGCTTTAGCATGACAGACAAAACCAGCAAAACCCTTATTGCCCCTAGATACAAGTTCACTTATTATCTTGTCCCAGTCTGATCTTATCCTATCAAGGCTTATATCTTTAATAGCATTATCTTCTTTACTAATATTTATTTTCTCGTCATTTTCAATTATAGCAGATTGCCCTTTTTTTTCAATTGTCGGACTACTAGCTTCTTTTATATTTTCAATTGGATTTTCTTCATTGGCACTAGTAAATTTTTTTTCTGTAGGACTTACTTCTGCCTTATAATAATCTCCAGGATTATAGTAATTATCATCGAAATTATTGTAGCTATCTTCTATCTTATTGGCAGAATTATTAATCTGATTATTTAAAGAATTACTAAGGTTACTGCTTCCCAAATTATTAATTCTATCTTCTAATAATTTAATTCTTCCCTCTAAATCCTTCTTGCTAGACCTGTTGCAAATTTTAATTGCATTCATTTCAAATACAACTCTCTTGTTATCTGCATATTTAATCTCAAGAGCCAATTCTTTTAAGACCTCAATAATATCTAAGATGTCTTCAAGTTCAAGGCTTCCAGCAAGATTTCGAAATTCTTTCAAATAAGTTGTATAAACTATCTTTTTTGGATCACTTAGAGTTTTTACTAATAAGATGTCCCTAAAGTGACTTAATATTTGCGAGGACAGTGTATTAAAGTCCACACCCTCCCTATAAATCTCATCAATAACATTAAGAGAAGAATTTATATCTCTTTTAATCATTGCACTTGAAAGTGAAAATAATAAGTCAGAAGATGATATGCCTAAGACTTCCATAGCATCTTCTAGTTTTATGTGGTCCTTGTTCTTAGTAAGAAGTTGGTCTAAAACTGATAGGGCATCTCTCATGGCACCGTCAGCTGTCTTTGCTATTAATGTAAAGACTTCGTCATCGCAAGACTTTCCTTCAAGCTCAGTTATTCTCTTTAAATTATTTTCAATATCTTCTACAGATATTCTTTTGAAATTAAATTTTTGAGATCTTGATAAGATTGTGGCAGGAATTTTTTCAATTTCTGTTGTCGCCAAGATAAAAATCAAATGTCTCGGTGGCTCTTCTAGTATCTTAAGTAAAGCATTAAAGGCCCCTTTTGATAACATGTGAACCTCGTCAATAATGTAGACTTTGTACTTTAGAGCTTGAGGAGGATAGATTACCTTGTCCTTTAAATCTCTAATATCATCTACACCATTGTTACTAGCTGCATCCATCTCAACAACATCTAGGACTGATTCATTTAAAATCCTCTTACAGTTTTCACATTCATTACAAGGGTTGCCATCTACGGGGTGAAGACAGTTTACTGCACGAGATAAAATTTTTGCAGCAGATGTCTTGCCTGTTCCCCTAGTTCCTTGAAAAATATATGCATGACTTATTTCATTATTTTTAACTTGATTTTTTAATGAAGCTATTACAGCTTCTTGACCGTAAAGTTCATCAAAGGTCTTTGACCTATACTTTCTATATAAAGCTTTATACATTCTCTCACCTTGTAATAATTATACATTAAAAACTTTTATAATAAATTAAATTATTCCATTTATGACTAATTTATTAAAATCTCTTCGAAAAGATTTAACATCATCTTCACATAATTTTCACATGGCAAGTATAAGATATAGACAAATTAAAGAAACAATATGTTTCAATTTAGGAGGATTTATTAAAATGAAAAATTTAAAGAAATTAGCAAGCGTTGGAATGATTTCAGTATTAATGCTAGGTATGGTAGCATGCCAAGGCGCTGACAAAAAAGCTAACGAAGCTGCTAACGCTAAAAATGCTGCAGTAGAAGAACAAGCTAACGCTAACAAAGCAAAAGTTGAAGCTAACGCTAAAGAAGCAGAAGCTAACGCAAAAGCTGACGAAGAACAAGCTAAAGAAGGAAACAACGCTAAAGCAAACAACGCTAAATGTGATAACGCTAAAGCTGATAACGCTAAAGAAGAAAAAGCAAAATAATTTAGCTTAACTTTCAAAGAAGCCTTTCGAGGCTTCTTTTTTTTATATAAAATTTTCTTAAAATCTTTTAGTAATCTTCTAATTTAGCATATAAAAGATTAATCTAAATAAAAAAATATGATATAATTACTTCAATAGAATTTATGAAAGAAGGTGTTACATTGTTTTGTCCAAAATGCGGAAACCAAGTTTCTAAAAATGATAACTTTTGTGCTTCATGTGGTCACAACTTAAAAGACGTAAAAATAAATATTACATCAAAAAACAATCAAAGCTTTGGAGACACCAACAAGGTGGAAAAAGTTAGTCAAAACACAAGAGTCTTTAATCCAAGATCTCTAGATGCAATTGACACTACTGATGAACTAAAAAATATTATTGCTGAAGTTGATAGGACTATTTCTAAAAATATAAAAGATTATGAAAATAATAATCTTCAGACAAAAGCTTCTGAAAAAGAAAAGAAATCAAAAGCAAAGCCTGAGGAAGCTTCAGAAAAAAATAAAAATAAAAATAAAAAAGAAAAAAAGAATAAAGATAAGTCAAAAAGTATTGATTCAAATAAGTTTGATGAAAATATCTTAGATGAATTTAAAGATCCTGATTCTTCTAACAAAATGAGCCAAAAAGAATTGGTTCGTAGGGTTCAAGAAGAACTAAAAAAATCTAGCTTTGATGAAAAGGATATAAATAAGACTTCATCTGAAACTCCCAAGTCTTCTAACGATGAAACTGACCACCCTATAGAAGTTTTTGAAGAAGAAACGACTAAAGAGTCTCAAAAAAAATTCTCTTTAAAAGAAAAATGGAATAATTTTATAAAAGAGGATGACGATGAATATTCAATCTTTGGGGACCTAAGAGACGATACTAAGAAAAAAGAGGATACTAGAAACTTAGAAATAAGTAAATCTGTTGAAGATACTGACAGATCCTTTGAAAACACACTTAGCACACCTAAGATTGACATTGAAAATGCTATCAAAGAAGCTGAAGAAGAGAAATCTAAGGTCAAAAAAGAAAAAGTAAATAAAACTCCAGAAAATAATTCAAAAAAAGAAAAGATAGAAGTTAAAGAAGCTCCTAAAAATTCTGAAGTTAAAGAGAAATCTAAAAAGAAAAGAAATCTTAAAGACTTATTCAGCTTTGCTGATAAGGGAGAAAAACCTGTTAAGGATATAGAAGAAGTTTCTTCTGAATTTGAAAAATCCATAGAACATAATATTTCAGAAAAGGTAATGGAGGTAACTAATAAGTCTGACAAAGAAATAGATAAGCTTCTTGATTCCCTAGATAAGCTAACAGGAAAATTATCTGATTATATTGGTGACTTTGGTTCTAAGGAAAGTAAAAAAATAATTGGACTTGGTATATTATTAAATCTAATCATGCTCCTTATTGGAAGTGGAACTTTTAAATTAATTTTAATTCCATTTTTAATTTTAAAAATAGCTTTTGATTATTTGGAGTTTTATATCCCACTAAATATTGCAACTGGCAGAGATTATATTGATACATCTTCTTCAGAAGTCAAAAAATTTGCCTTAATAAACTGGATAATTTGTAAGGCTGTATTATTTGTTGGATTTTTAATTTCACCTTTTGGCGGTTTTTTCAAATACAACATGCTCCAAGCCTTAACCCCTATGCCTCTTGCAACATTAATTATAATTGGACTTTCACTTCTAATAGGATTAAACCAATATAAGGACAATTTCTTTGCTAGATCAAAGATAAACTTTGTAGGCTGGTATGCAATTTCCTTTACACTTTTTGAACTCCTATTTAAGATGATATGGTTCATTATTAATTTTATATTTGTAACACTTTTTTAAGAAAACCGAGTTTATCTCGGTTTTTTATTTTGCAAAATTTTTATAAAAAATGGTCAGAAAACTTCTGACCAAGATTTAAAATTATGAAATTTCTACTTCTCTAAAAAGTATATAGCCATCCTCATCCACTGCAAGACCAAAGTAGCTATCTTCGAAAGCTTTTTTAAGTTCATCAGTTTTACTTGAGTGAATAATCCTCTCCTTACCTGTCATCTTTATATCTAAGTCATCAGACTTCAATAGGATAAATCTATCATAACCATCTTCTGAAAACTCATCTGGATATTTTTTCTTTAATGATACTAGCATATATCCAGAATCTAAAGTATTCTTATAAGATCTGTAGTTCTTAGGAGAAATAGTAGACATCTTATTTGTAAATTTTGAATTTTTATATCTTTCTTCAAGCTTTTCCCTAGTTATATTTTGTAAATTTCTTCCCCTGTATTCTTTTAAAACTACAACTGTATCATTGACAATTACAGACTCAGGTTCAATATAGAAGTCTACATCGTGGGCAAGGTTGTCTTTATGACTTGGCACCTTTATGCTCCTATAGGCTACAAGCTTTCCCCCATCAAATACACCGACAAAGGAGCCTCCCCCATCTATTAAAGCTTCCAATTCTTCTTTAGAGTCCTGAGAAAAAATTTCTTTGTTCTCTATGCCTTCATAGACTTCACAAGTCAAATCATAAATATCGTCAATATCTTCTTTTTCTAAAAATTTAAAAACTAATTCTTCCATACCCACCTCTTTTATTTAAATATTCAAAAAGAAATCAACTATTAAATCCTATTAAGATTTTATAATATAATTTAAGAATAATCTAGATAGATACTTAGATAATACTTATAATAGAAAAATTCCACAAATTTAAAAGGACCAAGTTAAATTACTCGGTCCTCTTGGATTGAAATATGGTATAGAGTTTTATTATTAATATTAGTTAGGTATTTTTCAAATTAATAAAGGCTTTGTAAAATATTTTTCATTTCAATAACCTTTACTTCATCAAACCTTTTAAAGGCTTCAAGGGAAGATTTTTCATTATTAAAGCACTTCCAATAACCTGTGCACTTACATATCTTTTTGTCCCTATGTTTGAAGTCTATTACGTCTTTTAGGGGGTAACCTAAAAACACTCCAATTTCATCTGGACAAGTTTCAGCAAATCTAACCCTCAATAAATTTAAGTAGTCGCCTGTGGTAAGACAAGATTCATAACCATGAGAATTTAAAAAGTCCTTAATCTTAACTTGAGAAAGTTTCTTTTCAAGTCTATCATTTTTAAAAAAATAAACTAAGACAAAGTCCTCTCCCTCTTTTAACTCATAAAAATCAAGTCCCAAGGCATCTTTTAATATAAATTTGTTCTTCATCCAATAATCCTTTAAGGGCCTTTTGGCATTTCTTAGATTCATCATGGTTCCAAGCTTCAAGTTGTTATTAGTTGGTGCAACTGTAGACTTAATAAGAGCCAATATATAATCAAAGTCCTTAAAGTTATTGATGTAAGATAAAAATTCGATTAGAACTTTATCATACATTATGACCTCGCAAGATCCCTTCCTAAAGCTTCACATTCTTCTAAAGCATCTTGATCAGGGTCGTCATAAGCTGCGAAACCATCAGCAAGTAATTTTGCACCAGTTCCTTCAACTTCTTCTTGCCAAAGTCTCATCCATTCTCCATCTGCCCATTCGTAAGATCCGAATAAAACTACATTTTTACCAGATAGAAGAGGATTAACCTTATCCATGAAAGGTCTCATTTCAGTTTCTTCTAATTCTTCAGATCCCATTGCAGGACATCCAAAGGCTAGTCTATCAACATCTTTTACATCATCTTCAGTAGCAGATCCAACTTGAATTAGTTTAACATCAGCACCTTCGCCTTCAGCTCCCCTAACTAGAGCTTCTGCCATTCTTTCTGTGTTACCTGTTCCTGACCAGTATATTACATTTACTTTTTTCATTTTTATTCCCTCCAAAATTATTTTTGATATCTCTTATCAATTGATTTAATTTTAATATATTTTTAAAAGATATAATTATATAAATTATTATAATTTTTTAAATTTTATTAATTCCTTTTTATAATGCTTTATAGAGCAATCTTTTAGACTGATAATAATTTATTGTCATAAAATTACAGAAATGATAAAATTTTAATCAGATAAAATGTTAATAAAGGAGGTAAAAATGGAATTTATTAAAGAAAATGGAGTTTTGAATATAAATTTAGACTCAATATTAACTCTTGCCCTTGCTGTAATTGTATTGTTAGCTGGATATGGTATTAAAAATAGATCATTATTTTTAAGAAAATATTGTATACCTGCTCCTGTAGTAGGTGGATTTTTGTTTATGTTTATAACTTTTATAGGTTATAAAACAAACAGCTTTAATTTTACTTATGAAAATATTTTTCAACCAACTTTTATGCTTGCATTCTTTACCACTGTTGGGCTCGGAGCAAACCTTAAGATTTTAAAATCCGGAGGAATTTTACTTATAATTTATTGGTTAGTGTGTGGATTTTGTTCACTTATTCAAAACTCAATTGGCATTGGAGTCGCAAAAATTATTGGACTTGAACCTGCATACGCAATGCTTGCATCATCTATATCAATGATTGGTGGACATGGAGCTGCTATGAGTTATGGGTCAACTTTTGCTAAGATGGGTTACGAACAAGCACCTGTTGTTGGAGCGGCTGCAGCTACATTTGGTCTTATTTTTGGTGTTGTTATTGGAGGTCCACTTGGAAGAAGACTAATTGTTAAAAATGGACTTACTCCAAATAATGATGACTTTGATTCATCAAAATTAGACGCTTTATTTACCGAAGAAAAATTTGAATTAACAAATTTAGATATTATGAAGAATGTTTCTGCAATTATCATTTCAATGGCATTAGGAACTCTCGTATCAAAATTTATTGGAACACTAATTAATATGGATTTTCCAGATTATGTAGGAGCTATGTTTATAGCAGTTATCTTAAGAAATTTAAATGAAAAAATTAATATCTATAAGTTTAATGGTTCCTTAGTTGATGGTATTGGAGATATTATGCTTAACTTATACCTTGCACTTGCCCTTATGACCTTAAAACTTTGGGAACTTCAAGATCTAATGGGCGGAGTTCTTGTTGTTCTAATCTGTCAAGTTATTTTTATGCTAATTTATGCATATTTTGTTGTGTTTAGAGTACTTGGTAAAAGTTATGATGCAGCAGTTATGAGTGCTGGACTTTGTGGTCACGGTCTAGGTGCAACTCCATCAGCTATTGTAAATATGACTGCTATAAATGATGAATACGGTTTAAGTAGAAGGGCTATGATGATTGTTCCAATTGTTGGTGCTTTCTTAGTAGATATAATCTATCAACCAATCGTACTTGCATTTATAAAAACTTTCGTAAAATAAGAATCAATAATTAATCATTTTATCTACGTAAAAACCCAGGCTTAATAATCCTGGGTTTTTCGATCTAATAAATTTTTTAATTCTTCATACTTTCTTTATTTTTTCCAGGTACCTTATTAAAAATACCTGTTACCATTAATACAACTGCACCATCAGATGTTACGTTGCAAGCAGTACCAAAGCTATCTTGCAATGCAAATATAGAAAGCATAAGTGCTGTTCCTGTGTCGTTAAATCCTAGGACTGATGTTATTAAACCGAGAGATGCTACTACTGTTCCTCCAGGCACTCCTGGAGCTGCTATGGCAAAGATTCCTAGTAAAAGTATGAAAACTATCATATTAGCTGTCTCCGGAAGCTGACCTGTTAAAATTTTAGAAACTGTCATTACAAAGAATACTTCTGTCAAAACTGATCCACAAAGGTGGGTGTTGGAACATAGTGGAATCCCAAAGTCCCTTATCTTTGGATCAAGTGTAGAAGATTTTCTAGCACATTCAATTGCAACTGGAAGAGTTGCGGCAGATGACATAGTTCCTACTGCTGTTAAGTAAGCTGGTAGGTAGTGTTTGAAGACCTCTTTAGGATTTGTTTTTGAAATTAAACCTGCAAAAGAATACATAACAGTCATCCAGATAAAGTGACCCACAATTACAATTATGATAATCTTCAAGAATACAGGCAACTCAGAAATAATTACACCTTCGTAAGATAAAACTGCAAAAGTAGTTGCTATATAAACCGGTAGAATTCTTATAACAACATTGTTTACTATTGATAGGACAATCTTATTTAATTCAATAAGCATTTTCTCCCATGTTTCAGAATTTGTAACAATAACTGCTATACCAAATAGTATTGAAGTCACAAGAGCTGTCATAACAGGCATAATAGGATCAATTGATAGTTTAAATATGGATTCTGGTATGGCATTACCCGCATCTACATTTGAAGCTATATTAAGGTTTGGTATAATTGCTCTTCCTGCCAAGAATGACATTGTGGCAGCTCCAACAGTAGACAAGTAACAAATTATAAGTGTAACGCTTAGAATTTTACCTGCACTTTCCTTTAAGGAAACTATAGCTGGAGTAATAAATCCCAAAATAATTAGGGGTACTATGTAGCCTATTAAATCACCGATAACTCTTTTAACTGAATCAATGGCAACAATTGCACCTTCGTTGGAAATTCTACCAACAAATATTCCTATAATAATTCCTAATATTAGTTTAAAAACCAAAGAATTAAAAAAATTATTTTTTTTCATTTCTCCTCCTTATAAAATTTGTTTTAACAATATTACTCTTAACATTTTACCATTGAATTCTAATAAATATAGTAAAATTTTGCTTTAATTATTTATAAAAATAAATTTGTTTTGATTATAATTTTTTCGTGAATTTAGCTTCAAGTATTTATTTCTACAAAGGTGGCTATACAACAAAGCCTTCTTTTACAAAAATCCATATAAAAAAAAAGAGCCAATAGGCTCTTAATTTAAAATTTAATTATAATATACGTGTTGCGTTTACATATCTGTCTTGGTAGTATGCCTCAGATAAAGAAGAAGTCATAACTTTTCCTTGTCCTGATGAAGCGTGGATGAATTTTCCATCGCCAACATAAATACCAACGTGACTAACGCCATTACCTGTTGTGTTAAAGAATACTAAATCTCCTTCTTGTAAGTCTGATTTATCAACTTGTTTTCCAAAAGTTGATTGTGATCTAGAAGATCTTGGAATTGAAATACCAAGCTCGTCATTATAAATTGAATAAACAAGACCTGAACAGTCAAATCCTGCCTTACCAGTATCTCCATATACATATGTAGATCCAAGTTTGCTTTCTGCAGAAGTGATAACCTTATTTGCTATTGATGCATTTGGTCCTGCAACTTTCTTTGCAGCGTAGTTAACCTTTATAGCTTCTTTATTTTTTATAACTTCTTGAATTTCTTTTTCGTCATTAGATACAATGGTTGCTTCATTGTTGTCTAAAGATCTATCTATCTTATTGCCAGAAGCAATATTAAGATCCTTAGCTGGAACATTGTAGTTAGATCCGTTGTCTTCAATAATGAAGAAACCTTCTACAAAGTCAACAACATTTACAACTTGTTTCTTATTTAGATTTAATTTCTTTCCATTTTGATTTGTAGCTACTGTTTTGTTTCTAACTTCAACATTAGTTACATTATTTCTTTTATCAGCAATCTTTTTAAGTGCTTTTACATCTACATTACCAACAGTTCCATCGTTACATTTAACCTTAACTTTGTCGTTACTAGATGAAACTCCAATTACATATTCATCGATAAATAAGCTTCTTATAATTTTGCCATTATCGTCTAAGATTGGACTAGCCTTTATAACCTTATATGTTGGAACTTTAACTTCTGTAAGTAATAATTTATCTTGTGGAATAGTAACCTTAGCCTTGCCCTTTTGAACAAAGTAGTCATTACCCTTCTTTTCAAGAACTTCAACTTTTTCTCCAATAGAAAAGTCTATTTCATTGCCACTGTATGTCTTCTGTACATGTTCGTTAATAAATACCCCTGTATCTTTCATGCCCACTATTGAAACTGCACATAGTGCAAATAGTCCTAGTGGCAATTTATTTTTTAAGGAAACCAATACTAACAACTCCTATACTTTGTATTTTTATAATAATTATATTCGTACTATTTTGGTTACTGTTTAAGTATAACAAAGTAATTACAGAAAAACAACAAAAAGTTACAAAATTGTTAAAATAATTTTAACTTTTTTGTAACTTTTGTTTAAATTTGTATTTATTTGTATGTAGTAAGCAAATCTATAAGCCGCGTTCTGTTTTGTCAACTATCAATCTTGAATTATAGTTACCTATAATTTCTAGCAACCTACCTACCGGCAGATGCGAGCAACATCTGTTATTCCTATTTGGTTTTGCTCCGAATGGGGTTTACATAGCATCATTATCACTAATGACCTGGTGAGCTCTTACCTCGCCTTTCCAACCTTACCCTAGGGCGGTATATTTCTGTTGCACTAGCCTTGGGGTCACCCCCACTGGCCGTTAGCCAGCATCCCTGCTCTGTGGAGCGCGGACTTTCCTCACATATGTGCAGTTGACCAATTTACTTACCAGATAATCTTACCACTTAAGTCCTTAAATATCAAGCTCAAAGCTTGATGTCTCTTGGATATAAAAATTTAAATCTTTAAAGTTTTCTTCAAGCTTCTTCTTAATCTTTGGAAGAATTATTCTTTCAGAAAAAAAATGTCCCACATCTATTAAAATTAAATCGTCTTCATAGGCTCTTTGTCCGTCATGGTACTTGATATCAGAAGTAATGTAGGCATCTACTCCTGCCTCCTTAGCCTGACTAATAAAGTCTGATCCACTTCCTCCAAGGATTGCAACTTTTTTAATACTTTTTTCTTCTCTTCCATAATATTTAATTTTACTAACTTGTAGTTTATCTTTTAAGAACTTGTCTAAATCTTTAAGCGGCAATTCTGTTTCAAATTCACCAATAAGACCCATCGGTTTGTCTTCTTCATAAGTTAATACAGACTTATTCTTTAAATATAATTTCTCAAATAAAGTATCATTAACTCCATCCTCAGCTATATCCATTGAAGTGTGATAAGAAAAAACAGAAATATTATTTTTTATGAGTCTTATTATCTTGTCGCCAAGATAAGTTCCTTCAACAATATTTTTTGAGCCAGTGAAAAACATTGGGTGATGGCTTATAATTAATTTTGCATCCATCTCTATAGCCTTGTCTACAACTTTATCTGTTACATCCATAGCGAGAACTACTGCTCCAGTTTCTTCTTTAAGTTCAATTTGACTACCAGAGTTGTCCCAAGAAAGTTGGTATTCATTTTTTGCCCAAGCTTCCATAAAATTTTTTATTTCTTCAACTTGATATTTCATCAATTGCCTCCTCCACTTTTTTTAGTAAACTATTTAATTCTTGATTCCTCTTCTTTGACCTTTGGCTATTTGGATCAAAGCTTTTTATAATAGACCTTAAATAATCTTTCTTCTCCTTAAGATATTCAAGATAAATCTTATCTTTCTTTTCAATTAATTTTTTTGAAAAATAAAAGTCCTCTTCTTTTAAGTCCTCATTTTTATAGTTTAAAAATTTAGCAAGTATTATCTCAAAGTATCTTTCATCTTCATAGATAATTTCTTCATCAAAAATTTCAAAACCCATATTATTTAATTCACGACGCAAGATGTTAGTCTTTTGCATGGGCTGCAAAATTAATTTTTTTGAATACTTTGCAATGTCAATGGACTTAGCGATTATCTCAGCAATTTGAATTCCACCAAGACCTGCAATAATTATATTGTCCCTCTCTTCATTTACAATTCCATTTGCCAAAATGTTTCTAATTTCTTTCTCGTTCCCTAATTCTCTTGTGAGTTCTATAGATTTTTCCAGAGAATTTTTTGAAATATCTGTTGCAATAACGTCCCTTGAGATTTTATTTTCGCATAAAAAATTGGGCACATATCCATGATCTGTGCCCACATCAATTACCGAAGCTCCAAAATCAACAAGTTCTGCAATTTTATTAAGCCTCTTTGATAATTTTATCATTCTAAATAATCCTTTAATTTCTTTGACCTTGATGGATGACGAAGCTTTCTAAGAGCCTTCGCCTCAATCTGTCTAATTCTTTCACGAGTAACATCAAACTCTTTGCCAACTTCTTCAAGTGTCCTAGCTCTACCATCATCAAGTCCAAACCTAAGTGTTAGAACTTTCTTTTCCCTATCAGTTAAAGTTTCTAACACCGTGTTAAGTTGTTCTTTTAAAAGAGTAAAGGTAGCAGCATCTTGTGGAGAAAGAATTTCATCATCTGGTATAAAGTCTCCCAAGTGGGAGTCTTCTTCTTCTCCAATTGGAGTTTCTAGTGAAACTGGTTCTTGAGCAATCTTTTGAATTTCACGAACTCTCTCAACGTCTAAATTCATTTCAGCTGCAATTTCTTCTGGAAGAGGATCACGTCCCAGATCTTGCACTAATTGTCTTTGAACTCTTACAAGCTTATTTATAGTTTCTACCATGTGAACTGGTATCCTAATAGTTCTTGCTTGATCTGCAATGGCTCTTGTAATAGCTTGTCTAATCCACCAAGTAGCATATGTTGAAAACTTAAAACCCTTTGTGTAGTCAAACTTATCTACCGCCTTCATAAGTCCAAGGTTGCCTTCTTGAATTAAATCCAAGAAGCTCATACCCCTACCAACATATCTCTTAGCAATAGAAACTACAAGTCTTAAATTGGCTTCTGCAAGTTCCTTCTTAGCCAATTCGTCGCCTTCTTCCATTCTTTTTGCTATTTCAACTTCTTCTTCAGCAGTTAAAAGGGAAATTTTCCCAATTTCTTTAAGATACATCCTTACAGGGTCGTCTACTGTAACACCCTTAGGAACAGATAAATCCTCTTTAGTAACATCTACCTCATCGTCATCATCTTTTGAATCTTTTTTATCAACTAAATTAATGCCTTCTTTTTCAAAGACCTTGTATAGTTCATCTATATCATCAGAATCAATCTCATATTTTTCGAAGGCATCACCTATTTCTTCATAGGTAAGTTTACCATCCTTTTTACCATCCTTTAAGAGCTGGTCCTTTATTTCCTCTATTGATTCATTGTTTTTTACATTTTCACTCATACTTGCCCTCCTCTTTCAACTCGTTTAGCTTCAAATTAATTTCTTGCAATTCTTTTAAAGCCTCGAGTAGAAGATTTTTATTCTCTTCGCCTTGAAGTTTTTCGATATTTTCGAGAATTTTGTTTTTTCGATCTCGGAGATAATTTCCCTCAATAGTTCTTATTAATTCATCAACTATCTTGTCATCAACATGAATTTCACTAATAATACTAAGTATATTCCCAACAAATTCTATATCTACAAGTCTGTTGGACTCTAAAAGTGATAGAAAGTCCTTAACTTCCATCTCTTCTTTATAAAGCCTAGGTATCTCTTCGAATACTGCCCTTGTCATTGCATTTGTAAAATAAAAAACCTCAATTTTATTCTTGATATACTTGTAAATGTCATTGTCTAGTAAAGAATAAGATAATAATTCCTCTTGTGCTCTAGCCTTGTTAGATTTCACAACATTTGTATTTTTCTTTACCTTCAATTTTTCTCTCTTCGTTTCCTTTAGCTTATTTCTATTTAAATAATTAATATAATTTTCAATTGCTGCAAAGGAAATATTATACTTTCTCGAAAAGTCTTTTACAAAAATATCTCTTTCAATAGGATTGATGATACTTGAAAGAATCTTAGCTGATTCAATAGTAAAATTGCTAAGCCCTTCACTATCTTCTAAATTAAAATTCTCTTTGAGCTTTTTTATTTTAAATTCAATATAAGAAATGGCAGACTTTATTTTATTTTCAAAGCCTTCCATTCCATATTTTTTAATAAAATCATCGGGATCAAGACCGCCCTCAAGTTCTATTATTTTTGGTTTTACAGAGGCTTCTAAAAATATATCTATAGCTCTTGAAGTCGCATTAATACCTGCATTGTCACTGTCATAACAAATGTAAATATCCTTTGCCATTTTCTTTATAATATTGGCCTGGTCTATAGTGAGTGACGTACCAAGACTTGCTACACTATAATTTATACCACTATTATAAAGAGAAATAACATCCATGTAGCCCTCTACCAAGATTATTCTTTCTCTAGTGGATTCTCTTGAAATAATATTCATATTAAAAACATTATTTCCCTTGTGAAATATTGGAGTTTCTCTTGAGTTTAAGTACTTTGGTTTTTCATCTCCAAAAGCTCTTGCTCCAAAACCTATTATCCTATTATTCCTATTGATTATTGGAAACATAACTCTATCGCGAAATCTATCTATATAGTTGCCATTTTTACTTTTTGAAATTAGATTAAGTTCTAAAAGCTCCTCTTCCTTGTAACCCAATTTTGTCAAGTGATCGTAGAGATCTGTCCATGAATCTTTTGAGTATCCAATTCCATAAGACCTTATAGTCTTATCATTTAACATCCTATTTTTTAAATATAATTGCGTTTTTTGTGATGTCTGATAATTTTTTAAAAAGTGAAGTCCAGCTTCCCTATTAATTTCATATAATCTATCTCTTTTGTCACGGGCTTCTTTATTTTCATCTTTATAAACTTCTAGTCTAACACTATACTTGTCTGCTAAAAATTCTACAGCCTCAGGGAAACTAAGATTTTCTCTTTTCATTACAAAGGTAATTACATCTCCACCTACTCCACATCCAAAGCATTTAAAAATTCCTTTGGAAGGTGAAACAGAAAAAGAGGGCGTTTTTTCAGAATGAAAAGGGCAGAGTCCCATATAATTGGATCCTGACCTTTTAAGGTCAACATACTCTCCAATTAAATCAACAATATCTGCCCTATCTCTAATCTCATCAAGAACATTGTCATTTATTACATACAATTAAATGCTCCATCCCTTCGGTATAAAAATATTTTTTAGCTGTTTTTTAGCATAAGTGTCAGTCATACCTGCAATATAATCTGACACAATATCTTCATCATTGTGAGTTCTATCATCATAAAGACTTAAGTGATTTTCTGGAATCCTGCTTAAATCTTCCATATAAAAATTATAAAGTTCTGTTAATAACCTCTTAATTTTTATTTCTTCACTCTTTACTACAGAATCCATATAAACATTCTTAAACATATACTGTCTAAGTTCCATTGTAGCTTGATAAACTTCCTCTTCCATTTCAACAATTGCTTTGCCATAAGAGTTTTCAACTAAGGCATTAATCATTTTGTTAATTCTTTTCGAAGAAGTATTGCCAAGGACTTTTGTCAACTCCTTAGGCAATGAAGCTTCAGAAATAATACCTGCCCTAATGGCATCGTCAATATCGTGATTTATATAGGCAATCCTATCTGCAAACTTAATAATTTTTCCTTCAAGGGTTTTTGCATTTCCACTGCCTGAATGATTTACTATACCATCACGAACTTCATCTGTTAAATTCAATCCAATTCTTTGATCAGATCTTTCCAAAAAGTCTACTACCTTTAAAGACTGCTCTCCATGAATAAAACCAGATGACTTTAATTCATTTAAAACAGCTTCACCTGAGTGGCCAAAAGGTGTGTGACCAAGATCATGACCAAGAGCAATAGCCTCTACTAGGTCTTCATTCAACCTTAAAGCTCTTGCTATTGTCCTGCCTATTTGACTAACTTCTAGAGTGTGAGTGAGTCTCGTCCTAAAATGATCTCCTTCAGGAGAAATAAAGACTTGAGTCTTATGTTTTAGCCTTCTAAAACTCTTTGAGTGAATTATCCTATCCCTATCTCTTTGAAAGTCAGTCCTAAGATTACATTTTTCTTCTTCCGTTTTTCTCCCCAAAGTTGAATCTGCAAAAGTGGCATATTCAAATAACATCTTATGTTCAAGTTTTTCTCTCTCAACTCGAAGATTCATCTAATCACTTCCTGGATTCCATGTGGTTAATAATAATTTCCGCTGTTTCTTCTATTGCCTTGTCAGATACATCTATAACAAAACATCCAAGCTCTTCCATAACTTGTTTTGAATAATTTAATTCTTCTCTTATCCTATCGTAGTTTGCATACTTTGCACCAGAAGTTAGCCCAAGAGACTTTAACCTTTGTTCTCTAACAGATATAATCTTTTCTGGATTAGCTGTAAGACCAATTATCTTGTCTACATCTTTTTCATATACTTCTTTTGGCACAGGAACTTCTGGAACTAGAGGAATATTTGCCACTTTATATAATTTATTTGCAAGATACATAGAGAGAGGTGTCTTTGAAGTTCTTGAAATTCCAACTAGACAGATGTCGGCTTTTTTTGCACCACGAGGATCTTTACCGTCATCGTATTTAACTGCAAACTCAACACACTCAACTTTCTTGAAATAATTTTCGTCAAGCCTTCTTATAAGACCAGGTTCTCTTAGAGGTTCATAGCCTAAAATATCTTGTATTTGAAGTAGTGGCTCACCCATAACATCGACTGTGTGAAGCTTTAACTCATGAGTTTTTTCTTCAATAAAGTCTCTAGTTTCTTTAACAACATTTGTATAAACAATAAGACTATTTTTGATTTCAGATGCCTTTTCCAGCACTGGTTTTATTTGTTCAATACTATTGTGGTAAGGATATCTAATAATCTCATAATTCTCTTTTTCAAATTGTCTTGCAGAAGATTTTGCAATTAACTCTCCAGTTTCTCCAATTGAATCAGAAATTACAAAAATAGTGAGTTGATTATCGTCTTTATTCATTTCTCCTCCTATACGATCTCTTGGTCGCATACATCTACAAAAAGCCTTGTAACATTGGTCTTCGTAAATCTACCTACAACCTCAAGATCCTTTTCATTTTTTACTTTAACAACAGGAAGGGAGTCAATACCCTTTGTCACAATTAAATTGGCAGCCTTATAGACACTATCTTCAATGTTTACATAAAAAACATTAGGCATCCTTGTCATAATTACACTGACAGGAGTCTTTTTTATATCAGCATCCCCTATCATAAACCTAATTAAATCTTTTCTAGATACGATTCCAGCAAGATAACCACCTTCCGTAATAAACATAGAAGATAGGTCTTCCATAAAAAGGTCTACTACTACATCATACACCGAAGTCTTTTGGTCACAGGAAAAAGGAAGTGACATATAGTCTTTAACATTTAAACTTTTAAGATCTTTTGACAATTGAGAAAAAATGGATTTACCTGTATAAAAATATCCAAATTTTGGTCGTGCACCTAATATATTAATCATAGTGAGAACAGAAAGGTCTGATCTTATTGTAGCCCTTGATAGCCCAAGAATTTCTGCAATATCATCGCCAGTAATAGGTCCCTTTTCTTTTACAATTTCAATTATTTCAGTCTGCCTATCGCTGAATTTCATTTACTCACCGACCTATTCTACAATATTTTCGATTTTTAATATATTTTGAATATTTTCCTCAATCCTATTGATTAGTCCAAGTCTATTTTCTCTAATCTTATCGTCATCAACCATTACCATAACATTATCAAAGAATTTATCAATTGATGGTACAAGGTCATTTAATAAGTCCATAGCATCCATGTAATTTTCTTCTGCTAGGGCTTCCTTAAAGCTACCATCAATTTCTACAAATTTTTTGTATAAATCTTTTTCTGCTTCTTCCTCAAATAAATCTTCATTTACTTCAAGTAAATCAACATTCTTAGTCAAGTTATTAATTCTATTATAGGCATCAACAAACTTGCTTCTATCTTCCTTAAACCATTCATTTAATTCTTTAGCTTTATCAAAGATATTATGGATTTCACTTTCAGGAATTAAAACAGAATCAATAATATCGTATCTTATACCTTCATCTTGAAGCATAGTCTTAATTCTTCCAAAGAAGAAATCTCTTACATTAGAAATAACTTCCTCATGGTTAAATGTTAGACCAAGATCATTAATATATTCATATAAACTTGTTTCCACAGCTTCGTCTAAATCAAACTTCCAAGAATTATTTCTAATAATATTTATTATTCCTATGGCAGACCTTCTAAGTGCAAATGGATCTGCTGAACCAGTAGGAATTTCTCCAATAGCAAAAAGTCCAGCAATAGTATCAATTTTATCTGCAAGAGAGAATATTGAACCAACACTTGATTCTGGAAGTTTATCCCCTGCAAACTTAGGTAGATATTGTTCTCTTATTGCAGTTGCAACAATTTCTTTTTCTTCGGACTTTAAAGCGTAAATTTCACCAATTACACCTTGTAGTTCTGTAAACTCAATTACCATTTTTGTAGTTAAGTCAGCTTTTGAGAGGTGGGCTACCCTTTTTATTGCATCAATAGCTTCATCTGCAAAGGAAAGAGATTCTGCTATTTTATTTGCAACTACACCATCTCTTTTTTCTTTTTCAAGCATTGTTCCTAACTTATCGTGGAAAAGAACTCCATTTAGATTTTCAACATAATCTTCAAGAGGTTTTGAAATATCATCATCATAGAAGAATTTAGCATCTTCTAGTCTTGCTCCAAGAACTTTTTCATTTCCAGCAATAACTATATCTTCGTAATCCCTTGTACCATTCCTTACAGTAATAAAATATGGCAAAAGTCCCCCATCTTGGGCATAGATTGGTGTAAATCTTAAGTGATCAATCATAGTTGTTGTTACAACTTCCTTTGGAAGACTTAGGTATTTTTCCTTGATGCTTCCCTTAATTGGGGTAGGATACTCAACAATGTAAGTAAGTTCTTCTAGTAGATCTTCATTCTCATGAATTTCTCCACCTAATGATTTTGCAATCTTAGTAGATTCATATTTAATAATTTCACGTCTCTTATTTTGATCTAGTATTATATAGTTGTCTTTAAGCAATTTTTCGTAATTTTCTACCTTGTCAATTTTTATTTCTGATGAACCTAAAAATCTGTGGCCCTTTGTTATGTTGCTAACTTGAATTCCTTCAAAATCAAATTTAACAATCTTATCATTTAAAAGTGAAACAACCCATCTTATTGGTCTAGCAAATCTAATATTTTTTCCGCCCCAACGCATATTCTTAGGAAAATTTATATCTTTAATAAGACCAGGAATTATTTCTTTTAAAATTTCTGCAGAGTCTCTACCTATTGATGAAATGTGTGCAAAAACATAGTCAGTACCCTTTACTTCTTTAATAACAATATCTTCTTCAGTGATTTTTTGTGAATTCATAAAGCCTAAAAGAGGTTTTGTAGGATTTTTTTCATCATCATAAGCGATCTTAAGGGCAGGTCCCTTTACTTCCTTTGTAATATCCCTTTGCTTTTCATCTAGCCCTTCAATAATAAGACTAAGCCTTCTTGGAGTTGCATAAACTTTCACATCTTCAAATCCAAGTTCATTTTCAACCAATAACTTTTGTGATTTTTCTTTGAGTTGTTCTATTGCCATATTGACAAATCTTGATGGTAACTCTTCAACTCCAATTTCAAGTAAGTAATTATTCATTTATTTCACCTCTATTTAGAAGGGGATAATTCATTTCTTCCCTGTGTTTTAAATGAGTTTTTGCTACAATTCTAGCAAGGTTTCTAACCCTTTGAATGTAACTTGTCCTTTCAGAAACAGAAAGAGCTCCTCTAGCGTCTAATAAGTTAAAGGCATGTGAACACTTAAGAGTGTAGTCGTAGGCATCTATAACAATGCCTTCATCTATAGTTCTTTGAGCTTCAGCTTCATACATATCAAAAAGTTTTCTCAACATATCAATATCAGCTGTTTCAAAGGCATATTTAGAGTGTTCATACTCATTTCTTTTAAATACTTCTCCGTAAGTTATATTTTCATTGTATTGAATGTCATATACTGACTCAACATTTTGAAGATACATAGCAATTCTTTCAAGTCCATAAGTAAGTTCTGCACTTTCAAGATCAAGGTTTACTCCACCTACTTGTTGGAAATAAGTGAATTGTGTTACTTCCATTCCATCAAGCCAGACTTCCCAACCAAGACCCCACGCGCCAAGTGTAGGAGACTCCCAATTGTCTTCAACAAATCTAATATCGTGTTTTTTTGGATCGATTCCAATTGCAAAAAGAGAATCTAGATAAAGTTGTTGAACATCTTCTGGAGATGGTTTTAAAATAACTTGCAATTGGTGATGTTGGTAAAGCCTATTTGGATTTTCACCATATCTACCATCTGCTGGTCTTCTTGAAGGTTCAACGTAAACTACCTTCCATTCTTCAGGTCCAAGAGACCTTAGGAATGTATTAGGATTCATTGTTCCCGCACCCTTTTCAATGTCGTAAGGTTGCATGATTATTGCTCCCTTTTCCTTCCAATAATTTTCCAATGTCATTATTAAATCTTGGAAATACATTTTTTCCTCCTTAATTAAACAGCTTGTCAGACTTAAAACTGCTTATATCTAAATTGTATTTTATATACTTTATTATAATATTATGCAGGTATTTTTTTCTGCTTTTTTCAAAATCTTCTATGTTTTCTAATTCTTCAAGCTTGCCATAAAGAATTGAATTTAAAAAATGCAAATCTCTTCTTGTTAGTGAAAAGGAATAAGGATCTTGAAAATCAATTATTCCTTCCCTAATTGAAAAGTAAGATTTTTCATTAATATCAAGTTTTGGTCTGTAACCTATAAAGCTAAGATATTTTAATTCAAAGGCAAGAGCAAGTCCTATTGGATCTGTGGTAAAATTAAAAAATTTTAAGGTTTTTCTTAAGAGATCAAAGGCTTTTTTGTTAGCCTCACCACTTATAGATGATTTATCTATAATCTCTAATAATAGGGATGCATGAATTAGATTATCGTAATTTTCCCTAATTTTAAAGTTTGACTCTAAGATTTTTGAATCACTAATATAGAAAAAACTTTGTCCCTTTTTTAAGAGATATTCATTTAGACCAAATATTTGTGAAACACTTAAATTTCTGGACTTAGGGCTCATAGCTCCCTTTACCATAATGGAAATTTTCCCATACTCCTTGGTGAAAACCTTAATTATCTTAGAAGATTCACCAAATTCCATTTCATTTATGACTATACCTAGAGTGTAATTATTTGTCGTAACCAAATCTCTTTACCAAATTATCTCTGTCTCTCCAGTTTTTCTCAACCTTAACCCAAATTTGAAGATTTACCTTGGCGTCTAAAAGTCTCTCAGCGTCTTCTCTTGCTTCGGTCCCAATTCTCTTTAACATAGAACCATTTTTTCCAATAAGAATTCCCTTGTGAGTATCCCTTTCAACATAGATGTTTGCATCAATATCATACATATTTTTATCTTCTCTTTTTTTGAATTTTTCAATTGAGATTGCAAGACCATGGGGAACTTCTTCATTTAAGTACATAAGTCCTTTTTCTCTTATGATTTCTGCGACAATAAATCTCTCATTTTTGTCAGTAATCATGTCTTCTGGATAGTACATCGGTCCTGCTTTTAAATATTTTTTAAGACTTCCTAAGTAAATATCTACTCCATCATTTTTCATAGCAGAAATAGGAATTATTTCGTCAAAAATATCTTCTTCTGCGTACATTGAAATAATTTCTAAGAGTTCATCTTTTCTTATTGTATCAACCTTATTTATTAAAAGTATAATAGGTAGCTTCCCCTTGTATTCTTTTAAGATATCTATAATTGATCTTTCAGCTCTACCAATTTTTTTTGAAGTGTCAACTATATAGGTAATCACATCTGAATCTTCTATACCCTCTTTTGATTCAGTTAGCATGAACTCTCCCAACTTATTTTTTGGTTTTTGTATTCCAGGTGTATCTAAAAATATTATTTGTGCATCTTCATCTGTGTGGATAAAGGTAATATTTTGCCTGGTTGTTTGGGGTTTTGAAGAAATAGCTGAAATTTTCTCTCCAATTATTGCATTTAATAAGGTAGACTTCCCAACATTGGGCCTCCCTATTACTGATACATAGCCCGATTTAAAAATTTTATCTATCATTTTCATCTCCATCTAGGTCTTCTGGACCAAAGGAATGAGGCAAAATTTCCTCCATTCCAAATATTTTATAGTCTTCAGTAGAACTTGCTATTATTATTTCTGGATTTTTTGAAAATTCACGAATAACCTGTCTACAAACTCCACAAGGGAATGTATAATCACTGTCCCCAACTATAGCTATTTTTTTAATTTCTCTCTTACCTTCAGATACTGCTTTAAATATTGCAGTTCTCTCTGCACAATTAGTTGGAGAATAAGAAGCTATTTCAATATTGCCGCCAACATAAACTGATCCATCTTCCATCTCAACTGCACACCCCACATTAAAGTGTGAGTAAGGTGTATATGTCATATTATCTCTTGCATCAAGTGCAAGTTCAATCAATTTTTTATATTCCATTTTAACCAACTACCTTAAATACAAATATTGCAACGCAAACTCCCAAGATTGCTCCAACGACAACTTCAGAAACCTTATGAATTTTTCCTTCAACACGACTTTCTGCAACGAGAAAGGCCAGTCCAAAGGAGCAAAGTGTCACAAGAGAGTTTTCTGCTATCATAGTTATAATTGTGGCTGCACAAAAAGAAATTGCAGAGTGTCCACTTAGACCTCCTCCTTGAAAATAAGTGCCTCCACTTTTCTTAGCCATTATAAGCTTGGCTCCAACTGTTGCTATGATAATTATTAGCAAGGATACAAAGGCCAAGTGATTTGGCATATTTTTTATCTTAAATAAAAGCAAGTCTCCAAAGGATGCAAACTTGTCATAAAATACTAAATAAGCTACAACGGCAGCATTTAGCGCCGTAATTAAAACTGCTCCAGCCGATACGTCCTTTATATACTTAGCAATAGGGTTATATTCCTGTACTACTAAATCAACAGTTCTCTCTATTGCAGTGTTAATCATTTCTGCAAATACAACTAGTGTAATGGCAAATAACATTAATAGAAATTCTGTAGATGATATATCAAAGAAAAGTGATAAAATTATAACTCCGAGAGCAGCAAGATAATGAAACTTCATATTTCTCTCAGTCTTTAAAACAGAAATAATTCCCTGGACTGCGTAATTAAATGATGAAATAAAGCGTCCTTTTTTCATAAAATCACCTATAAATTTCAAGTTCCTTCATGGCTAACTTTTCTCTTTCTCTCATTTCTCTTTTGTCTTCTTCTTCCATGTGGTCGTATCCTAAAAGGTGGAGAATACTGTGTACTGTTAAATAAGAAAGTTCTCTCTCATGAGAATGACCAAGCTCCTCTGCTTGCTCCATTACTCTTCTTGTATTTATTATAACATCTCCAAGAATCCTCTTGTCTATAATAAATTCATCATCCATAGGAAAAGATAAAACATCTGTAGATTTATCTACTCCCCTGTAATCCCTGTTTAAATTTTTAATTTCTTCATCTCCAACAAAGGAAACAGATACTTCAACTTCATCATCAAGACCTTCAACTTTTAAAACAGAAGCAATAGATTTTTCAACTAAAGATTTTATTTCATCAGTTATTTCTATATCATCTTGTCTGTCATCGTAATAAACTTCCATTACTTTCTCCAGTTCTTTGACTTCTTAGCCTCAATTACCTTTTTAGCCTTTTCATTTGTCTTTTCATATTTTTCATAAGCATCTATTATCCTTTGAACAAGGGCGTGACGAACAATATCATTTTTATTGAGATAAGTTATCCCAATTCCCTTTACTCCATCAAGAATTTTCAACACAGTCTTTAGACCAGATTGCTTACCTTTTGGTAGGTCTATTTGTGTAACATCGCCAGTGACAATAGCCTTAGATCCATATCCAAGTCTTGTCAAAAACATTTTCATTTGCTCATTAGTTGTATTTTGTGCCTCATCCAGGATAACAAAGGCTGAATCAAGAGTTCTACCCCTCATATAAGCAAGTGGTGCAACCTCAATAAGTCCCTTTTCAAATAAATTGTTATAGGTGTCGTGTCCAAGTATCTCGAACAATGCATCATAAAGGGGTCTTAAATAAGGATCTACTTTATTTTGTAAATCTCCAGGAAGAAAACCCAAGTTTTCTCCAGCTTCTACAGCAGGCCTTGTCAAAATAATTCTGTTAACTTCCTTTGCCTTAAAGGCACGAACTGCTGCTGCCATAGCAAGGTATGTTTTTCCAGTACCAGCTGGTCCGATTCCAAAAACAATGTCATTATTATTTATATTATCAATATATCTCTTTTGACCAAGAGTCTTAGCTCTTATGGGCTTGCCCATAGATGTATAAACCAAGGTATCCTTTAAGAGCTCTGCTACTGGTCTCTTTTCATTATTTTTAATAAGTGAAATCGCATATCTTACATCTGATAAGCTTAAAGAATTTTGTTGCCTAGCAGTTTCAACTAAGTTTGTCAAAAGAACTGCCCCATCTCCAACTACATCTTCTTCCCCACTTATAAAAATCTTGTCTGCTTTGGATTTAATACTAAGCCCAAGTTCTTTTTCTATAAGAGCAATATTTTCATCTAGCTTGCCAAATAAAATTGACATTAAGTTTATATCATTAATTTCAATGGATTTTTCCATTTTAGTCAAAAAATATACCCCCTTAAACGTGACTTTAATAATACCATAAAAAGGCTTACTTTTCCATAGATTATGGAAAGCAAGCCTTGATTTATCTTAGACTTAAAGGTTTATCAAAAATCTCTTTATAAATTTGAATTTTAGGTAAGTCTTCTTCGTTAAAGTTTAAGAAAGCATCAATAAAGTTTTCGCCCTCTTCATCTTCATAAATAACCCTGTCTGATTCACATTCTTTTATGAATTCACTTTCAAAAATCTTCTCGGGTATCTTTTCTAGATTAATGGATCCTTCCAAAACCTCTTTGTTATTCTCATCTTTGGATTTTCCTGAGTCTTTATCCAGTGAAGGTTTCTTTTCCAAAGAATTTTTCTTAAGTTCTTTTTGAGCGTGGATAGGATCTTTATCGATTAGTTTTCTATCACTTTTTTCTTTTACTTTATTTTTAGATTTATCCTTTTCTTCTTTAAAGATTTCTTTAAAACTTTTACCTAAAGTTTCCTTTTTATCTTTTTCTTTCTCTTTTTCCCTTTCTTCTTTGATTATTTTTTTTATTTCATCAATTAAACTTTCTGAATCTGATTTCACATCGCCATGAATATTTTTAGAGTTTGGATTATTTCTCTCAGCTTCATAAAAATCCTCCGTCATTTTCTTTTTACCTCTGCTAAGAATAGTTAAAAGGACTTTGAAAATAACAATGAATATTATGGCTGGCATGAGAGAAATAATAGCAATTACAAGACTAAAAATAGATCCCATTATTTATTTTCCTTTTTGTGATTTTTTTCAGGGATTTTTGAAATTGACTTTCTCATATCAGTATCAGAGTTTATATTTTGCATCTTATAATAATCAAAGACTCCAAGATTTCCACTTTTTAGAGCTTCTGCCATAGCAATTGGAACTTGAGACTCTGCTTCTACAACCTTTGCCCTCATAGCTTCTACTTCAGCCTTCATTTCTTGTTCACGAGCAAGGGCCATAGCACGTCTTTCTGATGCCTTAGCTTCAGATATCCTCTTATCAGCTTCAGCTTGATCAGTTTGTAGTCTTGCGCCAATATTTCTTGCAACGTCCACATCTGCTATATCAATTGATAAAATTTCGTAAGCTGTACCTGAGTCAAGTCCCTTATCTAGAACAACTCTTGAAATTGAATCTGGATTTTCTAGAACTGACTTATAACTCTTTGATGAACCCACTGTTGTTACAATACCTTCTCCAACTCTTGCAATAATAGTCTGCTCTCCAGCACCACCAACAAGTCTTTCTATGTTGGCCCTAACAGTTACCTTTGCCTTAACTATGACTTCAATACCGTCTTGGGCAACAGCAGAAATATTTGGTGTTTCAATTACCTTAGGGTTTACTGAAACTTGAACTGCTTCAAGCACATCTCTACCTGCTAGATCAATGGCAGCTGCCCTTTCAAATTGTAGGGGTATATTTGCTCTTTGTGCTGCTATTAGTGCATCTACAAGTGTATTAACATTACCACCTGCAAGGTAGTGAGCTTCAAGACTAGATATTTCAAGATTAAGTCCAGCCTTAGTTGCCTTTATAGCTGGTCTAACAATTCTTGAAGGTTTTACTCTTCTAAGTTTCATTCCAATAAGCTCTGATATTTTTATTTTAACACCAGAGAAAAATGCAGTTACCCATAGTCCAACGGGCACGAAGGACAAGAACATGGAAACTACTATGATGATTACTGCAATTATAAAAATACTTCCAATTGGATAATATGACATAAATCCTCCTATTTATTTTCGACGTAAACTATTGCGCCGCTAATTTTAACAACAACTACTGATTCATCTTTTCCGATAAATCCAGTATTTGAAACTACTTCTATCTTTCTATCTCCTAATATAGCATAACCTGTTGGCCTAAGGGGAGTTTTTGTTATTAATATATCTCCTGGAGAAACTTCTGCAGCCTTAACACTAACATAACCCTTGTCGGTGGAACTTTCTTTAAAAAGTCTAAGCCTATTAATTGCTTCAGATTTAATTCCTCTTTTTACTAACCCGTATCCAAGAATTAATGCAATAACTAGGGCAAGTGCTAGTGAAAACAAGGCAAAATAAATATCACTCATTGACAAGACTAAACCAGCAGAAACTGCAATAATTCCACTGACCCCAGCAACGCCAAAGCCTGGTATCATCATTTCAAATCCTAATAAGAGCAAGCCTATAACAAATAAGGAGATTTCAAAAATATTTGTATTTCCCATTCTTATAGATCCCCAGAAAAAGGTAAAAAAGCAGGTTATTGAAAGGATTCCAGATATACCAAATCCTGGAGTTAAAACTTCAAAAACGGCTGTAACAATTGCCACAATAAGTAAAATAGAAAAAATATAATCATTAGAAAAGATACTTTCTAAAGATCCTGTCCCCTCAGCTTTTGCATAAACAAAATTTATTAAAAACATCAAAAGTGGGAGACTGTAAAATAAATTTTTATGTTTCTTCAATTTAACCTCCTTTGCACTTATTACCATTTTACCCCAAAGATTTTATGAATAATCTAAATCTTATTTAAGATTAGGTATTGACATTATTAAAATTTTTTAAGATTCCATAGCTTCTTTAAAGCAATTGTAGTGTCGTGATTCTAACTTTTCATTAAAGACTGTTCGTTCTATAATATTTTTTATTAAAAGATCTAGCTCTTTGTTTTCTCTATAGTCTGCAGGAGCAAAATATTTAATTCGGTTGTCCTTGATCATCTTATAAACCTTGTCTTTAGTTTGCGCTGGATTGTAAACTCCAACAGAAAATCCCCCATAAGTGTTCACTAATTTCATACATGGGATGTCAGTATCACTATCTCCAATATAAACAATATTTCTGAAGGGAACCCTTATCTCATCAGGTGGAAAATAATCATTAATACCTGGGTCGTTAATATCTAAAGTTCCCTTCTGAATTCTAAAAAGAAACTGAGTTTTGTTAGTGTAATTAACAACTTGTGCTGGCCATCTTGCTATGCCCTTGTCATCAAAATAAAAGGAACTTGCATAAATTTTTTCAAACTCACCCTTTTTAGCAATTTCTGTGCCTTCAATCATTTCTTTGATTCCAGAGGAAATTATATAATGTTCTACAAGAACTCCCCTCTCTAATCCATACTCTCTTATACGTCTAAACCAATCATCAACACCTAAAAACAATTTTACTTCAGCTCCATAAGCCTCTAAAGTTTTTCTATCTAACTTATGATGATCCTTAAACTCGTTTACCATCATATACATATAAGACAAGTTCTCATCCATATCATTATCTTCTGCTATTCCATTTGATTTATTCCAAAATTCATTGGCTTCATAACCCAAAGATTGAATGTAGCCTTGTGCCTGCATCTCATTTGGTGTCAGTGTCTTATCAAAATCATAACAAATAGCAATCACAGGAAGCCTTTCCTTATGTTTTCTTAAATAATTCCTCTCACTCATATAAGTCTCCTTATTAATGAAATATAAAAAATTAATACTTTAAGTTTTTCTATCTAAAACTTGCAAGATAAAAAATTGTAAAAAAAAAACCCAGGGAAATTCCCCGAGTTTTAATTTAATAATTCTTTGGCAATAGCATTAACTTGCTTGCCATCTGCCTTGCCCTTAATTAAAGGCATGACATTTTTCATTAATTTTCCAATATCCTTCATTGATGTTATTTCATTTTCGTCAATTACTTTTTGTATGATTTCTTTTAATTCTTCATCTGATAATTGCTCAGGTAAGTAATCAAGTAATATTTCCATTTCTTGATTTGTATGTTCAACCAAGTCTTCTCTATTACCTTTTTTAAACTCTTCAATTGACGACTTTTTTTCTTTTAGCTGCTTGCCAATGATATTTTCAATATCACTGTCGTCAAGCTCAACTCGTTCATCTACTTCTTTTTGTTTAATAGCTGCACGAACCATGGTGATAACATCTTTGCGAAGTTTATCTTTATTTTTCATAGCATCCTTTAAATCAGCCATGAGTCTCTCTTTTAGAGACATAAGAACACCCTCTTTAATATCTGTGTTTTTTTCTGCGTGCCTCTTCGGATTTTTTCTTCCTTCTAACACTTGGTTTTTCGTAATGTTCTCTTTTTCTTACTTCTTTGAGAACTCCACTAGTGGCACATTGTCTTTTGAATCTTTTTAGCGCATTGTCTAAAGATTCATTTTCACCAACCCTGATTTCGGACATTTTTTAACCTCCTCTCGTAGAAAAGAGTATGACCTTCCGGCCAATTTAGGTTTATTATACTCTATAAGTCCCAAAACTTCAATAATATTTTTCTTATTTAAATTTTAATTTTTATTTTTACTAATCAAATTTAAAAGTAAAATCTTCTAGAAAAATTAAAAATTTTATTTGTCTTCGTCTCTCTTAAATTATTTTTCGCATCCACAAAATAAATATAAACCAGTTCATCACTTTGACTTTTTTAATTTCTTATTAAAAATTAAAAAGACATAAAAAAAGCCAGGACATTTATCCCAGCTTTAGTAAAAATTTTTATCAACCTGGTGGCCAATTTAAACTTCTTCCTCCAAGTACATGGAAGTGAAGGTGATCTACAGTTTGACCTCCGTCTTCTTTGCAATTGTTTACGATCCTATAACCCTTAGTAAGACCTTCTTCAGCACAAAGTTTCTTTGCAACTAAGAAGATGTGACCTATTAGGTCTTTGTGGTTTTCATCAAGATCATCTGCTGATGTTATGTGTTCCTTTGGAACAATTAAAAAATGAGTAGGTGCTTGTGGGTCTATGTCTCTAAAGGCATACACAAGTTCATCTTCATAAAGTTTTGTTGAAGGAATTTCTCCCTTTATTATTTTACAAAATAAACAGTCCATCCTTACCTCCTTTTGGCTTCAACTTCTTTGCAGAGTTCATTCCATTGACATTCTCTACAAATTTCTTCTCGCCTATTCTTTGAAAATATTATATCACAGGCAAGCTTTTTTATGTCCTCCCAGGAATAAATTTCATCTTGAGTTAGGTTTAAAAAATCTAAAACTCTTTTGTCGTATGACTTAACTAAGTCGTCATTCTTGCACTTATATCCAAGGTTTTCTGGACAAGGACCACAAATATCATCAAGGTCAGCTAGTAGCTTAACCTCTGGGTTCTCTTCTAGTTCCTTAATAAGCCTTGTCATATTTTTTGAAAAATCATCACTGTAACCCTGACCAACAAAATTTTTTGTGCACAAGAGATGGTGAGCTCTTATATTTAACATTTAATCACCAAGAACTTCACAATTTGCAATTTCGCCCGTATCTAAAATTTTCACTTTCTTAATTTTATTTGTAAGCTCTTCCTTAGATTTTGTCTTAACCCTAATGTAGTTAGTAGTGTACCCATAATAAACTCCATCATGTTCTTCTTCAAATAAAACAGACTGTGGTGTCTTCATATTTTCTCTTTCAAAAATTTCTTGATATTCTTCTCCAAGATCAATTAATTTTTCAGACCTTTCCTTCTTAACATTTCCATCAATTTGATTTTTCATGACAGCGGCCTTTGTGTTTTTCCTCTTAGAATATTTGAAGACGTGAATCCTTGAAAAGCCAACTTCTCTTACAATATTCATTGAATCTTTAAAGTCCTCATCACTTTCTCCAGGGAAACCAACAATTATATCTGTTGTAAGTCCTGCATGAGGCATATACTTCCTGATAATATTTGCCTTTTCAATATACTCTTCACGAGTGTATCGCCTATTCATAGCTTTAAGAATATTGTTTGATCCACTTTGAAGAGATAGATGGAAGTGGTCGCATAACTTTCCAGTCTTAAGTCCCCTTTCCATAAAGTCATCACTTATAATAAGTGGTTCAACAGATGAAAGTCTTATCCTTTCAATTCCATCCACCTCAGCTATGGCTTCTATTAAATCTATTAATCTCATATCCCCAAGGTCCTTGCCAAAAGAACCAATATGAATTCCTGTTAGAACAATTTCTTTAAAACCCCTATCAGCGAGGGCCCTCGCCTCTCTAACTGAGTCTTCAATTGTTCTTGACCTAATTGGTCCTCTTGCAAAGGGAATGATGCAATAGGTACAAAATCTGTTGCAACCATCCTGGACCTTCATATAGGCACGAGTTCTGTTGTTGCTATCAAAATTTGTTGTATTGGCAAATTCACGGACATTTTTTAAGTCCTTAACAATATTTATCTTTTCATTGTTTTTCTTGGACTCTTCTATTAAGTCTACAATCCTATTTCTTTCTGTTGTGCCAACAACAACATCAACTCCCTCGATGCTTTTCACTTCCTCAGGAGAAACTTGTGAATAACATCCCACAACTGCAACAACTGAGTCTGGATTAATCTTCTTGGATTTTCTAATAAACTGCCTTGATTTTCTGTCTGATAAGTTTGTAACTGTACAAGTATTAACTATATAAACATCACTAAAGTCATCATTTTCAACTTGTCTATATCCCCTACTTTCAAAGAGTTCGCTCATGGCTTCTGATTCGTATTGATTAACCTTGCAGCCAAGAGTTAAAATTGAAAAAGTTTTTTCCATTACTCACACTCCTTTGCGTGTATTATATAAAAAGAAGCTGTAATAGCTGCAGTCTCTGCTCGAAGGATTCTCCTTCCAAGTCCGACCTTTTTTGCTTCACTTAATATTTCAAGTTCTCTTTCTGAAATACCACCTTCTGGTCCGATAACAAGTCCTACATTATTGCTTAAAGACTTTGTTACATCGCCCAATTGCGTCTTGCTTTCATCTTCATAACATAAAACTAAATCGCCAGAAAAATTTAAAATATCTTCTGTCTTTATTATGTCATGGACTATAGGTATTACATCTCGCTTTGATTGTTTTGCAGCTGACTCCACAATTTTTTGAAATCTTTCAATTTTCTTTTCTTTTTTCTTGGAAATATCTGAGATAGACCTATCCATTATAAGAGGATAAAAGTCACTAACTCCAATTTCTGTGGCATGCCTTAAAACATCTTCAGACTTATTATTTTTTAAAACTCCAAAAAATAAGGAAAGTCTAACCTTAGATTCATTAGATTCTTTGACTTCCCCAAGATTTTTTACTTTTTCGCCTTCATAAGCAAAGGAAAAAATCCCATCTTCAAAAACAACTTGAAAGACTTCTCCATCATTTATCCTTATTACATTTTTTAAGTGATGAAGAGTTTCCTCCTTTAAATTCGTATTGCCTTGAAACTCTCTATCTTCAAAAAATCTATACATTTAATCTTCCTACAATAGCAACCCAATTGTTTTTTTCCAACTCGTCAATAATTTCGAATCCATTTTCTTCTAGGGCATCAATTACCATTTGTCTTCTCTCTTTTATAATTCCTGAAGTTATAAAAATTCCACCCTTATCCATGTGGTTCTTTAGATTTTTAATTTCATCTACAATTATTTCTGCAATAATATTTGAAACTATTAGGTCTGCTCTACCCTTTACCACGTCAAGAAGGTTTCCCTTTTTGATATCCATCTTGTCTTCGATATTATTTAGACTTGCATTTTCATGAGAAGCATCAATGCACTTGTCATCAATATCAACTGCAAGGGCTCTCTTTGCTCCAAGCTTTAAAGCCGCTATGGCAAGGATACCTGACCCGCAACCTATATCAAAGGTTTCGTCATCTCTTTTTACATATCTCTCTAAAAGTTCAAGGCACATATATGTTGACTCATGAGTTCCTGTTCCAAAAGCCATACCTGGATTTATTTTTATAACTATTCTATTTTCATTTTCATTTTCATAAGCTTCCCACTCAGGAACAATGGCAATCTTCTCACCAATTTCTAGTGGTTTGTAATATTTTTTCCAATTGTTAGCCCAGTCTTCGTCATCCTTTTCTTCAATAAGACATTGACCAAGATTTTTTTCACTCAAGTCATCTTTTAAACTCTTTGCATCTTCCATATTTTCAGGATAAACTCTAAGTGCAAAAACACCTTCCTTTGAGTTTAAAAGAGGATAATCTATAAAGTCCCAATCCTTTTCGTTTTGTTCTAACTCTTCAACTATGTCGCTAGAAATTTCTTCTGTTGTATAAATTCCATAATCAAATAGAATTCCTTCAATGATATCTTTTTTATCCTTTGAAGTATTTATTGTCATTTCAATGTATTTCATCTAATCACCTTGTTTCATTATATTATAGATAATTTCTTTATACAAATTAAAAAATGCGAATCAGTGATTCGCATTAATCAAATAAGTTCTTTAATTTATCTAAAAATGATTTTTTATTCTCTGCAACTTCTGGCTCAGTTTCTCTTAATTCTTCAAGAAGTTTCTTTTGTTCGTCGCTAACCTTTTTAGGAATAATAATATCAACTTTGAAGAAGAGGTCTCCTCTTTGTTTTTCTCTATTGACATAAGGGACTCCTTCTCCCTTTAACCTAAAAATTGTTCCACCTGTAGTTCCCTTAGGGATATCATAGTCTACGATTTTCTTAAGAGTTGGGACTTTAATCTTTGCTCCAAGAACTGCATCTGAGTAAGAAATCGGAATATTTAAGTAGATGTCGTTGCCTTCTCTTTTAAAGACTGCATCTGATCTAACCCTAATATAGACGAAGATGTCTCCATTCTCGCCACCATTCTCTCCAACAGAACCTTGGTTCCTAAGTGAAATTATATTTCCTGTGTCAACTCCCTTAGGAATGTTTACTTTTAACTTCTTAGTTCTTAGCTTGCTTCCTCTTCCACCACATTCTTTACATGGTTTTTCTATAACTTCTCCTGTTCCCTTACAGTCTTCACAAGCTGAAGTCCTTACGAACCTTCCGAATGGTGTGTTTTGTTCTGAAGTAACTTGACCTGTACCATGACAAGTTTCACAAGTATGTTTTTCACTACCCGGTTCCATCTTGCTGCCATGACAGTGGGAGCACTCTTCCCTAACCTTAACAGAAATTTCTTTTTCCACTCCAAATATTGCTTCAAAGAAATCAAGAGTTACGTCTACTCTTGCATCAGGTCCTTTCTTAGGCATATCTTTTCTGTTTGCATATTCATATCTATTTGATCTTGAGCCGCCAAAAATATCAAAGATGTCATCAAAGATATCAGAGAAACCTCCAAAGCCACTTCCTCCTGATCCACCCATGTTGCCCTTAAGTCCTTCTTCACCATAGGCATCATAAATTTGTCTCTTTTCATCATCAGCTAAGACTTCATAGGCATAGGATATTTCTTTGAACTTTGCCTCAGCAACTTCATCTCCTGGATTTAAGTCGGGGTGATACTTTTTAGCAAGCTTCTTATAAGATTTCTTTAACTCTTCTTTACTTACATTTTTTTCAACTTCAAGAATTTCATAAAAATTTCTCATCTTCCACCTCAATAGTTCTATATTCTAATATAAAAACTAGAAAAAATAAAGTTTATTTAAACTTTTATAATTTAATTTTAAAAAGTAAATTTATAAGAATTCCAAAAAAATTTTCTACATAAAAAAAGTTGCAGCCGAAACTGCAACATTTTTATTTAATTATTATTCTTCGTCTTCATCTACAACTTCATAGTCAGCGTCAACTACATCGTCATCAGCTTGTGCTTGTGAGCCACCAGCTTGACCTTGACCAGCTTGTTGTTTATAAATTTCTTCTGAAATTGCGTAGAAAGCTTGAGTTAATTCTTCAGTCTTAGACTTAATAGCCTCAAGATCTTCACCATCTTTTACATCCTTAAGTCCCTTGATTGCTTCTTCAATCTTAGTCTTATCTGCATCAGAAATCTTTCCTTCTACATCCTTAAGTGTGTTTTCAGATTGATAAATCATTGAGTCAGCGTTATTTCTAGCTTCAATTAAGTCTTTCTTCTTAGCATCTTCTTGAGCATACATTTCTGCTTCCTTAACTTTCTTTTCGATTTCTTCTTCGTTTAAGTTAGTTGAAGATGTAATTGTGATGTGTTGTTCTTTACCAGTACCCATGTCCTTAGCGCTTACATTTACAATACCATTTGCATCAATATCAAAAGTTACTTCGATTTGTGGCACTCCTCTTCTTGCTGGTGCAATACCATCAAGTGTAAATCTACCAAGAGTTACGTTGTCTTTTGCCATTTGTCTTTCACCTTGAAGTACGTGAATTTCTACAGAAGTTTGATTGTCTGCTGCAGTTGTAAATATTTGTGACTTCTTTGTTGGGATAGTTGTATTTCTTTCAATAAGTCTTGTTGTAATGTTACCCATTGTTTCAATTCCTAGAGAAAGTGGTGTTACGTCAAGAAGAAGTAGATCCTTAACATCTCCAGAAAGAACTCCACCTTGGATAGCTGCACCAAGAGCTACACATTCGTCTGGGTTAATATCCTTTTGAGGATTCTTTCCAGTTAACTTTCTAATACATTCTTGAACTGCTGGAATTCTTGTAGAACCACCAACTAGAAGAACTTTATCTATTTCATTTGCAGAAAGTCCTGCGTCTTTTAAAGCATCCTTAACAGGTTCTTCAGTCATTTTAACAAGGTCTGCTGTAAGTTCGTCGAACTTAGCACGAGTAATATCCATATTTAAGTGAAGTGGACCAGCTTGAGAAGCTGTGATAAATGGAAGGTTAACATTTGTTGACATTGTAGAAGAAAGTTCCTTCTTTGCCTTTTCAGCTGCTTCCTTTAATCTTTGTAGGCTCATTTTGTCAGCCTTAAGGTCAATTCCATTTTCTTTTTTGAATTCTTCAGCAATATAATCAATTAGTCTATTGTCGAAGTCATCTCCACCAAGTTTATTGTTACCACGAGTTGCGTGTACTTCAAAGACACCATCAGAAAGTTCTAGGATAGATACATCAAATGTACCACCTCCAAGGTCATAAACCATAACAGTTTGTGCATCCTTGTCCTTGTCTTCTCCATAAGCAAGTGCTGCTGCAGTTGGTTCGTTTACAATTCTCTTTACATCAAGTCCTGCAATTCTTCCTGCATCCTTAGTTGCTTGTCTTTGAGCATCTGTAAAGTAAGCTGGAACAGTAATAACAGCTTCTGTAATTTTTTCGCCAAGATAAGATTCAGCATCAGCTTTTAATTTTTGTAAAATCATAGCTGAAATATCTTGTGGAGTGTAAGTTTTTCCATCAATCTTTACTGTAAAATCAGAACCCATATGTCTCTTAATAGATGAGATTGTTCTATCAGGGTTTGTGATTGCTTGTCTCTTAGCAGTTTCACCTACTAATCTTTCTCCGTCTTTTGTGAAAGCTACTACTGATGGAGTAGTTCTGTTACCTTCAATGTTAGGAATTATTACAGATTCTCCACCTTCCATTACTGCTACTGCAGAGTTAGTTGTACCTAAATCAATTCCAATTATTTTTCCCATAAATATTTCCTCCTAAATCCTTATTGTGAAACTTTGACCATTGCAGGTCTTAGTGTTTTATCGTCAATTAAATAACCCTTTTGCAATACTTCTATAACATAACCACTGTCATATTCATCAGAATCTTCAGTGAGTACTGCGTGATGATACATTGGATCAAATTCTTTTCCCAATGCATCCATTTCAACTATGCCGTCCTTTGCAAGTACGTCAGTAAGTTGTTTTTTTATCATTAATATTCCCTCATAGGTTGAATCCTTATCTACAATTGAGTCCAAGGCTCTTTCAAAGTTATCTATGACAGGAAGTAAGTCATTTGCAATTTTCTTTACTCCAAGCTCAACATACTCAGACTTTTGTCCCTCAGTCCTTCTCTTGTAGTTGGAGAAGTCTGCTTGAAGTCTCATAAACTTATCCATTAAACCTTGATACTTTTCATCATCAGAAGCGTCTACTTCAGCTTCATCATTCACATCAAGATTTTCTTCTTTCATATCTATATCATCATTTTGTAAATTATCTTTTTTTATATCTTCATTCGTCATGTACTCCCTCACATTTCTTTCAATCCACTTTTCACTGCGTCGCTAAAAGTTTTAACGACCTTGACCAATCTAATGTAATCAATTCTAACTGGTCCAATGATTCCAATACTTCCATAGACTCCATGTTCCTTAGCGAAGGGAGCTCTTATAATAGTATTTTCCTTCATGAGACTTGCGCTATTTTCTGATCCAATAATAACTTCAACATCACTGGTGAACTTATCATTTTTTAGGATTTGGAATAAGCTGTCCCGATCTTCTACTAAGCTCATAAAATCTCTAGCCTTGTCTAGGTCCTTATATTCATCAAAGTTTAAAATATTTGTAAGACCGTCATAATAAATGTCAATGGAAGACACCTTTTTATTAAATTGACTAGCAATTTTTACAACATCAGAAATAAACTTGCCATGTCTTATCATGTCCTCTGAAAGTGAAATCTTAAGTGATTCAATTTCATTAAAATCAATTCCTGATATTTTTTCATTTAAGACCTTCTCTATTAGATGAAAATCTTCGTCAGAAATATTTTCTATCTCTAAAAAATACTTCTCAATAACTCCCTTGTCCCCTATGAGAACTAAAAGAGCTGTGAAATCATCAAGTTTAACTAGAGTAAGTCTTTTGATTTTTGTATCAGCCTTCTGTGGTGTTATGAGAAAAGCCGTACAAGAACTTAAATTGGCTAGGAGATTGACTGCATTTTTATAAAAGTCTTCGTGATTTCTCGAAGTTAATAAGAGTCGCTCCATGATTTTTCCAGAGGCATCTGTGTCGTGAAAACTATTAAAGTTTTTAAAGAGTTCATCAACATAGAAGCGGTAAGCCTGCTCAGATGGAATTCTTCCTGCTGACTGATGTGGCTTATTCAAAAAACCAAGATCTTCAAGATCTGCCATTTCATTTCTTATAGTCGCTGAACTAACTCCAAGGTCGTAATCTTTGGAAAGGGTTCGCGAACCAACTGGAGTTGGCATATCTATATACGCCTCAATTATGGCATTTAAAATATTAATTTTTCTAGTATCCATAACTCCTCCTTTGTTAGCACTCCTTATCCCCGAGTGCTAATCTGTTTATATAATACTTCACACCTAATGCTTTGTCAAGGATATTTATAAATAATCTTGACTTTTTTTGACTTTCTTTAATTTATTTATTTTATCTAAGAAGTTTTTAGAACTTTAAATTTTAAAATGTCTTCGGTTAATAAATTTTCATAAGGTTATTACACTTAATTTGTTTTGTTTTTTACTTTAGTTTCCCTCAACAAAGTTGCAAAAAATTTTTTTCAAAAATTTGTGTGCTCATAAGATAATATAACTTTAAAATTTTTTATAAAGTCATCCCTTCCTAAAATTGTTTTTCTTTAACTAATTTTTAACTAATAAAATAAAAAAAATTTTTAAACCCTGCAGGCTCCTTTGACCCTCTTGATACAAATTTATATGATATAATTTTTATTTTTTATAGTCTCTATGTCTATAGAGACCCTCCACAACATAAACTTATAAAAATTTTTGCACAATTTGTGAAAAAAAATTTACTTCACTTCTCTATTTAAAATTTTATAAGTTGATTTAACGTATAAGTTTTATTTTATTTTGTAACAACATTCCTTCAACTTATAAGAGAAATAGTTATCCAATCTTTTGCCTATTTATGATAAAATTAGAAATTGGAGATGATCACATGAAAAAAAATGAAACCCTATCTTTTGTTCTTACAATTGTAGCTGCAGTTCTAATTGCACTTTTTGTGAGAAATTTTATTTTTAATATAGCTGTAGTTAATGGAGAGTCCATGCACCCCACTTTAAACGAAAGAGATAAGTTGATTTGTCTTTCTTATAAAAGATACACTGACCTTCCTCGTGGAGAAATTGTGGTAATAGATGCGCCAAATGACAATAGAAATTATATTAAGAGATTAATTGGAAAGCCTGGCGACACAATAGAATTTAAAGATGGAAAAGTTATATTAAATGGAAAAGTTTTGGAAGAAGCTTATACTTCATCAGACTATACAGAGTCTGATGTTGAATGCTTTAAATTAAAAGATGATGAGTATTTTGTAATGGGAGACAACAGACTTCCAGGAATGAGTATTGACTCCAGATACTTTGGACCAATTGAAAAGAAAAGAATAAAATCAGCAGCAGTATATAGGATTTTACCTCTAAGTACTAGAGGAAAAATTTAAAATATTTAATCCCCTTGAATTCGGAGGTAAAAATTTGAGAAATCAGAAAAATATAAGAAATTTTTCAATAATAGCACACATTGATCACGGAAAATCTACTCTTGCCGACAGATTAATCGAATCAACAGGCATGCTTACGAAGAGAGAAATGGAACAACAAGTCCTTGACTCCATGGACCTTGAACGTGAGAGAGGAATTACAATTAAATTAAAGGCAGTAAGGTTAATCTATAAAGACGACAGAGATGGTCAAGAGTACATCTTAAATCTTATTGACACTCCAGGTCACGTAGACTTTAATTATGAAGTTTCTCGTTCTCTTGCAGCTTGTGAAGGTGCCATTGTTGTTGTTGATGCTGCCCAAGGTGTTGAAGCTCAAACCCTTGCCAATGTTTATCTAGCAATTGACCAAGATCTTGAACTTGTACCAGTAATAAACAAAATCGACCTACCGAGTGCTAGACCAGAAGAGATTAAAGAAGAAATCGAAGATATTATTGGAATTGATACTGAAGGAATTCCTCTTATCTCTGCAAAGGAAGGCATTGGTATTGATGATGTTCTTCACGCAATTATTGATAAAGTTCCTGCCCCACGTGGAGACCATAATGCTCCCCTTAAGGCTTTAATCTTTGACTCCTTCTACGATTCTTACAAGGGAGTAATTTGTGATGTGAGAGTTGTTGATGGATCAGTTAAACCTGGCGACGAAATAATTATGATGGCAACAGGTAAGTCCTTTGAAGTTGTTGAAGTTGGAGTTACTTCAAATGGTCACATACCTCTTGATTCTTTAAGTGCTGGTGAAGTTGGATACATAACTGCTTCTATTAAAAATGTTAAAGACGCAAGAGTTGGTGACACCATTACCCTTAAGAATAATAGGGCTGATGAACCAATGCCTGGTTACAAAAAAGTTGTGCCTATGGTCTTCTGTGGGGTTTACCCTGGCGAAGGTGAAGAATACAACAACGTTCGTGAAGCCTTAGAAAAGCTACAGGTAAATGATGCTGCCCTTGACTTTGAAGCTGAAACTTCTGTTGCTCTTGGCTTTGGTTTTAGATGTGGCTTCTTAGGTCTTCTTCACATGGAAATAATTCAAGAAAGACTTGAGAGAGAGTTTAACTTAAATATTGTCACTACTGCTCCATCAGTTATATACAATGTAATGAAAAAAAATGGTGAGATGATTTCAATTCAAAATCCATCTAACCTTCCTGATCAAACTGAAATTGACTACATGGAAGAACCAATTGTTAAGGCAGAAATTATGACCCCAACAGATTACGTTGGTCAAGTTATGGAACTTTGTCAAAACAGACGTGGCGTCTTTAAGAATATGGAATATTTAGAAGAAACTAGAGCCCTTATCACCTACCACATGCCACTTAATGAAGTTATCTATGATTTCTTTGATGCCTTAAAGTCAAAAACTCGTGGCTATGCATCTTATGACTACGAATTAATTGGTTATGAAAAATCTGACCTTGTTAAGTTAGATATCCTTATTAATGAAGAGCTTGTTGATGCCTTCTCCTTAATTGTTCACGAATCTTCTGCCTACAATCGTGCTAGAAATGTTTGTGAAAAATTAAAGGATGTAATCCCTAGACACCAATTTGCAGTGCCAATCCAAGCTGCAATTGGAAATAAAATAATTGCAAGAGAAACTATTCGTGCCCTTAGAAAGGACGTACTTGCAAAATGTTATGGTGGAGATATTACGAGAAAGAGAAAGCTTCTTGAAAAGCAAAAAGAAGGAAAGAAGAGAATGCGTACTGTGGGTAGCGTAGAAATTCCACAAGATGCCTTCTTATCTGTTTTAAAATATGATGAAGACAAATAAGATTTCAATTTATATTCATATACCCTTTTGTGAGAGTAGATGTCACTATTGTGACTTCTGCTCTTCTCTTTTACCTGGGTCTAATGTAGAAAAATATTTTAAATATTTGAGAAAAGAAATTAAACTTCACGAGGACTTTTTAAAAGATAGGGTCATTGACACAGTCTTTATTGGAGGAGGAACTCCCTCTTCAGTTAACTCTAGCTTTATAAAAGAAATTATGAAAGACTTATCTGATTTTGAGTTTTCTAATGACAGAGAGATAAGTATAGAGTCCAACCCAAACTCTCTAACTAGAGAAAAGGCAGAAGCATATTTTTCTTCTGGCATAAATAGAATTTCCCTCGGTGCCCAATCTTTTAACGAAGAAATCTTAAAAAGAATTGGACGAATTCATAAAAAAGATGATATTTATAGGGCCCTCGAGAATGCCAGATCAGCAGGTTTTAAAAATATAAATTTAGATTTAATGCTTGCCCTACCTGGTCAAAAATTTTCTGATATTGAAGAGTCTATAAAGGAAGTGAAAGAATTAAATCTTCCACATATTTCTTATTACTCACTTATATTAGAAGAAGGGACTAAACTTTTTAAAAATCATGAGAAGTCTCCTTTATCCTTTCCTACTGAAGATGAAGACAGAATTATGTATCACTATGTAGTAGATGAGCTTAAAAATATTGGTCTCAAGCAATATGAAATTTCCAATTTTGCCAAGGAAGGCTATGAGTGTCGACACAACATAACCTATTGGAAGTTAAGAAATTATATTTCCTTTGGCCTTTCTGCGTCATCAAATATTGATAACTTGAGATACACAAATTATTATAACTTTAAAGATTATTATGAGGCTCTTGATAAAAATGAAAAACCTATAGGCTTCTTAGAAAACTTAAGTAAAACTAACAGGATGAATGAGTTTATAATGATGGGTCTGAGACTTAACTCTGGTGTGGACATAGATGAGTTCGATAAAAAATTTAATGAAGACTTTTTAAAAATTTATGATAAAGAAATAGAAACAAATTTAAAATCAAATTTAATTTTATTAGAAGATAATAATCTAAGACTTACTGAAAAGGGTCGTGACCTTTCCAACCAAGTTGAATTAGATTTCTTTAAATAAGCACGCACAAAAAAGAGGTAGACCCTTGATCTACCTCTTTTTCTCATTCTCTTTTTTATTTTATTAGAATTTATTTACCACTTTTAAATAAAAAAGAGAAACTTTCCCGGGAAAATTTCTCTTAGCCAGCGATCTTGCTGTTAAGTTCCTTAGCTAGTCGACTTAGCTTTCTGGAAGCTTGATTTTTGTGGATTATATTTTTATTTGCAGCCTTCTTTAACTTTTTATCTGCAACAATAAGAAGTTCTTTAGCATCGTCAATTCTATCTTCATTAAGAGCTGCTCTAAAATTTTTAACTGCATTTTTCATTTCAGTTCTAATTGGTTTGTTTTGTTCAGAATTTCTTCTAGCAACATCAATTCTCTTGATAGCTGATTTAATATTTGCCATTATTTCACCTCCAATATTTAACGCTTTTGCTATTTTACCACGAATTACAAATCATTGCAAGTGATTTTCAAGAAGTCTTGCAAATTCTAATTCTTATTACAATATTTAACAATTAAAGTTTCCATAATTAATTTTTCATCAATGGAGGAAGTTTTAAAAAGCTCGTCAGTTTTTATTAATTCCTCATAAAAATTAATTAAAAATTCCTTAGAAAAGTTTCTCTCAAAGTCTCTTATTTTTTTTAACTCGAAATTTTTTACTTCCATCTTATTCATTATGTCATTTTGACTTATGTTTTTTGTAGATAAAATCTTATATGATAATAAGTTTTTAACCTGTCTAATTACCATGGTAAAAATCTTAAGAGAAGGCTCTCCAAGCTTGTAGAGATTGTGAAGTTCCTTTAAAGATTCTTCTCTACTTCTCCCCATCATGGCATCTAAAAACTTAAAAATATTTGTATCAATATTTTCTGTGATTGTGCTAGATATATCTTTTCTTGAAATTTTTTTATTTTTAGCGTGAGAAGCAATCTTATCCATTTCTGTCTTGAGGTCCAGAAGGCTTACATCTTCATTTTTTGAATTATAACCACTCTCTCCTATAAATAGAGAAACTTCACTTTGACTAATTTCCTTTCCCTTCCTAATGAAGTAGCCTTTAACAAAGTTGTTTAGGTCCACAGGGTTTAACTTTGCAAAGTCCATGTCCCTATCTTTCTTCTTAAAAGCCTTGTAAAATTTTGTCGTCTTTTTGATGTTTGCAGTATCCCAAAAAATTAAAATTACAAAGTCAGATAAGTTGTCCAAAAAATCATAAAAGGAATCCTTTAAGTCATTTTCGCTTAAAAAGTCTACTAGGTCACGAACAAGGACAATTTTTTTGTCATTCATCACTGGATAGGTCTCGCAAGCTGAGATAATATCCTCCGGTTTGGCTTCGCTTCCCTTTAACTTAGTATAGTTAAAGACCTCAGTACCCTTTACATATTTATTTATTAAATAGCCCACTGCATTTTCCATTAAATATTTTTCTTGTCCAAAAAATAAGTAGGCTCCTGAGTGGTCGCTATCTCTGTAGATTTTCTTGTAGTTCATAATTTTTCCTCGCCACAATATATAATAAGCTAGTGTTTAAAATAATCAAAATTAAATCAAGCTTATAATCTTGCTCCTTATTGTTCACTTCTATCCTTAGTTGATTTCCTAAAATTCTAAAATCAACTTCCCCATCTCTTGAAGTAACATAGTATATGATACCATGTTTTTCTAAATTCTCCAGACTCTCTTTATGGGGATGACCATAAGAATTTTCATAGCCTGCAGAAATCACTGCAAGTTTTGGTTTTGTCTTTTCTAAAAATTCATCACAAGTTGAAGTCCTAGATCCATGGTGAGCAACTTTTAACAAGTCTATCTTTGAATTAATTTCTCTCTCAATCTCTGCTGATATATCTCCTGTGAAAAGAGTCTTAAAACCCTTGTGGTCTAAGAGTAAGACCATGGACTTGTCGTTTTCTTCTTCCTTCTTTTCATTATCTAGCAAGACTTCCATGCTTGTGTCCTTAAAAAGTTTTACCTTATCTCCCCTAGAAAGTTTTATAATTTTTGAATATTTTTCTCCTTCTTCTAAGATACTTGGGTCTTCTGGAAGATGATTTATAAAAATATTTTTTACCTTGTAGTTTTCTAATATTTTATTTAAGTTGCCAAAGTGATCCTCATCAAAGTGAGAAATAAAAATCCCATCTATTGTAGAAACACCTCTTAGCTTTAGACTTGGAAATAAATATTTTTCTGCAATCTTATTTTCAAACCTAGCCCCGCCAGTATCAATGAGATAATTCCTTCCCTTATAAGAAATCAAAGCACAGTCCCCCTGGTCTATATAAAGTTGACTTATCTCAAAGGTAATAAGGTCTCTGTATATGCCATAGCCCATTAGGATAAATGCAAGAGCCCCATAGATTTCTATTATTCTTAAGTTAAGTTTAATGATTTCATCTAATTTACTCCTGTTTAGAATTACAAGAAGTAAGAGGTAGTAGATGAAAATATACTCGAACTTAAAGGCCTTTATTGTTAAAAATATTGACCCCTTGGAAAGCAGGAGACTTTCTAGTCCATAAGTAGCATTCATTAGTAAATTTAAAAATCTTCCAAGTAAGCCTGGAAATATTCCCAAGCCCATAAGAAAACCTAAGGAGATGATAAGAGAATAAATCGGAACTATTATTAAGTTTGCAAGAAAAACTAAAATGGAAAAACCTGAAAAATAATAATTTATTAATGGGAAAACTGAAATTATTACTGACAAGGTCCCAACAAACGACTTGCTAATTAGGCTCCTACTCGAAACTCTTTCAATGAGGTTTGGATAGACAAAAATCAAACCAAAAATTGCCCCGTATGACAACAATAGAGAGATGGAATAAATTGCCATGGGATTTATTAAAAGAATTATTGATAGACTTAAGAAGAAAATATCCTTATTATCAATGTCCTCTTCCAAATAAGTGTTGCCCTTGTAAAGGATGTAAAACAAGTAGGCACGTAGAGCTGAAATTCGAAAGCCAATTGCCATTATGTAAAAGAATAAAATAATCACAAGGGCCAAGTCCGTAAATTTTTTATTCTTGATCAACTTTTTAATTATAAATTCTAAAAAGAGAGCTAGAACTCCAATGTGAAGTCCAGACACAGCTAAGATATGACTCATACCAAGAGAGTCAAACCTATCTCTATCCAAAGAATCAACTAAGGACTTGTCAGCTAAGATTAAAGACCCAAGCAAACCAGCGTTTCTTTCATCTAAATATTTATTAAAAAAATATTTTGCCCTATCGAGAAAAAGATTTGAAAATTTGTAGAGCCCCCTTGGGTCAGAAATTTTTTCATATCTACTAATCTTTCCAAGGAGATAAATTCCCTGAGACTTATTATTCTTCTCGTAGTCAAAGGTCCCCTTGTTCATTGCAGGAAGAGGCGGATAAAATTTCCCCTGAATTTTATACCTTCCTCCTCTTTCCAACTTTTCATAAACTAAGACCTTAGTCTTAAATTTTTTTCTGTTGATAGTCTCTGTCTTAATAATAGATTTATTTTCATTAGATAAGATAACCTTACCCATGACTTGTCCATCAAAGGTCTTTAAGCTGTAATCCCTGAAGTTAAAATTTATAAAAACAAAGAGGATTACAAGAGGTAAGTATAAAAATTTATTTCTATCTTTCAAGGATAAAATATATGCACTGGTAATAAGTAAAATTATTCCCACAAGAAGATAGGATTTTATGTAAATTGAAAGTATAATTCCAAAGATTACTCCTGCGAATAAGTACATAGGCACCCCTCTTCATTATATATCTTTTTAAGGTCATGGACCATGAAATATGTTAATATATTAGAGGAGGTAATTATGAATTTAGTTTACAAAAACCCTTACAAGACAAAATACAAATTAGAAATAATTGATAAAATAAATCGCAACGGAATTACTTATGGGAAGCTTGCAAATCCTCCCTACTTCTTAGGTAGTGAAAGAGTTTCAGCTGACCAAATTATAATAAATGGAGAAGAGCCTAAGTTTTTATCGGGCAACAAGTCCTATTTTAAAATTGATGAAGATGCAAAAAATGTAGAAATTGAAATTGGATGGAAGAATAGACTCCTTCTTATGCAAGAAAATCTTGGCAACGCCCTTGTAAGACATTTCTTAACAGCCAACACAAACATAGAAATTATTGGCTACAAGGTTGAGAATTCTTCGTCCTATATTGATGTGTCTGCAAAAGATTTTAAGTTTATGACTGCAAAAAATATTGAGTCTCTTGCCAACTACGCAGTCTTCTCCAACCTCGCCATCGAAAGTTTTGACGACCACATTTCTATCGAAAGACTTGCAGACATCCCTTATGAAGGTCCAGCCCTATCTAGAACTGGTGAAATTGGAATGATTTTTATTTCTTCTGTTGAGAAGCTAAATTCACTAATTAGGCTTACAATCACATCAGGAGAAAATGCCTACAAGTTAGCCCGCAACTCTTTAAATATCTTAGACAATATGAAGATGTATCTAAATAGCGATAGCATTAACTCAGTCTTTTCTGATGTTAAAAAGTTAAGAGCTAATATGAGTTCATCAAAAAATCCTCATAAGCTTGTTGAAGATGATGAGGTTAAAAGATTTAATAAAGATTTTGAAAAAGATAAGTCTGTTAATTCTAATAAATCAACAGAAACTATGGACGATAAGAATATTGATATGGATAAAAAACTTTTAGATGACAGTGAATGTACTGTAAATAAAAAATCAGATAAAATTTTAGAAATTAAAAAAGAAGCCGCAAAAGAATTAGATATTAAAACCAAAGAAGAGAAAGAAAAGTATGATGCAGACTTCTTCCACAAAAAGTATAAGCTTGAATCCTTCAAGGACTTAAATAAATTTACAAGTCCTAACAAAGCCAAGGGGTCAATTGAAACTAATAAAAAAGAAATTAGTAATGAAGAAGAAAGAAATGCTAAGGTTGAAAATGAAGAAAAATACGATGCAAAATTCTTCCACGAAAAATACAAACTTGAATCCTTCAAAGACTTAAATAAATTTACAAGTCCTAATAAAGGTGACAACACAGAAAAAGTTACATTGAAGAAGGATAAGTTAGAAAATAATAATTCAAACGAAAAAGATGCCTCTTCTATAAAACTTAGCAACAAAGAAGATGATGAAAGAACTTCCCTCTTCTATCAAGCAGTAGAAAGCTTTAAAAACTTTTCCACTGAATTTTCTGGTCTAAATTATATATACAAGGTCCTTCAAGATATAAACTTAAAAGAACTTCGTGAAATTTCAAATTACATTTTAAAAGAAGATAACTTTATACAAATTTATGGCCTTAAAAATGGATCAAAATCAAAAATTATAATCCTAAGATCACAAAATCTAAACTTTGATCTTAAAAAGATTTTTGAAAAATTAAAAGACCACTTCAGCTTCACTGGAACAGGCAACATGTACACCCTAGACATTCAATGTAAAGAGGATGACTTAACAAGAATTATGGAATCCTTCCTAATCGAAATAAGAAGAAAAGCAAAATAAATTTTATATTATATTGTATGCCAACTAAAATTAGTTGGCATTTTTTGTAATTAGAATACCCCCGGTTGGACCGAGGGCATTCTAATTACAAAAAACTGAATCAGAAAGTGAACTGACCCCATAAAGTTGGTTTTTAATTCCAACTTTATGGGGTCACCACAAATTTCTGTTTCAGTCTTTCTATTTAATAATATTTTTCATTGATATAGTGATCTATTATGGAAGTCTTAATTCTATCATCAAAAATATTTTCTTCTTGAAGGACCTTCAAAAGCCAGTCGGCCTTTGAATGAAAGATTGCCTCTTTCTTGTCCTCTAGGACTATTTCATAAAGCTCATTTCTCAATGCCTTTGATTGGCACTTTATATAATAAGCTTTCATATTTCTAAAGTCTTGAATCTTTAAAATATTTAAGACAGATTTGTCCTTAAGCTCGTAGTATTTATTTGTTAAATTCAGATAATAGTTGTAGTACTTTGAATGTTTTTTTGTATTTCTTACGTCCTTTGAAAGAGATCTATAATACTTTGCCATCACATTGTAGTATTGGTAGTTGTACATTCCCTTTTCATAGGAGTCAACCTTTATATAAGGTCTAGCATTCCTCATTGCAAAATAATCAAAATTTTTTTGCAAAAACTCCCTCTTGGTTAGATCGCCATTTGTGTATTGGCTTATGAGAAAGGACCTGTGTTCAAAAAAATCTTCAAATACTCCTCTTTTTTTATTTAAAACCACGAATCACCAATTAATCACACTAAGAAATACTGGGATTACCATTGCTATAACAAGTAAAATCGCAATAATTCTAACCATCGTTTTTCTATCCACTTACAACACCTTATTTACCAGTAACTTCTAGACATTTATCCTTTAATGATTCAGGCATGTCTTCCTTTAAATAATCAACGTTAATAAAAATTTCTTTGTTTTCAGCATCAGGAATTTTAGCAATCTTGTTGTATAGGTGTTCTAGGTCCTCAACGTTAAGTTTAAGAACTTTATAAATTCCATCAACATAAATCTTGTGTAGGTCATAATCCATTGCAAGAAGTCCACAGATAAAACCGTAGAAACTATCAATTGAGTTTAATCTGTATTCAGTAGCATTAATAAGTCTTACATTATAATCAAGACTAAAAATGTGATCGTCATCAACTTCTACAAAAGCAATATTTCCATCGCCTTGCTTCATATCTTCATTAGCATTGTCGATTAACCATCTTGTTTTTCCAGAGCCTTTGCTTCCTAAAATATACTTTATCATAGTAATTCTCCTTTCACTAGATCACCTTGGGTGTATCCGTTTTCTTGCATCTCATTAATAATGTCGTCTCTAATTTTCCACCAGGAAGTATTCCAATTGCAGAAGAGAGAATCTTCATAAGGTGCTCTTCCAATTATTCTTTCAACTATTATATCATCTTTAAGATTTCTTAAAAAGAGTATAACTTTTTTCTTGTAGTCCTCTAAAGAAATAGGTTCTACCTCTCCCCTTTCATACATTCTTCCAAGGGCAGTGCCTTTTAAGATGTAAAGGGCGTGGAGCTTTACTTCATCAACACCAAGGACATTTAATATCTTTGCCCCTTCAACAATGTCTAAGTCGTCATCCCAAGGTAAGCCAATAATCATGTGAGTGCAAATATTTAAATTCCTATTTTTTAACTTAATAGCTGCATCAATAAACTCTGCAAGTCCGTGTCCCCTATTTAATTTCTTCAAGCTGTGATAATTTGAAGTTTGAAGACCAATTTCAAGAGTTACGAAGTATTTCTTATTTAATTCTTCTAAGTAGTCTAGGTGTCTCTTGGGAAGATAATCAGGTCTAGTTGATATACTGACCCCAACAACATCTTCAATAAGAGACTCCTCTATTACCCTTTTAAAATCTTCAAAGGGCATGTAGGTGTTTGTAAAATTTTGAAAATAGGCTATAAATTTTTTGGCCTTGTATTTCTTTTTTATGTGATCCATATTTTTTAAAAGTTGCTCTCTTACACTTCCTTCACTGTTTTCGAAAGAGCCACCTTCTTCACCACAAAAAATACATCCACCTCTTCCACAAGTTCCATCCCTGTTGGGACAAGTTAAGTCAAGTTTGACTGGAAGCTTATAAACTTTCTCGCCAAACTTATCTCTTAAAAAGTCCGAGTATTTTCTATAAGCCATATAGAAAATTATTCTTCGTCTTCGTCGTCAAAAATTTCTTCGAAAGTCTTTGAAACTTTTTCAAATTCTTCTTCAGTTTCAATAGTATCAAGTTCAACTTCTTCTTCGTTGATTTCTTTGTACTTGTAAATAAATACATCTTCGCCATCTTCTTCATTTTCAGGAAGTAGGGCAATGTATTCTTGATCTTCACATTCAAAAATTCCAAGAACTATACATACCATTTCACTTTCATCTTCTAGTGTAAGGGTGATAGTTTGGTAGCCATCTTCATGATCATGGTCGTGTCCACAACCACAGTCGCATCCACAATCTTCGTCGTGTTGGTGTAGGTTTTTTTCTTCGTTATTCATATTTCCTCCAAATTTATTTTAATTTTTCTAATATCTTTATTAAGAAGTCAAATACTCTTTCAGTTGATGAAATAGAAAGGTGCTCGCCAGGTGCGTGCACTCCCTTCATATTTGGACCAATAGAAAGCATATCTATATCTCCAATTGTTTCAACAAAAATGCCGCATTCTAGACCTGCGTGAATTGCTTCAAGCTTAAATTCTTTTCCACTTACTTCCTTGTAAGCTTCCTTTGCCACTTCTCTAAGAGGTGACACTTCTTTATATTCCCAAGCAGGATATTTTGTAATAATTTCTACTTCTGCTCCAAGATTTTTTGCAGCAATTTTGTTTACACTGCCAATGTATTCCTTAGCAGATGATACAGAAGATCTTATATTTGAAATAATGTGAATTTCATCTTCATGATTTTCAATTACTCCAACATTTACAGAAGTTTCTACTAAGCCTTCGATGTTCTTGCTCATTGCAATAACACCATTAGGTAGTAGGTTAATAAGATCAACTATCCTATTCTTTAAATCATCTTTAAAAGCCTTGTCACAAGTTTCTTTTGATTTTTCAAAGTTAAGTCTTACATCAGGATCAACTTTTCCAAGTTCAGTTACAAATTCAGAATTTAATTCCACAATAACATCTTGAATTTTTTTTATGTCTTCATCTTTTACTGCCACAAGAGCTCTTGCATATCTTGGGATTGCATTTGGTTTTGCTCCACCTTCGATTTCAATTAAATCTCCGTCAACCTTTTGGAATAGTGTATAAAGACTTCTTCCTAAAATTTTAACTGCGTTGCCAAGACCAACTTGGATTTCTTGACCTGAGTGGCCACCCTTTAGTCCATTAACAATAACTTCATAAAAAGTCTTGTCCTTATCTATATCTTTAAATTCTTTTTTAAGTTTTAATAGGTCCCTTTCTGCACCTGCACAAGAGATGCATCCAACTCCTTCAGTTTCGGAGTCAATGTTTAAAAGTCTCTTAGATGTTACCATTCCCTTTTCAAGATTTCCTGCACCTGTCATTCCACTTTCTTCGTTAACAGTGAAGAGGGCTTCAATCTTAGGATGTTTGTATTCTTCTGACTCTAATAGAGCAAGTGTCATTGCGACAGCAATACCATTGTCGGCACCTAGTGTTGTTTCACGTGCAATAATTAAGTCTCCATCAATTTCATACTTTATTGAGTCTTTAGAAAAATCAATTGTACATTCTGGAGTCTTTTCACAAACCATATCCATGTGGCCTTGCAAGATAATGCTATCCACATCTTCATAGCCCTTTGTGGCTTCTTTAACTATTACAACGTTTCCAATTGTATCAGTCCTATATTCCAAATTGTGGTCTTTTGCAAAAGAAATCAAATAATCTCTTATCTTTTCTTCTTCATAGGAACATCTTGGAATTTTTGTCAATTTATCAAAATAATAAAACGTTCTGTTCTCTAATAAGGTATCTTTAGTTTTCATTTAAACCTCCTAGGTCTATTATACATAAGAAGCATTAAGAATTACAGATTAAAAAGTATAATTGTCTTTAAATATTTTAAGCATTCTGCCCCTTGATTTGCTTTCAGATTCATTTATTTCACAAAGTACGTTTCTAAACTTATTGAGAGATTTATCCATTAAAAACTCAAGAGTGGGTGTCTTATTAAACTCTTCTAAAACAAGAGATAAAACTTCTTTTTCAAATTCTTGAGACTTTTCTCGTGGGAGTTCTTTGTCTTCGTAAAGTTTTTTTAGCTCACAAGTATATTCATATCTAACGAAAATAATAAACTCAGTTAATATATCACTATATGATTCTTGCAACAATCTCTGTAAAATCTTGAAGAAAATATTCCAATCGAGATCATTGTTTAATACCTTGCTAAAAACTTCTATTAGTCCCTTGGAAAAATTGTCATAATATCTTGGCTTGTTCTTAAATACAATGTACTCTTCGAAATCCATTTCATTTCCAGAGACAGAGTTCACCTTATTAATTAAATTTATAAAATTTTCTCCATAACTTAGGTCCTTATTCCTCGATGACTTCATAAAGAGAAAATCAACAACTATGTCTGTTATAATTTTTATATTTAAGTATAGTCCCAACTCTTCGTGAATTTTTGTAGTGAAAACATCGTGAAGAATCTTCGACAAAAGTTTCTTTAGCTGGTACTCAGCAGAAATAGTTACGGAAGCGTCTTGCTTCTTTACATGATCGTAAAGTATCATAAGCTGCTTATCAATCATCTTTAAGTTGTCATTAATGGAATTCATGATTTCCCTAAAGAAACCTTCAGTCACAATGTAGTTATAGTTTTTATAAAGTAGTTTGTGGTCAATTTCGCCCCAAAATACATTTACAAAGGACTTTATCTGAAGCTCAAAACAATAGATATAAGACCCAGTATCATATTCACCGTCAAGTTTAAACATCTTGAAACCATTTGCAAGAGTTTGAGGTTGTGGGTCATCTAGCTTAAGCCTAACCTTTCTATTTTTATTAGACCTATAATAACCCCTGTCTGATTTTATAGTAAAGTCCTTGATAATCTTTTTGTAGAGGTCTTCCTCATCCTTGATGAAACGACACTCAATTCTAATACCAACTAAATCTTGAATGTACTTAAATCCACTAACAGGATCGGGAAACCTCATGAAAAAATTTCTTCTAATGAGTTTTTCTCGTAAGGATTCCTGAGTTTTCATTCTTGTGGTGATATTTGTAAGCCTATCATCATCTAAAAATAAATCTGTAAAATACTTTTTAAGCTCTTTATTAACTCCTGCAAGTTCAATTTTATGGTAGTCAAAAAGATCCATTACATCATCAATGTAATTAAAAAGCTCAAGTTTCATAGTTCACCTAGATATTCATCTTCACTTCGTATTTATCTTTTAATTCTGTAATCTTTTTGTTGTAAATTTCTTGTTCCTTTTGTCTTCTAACTTGTTCCACAATCTTATCTTTTACTTCGTCAAAAGAAAGTTCCCTTGCAGGATTCTTTTTATTGATTTTTATAATGTGGTAACCAAATTGAGTCTTAACTGGTTCAGTGATAGTTCCAACTTCGTTTTCAAAAACTGCATCTTCAAATTCTTTTACCATTTGTCCCCTAGTAAAAGTTCCAAGGTCTCCACCCTTTTCCTTTGATGGGCAAGTTGAAAATTCCTTTGCAAGTTCTTCAAAGTCTCCGCCATTTTTAATTTTTTCATATATTTCTCTTGCCTTGTCTTCTTCTTCAACTAAGATGTGAGAAGCATCAGCAGATTCTGCTTGCTTAAAGGCATCTTTATTGTCTTCATAGAATCTTTTAATATCTTCATCTTTAACTTCAGCAGTGGCAAGAAGCTTTCCAAGGGCGTAGGTCTTTAACATACTTTCCTTTGTCTTTTCAACAACTTGTATGAACTCATCTTCCTTGTCCATACCCTTTTCCATTGCATCTTCATATAAAAGAGTTTGGTAAACTAATTCATTTACTACGTCTTTATTTAATTCTTCTCTGCCAAAATATTGTTTTAATTGTGGGTTAAGTGAATCAATGAATAAGTTGTAGTCAACTCCTGTTATTTTCTTGCCATTTACTTCTGCTAAAACTTTATCTTTATCCATTATTACCTCCGTAATTTTATTTCTTATTTAGTATCTTTTCTATAAGTAATGTTAACATTAGAAAATTATTTTTTCAACTTATTGGGGTCGCAGATACGCCACAAATCCTTGCATAAATTTGACTCTCGTCCTTGCTCTTGAAGAAGAAATAAAACTTGTCTTCCTCCTTATAAAAATCAATTACAATCTCATAGCCAAACTTCAATTCATTAACATAGTTTACGCTTATGTCTTTAAACTTCACACGAGAGTACTCTTCAGTTAGAGCTTCATAAATAAGTTCAAGATAGACGGCGTTATTGACGTGGTTATTAAAGTCAAGGTCACGTCTTAAAATTTTATAAGAAATCCTATTTGCTCTCTCCACTTCACTTGGCTCATTGACTCTATCTATACTTTTAAAAATTCTTCTGCCATTATCTCCATAAATTTTTGCAACTTCTTCAGGAATTTTTATAGGCTTTCTCTTCTCAATATCAACTAACAAAAGTACAGCCGAAGCTTCGAGAATTTTTTCACCTTGACAATAAACTTCAAACTCACGAAAGGCATTTATATTTTTAAATCCGCTCGCCCAAGTTTTTAATTTTTATTTCTTCATGACTTCTTGGGTAGCTCTTAATTTTTATATTCCACTTATAAATCATCCAAGTGTAACCCATGTCTAATAACTTTTCATTACTAAGGCCAAGATTAATTGATTGATAGTTTGAAGTCTCTATTAAATAACTCACAAGCTGATTGAGCTTTAACTCTCCATCACTTGATAAAAAATTCATAGCTTCGTAATCTTTACAAAAAATTTTCATAAGAACCTCCAAATTTATTTTAACATAATTTTACTAATTCATAGGTACAAGAGGCCTCGCAACCTTATTAAGTTTACTTTAAATATTCCTTATGGTAAAATTTACAGAAAGAGATAAAAATTTATTAAGCGCCTGAGCCCTAGTGGCTGACGAGGTATGAGGTTATCGAAAATCGGCGGATGCCTCAAAGGTTTCACAGCCTAAACATTTTACAAAAAATAAAAGTAATTTTATAACAAAATAAATGTAGTGAGTCTCTAATAAAATTGGAGGTAGAAATATGTGCGGTATAGTTGGATATATCGGAAAAAATAATGCAACGAAATTAGTACTAGAAGGTCTAAAAAAATTAGAATACAGAGGCTATGACTCTGCAGGACTTTCCTTTATAAAAGATGATAAGTTAGTAACATTTAAGAAGAAGGGGCGTATTAAGGTTCTTGAAGAATCCTTTGATCTTGATAAGTACCCATCTAATGTATGTATTGGTCACACAAGATGGGCAACTCATGGCGAGCCAAATGAAATTAATGCTCACCCCCACTTAAGTTCAGACAAAAAAGTTTCTGTTGTTCACAACGGAATCGTAGAAAACTACTTAGAGCTTAGAAATATGTTAGTAGATAAGGGACACACTTTCTTTTCACAAACAGATACAGAAGTTATCCCTAACTTAATTTCAGAAGTATATGATGGCGACATCTTAAACGCTGTTTTTAAATCAACTGACATCTTAAAGGGAGCCTACAGTCTGGGAATCATTGATGAAAATGAACCTAATAGGCTTATAGCTGTCAGAAATTCTTCTCCCCTTCTCTTTGCTATTTGTGAAGATGGTTACTTCATAGCAAGTGATATTACATCTGTAATTGAACACACGAATAAGATTGTTTATCTTGAAGATGGCGATGTTGTTGATATGAGAGAAGATTCTTACACAATCTATGACAAGGACCACAATAAAGTTGAAAGAGAAATTTCTGAAGTTGAAATTTCTGCATCAGATGCATCAAAAGAAGGCTACGACCACTTCCTTATTAAGGAAATTTTCGAACAGCCAGACATCTTAAAAGAAGTTATCTCAATTAAACACAAGGACTACAAGATAAATCTTCCAGCAGAAGGAAGTCTTTCTCTTGAAGAACTTAAAAATATAAATAAGATTTATATAACTGCTTGTGGAACTGCCTTCCACGCAGGCGAAGCTGGCAAGTATGCAATGGAAAATCTTGCAGGTATTCCAGTAATTTCAGAAATTGCATCTGAATTTAGATACAAGAATATGTTCCTAGATGACAAGTCTCTTGTAATTTTTGTTTCTCAGTCTGGTGAAACTGCTGACACCCTAGCAGCTCTTAGAGAAGCAAAAGCGATTGGAGCAAAGACTCTTGCTATTACAAATGTTTTGGGTTCATCTATTGCAAGAGAAGCTGACAAGGTTGTCTATTGCTATGCAGGACCAGAAATTTCTGTTGCATCTACTAAGGCTTACACAACACAAGTTATTTCACTTTACTTCTTGGCTATGGATATTGCCCTTAAGTTAAATAAAATTTCTCAAGATGAAGTTAAAAATATAATTGAAAATATGGAAAAACTTCCATCACAAATTGAAGAAATCTTAAAGCACAAGGAAGACTTTAAAAAAATTGCAGACTCAATCAAAAATTCAAAGTCAATTTTCTACACTGGTAGATCTCTTGATTATGTAACAGCAAAAGAAGGAGCCCTAAAGTTAAAGGAAATTTCCTACATTCACACAGAAGCCTTCCCTTCTGGAGAACTTAAACACGGCTCAATTGCCCTTATAGAAGAAGGCACACCTGTTATCTCAGTTGCACTTTATAGCAAAATTCTTGATAAGACTGTTTCAAATAACCAAGAGCTTATTGCCAGAGGAGCAAAAGTTATTTCCATTGCAGAAGAAGGAAACGAATTTGTTAAGGATTCTTCAGATGAAATAATAGAGATTCCAAAGACTATTGATCTCTTGACACCACTTCTTGCAGTAATACCTGAACAATTAATTGCTTATTACACTTCAGTATTACTTGGCAATGACGTAGACAAACCTAGAAACTTAGCAAAATCAGTAACTGTTGAATAATCAAAAGGCTGCCTGTGGGCAGCTTTTTTAGATTAAATTTATTTGGGTATAAAAAACAAAATGGAGTTGAATTTTATGGCTTATTATATATACCTAATCTTGGCCCTTGTGGCAATATATTTTTCCTATTTATTTACCCTAATCGAGAATGCCTACTTGGCTCTTGGTTCGGTAAAGTTATCTAAGCTTGAAGACTTAGAAGTAAAAAATATTTCTGTGATAAAAAAACTTGTGAAGAAAGAAAATATTTATTCAACAACTTTGATCTTGGATTATTTTTCTAATTCTCTTTCAATTATTTTTACTTCACTTTTCTTCTACTTGTCCTTTTACATCCCTGGACTTATTATAGGAATAATAATTTCAACCATAGTAATAATAATTTTTGGCGAAAGCTTGCCAAGAAACTTAGGCAAGAATAACTGCGAAAAAATTGTGCCAAAGTATGCAAAATTTTTAAATTTTTTAATTACAATTTTGAGACCTTTTTCTATTTTTATAAACCTATTGTCCCAATCTATAATAAAAATTGTTATTAAGGACAAGGACTACAAGGCTCCAATAATAACAGAAGAAGACCTTATTGATGCCATGGACCTTGGTATGGAAGAAGGAATCATAAATAAAAATGAGTCAAGGATGATCCAAAATGTAATTGACTTTAAGGATAACTACGCCAAGGACATTATGACACCAAGGACTGACATAGTAGCCATAGACATTGAAGAAAGTTTTGATGAAGTTATAGAAAAAATTTCAGAATATTCTTATTCAAGAATGCCAGTCTATGAAGACAACCTCGACAATATTATTGGTATATTAAATGTGAAAGACATCTTCCACATGAATAGGACCAAGTCCCTTGCAGATAACAAAAAGTTTTTCAAGAAAGCCTTCTTTACTTATGAGTACAAACCAACAGGAACCCTCTTCTCTGAAATGAGGCAAAAAAAATTATCTGTTGCTATTGTTACAGATGAATATGGTGGAACTGAAGGTATGATTACCTTTGAAGACATCTTTGAGAAAATCGTAGGACAAATATCTGATGAGTACGACACAGAAGAGGACGAAGACATCCTACAAGTGGGTCCAAACAAATATATTATTGAAGCCTCAATTAACATTGACGAGATAAATCAAATCTTTGGAACAGAACTTGAGTGCCAAGAGTTTGACTCTCTTGGTGGTTATATAATCGAAAATATTGACAGGTTCCCTAAACTCAACGAAGTCATAAAAATTGGCGACATTAAATTTACAATTGTTAAAAAGACAAAAAACAGGATTGAAAAAATTCTTGTGGACTTCCCACCAGATATAAAGAAATAAAAATTTGTAAAATCATAACCACCGGCTAAGCCGGTGGTTTGTTTTGCCCCTATAAGGGGCTGTTACCGGCAGCATTCCATGCTTTGAACTTTCTTTCTCGTGCACCAATTTTCACATCTGGTGCTAAAGCACCTTATTTTTTGCTTTTGTTTACTTGCTCACCCGTAAACGGGTCTACAAATTCTTTAATGCTTATTTGATCTGCCATGTAATCTTCTTTTAATTGATTTTTTATATATTATTGTATCTTTTTCGCATTCTTTCCTGCTGTGTCTACATAATATCCTCTACACCAAAAGTGTCTATTCCCATATTTGTATTTTAAATTCGCATGCCTATCAAATATTATTAGACTACTTTTACCTTTTAAATATCCCATTGTTTGAGATATGCTGTATTTTGGTGGGATTTCCAACAGCATATGAATGTGGTCTGGACAACATTCCGCTTCTATTATATTTATTCCTTTTCTATCACATAAATCCCTTAATATTTTTCCTATATCTTGTTTTAATCTTCCATATATTACTTGCCTTCTGTATTTTGGAGCAAATACTACATGATACTTACAATTCCAGGATGTATGTGATAAACTATTTTTATCCATTTTAGGATACCTCCCTTTTCTATTTATGCTACTGCCAGTAACATTAATAGTTTATCACGGGAGGTTTTTTGCTTGAAGCTAAAGCTTATTTTCCTACCACCAGCATAGCTGGTGGTTTATTCATGCTAAAGCGTACAAAAAAAGAGATTCGCAATTGAATCTCTTTTTTTGCCTATAAAATTTTATTCATAAAAATTTTATTACATACCACTTACAAGCTTTCCAAAGAAAGATAAGAATAATGGATTGTAAATATCGTCAATAATTACTGCGAAGGAAGGATAAAGAATCCACGCAATATTATTGTAACCATAAGCGTCCATTACAGCCTTTGTATTTGCAACAGCATTTGGTCCTGAACCACAGCCCCAGCCACAGTTTCCTGCTGCCATTACTGCTGCTCCATAATTCTTTCCAAACATTCTGTAAGAAATAAGTAAAGCGAATAATGCCATTAAAACTGCTTGTGATGCCAAAACAATACCCATTTGGCCTAAGTGACTTAATAGCTTTGTAATGTCAATTGTCATCAAAACAAGTGCTAGATAAAGTTCTAGGAACATATGCTCAATAGCACTAACTTCAGATACATAAGTATCTCTTCCAAATTTTTCAATAACATTTCTTGCAATTGCACCTGCAAATAGGCAGCCAATAAATTTAGGCATTTCAATTCCAGGAATATTATCAAGAAGGAAGTAAATTGGCATACCAAGTGCGGAAATAAGAAGAACCATAGCAAAAGCTACAATCATCCTGCTGTCTACTAATGGATGTACTTCGTTATTAATTGCAGATTCTGGCTTATCATTTGGATCAGCCTTTAGGTTGTGCTTGTGAATTAAATATGCAGCAACTGGTCCCCCAATTAGTGAACCCATAATGTTACCCATTGTACCAGCAGCAACACCAATTTCAGTTACACCATCAGGTGCTCCCCAATCTGCAAAAATTGGTCCAAAGGCAGATGCTGTTCCAACTCCACCAGACATAGCTGCTGATGAACATTGAAGAGCAAATAGAGGGTGCATACCAATTGCTTTAGCAACTACTACTCCCAAGATATCTTGCAATGTTATAAGTAAGCAAGCTGCGAAGGCAATATTAAATATAAGTTTTCCCCCAGCCTTCTTAAATAATGAAGCAGAAAATCCATATCCTACTGTTAAGAAGAATATATTTTGTGCTAAATCCTTTGTAATCTTAGCATCAAAGCTAAGTGCTATGAATCCTGATAGTTTAATTATTGCTATAATTATTGAAAAAATTAGCCCTGATACAACTGGAGCAGGAATAGCGTACTTCTTCAAGGCTTTTGAGTGGCTTACACACCATCTACCAGCAAAAATTACTAAAGCTGCGATACCAAGAGTACATAAGTATTCAAATTGGAAGGATGCAACTTCACCGTTTTTGCCAGGAGTATAAGTCCCAAAATAACCAAGAACGTTTTCTAGTGTCATAATAAAACCTCCTATAAATTTTTGTACAAAAAATTACTAAAAAATATTTTGTACAGTTTGTTATTATAGCACTTTTTTTAAAAAAGTCTTTTATAAATTTTTCTTATTTTTAAATATTTTACTATTTATTAAAAAAGTAAGAGATTCGATTACGAATCTCTTTTACTTTACCTATTAATTATTGAACTTCAACAACCTGAATCTTAGAATTCTTCCAGCTTGCTCTATCTCCTAATCTCTCAACAATATCAATTAGGATTTCATCTTCTTCTTGCTCTTCATCTAGTGGCAAGACTCTTGTGCCTAAGTCGTGAGGAATCATTTCAACAACGGGTCCCAAATCTCTGTGAACAATAACCCTGTTATTTAAATTCTTTAGCTCTTCACTGTCCTCTACCTTAATGTACTTTCCATCTTTTCTAGTGTAGAAAAAAATATCTTTTCCATATTTTTCCCTATAATAAATTATGTAAGTCTCACAAGAAAATTGAAAACTTCCAAGTGGACTAATGTCAAAAATTACTTTTTTCATTATCTCACCTGGAAGTATTATATCATAGATTATTTAATTTTATAATTTAAATAAATTTTTTGTAAACTTTTCATTAAATATGACGTACTATAGAAGAAATAACTTCTTCCCTATTCATTTCCTTCTTTGGATTAAAGTTTTTCTTTTCATCCAAAGTCAAATACTTTGCATTAAGTGCCTTGTTAACAGATTCTCTTGCATAATTTGCAATCTTCTTCCTATCCTTCATACTTACGTTTTTGCTGTTATTTAGTTCAAAAATATTTGCAATAACAACTGCATAGTCTTCCCTAGTCATGTGAGCCTTTGGAGAAAAAGTTTCATCGCCCTTTCCACTCATTATGCCAAGGTCATAAGCCATGTTAGCATATTGATTGTCTGTGTCCTTGAAGTGCTTCACAGTTCCTTGAGAAGATCTCTCATACTTTATCTTGTAGGCCTTAACTGCAATTTCTGCAAACTCTTCCCTAGTAATTTTTGCTCTTGTATCAGTTGCTACTTCTTTAGAAAAAAGTTTTAAACCTTCTGCCTTTAATAAATCTTGATAAGCCCAGTTGCTATAATTTCTAAAAACAGGAGCCTTACCTAAGTGAAGTTCGTTGGAAAATCCTAAGGACTTTTCATTATTGGCAAACCTAAGTCTAAAGGCATAGCCACTTGATGGTCCAACAAGAGAATCCAATTCCTCTTGGCTTATAGAAATAAATTTCTTGTTATCCTTGGAGATAATATTTTTCTTAAACACTCCCTTGGATTCATTTCCCTCGCTCTTAACTTCAATTTCTATTAGGTCCTTATCTTTAGCATTTTTAATTTCAAAATTATAAATATCACTTTCTTTAATTGCACTTACATTCAAAGGCATTGCCACTTCTTTAGACGCAAAAACACTAAAGGGTGCTGCAATTAAAATTATCATCAATATGAGTATTCTTTTCATTCTTTCACCTCGAAGAATTATAATATCAGAAAGTATTGTAAAAGTCTTGTTTATCAAGACTTTGTAATCAATTTGTAATCTTTATACTAATAGATGAAAGTGAATTTATATAAAATTAAGTGGGATTTTAAATTAAATTCCCAAGGACTTCATCAAATTCTTTTTATCTTCTAGAGACTTCTCTTCCTCCCTAACCCTTTCTTTCATTTCTCTTGCAACTTCTTCTTTCACATCTTCTGGAAGACTTTTATCTGCAAAGGGATAAACTGTTTTGTTTTCCTTTTCTGCATGATTTCTAAGTAGCTCAACATAAGCCATAGCATTTGTTATTATGTGTAACTTTGCAAGATCATCTGAATTTTCTTCAAACAAATTTAAATTATTTTCAAGCTCCATTACATAGCCCCTTGCCATTTGATGTTCAACAAGCATGCCACCACGTACAACTTTTTCTGCAAGAGGTCCAAGATTATCAAGCATTGCCTTAAATAAAATGTCCTCTTCCTTCTTGTGGTGAAGACCGTCGGCATATAATCTTATAAAACTTATAGCTTTTCTAAAAAATTCTTTATCAACATTTCCGTGAAGAATTTCCAAACACTTATCTTCAATTTTATTACAAAAAGCAAGAATTTCTTCGTGCTCATCTTCCAAATATTCAATCGTAAATTTTAAAGTATCCATTTATTCACTTCCTAATTACATAAGTTTCATTTATCTTTTCATACTTTAATCCAGAATTTGCTAAACTTCCACCTATAAAAGCATCTCTTAGGTCCCAATAAAGATCTGGATTAACATAAGCTTCCCAAATATCTCTATGAAGGTCTCTTACAACCTCAAAAACAAATTCATCTTCATCATTTTTTACAATCATAAGAGAGTGATCGCAGGGCATCCCATCTAAAAATTTTGAAGTAATGAAGTTGAAGGCTTCATCAGGAGTATCTCCAGCCTCATAAAATTTTCCAAAGTCGTAGAATTTGTTTTTTAAATCTTCTATGTCAAAGTCCTTTAACAAAACTCCCACTGTCTTAGCAAGTCGGTTTTCACTTCTTCTCACTCTTTCATCAAGCCATCCGTGAATATTACCTTCGTCAATAATATCCTTTAAGTCACCCTTCTCTATGGGAAATTCCTTATCAAGGTCCTTGCTTAAACTAATTTTTTCATCTTCATCAGCTAAGTCAAGCAAACTTGTTAACAATTCTTCTTGAAATAAAATCTTTCCGTACATTAAATGGTGAATGTATCCTAAAAATAAACTCATAGTATCCCTCTTTTCTATTTCAATTTTACCATTATTTGCAAAAAAATAATGTGACTTTTATCACATTTATTTTAATTCTAATTTGATTTTTTTACTAAAGTAGTAAACTGTAAATAAGAAAACTTTAGAAACTAAAGGAGGAGCTTATGAGTCCACAAACAATCAAATTTTTAACATTCTTACAACCCAACTACATAACAAGTATTGTAGAAATAATTTTTCTTGTTTTGATATTGAATAAGCTAAAAGAAATCAGTAATAAGAGGTGATCTTATGGAAAAATATACAGAAACAATAAGAATAGGAATTCATTTGATCCTAAACTTAGGACTTGAATTTATAAAACTTTACTTACTTGGAAGGATCTTTGGTTTACTAAAAAAATTTGATAACTAATAAAAAGGAGAGGTTGCGAAACCTCTCTAATTTTTTGCATATAAAATTTTTAAAATTCAAAAGGCAAATAAAAAAAGCGAGACCAAAGTCTCACTTTATTATTCTGCTTCTGTAACAATTTCTTTGCCTGCATAGTGTCCACAAGAAGGACAAACTCTATGAGGTAATTTCATTTCATGGCAGTTAGGACATTCAACTACTGTTGCTTTATTTAATCTGTAAGAAGATGCTCTTCTCTTGTTCTTTCTTTGTTTTGAAGTTTTTCTCTTAGGTACGGCCATTTCTACACCTCCTCATCTTTAAATAAATCTAATAACTTCCCAAATCTTGGGTCCACAACTTCTTCTTCAATTTCTTCTTCCACACAATCACAAGGGCCATCATTCAAGTTCTTGCCACAATGTGGACACAATCCCTTGCAATCTTGGCTACACAAATTCTTTCCATTAATGGAAGTAAGTATTTGTGAAAAAATAATTTCCGAAAGATCTATGGAATCATTTTTAACTTTAAAGTATTCGTCTACAGAATCTTCATCATATAGACTTGTGTCTTTAAAATTGTAAGCAATGTAACTTGTCTCCTTTTCATTTACAAATTCTTTGAGACATCGGTCACAGTTAGCCTTAAATTTGTAGGAAATATTGAGACAAAGTTCTAACTCCCCTGTCAAATCATGAATATATCCATTGTACTCTACGGGATAGATGAGATTGAGATCCTCTAAATTCAAATCCGTGTCATTTTCCTCTAGAATACCCTCAAAGTCTAATCTGACTTCATCAGAAGACAAAAAAGTACTAAGATCTAATTTCATTTACTCACCTCAAAAATACATACAAATCATTATAACTTTTAAAATTTAGTCTGTCAATACTATATTGAAAATTAAACTTAAACAAGTTCCTTTGTATCTCTTGCAATCATAAGCTCTTCGTTAGTTGGGATAACAAAAACTTTGATTGAAGAATCGTCAGAAGAAATAAGTTTGTCTTCTCCTCTTACATTGTTTCTTTCAGGGTCAAGTTTGATGCCTAGAGATTTTAATCCAGCACAAATTGATTCTCTCATTTCAATAGAGTTTTCACCAACGCCAGCTGTAAATACAATTGCATCAACATGGTCAAGTTCAGTCATGTAAGAACCAACGTAACCACAAACTCTCTTTTCAAAGATATCAAGTGCAAGTTTTGCTCTCTTGTTTCCTTGGTCTCTAGCTTCTTCAATATCCCTAAAGTCACTTGATACTCCAGAAATTCCTAGTACACCTGATTTTTTATTAATTAGAGTTTTGATTTCTTCAGTAGAAAGATTTTCTTTTTCCATAATGAATGGAAGAATAGCTGGGTCTAAGTCACCAGATCTTGTACCCATTGCAAGTCCTTCAAGTGGTGTGAAGCCCATTGATGTATCAATAGATTTACCCTTTTCAACTGCACAGATACTTGAACCATTGCCAAGGTGACAAGTGATTAGGTTAACTTCATTTACATCCTTACCAAGTAATTCTGCTGCCCTGTTAGTGATGTATCTGTGAGAAGTTCCGTGGAAACCAAATCTTCTAATTTTATATTTTTCGTAATATTCGTATGGAAGTGCATAGATGTAGCTTGCTTCTGGCATAGTTTGGTGGAAAGCTGTATCAAAAACTGCAACTTGCTTAACATTAGGAAGAAGTCTTTGACAAGCCTTGATTCCCATAATGTTTGGTGGGTTGTGAAGAGGAGCTATTTCAACATTATCTTCAATTCCCTTTAGGACTTTTTCGTCAATCACAACTGATTGAGCGAAGTCTTCGCCACCGTGTACTACTCTGTGACCTACAGCATCAATTTCATCAAGTGATTTGATTGCACCGTATTCTTCATTTGTTAGGGATTCCATTACAAGTTCAAGAGCCCTCTTGTGGTCTTGCATTGGAGTTTCAATAGTTTTCTTTTCCTTACCAATTGTTTCGTGTTTAATTCTTGAACCTTCAATTCCGATTCTTTCAACTAAACCCTTTGCCATCACATCTTCAGTTTCCATGTTAATAAGTTGATATTTAAGGGAAGATGATCCGCAATTAATAACTAATATCTTCATATTTCCTCCTCGGTTTTTTAAATTTATTAAATATAGTATAATAACTAATAATTAGTTTATAACAGTTGTAGCCATTAGTCAATAATTGGAGATTTAAAAATATGAAAATTGCTTCTATAATAGCCGAGTACAATCCCTTCCACAAGGGACACGCCTATCAAATTAATAAAATAAAAGAGGACTGCACAGACTTCATTGTAGTCATAATGTCTGGCAACTTTGTTCAAAGGGGCGAGCCTGCAATTATTAATAAATACGAAAGAGCAAGGCAGGCTGTAGACAATGGAGCAAGTCTTGTCCTAGAGCTCCCCCTTCCCTACGCAACTTCTAACGCAGAAATATTTGCTCTCGGGGCTATAAATATTTTAAACTCCATGGGCATAATTAATCGACTTTACTTTGGAAGCGAAGATAATGTTGAAGTCTTAAGGAGTCTTCAAGAAAAAATTGACAAGAACTTTGATGAAGCTAAGTTAAAAAAATATTTATCAGAAGGCAAGTCCTTTATAAAGTCTCGCCAACTTGCCATGAACTTCTTAGATGAAGATGAAAAAGAAATTTTAAAAAAACCCAACAACATCTTGGGCATGGAATACCTTAGGAGCCTTGCAAAATTAAATTCATCTATAGAAGCTCACTCAATAAAGAGAAAAAATGTTAACCACCACGATGACTTTGCCCTTGATGACTTTGCATCAGCATCACACATTAGAAGCCTAGTCTATAAAGGTGAAGATGTCTCAAACTTCTTGCCAGGCTATGACTTAGTAGCGGAAAATAAGTTAGAAAATTACTTTGACATCTTCAAGTACAAGATGCTAAGTGAAAAAATAAATTTTAAGGACTACTTTGATTATGAAGAAGGACTTGAAAATAGAATTTTGGAAAATCTCGATGCAGAAAATTTTCAGGACCTCATAGAAAAAGTCCATTCAAAAAGACACAGCAGGTCTAGGATAAAGAGGTTAGTCATAGAAATCCTCTTAGACATCAAAAAAGACTTAATAAAAAATTCTTTGAAAGATCCCTACACAAGGGTCCTCGCTTGCGACGAGAGAGGTCTAGAAATTTTTAAAAAATCAAAAAATAAAAATAAAATTTATTCCTTTAAATCCTTTTACGACACATCATCAGGCATCACAAAAGAGCTGCTTGATAAGGAAGTTTTGGCAAGTGACTTGTATAACATAAAAAGTGGAAAATTAAAAACAGACTTCACAAGAGAAGTCTATAAAAAATTATAAACTTATAAAAAATCAAATTTTTTAATTAAAAGCAAAAAGAAACTCTCATCCTAAGAAATCCTAAAATGGAAATCTTAGAATGAGAGTTTTTTATTAGTCTTTAGTTTCGCTTATTGACTTTTCATAAATATTTTTAAATTCTTTTATATCTTTATTTCTCAAGACTTCTTGAGGAACATCGTGGACGCTAATAGAACCTACCCAGGACTCAGCTTCCCCATCAGGCTTCTTATTTTCCTCTGGAACTAAAATAGCAGAGTATTTAGTGACCTTCAAAGAAGTCTTATCCATAATTTTTTGCAAATCGCAAAGAGCATCAAAACAATCTTCAAGGCTTGGCTTTTTAACATAACCAAAGGCCTGAGCATTTAAATCTTCCTTAAAATTATTAAAATCAAATTTTTGGTCTAGAATGAGTTTTTCTTCAAGACCATCATTAACTGTAGTCAAAGAAATTTCATAAGGAAAACTATACTTCTCTTGGAGCTTAGACCCGTATTCTCTTAGCTCGTCAGATAATCTAATCTCAGTGTTAAATAAAATATCATCGTAAGTATCTTGCTTTAACTTTCCAAAAGAATCAAAGCCCAAATAAAACTTAGTGTCCTCACTTTTTTTATCACGAAGTCTTACAATATAGTAGCCGTCCTTAAAATTATAATAAGCTCTGTCACGATTTAAATCCAAGTCCTTGTAGTGACTCTCGATATATTTAGTAGCAGACTTTTCTGCCATAATTCTTGAAATAGGATTTCCGAAAAAAGCAATATAGAAAAATAATAAAATTAAAGCACAAACTATAGTAAGTCCAATAAAAAATTTTTTTAAATTAAATTCCTTTTTCATAGTAGCCACCTCCAAGATTTAATTTACTACATTATAGCATAAAAAATAAACTCGAGCCTAGCCCGAGCTTATAATTAATTCTCATTTTAAATTCTAAAACCTATAAGGTAGACATAATATTTAATAAACTTTCATAACTATCTACATCATGATAAACTACATCCTTATTTGAGATCTCGTTAAAAAGTTTTTTTGCACAAGAAATTTTTGCCTTTTCAATAGGTCTAAGTTGTAGACTTTCCATAGTCCCCTTTGTTTCTGCAATAAAGAAAATATGCTTAACTGTTCCTGCATTAAAGGCTATGGCCCAGTCTGGCGAATAATTACCAACTGGCGTTGGAATTGAAAATCCTCTTGGCAGCTTCGCATAAACGCAAACTTCAGCAGCACCGTCTAAGTCTTCAGCAAATTTTCTTTCAACAGACTTGTCTGCACTACCATCTGTAAATACATAAGGTTTTATATGTTTTTTAGCCCTATAAGCCTTGTCAATTGTTCCATTCTTTTCAGTAGTAAATATTGATGCGTCATACTTGCCATCAATCTCGTCATAAGAAATATGTTCTACAATTATTGAAGCCTTTTGTTCTTTTATAAGCCTAGAAACCTTGCTGATAAATTCTTCAGGATTTTCTTTATACATAAAGAACTTATATGGATTTATTCCCTTTAAAATTCTAACAACAGTTCTTCTTGTAAGAATAGTTATCTCTGCAATTTTACCAACTAAGTCATACTCAATATCACTTGTCTCATAGGAGTCAAGATTATGAGTTTTTGTTTGCTCAGCTTTAAATAAAAATCCTTCCTTAGCTTCTTCAACAGTTATATTGTCTTTTTGTTCTGATACAGAAGCTGTATATTGAAGTCGAGAAACATATAAATTTTCATTTATTGACTTAATTGACTTTTCAATAAGTTCATCACTATCAAAAGATACAATATAAGAATACTTGTGATTTATATATCCCCAAAGAGTTTGAAATTCCTTCTTATAAAAATTGTCATTTAAATTATTGTCAAGCACTTTAGTTTCGTGTCCATCATCTATCATCTTATCCAAATCACTGTCATTAAAGACTCTTTGAATTAAGGTATGAACATCTCTTTCTACTTCTTTTAAAAGTTCAGGCATTGGAGCTAGATTGTTATTTTCTAAATCTGCATGGTATTTTTCACTTATCTTGTCTTCCCCATCACTAGACACATAATCATTCTTAACAAGATACTGATAACAAATGCTTGCTTCTTGAGCTGTGAGCTTATGAGCTTCACCATCTTTGTAGACAACTTTGCCAACAAAATATTCCTTGCTAGCACTTAGTGGTCTATCGTGAAGATTTTCCTTAGTTTCTTTTTGCAGGTCTCTTACAAAATCCTTATAAGATTCACTTGCTATTACAGTTAGTTTATTTATATCATGAACTCCATCCCTGCCAAGCGTTTTGGAATCCATCCTGTATCCATTTTTATCAACGCAAAGTCTAAGGCCACGACCAACTTCTTGTCTCTTCATTGTTGCACTGTTGCCATGCTTCAAGGTGCAGATTTGAAATACATTTGGGTTGTCCCAACCTTCACGAAGGGCTGAGTGAGAAAAAATAAATCTAGTAGGTTCTTCAAAGCTAAGGAGTCTCTCCTTATTCTTCAATATCAAATCATAAGCAGAAATATCATCGGAAATTTTTTCTGTTCCCTTTTCATTACTATTAACAATTCTACCGTTCTTGTCTATGGAAAAGTATCCCTTATGAGTATCATGAACATCAATTGACTTCAAATACTTAACATAATCGGTATCAAACAAAGTTATATATTCATTTAAAATTGACTTATATTCCCTCTCGAAAATCTTTCCATATTCGCCAAGAACTTCTTCCCCATCTTCATCATATTGCCTATACTTTGCAACTTCATCGATGAAGAATAGGGATAGGGTTTTTATTCCCTTGTTAAATAATTCTTCTTCCTTTTCAAAGTGGGATTTTATTGTCTCTCTTATCTGGATAAGCCTCATGTCCTTCTCAGACACATCACCAGAGACATCTCCCTTTCTTATTTCTTCTCCATTAGTGAATTTTACAAGTCCACCTATGGGATCAATCTCAGCAATTGAAAATCCCTTGTACTGCTCCATGTTTTTTGATAATTCATATAAATTATCGCCAACAGATAAGATTCTAGCTTCCCTATTTATAGACTTGTTGTAGTTAATTTCAAACTCAAGTCTTGCCCTTGGTGGTTTTTTATCAGATAAAATAATTTCATCTAAGTATAAATACCTATCAGTTCCCCTAAAGTTTTTAACTTGGAAACCCTTGACTTCTATTTTCTTCACAAGTCTTTCGTTGTAAGCATCAACAGCATCAAGAGCATAAACTAGGTTGTGTTCCTTAGCATGGGTTGCCGAATAGTTAATAGAAAATAAGGGATTGAAATTTTTGAGAGCATTTTGAGTGGCAGCTCCACCCATCTTTTGTGGCTCATCTAAAATAAGAATCGGATTGTTTGCCTTTATAACATCAATAGGTCTTCTAGATCCAAACTCGTCCCTCTCACTGTAAATAATTCTTGCTGCTGAGTTATTTGCACCCTCCTTCAAGGTATTAAAGGCTTGAGTGTTTATAATCATGACATTAATTCCAGCATCAGAAGAATAAGTGTCTATTAGATTTAAATTCTTACTGTCATAAATAAAATACCTAATTTTCTTTCCATAAATCTCCATAAAATGTTCTTCAGTCATTTCAAAGGACTTCTTAACACCTTCACGAATAGCAATAGAAGGAACAACAATTATAAACTTGGACCATCCATAATTTTTGTTGAGCTCATACATAGTCTTGATGTAAACATAGGTCTTACCAGTCCCTGTTTCCATTTCAATATCAAGAGAACAGGCACCCTGCCCATCAATAAGGGAGTCTGAAGTCCTTATATTATTGTTTAACTGAACACTCCTTATATTATTAAGCATTTCAGTCTTGCCAAGATCAAGTTCATTGTTTTTAAAACCTAATTCAATGACTTCATCATCAAAAACTTTATCAGTATTATCAAAGTCCATTTTTCTCTGTTGGTTTTTAGTAATCTTTTTTGTACCTGGATCAATCCTGTACTTGATACCGCTGGAATTCCTCTGTCCCTTAAATACATCTACAAGAGATTCTACAGCCCTAGTTTGGTAATCCTGTATCCTAAAATTAAATTTCATACTAAATCACCCTTCTAGTAGTTTCAGGACTAAGTCTTTCAAATATTTGGTCAAAATTATTTAAGGCAGAATCATTTACCATGGAGGAATCTCTAAAGATTGCAAAAGCAGGTCCCCTCTTGGCAATTTTTGTCACTAAGTCATCGTCAATATCTCTGTCAAAGCATGCAATTAGGTAGCCTTGGTCCACAAGATAAACTTCCTTTCCATCAATGTTTTCAACTTGGATATTAGATGAAAGTGGCACTCCCAAGTCTAGCATTACTTGGAATAAGAGGTCTTCAGCTCCTCTATCATCTTTGATATTATCTGTTAAGTTGTCTAAGAAGTTTTGATTTAGCTCTCCTGGTCTATAGAAGACATCTTTCATGTTAGAAGTGTCAGTCTTTAAAACCCTAAAGCCAATATCTAGATTTTCAATCCCATCCTTGTCCTTATTGTCTTCGAGAATCTTTTTACCAGCACGACGAATTCTTTCCTTACCTATTTCACAGATATTTTTATAACCAGCCTTGTAGGCTTCAGATTTTTCATCAGTTTCTTCCGGAAGTTGCACCATAATATACTTACGATTGCCACCATCTTCGGCGTTTAGTTGCATAACGGCATGAGCGGTAGTTGCTGAGCCAGAAAAGAAATCGAGAATAATTGATTCCTCATCAGACCCATGTAATACCATTTTTTTTATAAAATCTATTCCTTTAGGATATGAAAAAAATTCTACTAAACCTAAGCTTAACAATTCTTTAGTAGCTCTTTGATTCATGTACTGATTATCTGTAAATTCTAAACTATCCATTGTTTTCTTTGTTGTTTTTAAGTCTTTTTTATATCTTTTATATATAAATCCTCTCTCGTTATCTCTATGCTCCTTTTTAAAAGTTATAGTTCCGTAATCTATATGTTTTTGCATTGTGTTTTTTGAAAATCTCCAGAATGCACCTTTCGGAGGATAGTCTGCCTTTCCAGTATATGGATTCACAATCGGAAAAAATCCAGTTTCCATATTACCGCTTTTAGCACTAGGATTATCTGATATCCAATCTCCATTTGGGTCATTATCTGGATTTGAATATCTATCAAGTTTCTTTTCACCTCCCAATAAATTTACAGCATCATATTGCTTTCCATATACTAAACAATTTTCATGCTGTATATTAACACCTGTTTTAGCATCATTTGTTGTTGATTTGGTTTTTCTAATCAAATCAAATATAAAATTTTTTTCTCCAAATATCTCATCACAAACTTTCTTTAAATTTGCATATTCATTATCATCCATACTTATAAAAATAACACCATCATCAGACAATAGATTCCTAGCTAATTTTAGTCTTGGATAAATCATATTGAGCCAGTCTGTGTGGAAGCGTCCATTAGTTTCTTTATTTTGAACTAATCTTTCATTATTTTTATTATAGTCGCCATTTATAAATTTATAGTCATTGTACAAAGCATCGAAGTCATCGTTATAAACAAAGTCACTGCCTGTGTTATATGGCGGGTCTATGTAAATCATCTTTACCTTGCCTAAATAAGTTTCTTGTAAGAGTTTTAAAACTTCTAGGTTGTCGCCTTCGATATATAAGTTTTCTGTCTCATCAAAATTTAGGCTTTCTTCCCTGCAAGGTCTTAGGGTTTTTGATATGGGTGCATTGGCATTTAGGATTGCTTTCCTTTTTTCAGGCCAAGTAAACTGGTATCTTTCATCTCTACCTTCTACAACTTCATTGGATATTTCTTGTGCAAGTACATCCTTATCTATTGCCCTTACAAGATTACCATTTTCATCTATGCTTTCAGTAATTGCATTTGGGAAAAGTTCCTTTAATTTTTCAAACTTTTCATCTGCCAAGTTTTTTGTCTGCATATTTAGCTTATCCATTGTACCTCTCTAGCTCCTCTTCGTACTTTCTTATTTCTTTAAATAGTTCGTGTTTTCTCTTTGCCTGTACTTCTCTTCCCATTTTCTTTCTTGTTTGCTCTATTAGTTTTTCTAATTTTGTCCTTCTATCATCTATCTCTATTTGTTCTTCCAGGGTCTTTCCATCTTCAAGGTCTATGTCTCCAACTTTTATTATTAAATTTTCCCAGACGCTTAGTAGGTCTAGGCCTTGTAGGCTTAAATCAATTTGGTCCTCTTTGTTCCATGGACTTGTGATTAATTTATCCTTGTAGACTGCCAACTTATATTCATCTTCAAAGTTTAGGATATAAAGTATATTTTGCCCAAAAAGTTTTGTTATTAGGACTATATTAGAGTCTGTGTAGTCCCTGGTCTTGAGTTCAATTTTTATTACAAAGATTGATGATATTTCTTGGGTCTTGGGAAGCTTAATAGTTTTTTCTGAGATTTCATTTATGATAATTATTCTTCCAATTTCCCTATCAAATTTTTCCTTTTTCTTACCTTTTAATTCATCCCTATACTTGTCAAATATTTTGTTTTTAAATATTATTTTTTTTATATTTGTAGATTCTGGTAATTTAAACATTGTCTTGATCCTTTACGACTAGAAAACTTATTAGTTCAAAGTCATCTAAGCCTTCAATCTTTTCGTCAAAGAAACTCATTTCCTTTCCAGATAAAAAGCTGTCTATTTCATCTTCGTCTTTGACTTCTATTATTGACCCTATAGTTTCTTCTAAGAGTGTCGAATACTCTGACATGTCCTTTCCATTTCTCGTTTCTTTATTGAATTGTCTACAGAGTTCTCTATCTGCTTCTGTTTTATCCTTGCAAAGTAATCTAAAGGCATCAAGGATGGATTTTGCCTGCAAGTGATTTATTAGAACTTGCCCTTCATTAGATATATAAACCATATAGAAGGGGTGAAGTCTATTTTGATTGTTTATATTTACACTTGATTTTATGTTTTTAAGGACAAAGATTACTCCTGGATCAAGTCCTTCTCTTGATCCAACTACTGCATTCATTCCCCTAGGTGCTTCTTCTATCTCTGGATGACTTTTTACATAGTTTAAGAGGTCTAGTCTAAATTCATTTAGTCCTAGGTCCATTATGTTTACTCCAGTGTTCATGTCCTCTAAGTCCACTACTTCTTCTTGAAGTTTTTTCAGCTGCTTCTTTCTGTATTCTAGTTCAACTTCTTCCTCTGGTGTAAGGACATTGTCGTCGCCTGTAGAACTTAGATTGACAGCCTTCATCCTTCCTTCTACTCTTCCCTTTAGGTTGATGTATTCGTCTAGGTCTACATCGGGCCAAAAGTTTACTAATTGGATTTCACTGTTTTTTGAACCAATTCTATCGATTCTTCCAAACCTTTGAATTATCCTAACTGGATTCCAGTGTATGTCATAGTTTATTAAGTAGTCGCAGTCCTGAAGGTTTTGTCCTTCTGATATACAATCTGTTGCTATTAAGATATCAATTTCTTCTTTTCTATTTGGGAATATAAGATCTTTTCCCTTTGATATTGGTGAAAATAAAGTAAGGACTGTGTTTAAATCTGTTTTAGCTGATTTTAGTGTTGTCTTTCCATCTGTTGTTCCTGTAATAAGGGCTGTCTCTAAGTGATATTTGTCCTTGACATATTTTGATACATTTTCATAAAGATAGTCTGCTGTATCGGCGAAGGCCGTGAAAATTAGTATCTTTTTATTTCCAGGATTTATTGGATGTCTTTGTTTATCATCAATAAGTTCATAAAGGGTTTGTAACTTTATGTCGTGCTTTGGTCTTATATCGTCTACCATGGATATTAAAAGGTCTAGGTATTCTTTGTCCCTAGCTAGAGCATATCTCCAAGATATATAGTCCATGTCTTCAATGTCTATTTGAACCTTTCGCCCTATTACAAATCTATCGTCCTCCATGTCATCTCCGTCAAGATCCATGTCTGAAAAATATTCCAAGTCTAGGGTTGCATTCATCTTGTTTTTCTCAAAGTTGTCAATTTTATTAATTGTCTCGGTTATAAGTTCGTTTATTCTTTTTAAGGTTAGGTTAAAGGAATGGACTGAGCTTTCTAACCTCTTCATTAGGTTTATAGCCATAAGTCTCCTTATTCCCTTTTCACGTCCTGACTGTGTTAGTCCTCCGCGAACGTGTTTTGCGTCGTACTTATCTGTGTATTTAAAAATCTTGCTGTCTTGTATAAAGTCTGATGGAGTATAGATTGCTAAATTTAATGAGCTTAATACCTCGGCAATATCTTTATAATTTACTGTGGTCTTTAAGTCTGTTAGACCTGGTCTTTTTGATATTGGTACTCTTCTCTTTGGAAAGCTCCCTATATCCTTGGTGTCATAGTATTTTTGAATGTGCTTTCTTGATCTTGCTATTGTGACACTGTCAAGTAGTTCAAAGAAGTCATATTCCAGAGAATTTAAAAGTCTATCTGTTGTTCTCTCGTCTGGGCTTAGTTTGCTCCAGTTATTAAAGGCTCTTTGTGACTGTCTAAATATGTCCTCTATATTCTTGCTTGTTTTTAATTTGTCATTTAATAAACTGCTATCTCCTTCATAGGATAGGGCTAGTTGGTTTTTTAAGTCGTTGAACCTATTATTTACTGGTGTTGCAGATAACATTAATACTTTTGTCTTTACTCCTCTTCTTATTACCTTGTTGAGAAGTTTTGCATATCTATTTTCTTTTTCATTATCTTCAGATATATTTCCACCATTTCTAAAGTTGTGAGACTCGTCTATCACAACCAAGTCATAGTTTCCCCAGTTTATCCTATCTAGGTCTATTCCGTTGGAATATCCACCATCCCTATTTAAGTCTGTGTGGAATAATACATCGTACCTCATCCTGTCTTCAGCTATAGGATTGTTAATGTAATTGCCCTTATATGTATTCCAGTTTTCTGATAGCTTTTTTGGGCAGAGAACTAGGACTGTTTTATTTCTATTTTCATAATATTTCATTACGGCAAGTGCTGTAAAGGTTTTACCAAGTCCTACTGAGTCAGCCAATATACATCCATTATATTTCTCTAACTTGTTTATAATTGCCAAGGCTGCATCTGCTTGAAAGTTAAATAACATATTCCAAATTTTGCTGTTCTTAAATCCTGTAGCTTCGTTTGGTAGTTCGTCCTCTGATACATCTTCTAAAAATTCATTAAAAATATTATATAAGGTAACAAAGTATAAATATTCTGGTGAGTTCTCATTGTATACATTTGTTATACTTTCAATTATTTGATCTGTTACATCTTCCAATTTATCTTCATTATTCCAAAATTCGTCAAATACTCTTAGATACTCTTCGCTATAGGGCCTTGATGTTTTTTGGATTATAAAGTAAGCATTATTTCCCCTTTCACAACCTAGGTCTACTGTTGTAAAGTTTCGTATTGGAGCATAACTCTTATTGTTTACGTTTATAAATCCCATCATTTCTTCGTTTGATATATTGGATTTAAAGCAAACTTTTTCTCTTATCCATTGGGCACATTCCCTTGCAATAGCTTTTTGTTTCATTTCGTTCCTAAGTTTTACTTCAAACTCTGTCCCATATAAGCTTCTTTCTCTTTCTTTTCTAAAAATATCGAATTGTTTCTTTTCTTTTTTCTCTTTTGATTTTATAAAGGTTGGAGAAGTAAAGATAAATCTCAGCTCATCTATTTCTTTTAATTCTTTTTTTAATTCTTCAAAGGCATATATCGAAAAACTAGCTGCTGCTATTGATATTTTTGTGGATTTTTTTATTTCTAATTGCAAATCATCTTTTAATCTATTGTTTACATTGTCAATTAGTTTTACTTGTTGTTCCAAAACATCCACCTCTCTAAAATATATAATTAATTTAAAAAGTTTTGAATTAATTATATCATAGCTTGAAAGCAAAATTTCCTTTTTATAACTTTTCTCATCTTTAAATGTTAATTAAACATTACTTTATATTTTATATTCTTTTGCATATTATTTTTTAATTATATTTTCTTAGATACACTAACTCATTATTTTAATTTGTATTAGTCTTTTACATTTTAAGATTATTTCTTCGTAGTTAGTTTATACGACTTTGTTAACTTTCATAACTTAAGTAATTTTTATAAACTCATAAATATCTACAAGCTTATGGACTTTTATAACTTTTTCAACTTCTACAAAATTATCAACTTTTATAACTTTTTAAATTTTTACAAACTCGTCAACCTTTATAACTTTTTGAATTTCTATAACTTTTTTGAATTTCTATAACTTCATCAATCTTTAGAACTTCATTAATCTTTATGAATTCACAATTTTTGGAACTTGTGTTTTTCGCTCATTTATTCTAAAATATACTTAACTGAAACTGTTGTTTAAATATGTATTCGTTATTATTTAATACATAACTAAAATTTTTATTACTATTTAATTATTTTTATTTAAGTGCTTGCTTATTAAATAAATTTACTTACATAATTTTTAATTTTATTTTACTGGTTTTACCTCGAGGTGGCTTATGACTTTTATTGATTATTCTTTGGAACCTAAATCTGATATTGCTTTTGTGGACATCAAGTCTTTCTACGCCAGTGTTGAGTGCGTCAAGAGGAACTTGGACCCTCTATCTACTTGCCTTTGTGTTATGAGTAGGTCTAGTAATTCTAATGGCCTAATCCTTGCAAGCTCTCCCCTCTTTAAGCGTGTCTACGGCAAAAATAATGTTGGCAGGTCTAGCGAACTTCCCTTTGATATTGATACTAGAAAGTTTAGTTTTGACAAGGCTAGGAGACAAAATATTGAGATTACGAAGTCTTATATTGATTTTATCGAGAGCTGGGCGGAGAAAACTTTTATTGTCCCCCCAAGGATGGCTCTCTACATTGAGGAGAACTTAAAAGTTCAAAAAGTTTTCCAAAATTATGCTCCTAGGGAGGACATCCTTCCCTACTCTATTGACGAGGGTTTTATTGATCTCACTAATTCTCTCAATTATTTTGTCCCCGACAAAAATGTTTCAAGGCGATACAAGTTGGACCTTGTTTCCTCTATGATTCAAAGGGAGATTTGGGAGTCTACTGGTCTTTATTCTACTGTTGGCATGAGCAATGCCAATCCTCTTCTTGCTAAGCTTGCTCTTGATAATGAGGCCAAGAAGACTAGGACTATGCGTGCTAACTGGTCCTATGAGGATGTGGAGTCCAAGGTCTGGGCTATTAATGATTTAAGTGACTTTTGGGGAATTGGGTCTAGGCTCAAGAGAAGGCTCAATTCTATGTCGATTTACACTGTTCGTGATCTTGCAAATTATGATCCTGATATCTTGAAAAAAGTTTTTGGTGTTATGGGTCTTCAGCTCTGGTTTCACGCCAATGGTGTTGATGAGTCTAAGGTATCAAGACCCTATAAGTCTAAGTCCAAGGGACTTGGCAACTCTCAGGTCTTACCTCGTGATTACAAGTCACAATATGAAATTGAAATTGTCTTATCTGAGATTGCCGAGCAAGTTGCTGTTAGGATTAGACGTATTAGGAAGAAGGCTTCTGTTGTCGCCATTTACGTTGGCTTTTCTCACACAGAGAACAAGAAGTCTATTAATGCTAGGCGAACTATTAGGCCTAGTCAATCTACTAGGGTCTTGCAGGATGAAGTTCTAAATCTTTTTAGGGAAAGGTATGAGGGCGGTGCTGTGAGAAATCTTGGCGTTACTTACGACAATTTGGTGGACCAGTCTTCTACTGTTTTTGATTTTTTTGATGATGTTAGAGCTATTGAAAGAGAAGAAAATCTCGACCATGCTATTGATGAAATTAGGGACAGGTTTGGCTTCACTTCTCTACAAAGGGCGACTTCTCTCATGGAAGGGTCTAGGGTAATTGAAAGAAGCAAGTTAATTGGTGGTCACTGCGGTGGCATGGATGGTTTATAGTGATTTAGGAGGTGTCTTTATGGTTGACAGATCTTATTTGCCCTTTAAGTCTGCTAGAGAATATATGGATAGGGGGATGGCAAAATGGATGGGATTTTTTATCTCGGAACACACTACTGCCCTCTCCCACATGGGGGACTTCATAGATTTTTCTTCTCAAATGTCTAATGAGGACATAGTCCTTTTGATTAGTCAAGTTTATGTAAATAGTCTTGAGGTTTTGGTCTTTACAAGTTACAGGCAAGAGCCCTACCTTGGTAGGATTAAGGAAATTTTTGATGAAAGTATTTATTTAAGTGGAGAAGAACCTCTCAACATTGTTTTTGAGGATATTATTAAAATTGTTTTAGCGGAGGACCTATGAAGGACTTGGAAAAAAATTCTATTCAATTTGATTATTTTTCTATTAACTACAAAAATTTTGAGGAGACTTTTTACGAGTTTTCAAATGTTAATATCCCCTTGATTTTTTTGACCGAGGACCTACTTCTTCACATGTTTGCCACAGGTCACTCCTACTTCCTCCTCAATTCTATAAATTCTGCAGACTCTAGGGACCATTATTTTATTTTTAAAAAAGTTGCAAGTTCAGAAAATAATTTTATCAGCCAGTTTGAATACTTGGGGCAAGTTTCTCCTCTTTGATTTAAAACTAAGTTTTATAAGAAGGGATAAGTATTCAGCCTAGGCTGATTATTTTATTGGAATTTTTTATTTGTATTTACTTTTTCATTTTGTATCTGTTTCTTAGTTTTTTTATATTTGCCGTTTAACAAATTTTCATTCAAAAAAATCTCACAAAAAAAGAAGCTATATCAAGTGATATAGCCTCTCTCTATATTTTTAAAACAAATATATTTTCAAGCTTACTTTTGTTCAGCTGATTTTGCTTTAATTTCTCTAATCTTTTCCATAGATTCGATAATAGAACCTGCAAGAGCTTCCATGTCGTTTTCGTTAGCTTCGTTTAGAGATGTATTGATTGTAACTCTTTCTGGAAGAACATCAAATAGTTTTAGATTTTCATCTATATAGTTTTCAATTTTATCGCCAACTGTACAAGCCCAAGTACCATTTTCAATGATACCAACTGTTCTGTTTTGAACGTTTAGTGCTTCTAAATCGTGTAAGAAGTTTTTCATCTTAGGATAGATTCCTAGATTGTAAGTTACAGATGCTATGACAAGGTGAGAGTATTGGAATGTTTTTGCTATTAGGTAGGATATATCTGTCTTAGAAACATCATATACTTCTACTTTTTTAACTCCTCTTTCAACTAGGCTATTTGCAAAAGCTTGTGCAGCTCTTTCTGTATTTCCATACATTGATGCATAAACTATTAACACGCCTTCTTCTTCTGGTTCATATCTTGACCATTTGTCATACTTGTCTAGGATAAATCCAAAGTTATCTCTCCAAACAAGTCCGTGAAGTGGGCAGATATATTTAACTTGTGGAAGAAGTGGTGCAGCCTTTTTAAGAACGTCTTGGATAAATGGTCCATATTTTCCTACGATGTTAGTAAGGTATCTTCTAGCTTCATCAAGCCAATCTCTTTCCCAATCAACTTCATCTGCAAATAATTTACCATCCATAGACTTAAAGGAACCAAATCCGTCTGCTGAGAACAATACTCCATCAGTTACGTCAAGAGACATAATAACTTCTGGCCAGTGAACCATTGGAGCTTCAATGAAAGCAAATGTATGCTTACCAAAGGAAATTGTATCTCCTTCTTCAACTATTATTAGTTGGTTTTCTGGAATGTGATATCCCATTTGTCTCATAAATTGGAAACCTTGTTCACTTGATATAATTCTAATATCAGGCCATCTTATACATATTTCTTCAATAGCTCCACAGTGGTCAGGTTCCATGTGGTGGATTAGCATATAATCAAGGCTACGTCCATCTAATATATTTTCAATGCTTTGTATATAATCTCTTGCAATTGACCAATCAACTGAATCTACAAGAACTGTCTTTTCGTCCATCAAAAGGTATGAATTGTAAGAAACTCCATCTGGAATAGGAAACATATTTTCAAAAAGTTCAAGTCTTTTATCATTTCCCCCTACAAAATATAAATCATCTGTTATCTTTCTATTATTTAACATTTAAAGAGCCTCCTTACTTTCTATCAGCAGTGAAATCTTCTTCAATGAAGTTTTGCTTTTCTTCTTGACATTCTGGGCAAGTCCAATCTTCTGGTAATTTTTCGAAATCTGTACCTGGATCGATTTCTCCTTCTGGGTCTCCGTAGTTTGGATCATATTCATATCCACAACCTGGACATACCATAACTTTATAATTTGGAGCTAACTTTCTAGGTTTAGACCTTCTAACTTTAACCATTGTAGGTGCTGGTTCTTTCTTACCAGTTCCAAGAGCTTCAGCAAGAAGTGGCATAATTTCGAATATATCTCCAACTATACCGTAGTCACAGTTCTTAAAGATTGGAGCACCTGCGTTTTTATTGATAGCAACAATTGTTGATGCGTTCTTAATACCCTTTAAGTGTTGGCTGGCTCCTGAGATACCACATGCGATATATAGGTTGCCATTGAATTTTTGTCCTGACATACCAACGTATCTTTCAAGTGGAAGAAGTTTTAGAGTTTCTGCAACTGGTCTTGAAGAACCAAGTGCTGCACCTGCTGCGTGAGCAAGTTCTCTAGCCATATCCATATTTTCTTCTCCACCTATTGCCTTACCTACTGAAACAACTCTTTCAGCTTCGTAAACAGGAGTATTAATATCAATACCTACAGAGAAGTCATATCCATCTTTCTTAAGGTTTTTAACTAATATATCAACAGCTTCTTTTGCTGTGTCTGCTTTTATAATTTCTCTTTTTCTTTCTCCAGTGATAGGGCCAGCTTTTTTATCTAGTACAGCAGCTCTACCTTTTTTCTTTGGAGCCTTACCAATAAGGTGACTTGCAACTACAACTCTTTGGATTTCAGAAGTACCTTCATAGATTGTTGTAATCTTAGCATCTCTGAAGAATCTTTCTACGTCCATACCCTTTAGGTATCCATTACCACCGTGGATTTGAAGAGCTTCGTTAACAACCCACATAGCAACTTCAGATGCAACTGTCTTAGCCATTGCAGCTTCCATTGAATAGTTTTCGTGATTTTGTTTCATTTCGGCAGCTGAATAGATCATAAGTCTTGCAGCTCTAATCTTTGTAGCCATATCTGCAATCTTAAATGCAACTGCTTGTTGTTGAGCAATTGGTCTACCAAATTGAATTCTTTCTTTTGCATAAGCAAGTGCAGCTTCAAAAGCACCTTGTGCAATACCAAGTGCTTGAGATGCTATACCAATTCTACCACCATCAAGTGTTTGCATTGCAATTCTAAATCCTTGACCTTCTTTACCAAGTAAGTTTTCCTTTGGAACCTTAACATTGTTAAATTGAAGTTCAGCAGTAGTTGAAGATCTAATACCTAACTTGTCATAGTGATCTCCAAATGTGAATCCTTCCCATCCCTTTTCTACTATGAAAGCAGAAATTCCGTGTGTACCGATTCCTGGTGTAGTTACTGCATATACAACATAAGTGTCAGCAGCTGGAGCGTTTGTGATGAAGATTTTATTACCATTTAAGATGTAGTAGTCTCCATCAAGAACTGCAGTTGTTTCTGTACCACCTGCATCAGAACCAGCATTTGGTTCAGTTAATCCAAAGGCACCAAGTTTTTTACCTTGAGCAAGAGGTTTTAAGTATTTTTCCTTTTGTTCTTTAGTACCGAAAGCTTGAATTGGATAAGAGCCTAGTGAAGTGTGAGCTGATAATACAACACCAACACCTGCGTCTACTCTTGAAAGTTCTTCTACAGCGATGGCGTAAGAGATAACATCTTTACCTGCTCCGCCTTCTTCTTTTGGATATGGAAGACCCATCCAACCGTTTTCTCCAATCTTCTTAATAATTTCTTCTGGAAATTGATTGTTTTGATCAAGTCCAAAAGATAATGGCTTGATTTCTGCTTCTGCGAATTCTCTGATAGCCTTACGAAGGGCTTCATGTTCTGCAGTTGTCTTGTACATATTTGACATATTTTCCTCCTTTTAAGATTAAAGATAATTAAAGTATTTGTTACTTTAAAAAGTTAAAAACAAAAGATACACCAATACGGTATACATTAACTAAAGTATACAACATCTTTAATTAAGTGTCAAAACATTTTCACAATATTTTTAAAAATTTTTAAAAATATTTTTGTGCTGGCTATTTTTGCTTTTTTTTCACTTGCATTTATACCCTAATTTAAAAAATTTACCATCTATTAATCTATTAATTGCTTAATTCTTTTTTTGTTGTAAAATATAAAACTAAAAGAAGTTATTTGTTGAAATTGGAGGAATTATGAAATTAGAAAAGTTATTAGAGTGGAGAAGATCTTACAGAAAATTTGATGAAGATAAAGAAATTTCTAAGGAAGACATCAATGGGATCTTATCTTCTATTAAGTTTACTTCTTGTGCAAACAACAGACAGTTTCTCAGATTCATTTCTGTTGAGAGCAAGGAAAAAGTTTTAGAAATTTTTGAAAATACAAGATGGGCTGCCTCTCTTCCTAATGGTCTTGGCAGACCTAAGGAAGGCGAAAGGCCAGTTTATTTTATTGCCATCTTAAGTGACAAGGAGAGGAAATTAAAGTTTGACGGAGTTGACCAAGGACTTGTGATTTCTAATTTAACTCTTGCTGCTGCTGAAATAGGAATTGGGTCTTGTATAATTGGAAGTGTCACTGATGATAAGATGCGTGAAATTTTATCTTATGATGAGAGATACACTTGCAACATCCTTATTGCCTTTGGCTATCCAAAGATAAAGTCTTCTATAAAAGAAATTGCTTTAGAAGAAGATCAATCTTATTACTTAGATGATGATGGGAACTATGTAGTTCCAAAATATAAACTAGATGAAATTGTAAGGAGATTATAATGAGTACAAGTAAAAAAAGTTTTTCTGATTTTATAAAGAGAAAGGCAAAATTATATTTTATTGATGCCCTTGGCGCTATGGCCTTTGGACTTTTTGCAACTCTCTTAGTTGGTACAATATTAAATACTCTTGGTAAGTCATTTAATATTGCCTTTTTGACAGATGTCCTTTGGCCCCTAGCTCAAAAGGCAACGGGACCTGCTATTGCAGTTGCCATTGCCACAGCTATGGCTGCTCCTAGTCTTGTTGTCTATGCGGCAACTGTTGTTGGGATTGCCGGTAATGAACTTGGCGGTCCCATGGGGGTTTATATTGCAACTATAATTGCTGTTGAATTTGGAAAGCTTGTGAGCAGAAGAACAAAAATCGACATAATAGTTACTCCTGCTATCACAGTTTTAAGTGGAGTCTTTGTTGCAAACTTTGTTGGTCCTATTATTGGCAACTTTATGAACTTACTTGGTGCAATTATTATTAGCGCCACAGACAAGGCTCCCTTCTTTATGGGAATAATTGTTTCAGTGGTTGTTGGAATTGTCTTGACGCTTCCTATTTCATCAGCTGCCCTCTCAATGATGCTTTCACTTTCATCCCTTGCTGGTGGAGCTGCAACTATTGGCTGCTGCTGTCAAATGGTTGGCTTTGCAGTTATGTCCTATCGTGACAATAAGATTGAAGGTCTTGTGGCTCAAGGTCTTGGCACTTCCATGCTACAGATGCCAAACATTGTGAGAAAGCCTCTAATAATTATTCCGCCAATACTTTCATCAGCAATCCTAGGACCAGTATCAACAATGGTCTTTAAACTTGAAAATACTCCACTAGGTTCTGGTATGGGAACCAGTGGGCTTGTGGGACAAATTTCAACCTTTGCTGCTATGCCTGATGTCCCTTTCACTAAACTTTTGGGAATAGTTTTACTAATGCACATAATCTTGCCAGGCCTTGTGACCTTTTTGATTTATGAAGTTCTCTACAGGAAGGGTCTAATTCAAGATGGTGATATGAAACTTTACTTTAAATAAATTAAGACGGGCACAAATACATGCTCGTCTTTTTTAGTGTTCGAATTTTTTAAATTATTATATCAAAGCTTTTCATTTTTTCTTTCATTAATAAAATTTGTAACTTCTGGCATAAGTTCACTGCTCATTATATCCAGAATATTTTCAAGAGTTTCTATGTCTTTCTTATCCACTCTTTCTCTTAGTCTATCTAAGACTACTTTTACATAAGATGTTTTCATACTATAGTATTCATAAAATTTATCTGTGCATTCAAGAAAGTACTCTCTTCGATCCTCTTGGGATTGAACTTTTCTAAGATAACCCTTCTTTATTAAAGCTGTTAACTTATAGGCAATATTTGGATGTGACCATTCAAGAAAGTCTGTTACGTCACTTACTCTAGGTCTATTTAATGCGTGTATTACTTCCATTGTGAAAGTTTCTGTTGCTGTTAATGTTGCCTCCCTATCTTCTAGCTTAGCAAACATATTTTTGTACAAGTTCAACTTAAATTTATCGTAGACTTCGTTAAATTTTTCTTCCAAATTATTGTCCATACTATCCTCCTATTGTAGTGCAAAGGATACTTCACAGGTCATAATTTTTTCTCCCCTTCTTGAAATATAACCCTCTGCAATGCCAAGATTTTTTATTAATTTTATCATTTTACAATTTATTTCTAAATAGTCACCCGGTCTCACTGGTTTATAAAAGCGTGCTCTCTTTACACCTCCAAGTATTGCAAGCCTGCCTGGGTTTTCTTTTAATAAGGCAACAGCACCAACTTGTGCAACAGCTTCTATTTGAAGAACTCCTGGCATAATAGCTTCCTTTGGAAAATGTCCTTGAAAAAAATATTCACCACCGGATACAGCTTTTATTCCCTTTGCGTATTTATTATTATCTATTTCTACAATCTTGTCAACAAGTATAAAGGGGTAGGAATGAGGTAAAATTTTTCTTAATTCATCAAAGCTTATTTCCATAATCAGTACCTCTTAAAAATTAGGCAGGCATTGTGTCCACCAAAACCTAAGGAATTTTTTAAAAAATAATTTATTTTGTAGTCTTCAGCCTTAAGTGCAAAGTTGAGATCACATTCTTCATCTTTGTTTTTATAATTTATTAATGGTGGCAAAAAGTTTTCATTCATTGCAAGTATAGATAGTATTGACTCAACAACTCCTGATCCACCTAAGAGGTGACCCATTTGAGATTTTGATGAGGAAACCTTGACCCTCTTGCTTCCAAAAATACTTTTTATTGCTAGGCTTTCAAGCTTATCATTTAAATTTGTTGATGTCCCATGTGCATTCACATAATCAATTTCACTTGGACTTATACCTGCATCTTTAATTGCGTAGTCCATGGCCTCTCTTGCAAACTTTCCACTTGGGGATGGAGATGTTATGTGATATGCGTCACAGTTAACTCCGTAGCCAACAATTTCTGCTATTATATTTGCCCCCCTCTTTAGGGCAGACTCCAAACTTTCTAAAACTAAAATGCCTGCTCCATCTCCCATTACAAAACCATTCCTATCCTTGTCAAAGGGGATTGACGCCCTGTTTTTGTCCTTGGAGTTACTTAAGGCTTTCATAGAAGTAAAACCACCAATGCCAAGATAGGTTATTGATGCTTCACTTCCACCAGCAAAAATTATTTCCTCATAACCATTTTTTATCGCCCTGTAGGCTTCTCCTATTGCATTAGTTGATGAGGCACAGGCTGTCACCATTGAAAGGCAAGCTCCATGAGCTCCCATATCTATGGCAACATTAGCCCCTACGGAATTTATAATTGCCTTTGGAATAAAGTATGGGCTTAGCTTATCAAAACTTCTTTTCATACCCCTCTGATAGTCTTCTTCAATAGTTCTAAGGCCACCTATACCTGATGTTATATAAACACCAACTCTTCTATTTTCTATTTCTTCTCTCGAAATCTTTGCATCTTCCATTGCCCTTCTAGCTGCTAGTAATGCATATTGATTTACCCTGTCCAACCTATTTAATTCTTTTCTCGAAAACTCTTTTTCTTCATCATAGTCTTTTACTTCAGCAGCAAGAGTAACTTCCCTATCATCTATTGGATACCTACTTATCTCATCAATGGCACATTTTTCTTCACGCATTGCCTTAATTAATTCTTCCCTTGTTGAACCAAGAGGTGTCAATGCCCCAAAACCTGTTACAACAACTCTCATATATTCATGCCTCCATCAACAGAGATTACCTGTCCTGTTATGTAAGAAGAGTCCTCTCCTGCAAGAAAACTAACTACATTAGCTACGTCCTTAGCAAGTCCATATCTCTTCATTGGTATGTCACTAAGAATTTGTTTTTTAACTTCATCTGATAAAGCCTCTGTCATTTCTGTTTCTATAAATCCTGGGGCAACTGCATTCACTAAAACATTTTTTGAAGCCACTTCCTTGGCAAGTGCTTTTGTAAAACCAATCACACCTGCCTTTGATGCACTGTAATTTGTTTGCCCTGCATTTCCTCTTATCCCACTAATAGATGAAATATTAATTATCCTTCCACCCTTGTTCTTCATCATCTGCCTTGCAAATAATTTTGAGAGATAAAAAACAGAATAGAGATTAGTTTCTATAACTTTCTTAAAGTCTTCTTCCTTCATCCTAAAAATTAAATTGTCTCTTGTCATTCCTGCGTTATTAACAAGGACTTCAACCTCTATATTTTTTTCACGGCACAAGTTAAAAATTTTTTCACAATCTTCTTGCTTTGATAGGTCACCCTTCACGCAAATAGCCTCTGTATCCAACTCATCTTTTAATTCATTTATTTTATCTTCTCGACTTCTTGTGTGGAGGATTAGCTTATAATCTCCTGCAAGTCTTCTTGCTATTTCCCTTCCAATTCCACCACTAGCACCTGTTATCAGTGCATACTTTTTATTACTCATTTCTCACCTCGTATAATTTCCTCTTCATTCTTCAGAGACCTAACTTCAAGGTCTTTAAAGTTTTTCCTAATTATTTTTGAAATAACATCTCCTGGTCCAATCTCTATAAACTCACTTACTCCTTGGTCTACCATGCTCTTTATATCATCAAAAAGTCTAACAGGATTATAAATATGTTGAGACAAGACAAGACTCAAGTCTTCTCCTTCATATTTTTTCCCACTTAAATTCAAATAATAGTCCAGCCTTGGTTGGGAGAATTTGACTTTGTTTAAGTCTTGATAAAATTTTTCTCCAGCAGTTTTCATAAACTTTGTGTGGAAGGCCCCGCTAACTTTCATCTCAATATTTGTTACTCTTTCATTTTTCAAAAATTCCTTAAAAATATTTATCTTGCTAGACTCTCCTGCCACAACAACTTGCCTTGGGCTATTTATATTAGATATAAAAATTTCCTTATCTAGTGATGAATTTAAAATCAGGTCTTTAACTTCATCTTCATTTTTATTTAAAATTGCCAGCATTTTGCTTTCTAACTTTTGACTGTCATCATCCATTAGTCTTCCCCTAGTTTTCACAAGTGAAAGAGCTTCTTTATAGGTGAGTACATCTGCAAGAACTAAGCTTCCATACTCTCCAAGACTAAGTCCACAAGTAGCGACAATATCTTCCCTATCTTTTAAAAATTCAAGGGCAGAAAGCTGAAAGGCTAACATTATTGGTTGAAGGTTCTTCGTCCTAGAAAGGTCACTTAAACTTCCATCTAAAATAATATCTTTATACTCATCAATTTCTTCATAAATATATTTGGTCTTTGGGTGCTTTAAAAAGTCTCTGCCCATTCCTTGGTATTGAGATCCTTGCCCACCAAAAACTATTCCTATCTTTTTCATTCTTCCTCCAGTAACCAGTCTATGTATTCATCAAGAGACCTAATTTTTTCAATCTTTTCAACATCTGTGCCTGCAAAGAAAAGTCCTGAATCAAGATTTCCTCTTACAGCATTAATAAGTGCTTCACTTATGCAGTATTTGGTGTCTTTTCTTTTACAAGTTCTTATGCAAGAAAGGCAGTGACTTGGAGGGATATTTTCTGTTACCATCTTCTTTACAAGTTTAGTTTCCATTCCTCTCGCTAAAAGACCAACTGGACTTTCTAAGATAAGATTTTTCATCTTTGATGACTTTACTCTCTTTAAGATTTCTTCTTTAGCTGATATTGGAAGTCCAGATTCTTTTGTAAATAAAAATCCTGTCCCGATTTGTACTCCACTTGCACCACGATTTAAGGCTTCTTTAACTTTTTCAGGTCTACCAAGACCTCCACCAACAAAGACTGGTATGTCATCACTAATTTTTAAAATTTTTTCTAGTTCATCTAAAATATTTATTTCTAAATCTTCTCTTTTAAATCCAAGATGACCTCCTGCTTTTGGTCCTTCCAAGATTACTAAATCAGGTCTTCTATTGTACTTGTCCCACCTTTTCATAATGAGCCTCAAGGCCCTCTCTGAAGATACTATGGGGCCAATTATCTTTTCCTTAGATATATGTTTTGGCAGGTCTAGGGGAAGGCCAGCACCTACAACTATGCCATCAACATCTGTTGTGTTTAAAAAATCTAAATAATCTTCAAATCTTTCCACAACCTGCATTAGGTTAGTAAGTATAATTCCTCTCGCTTGAGATTTTTCTTTTGCATATTTTAAATCTTTTATATATGCTCTCTTATTGGCTTCAAAGGTGTTTTTCAAAAAATCTTTTTCCTTATAACCAGGGTTGACCATAGAGAGGGTGCCTATGCCCCCACGTCTTGCAACTCCACCTACAAGGTCAGGACTTGACATACCAATTGCCATTGCACCTTGGACAAGTGGGATGTCAATGGACTTATTTTTTATTCTTATAGACATCTTTAACCTCTTGGTATTCTCTCATTAGCTTTTCTATAAAGTCTTTTACGCTAACAATCCTGTCAAAGGATCCAATTGATAGGCCAGTCATGACAGACCCATTTTCTACATCCCCATTGACTACTGCCCTTTTAAGTCTGCCAAGGGTAAAGCCTTCAAGTTCCATCAAGGAGTTTTCTCTCTCTAACTTTTGGTATTCTCTAGTCATTTTATTTTTAATTAGTCGCATTGGTATCCCTTTTAGGTTTCCAATAACAGTTACCTTTGAGGAGTTGGACTTCAATAAAAGATTTTTATAATTTTCATGAAGGGGACATTCTTTTGTAAATAAGAAACCAGTCCCAATCTGTACTCCACTTGCACCTAAGACTTCAGCGGCGAAAATTTCTTTACCTGATGCAATTCCACCGGCTCCTATAATTTTTTTATTAGTTTCTTTTGAAGCTTGTGGTAATAAAGTCATAGTTGTCATTTGACCAATATGACCACCTGCTTCCATACCTTCAGCTATATAGGCATCAGGTTCTAATGCTTCGTACCTTTTTATTTGTACTGGAGAAGATATAAGGGGAATAACTTTTACATTTTTTCTTTTAAAATCATCTGCAAACTTTTTATAGGTTCCTGCCCCCACAGTTATTACCTTTACATCCTCTTCTAAAATTACCTTGACCAAGTCATCAATGTCTGGCCTAAGCATCATTAAGTTAACACCAAAGGGCTTATCTGTTTCTCTTCTAAGAGCTTTAATATTCTCTCTTAGTTCATCCTTGTCCATACCACCAGAACCTATTATGCCTAAGGCTCCAGCTTTTGATACAGCTGCAGCAAATTCTCCCTTAGCTATGTGTGCCATTCCACCCTGTATAATTGGATAGTCTATATTAAGTAAATCTTTTAAATCCATATCACCACTCCATTAAGATACTTGCAAGTGAAAGTCCTGCCCCAAATCCAGATAAAATGACTTTCTCCTTATCTTTAAATAAATCAATATTTTCTGCAATCACAAGGGGAATTGATGCAGCAGAAGTATTTCCATATTTTTCTAAATTCTTTAGAGAATTATTTTTGTTTATTCCCAGTCTACCTATAAGCTGATTAATAATTCTTTCATTAGCTTGATGCAAAATTAATTTATCTACATCTTCTCCCCTTAAATTATTTTTATTTAAAAGTCTTCTTATAGAATTTGAAACCTCTTCCACCGCAAACCTATAAACCTTTTTGCCATCCATAGTAATAAAAGAATTTTCATCCAAGTTCAAGGTGTCTTCATGGGGAAATGAAGCAATATCTGTTTCCCAAAGTTTATCCTTCTTCTCTACCAAGACTCCTCCAGCTCCATCTCCAAAAAGTATGGCTGTCCTCCTGTCTGTCATATCCATATAGTCAGAAATTTTTTCGCTTGCAAAAATAAAAGCCCTTCTCCCCATCTTGAGATAGGACTCTGCAATAATTAAGCCCGCAGCAAAACCAGTGCAGGCTAGGTTTATGTCAAGACATAGGCAATGTTTGTTTCCTCCAAGTTCATCTCTTACTATACTTGATATGGATGGCATCCTTTTTTTAGATGTGAAGGAGGCACAGATAATTAAATCTAAGTCTTGCATTGGATTTTTAAATTTTTTGGCTAGGTCCAATGCCATAAGATCATTTCCACAATTAGAAAATTGTCTGGTAAATATTCCCGTTCTCTTTTCAATCCACTCTGAACTTGTATCAAGATATTTTTCAAAGTAAGAATTATCTAAGAAGTCATCAATATCAAACTTGTGAGCTTCTATAAACTTTAAACCCATTAAACACCTATCCTTCTAAATTTTTCATGTCTATCTTTAAGAATCTTATCCGAAGATAGTTTTGAATAGTATTTCAAGTCTTCAAGAATTGTCTTTTTAAGATTAGAAATTTTAATTTTGTTGTCAACTTCTTCCACTATTCCATCAATAATCTTATCTTCGTATAAATCCTTAGCAGTTAATCTCATTAAATCAGCAGCTTCTCTTGCCCTAGACTTGTTTTTGTATAAAATTGAAGAAAAACCTTCTGGAGAAAGAATTGAAAACACAGCTCCCTCTCCCATATAAATTTTATTGGCAAGGGCAAGTGCCAGGGCACCGCCAGACCCTCCTTCTCCTATAATAAAGGCAAGGCTTGGAACCCTTAGGCCTGCCATTGTCATCAAACAATCAGCTATTAATTGGTGTTGACCTCTTTCTTCTGCTTCAACTCCAGGATAGGCTCCAGGTGTGTCGATAAAAGTTACAAGAGGTCTTTTAAATTTTTCTGCAGCCTTCATAAGTCTAATTGCCTTCCTATAAGCATGAGGCTCTGGCATACCAAAATTTGTTTTAATGGCTTCTTCTATCTCGTGACCCTTTTGAATACCTATAAAAGTCATAGTATATTTATCAAGCTCACCAAGACCACCTATTATTGCTTGTGAATCGCCAAAGGCCCTGTCACCCTTTACATAAAAGTAATCATCAAATAAGTTCTCAATTATTTCTTTCGAAATGCTTCTGTCCTTTGACCTGGCATTTACAACTTTTTCATAAGCGTCCATACTTCCTCCTGTGCATCCTCAAAATTTTGCCAAGGACTTCTCTTTGATCCTTTCTTTCTAGGATCATGTCAAGAAAACCATACTCTTCTAATTTCTCTGCCCTTTGAAAATTTTCAGGCAAACTTTCATGAAGAGTTTCTTTTATTACTCTTGGTCCAGCAAAACCTATTATGGCACCAGGCTCGCCAATATTATAATCACCTTGAGCCGCAAAGCTTGCGCTTACACCACCCATTGTTGGGTTTGTTAAAAGACTTATGTAGAGTCCGCCCTTTTCTTTAAAAGAAGCCAAGGCGGAACTTATCTTTGCCATTTGCATAAGAGAAAACATTCCTTCTTGCATCCTTGCCCCACCACTAAGGGAAATTATAATAATTGGCAGCTTATATTTTTCAGCTTCTTCAATCATCCTTGTTATCTCTTCCCCAACATAGGTACCAAGACTTCCCATCATATATTGGTCAATGAGAGAAGCAACCATGACAGGATTGCCCAAGATTTTTCCCCTTGCAAGCTTTACTGCTTCAGAATTTTTGTCTTCATCCTTCTTTCTATAATCAGGAAAGTTTATAGGATTTAATTTTTTTGTTCCAAAATCAATAAGCCTATAACCCTTATCTAGGAGTTGGTCAAACCTATCTTTGCCTGTTAGTGGTAAGTAAGAAGAACATTGAGGACAAATAAATAAATTATTTTTTAAGTCATCAGAATAAATAAATTTCCCACAAGCCTTGCATAAAATTCTCTCCTGATTATTTCTTTTAAAGGATGAATTTTTTGTGAGCTTACTTAAATTTTTTATAGTGTTTAACAAGATTTTTCTTTTCTTGAAATCTTTAAGTGACATTATCCCTCACCTCTTTCATTCTTTTTAGAAGATCAGTTTCTTTTTCTTTTATAAAATTAGTGCTTATATTGCCCCTTATAAAATCTAAGTCAAATAAAATTGAATACATAAAACCTAGATTGGTTTCAATTCCATCAATCATAGTTTCTTCTATAGCTCTTCTTAGTTTTTTAATTGCAGAGAGTCTCCTCTGGTCCTTCACAATTATTTTTCCAATCATTGAATCATAATAAATGGGAATTTCCAATCCCTTGTAGATTGCAGACTCAAATCTTGTGTCCATGCCTCCAGGTGTAAACAAAAAATTTATCTTGCCACTTGATGGAGTAAAGTCTTTCATGGGATCAACTGCATTTATCCTAACTTCTATTGCGTGACCTGAAACTTTTACATCATCTTGACTAATTGATAGGCCAAGACCAGAAGCAATCCTAAATTGTTCCTTAATTATGTCAAGTCCCGTTATCATTTCTGTCACAGCATGCTCAACTTGAAGCCTAGTGTTCATTTCACAAAAATAAAAATTTTCATCCTTATCAACTAGAAACTCTACAGTACCTGCCCCAAGATAGCCAGTGGCTCTGACACAATCAAGGCTGGCCTTATAAAGTTTTCCCTTTAATTCATCTGAAATGAAATTGCAAGGAGCTTCTTCAAGAATTTTTTGATTATTTCTTTGCAAACTGCACTCTCTTTCATATAAGTGAAGGACCTTATTTCCATCAGACAAAACTTGGACTTCAATGTGCCTTGGGTTTTCAATAAATTTTTCTATAAATATTCTTTCATCCCCAAAGGATGCCTTGGCTTCAGCCTTAGACAAATCAATCTTGTGAAAGAGATCTTCAGGAGAATCAACCCTTCTCATTCCCTTGCCTCCACCACCAGACCTTGCTTTTAAAATTATTGGGTATCCTATTTTGTCACAAATTTTTAAGATTTCTTCCTCCGATTCACCATCAAGAGAGTGTGCCTTTGCCACAGGAACTTTTATATCCTCCATAAGATTTTTTGCCCCAATCTTATCTCCCATTAGTTTTATAAGATTTGGGCTGGGACCAATAAAAATAATTCCAGCATCACAAACTTTTTTTGCAAATTCATAAGACTCGGACAAGAAACCATAACCAGGATGAATTGCATCGCAGCCTCTCTCTTTAGCACAAGTAATTATGACATCCATATTCAAGTAAGTGTCCTTTGAAAACTTATCGCCTATGCAAACTGCTTCATCAGCTATATAAATATAGTATTGGTAAGCATCTGCTTTCGAATAAATAACCAGGGTTTCAATGCCAAGTTCCTTTGCACTTCTTAAAATCGAAAGAGCACATTCGCCACGATTGGCAATTAAAACTTTCTTAATCATATTTGCTCCAACTTAAAGATTTCTTGATCATATTCAACAAAGTCCTCGTTCTTCACAAGGCAAGCAATAACTTTGCAATCATAGGGTGCCTTTAGCTCATTCATCATCTTCATTGCCTCAATTATGCAAAGAGTAGCCCCCTTCTTAACTTGGTCTCCCACTTTTACAAAGGGTTCAGAGTCAGGACTTTTTGAAGAGTAAAAGACTCCTAAAATTGGAGTCCTTAAAGTTTTTATATTTTTATTAGCTTCAACTTCTTCTTTCTTATCAAAGTCAGAAACATTTACTGAATCTTTATCAAGTTCTCTAGTAACTTCTCTTTCAGATATAAGATTCTTCTCTATAGGTTTATTTTTTTTAAGCATCAAAGAAAAATTTTCCATTTTAAATTCTAATATCTCTAAAGATGAATTTTCTAAAGAAGAAATAAGCTTGTTTGTAAGATCTAAATATTTTTCCATTTTATTTATTTAAAAAATTTATCAAATCTTCAACTGTTATGAATTTTTGAAATTCTTCATCTGGTATCTCTTTTCCAGTTTCTTCTTCAATTGCCATAGAAAGTTCAACTGCATCAAGAGAGTCAAGACCAAGGTCATCTTGTAAGTTTGACTCCATTTTGATTTCCTCTTTCTTTACACCAAAGTTATTTGCAATAATATTCTTTAAATTTTCTAAATTCATTTTTCTCCTCCATTAGTTAAGTTTTTTTATGTAATAAATTTTATAGGATTAACTTCACTTTGTCAATTACTTAATTTTTTTTATATAAATATATTTTTATCTATTAAGTCTTATAAAGTTTAAAATTTTTAAAAGAGAATGAAAGTTTATTGCACTAAAAAAGATGGGTTGCCCCATCTTCTTTTATGATCTTACATTATTTCACATTTCTTTAAGCTCTCACATCATCAAAGTCACTTGATTCAAGTTTCTTTTTTACGTAAGAACAAGTTCCTTTTATTTTTTTGTTTTCTCTCCTTGCGTCCGCCACAAGTTGTTTTACAAGTTGACCTGCAAGACCTTGGCCACCAAATTCTGGCTTAACAATTGTGTGCTGAGCATCTATTACATGACCCTCTTCAACATATTGTAAAATTCCCTTATAATTATTTTCGCCTTCTCCTATATAATAACAATTTCTACCTTTTTTAACTTCCATGATGACCTCCTATTTTAAATCTTTCTATTTAGAAGTTACCCATTTAAAATAAAAGTTCACGCCTATTTTATCTTTTCAAATATTCTTGGGCTTGCTCAAAGTCTTAAATATTTATATTGATTTTTAATCTACTTATTTGAGTTTAATTAGTTTTTATTAAATTTTAAATTTCTATTGTATAATAGTTTAGAAAATATTTTTTATGGAGGAAGGATGAATAAAAAATCTATAATATTTATCACTTGCTTTAGTCTTTTGACTTCTGCTTGTGGAAATAAAAATAAAACTAATAAAATAGAAAATAAAGCTGAAAAAATTCAAGAGGTCAATCTTGATGAAAATAAAAGTGGAGATTATCTTGTTTCAAATATGAATGACGAAACCTCACTTAATTTTATAAAATCAGCAATCGAAAAGAATTTAAATAAGAAGAATGGAGAAGTCTTTGCAAGTCTTGTAAGTGACTACAATAAATCAATCCCAAAAGAATTATTAAGTGGTGACTTTAGGGAGCCCCCTAAAGAAGATAAGCTTGATAAAATTTTGGAGATGAGATCATCTATTAAGCATTCATACCCTGACACTAATTGCAGGATAAATTCTTTCTTACTCTTAAAGGACAACTTATCACTTAAAGATGAGCTTCCAATAGACGATGAAATTCTTTTTATGGACAAGGAAGCCCTAAGGTCTTCTAACTTATTTAATGAAGAAGACTTAGAAAAATTTTATAAATTATTTTCAAGAGTCAAGACAAGTTCATCTAAGGACCCAAAGGTTCATGCTAAGGTCATGGAAAAGTTTTTGTCGAAGTTTAACTTCCCAAGGGATGTCCGTATGCTATCAGTAGTTCTCAATGACAATTTAGATGGTGATTATTTATTTATAGGTCATGTTGGAGTTCTACTTCCAATAGATGATGGTTATTTATTCTTGGAAAAAATTTCCTTTGAGGAACCCTATCAAGCAATAAAGTTTTCCAAGAAAGAAGATGCCTATAAGTATTTAAAAGATAAGTACAAGGACTATGTGGACCCAGAAGTAGCACCACCCTTCATTATGGATAATGATAGATATATTGACCTTTAATTAGTTTAATAATATTTGAGTATGAGAATTTTAAAATTTTAAATTCTCATAGTTTATAGGATAAAATCTAAAAGTTTTCAAAAAAAATTGCTCCACTTTTACATGGAGCAATTTTTATTTTGCCTAAAATTATATTTTTATTCAGCTACTTTGTTTCCCTTATTTATCTTGTCTTCTCTTAGCTTTAACCTATTTGCGTCAAGCTCTCTCTTTCTTTCGAAAGCGTGAAGTATAAGTGCAAGAGTTACAACTCCGTAAGAGATAAATGTTCTGAAGTACTCACCCATCATAGCATCGCCTGTTAAAACTCTTCCCGCTTGTGGAAGAACTATAAACATTAGGTGGAAGAGGGCTGTACCCAAGATAACATTTGGTATTGAAGCCTTTGATACAGATGCACCACCAACAAGAATTGATGCTGCTGCATAAAGAGCTGCTTGGTCTTGTCCTGCATAAGTTGCAAGAGTACCAATGTTTTGTAGATAAATAATTTGTCCGTAGCAAGCAAGAACTGTTGACATAACAATTGATGCAATTCTTATTTTATCAGAATTCATTCCTGCATTTTGTGCAACAAATTGATCTTGACCTACTGCCTTCATATCGTGACCTAGTTTTGTATTTCTAAACCATACGATGAATAGGCAAAGTAGACCGATTATTGCAAGAGTAACTACTGGAACATCAAAAAGTATTTGATGTTTAGGAGTAATAGGAATATTAATTCTAAACTTCATAATGTTGTCAAAGCCTTGAGCAGACGCTAGTGTTATAGAGTTTTTAATACCATAACCTGCTGAAAGGACCATAGACTTAGTTCTCATTGGAATTAAAGTTCCGCAGAAGTAAAGTAGGAATAGCATGTACCAACCTAGGATAAAGAATGCAAGCATCATTGATGTGATCATTTCTCTACCCCTTGCTCTGTTAAGAACTCTACCTGAAAATTGTCCAAGTAAAATTGCAATTGGAGTACCAATAAGAGCAGCAATAAGAAGCCCTGTTGCTCCAGTGAATCCCCAATCTTGGGCAAATATTATTCCAATTTGTCCTGCCATAGCTCCTAGAGGAATACCAAAGTTAATTCCCATACCAGCTATGATTGGAATAATAAGAGAAAGTACTAAGAAAGTATTTCTTACCATTCTCTTTGAAAGTTCATTTGTTATATAAGATAGTGGTGGTTTGGCAATAATAAGACCTGCCACAACTATGATTATAAACAAAATTGGAACCATAAATCTGTATAAAAATTCTTTTAAATTAAATTTTTTATTCATCTTTACTCCTCCTTGTTAGTGCGTAAATTATCATTCCATTTGTGATTATCATTCTTAGTATTTCTGAAATATCTATATTTAGTGCACCATTTATAACTGTAGGAGTAAGTGTAATTACACCTTGGAATAAAAATGTACCAATTATAACATTTGGAATAGATGCCTTGTTAATACTTGCACCACCAATTAGTAGGGCCGCTACTGTTTGGAAAGTAAAGGCAAGCGGAGCTTGGTAAAGTTGGATAAAACCATAAGATTGTTGGTAAATAATAATTCCAACTGCAGCAAGTACTGTAGAGAATATTACAGAAACAAGCCTTACCCTGTTAATATTAATTCCAGATGCTCTTGCATATTCTGGGTTTGATCCAACAGCTGTCATAGCTGTACCAGTCTTTGTCTTGAAGAATGCCCAAACAATAAAAGCCATAAGAGCAAAAATTAAGAACATTCCAACTGGAATCCTAACTCCAAGTATATTAATAGATAATAAGTTGTTTAAAAGACCTTCTGTAATTTTAGTTCCATTTTCTAGGACCTTGGACTTCATCCAATAATCTGCAACTGGAACTTGTTGTGAAAGTCCCTTACCACTATAACTTAATACGGAAACTGGATTCTTGTATGGAAGGATTAAATAAGCAATACACATGAAGGCTGTGAATGAATAACCTACATAAGTAGCTATAAGCATTTCATCGCCCTTAATCCTATTTAATAAAATTCCGTAGAAAAATCCAAAAACTACTGCTATAAGAGCAGCAAATATCATTGCAATAAAAATACCTGTAAAACCTTTAAAACCAAACTCAATAGATGTAACTCCACCAAGTATTCCTGCTACAACTCCAATTGGAATACCAAAGTTAAGTCCACAACCAGATTGTACCATTGGCACAAGAGACAGAACTAAAACAGAGAACATTCCAAATCTTGAAAGCACGTTTTGGACTGAGTCAGTTAGAGAAACGCCAGCCATTGGAGCAGCTATAAAAAGCATTAAGAGGAAAATTCCAATAATAAGTCTTGGTATTCCTATTTGTTGTATTAAACTTTTCTTTTTAGTCATTTCCAAGCTCTCCTTCCCCACTCATTAGAAGTCCAAACTTTGTTGGATCAGCACTAGCTGGGAGTATTCCTGTGATTTTACCTTCGCAGATAACAGCTATCCTGTCACAAATACTTCTTAGTTCTTCAAGTTCTGATGAAACCATTACAATAGTAGTATTATCCTTTTCATTAGATTCCTTTAGGGCATCAAGAACAAGCTCTTTAGCACCTATATCAATACCCCTTGTAGGTTCAGATACAAATAGAAGTTCTGGATCCATGGCAAAGGCCTTGGCAAGACAAACTTTTTGTTGGTTACCACCAGATAGGTTCCCTGCCTTTTGATCAGAACCAGTAGTCCTGATAGCAAGAGACTTAATATATTCGTCAGATAATTCTCTCATCTTAACTTCATCTCTGAATTTGAATCCAAATATTTTTTTAATAAATTTTTCTTGGACCTGCATTGCATTAAAGGCAATATTCCAAAATATTGGCTCTTCTAGTAAAAGTCCAACTCCCCTTCTATCTTCAGATACAAAGGCAATTTTATTTTTTAAGATATCTAGAGTATCCCCAAGTTTTAATTCTTTTCCATTGTAAGTTATTTTACCACCTACAGGATAAGTTCCAAGGATTCCATTAGGTATGCCAAGCTTTCCTTGACCAGCAAGACCAGCAATACCTAGAATTTCTCCCCTAATAACTGAAAGATTAACATCATATACAGCTTCACCTGGCATATCAACCCAGAGATGTTCTATTTCCATTATATGGTCATTTGATTCAAGGTGCTTTTCAAGTTTTTCCTTGGCTAGCTTCTTCTCTCCATCTCTTCCAACCATCCATTGAGCTATTTGTTCAATAGATAGGTCTTCATTTTTTCTATCTTCAATTATTTCACCATCTCTTAAAACAACCACTTGATCACAAACACTTGTGATTTCACGTAGCCTGTGAGTGATGAATATTATGGAAATGCCAAGATCAGCAAGAGTCCTCAAAGAATCTGTAAGGTTATTAGCCTCACTTTCTGTAAGAACTGCTGTTGGCTCATCCATAATAATTAACTTAACGTCTTTTCTTGTCATTTCCCTTGCAATTTCAATAAATTGCTTGTGACCTACAGGCATTTCTGAAACAAGTGCATTAGTGTCAATATTAACTTCAAGAGTGTCTAAAGACTTTCCTGCAATTTTTATATTTTCCTTTACATCAATACTTTCTAATTTTTTTCCAAAAATTTTAGAAATTACAGAAGAGTTTGTTTCTTCCATATCTAGAGTAATATTTTCTGCAACTGTGAATCCAGGGATTAAACTAAATTCTTGATGTACCATTCCTATGCCTGCATTTAAGGCATCAATTGGATTTTTAAAGTCAATTAATTTTCCGTCAAAATAAATTTCACCGTTGTAACCGCCTGTATCTCTAATAACTTCCATTCCAAAAATTATATTCATTAGAGTAGACTTACCGGCACCATTTTCTCCAACAAGCCCTAAGATTTCTCCTTTATTGAGAGAGAAATTAACATCTTTTAAGACGGCGTTTTCGCCAAAACTCTTGCTGACATTCTTGACTTCAAGTAAACTATTTGTCAACAAAATCCCTCCATCTTCATAATTATAAAATTAAAATCAACGGTAGCCCGTTGACTTTAATTTTTTTAATAAGATATTTACTTATTTGTTATTTTTTAGAATAATTTTATTATTCCGCTTTTCCTTCTGCGTGTTCTTGAGCTTCCTTAATAGCATCTAAGTCTACGTTTAGGTTTAGATATTTTTCAGGAACTTTAACTTTATCCATTCCTAGGTATCCTCTACCATATACATAAGTGTCTTGAGCTAGTAAGAAGTGATTGTCCTTAGTTTCTCCAGTTGCTCTATCTATATAGTTTTCAGCCATCCATTTTGCACCTTCAGTATGCTTTTGAATAGAAGCAAGGATTTGTTCTTTGTTAAGAAGTTCGCCTTGACCCTTAAGAACTTCCATAACATGGTCAACAGCACCAAGAGTTAATGAATAACCTAGAGAGTATGCCCAAGTACCCATTCTCTTGTCTCCACCTTTTGCGATAACTGCTTTTTCAACAGCTGCGTTGATTGCCTTCCAGTCTCCAGCCATATTTTGGATGTCTACTGAGAATGCCTTAGGATAACCCATAATTGGAGATGGTAAATCTTGTTCTACAAAGATTGCTCCACCAGCTGCAACACCTCTAAGAAGTGGTTCAGTGTGAGCATCATTTGTACAGAAGAAAGCAGTGTCTTTACCATACTTATCAATCCATGGTTGGATGTTTTCTGCTATATATTGTTGTGCTCCTGGAACACCAATATCAGTTGTAGGATCTGGTGCGTTTAATGAAATAAATTCAAGGCCTAGGTCCTTACAAGCTTCTTCCATGATTGCACGTCTAAGAGCTAGAAGTTCAATAGACATGTGTCTTGGGAAAGTGATGTGTGCAAATTTTTTAGCTCCCATTTCTTTAGCAGCTGCAATAATTCTGTATCCTCTTGATACGTTGTCAGCATCCATTACAAGGTCAGATGCATTTTCTACCATTACTGTATCTTCTTGAGCAACTAAGTTTACAAGAAGGATATCAGGTCTTTTTTCTCTAATTTGGTTAAATGCTGCAACAGTTCCTGGAACTGATTGGTTAACAATTACAGCCTTCATTAGAGGATCGTCTGCCATAGCAACAATTTTTGAAATTGTTGTTTCTTGTTCAGCTTCAAATCTGTCTGGATAAGTGTCATGTTTAATAATTCCACCGTTATCAGCAGAACCGTAAAGTTCAATTGCTTTTTCAGCAGCACGGAACTCATCTTCAGCTTGAGAAACTGTACCAGTAACAATTCCTATGTGATATTCTTCGCCATCTTTGAGAGTTTCAAACTTTGCTTTTTGTCCTGAAGCTGCAGTCTTGGAAGCATCATTGCCTTCCTTTGCAGCTCCGTTGTCTACTTTTTGACAACCAGTGAATGCTAATGCCATAAGCATTAAAAGCATGATACCCATAAACCCTTTAAATTTTTTCATTTTTAACACCTCTTTTAATTTATTTAATATTGGTTTATAAATTATAGAGATTTTATCACACTAAATGGCAAAATACAATGGAAATATGATTTAATTTTCATATTTTTAAAAATAAAAATACAATAATTTCACATGTCTACATTTCAAATTATAGGTTTAATAAGTTTTATGTACTTAAAATAAGCTTGATATTAACATATTCTAAAAATTTTTTAAAATCTTGTCTTTAGATTTAATTTATAAAAAGATAATTTTTATAAGCTTATAAAAGTATAAAACTTTTGCCATTTTAACCCCTAACAATCTAAAGTGTTTTAAATTAAAAAAACCTGACATAAGTCAGGCTAAAAATTAAATGTTATATAAAGCTTTTTTAATCTAATATTTTTTTATTAATATTTTTAATTTTTTAAGTATAGTTAAGATTCAAAGTCCTATTCAAAACAATTAAATTTCCCCACGATCCTCTAAGAATAAAATAAAGAAGGAAATTGTCAAAAGGACTGCTACTATTAAGATTGACTTAAAGCCAAAAGTCTTTGAAGTTAAATAACCAAGGGCTGCTCCTAATCCAAAGATTATTATAACTGCGTAATACTTTTTTGCATTTTCTAAATATACATCTTGTCTTGTGATGTGATACTTGGAGAGATTTTCTGTTGCTGATCTTAAGTTGCCAATGCACATTGTTGTTGCAAAGCTAAGTCCATAAATTTTTTTAAAGGAGTAGACTTGCATGGCACAAGAGAATGATAGAAGGGCGTTAGCTAAGTTATTTAAGTTCTCTGGAATCATAGAAACTAATATCATAATTATAATTTCAAAACCAATTATATATTGGCGCCAGTGAAGAATTCTTTTTTCTATTGCATCTTCAAAACGAACTGCAACGTAAACACCAAGTACAAACGAAAGAACTGGAATTAAGTAGGCTATAGATTCTTTAAAGTTTAAGTCCACTATGTTTTTAAATAAGAGAACTATGTTGCCTGTCTGTGCGTTGGCGAAGACCTTCCCCCTCATTAGATAGGAGTAGGCATCTTGAAAGCCTCCTGCCAAAGTTATAAATATCAATACCAAAAAAGTTTCGTGTAAGTTTTCATAAGATTTTAATTTCATATTAACCACCAACATATAGTCTAATACAAAAATAAATTTCTGCAAGAAAAAACAGGTAATTGTAATCAATTACCTGCAAATTTTTTATTTTTTATTTTTTGTGGGAAGAAAAATATTTATTTGCTTCCTATATCTTTTCTATAGTAAGCTCCTTCGAAGGAAATTTTTTCTACATTGTCGTAGGCCTTCTTGCGAGCTTCCTCTAAATTTTTACCTAGAGCCGTAATAGATAAGACTCTTCCACCATTTGTGTAAAGTCCATCAGTCTTCCTTGTTCCATTGTGGAAGACAATTATATCGCTGTCAACTCTATCGAGTCCTTCAATAAGTTTTCCCTTTTCATATGATCCTGGATAACCACCTGAACACATTATAAGAGTGAGGCAATTTTCATTTTTCCATCTTATGTCATCTTTTTCAAGCTTACCATCTATGGTCTTGTTTAAAAGTTCGCACAAGTCAACGTCAAGTCTTGGCATTAGGACTTCTGTCTCAGGGTCTCCAAATCTTACATTAAACTCAAGGACTTTTGGCATATCATCTTCAATCATAAATCCAACAAAGAGGATTCCTGAATAGTGAAGTCCTTCCTTATTAAGTCCATCTTCAATTTGTTTGTAAATTTTTTCAAGATTTTCTTCTAACTTAGGACTTGCTGATACTGGAGAGTAAGTACCAACTCCACCAGTGTTTGGTCCCTTGTCTCCATCAAAGATTTGCTTGTGGTCCTTGGCTCTTTCAAGTGGGAATAATTTGTTTTTTGAAACTAAGCAAAGGACAGATGCTTCTTCTCCTGTCAAGAAATCTTCAATAACAACTGTCTTGCCTTGGTCTCCAAAGATCTTGTCCTTAAAGATTTTTTCAAGAGCATCAACTGCCTCTTCTCTGTCTTTGCAAATTATAACTCCCTTTCCTAGGCAAAGTCCATCTGCCTTTACAACTAAAGGGTAAGAGAATTCTTCAAGACCTTTTTCTGCGTCATCAAAGGACTCAAAGCTCTTATATTTTGCTGTTGGTATAGAATATTTTTCTAGAAATATTTTTGTAAATTCCTTGGACTTTTCAAATCTTGCACAAGCCTTGTTTGGTCCAAATATCCTAAGTCCCTTTTCATTAAAGGCATCGACTATTCCTCCGCAAAGGGGATCTTCTGGACCCACTACAGTTAAATCAATTTTATTTTCCACTGCAAAGGCAAGAAGTTTTTCAATATCTGTTGGGTCAATGTCTAGGTTCTCGCAGAAGTTTTCTGTTCCACCATTTCCCTTAGCCATGTAAATTTTATCTACTGATTTACTTTCTTTAAGCTTCCATGCAAGTGCGTGCTCTCTTCCACCATTTCCAATTACAAGTACTTTCATTTGGCCTCCTAGTGTCTAAAATGTCTCATATTAGTAAAGACAAGACAAATATTATTTTCATTTGCAAAATCTATAACTTCTTGGTCCTTAACAGATCCACCTGGCTGAACTATTACATCAATTCCTGCTTGGTATAAAAGTTCAATTGTGTCCCTGAAAAAGAACCCATCAGAAGCAAGGACTGCTCCCCTTATTTTTTCTCCAGCTCTTTCAATGGCTTCTTCTACTGACCATGACCTTTTTGTTTCACCTTGACCAAGGGCAAGAGTTCCTCCTTCTTTAGCAATTACAACTGAATTTGAAAAAGTTGTCTTGCAGCAAGTGAAGGCAAATTTTAATTCTTCAAGTTCCTTTTCTGTTGGCTTTCTATTTGAAAAAAAGTCAAGTTTATCTTGGTCCCAAATCACATCATCAGAGTTTTGGATAATAATCCCATTTAGAACTTGCTTAAATTTAAAGCCAGGCTTATATAGTTTTTCAAAGTCAGGGATTTCTATAAGTCTTATATTTTTCTTTTGTGCTAAAAGTTCATAGGCTTCCTTAGAAAAACTTGGAGCAGCTACAATTTCCAAGAAAATCTTTGAAAGGTGCTCTGCTGTTTTTACATCAACTTCCCTATTAAGTGCAATGATTCCACCAAAAATTGATTCGTCATCACATTCATAGGCCTTTACAAAGGCTTCTTCGAGACTGTCACCTGTTCCAATTCCACAAGGATTAGTGTGCTTAATAGCAACTGCTGCTGGCTTGTCAAAATTTATAAGTGCATTAAGGGCAGAATACATATCATTTAAGTTGTTGTAGGAAATTTGTTTTCCATGAAGAACCTTGTATTCAACCTTGTCTGGTGTATAAGAGTCTTCATAGAAGGCGGCACTTTGATGTGGATTTTCTCCATATCTCAACTCTTCAACAAGCTTGTATGACTTATTAATATATCTTGGAAATCTTTCCCCTTGTCTTTTTGCGAAATAATTTGAAATTACTGCATCATAATGGGCAGTGTAGCTAAAGGCTTTGTTGGCAAGATATTCATTAAATTTTGGATCACTTTTATCTATGTACTCAAGTACAAGTTTGTAGTCTGCTGGATCAGTTACAATGTAGACGTCCTTATAATTTTTGGCAGCAGCCCTAATCATAGAAGGCCCACCAATATCTATGTTCTCAATCATAGTTTCGTGATCAGCATTTTCAAGTAGCTTTTCTTCAAAGGGATAAAGATTGTTTACAACCATATCAATTGTCCCAATTTCTTCTTCCTTTAAAGTTGCCATATGTTCTTTTAAGTCACGTCTAGCAAGGATGCCAGCGTGAACTTTTGGGTTAAGAGTCTTCACTCTTCCATCTAAAATTTCTGGAAAGCCAGTAAGCTTGTCTACAGATATTACATCTATTCCTGCATCTCTTAACTTATTATAAGTTCCCCCAGTAGAAATGATTTCCCAACCTTTATTAACAAGTTCCTTGGCAAACTCAACAATTCCTTCTTTGTCATAAACTGAAATAAGTGCCCTCATCCTAACCTCCAATTACAACTTTTCCCTTAACAACTTTTAACTTGTCCTCACAAAAATATTTTACAGATAGAGGCAAAATTTCGTGCTCAACCTTTAAAACTTTTTGTTGGAGCTCTTCGGGACTTTCCCCTTCAACTTCAACAATTCTTTGCATGATAATAGGACCCTCATCTGCCCCCTCATTTACAAAATGAGTAGTGGCACCAGTGTACTTGACACCTTTTTCAATGACGGCCTCATGGACTTTTAATCCATAATAACCCCTGCCACAAAAGGCGGGAATTAATGATGGATGTATATTTATTATTTTATTCTCATAAATCTTTATAATTTTTTCTGGCAAGATTTTTAAGTACCCTGCCAGAATGATTAAGTCAATATTATATTCTCTTAACTTGCTTATAAGTTCTTCATCATCTTTTATAAAGAAGCCAGGTATACCTGCCTTCTCTGCTCTAACTAAACCATAAGCATCTTCTTTATTAGAAATGACAATTTTTATTTTTCCATTGATATAATTGTTTTCTGTATTGTCAATGATGGCTTGTAGATTTGTGCCACCACCTGAAATTAAAACTGCAATATTTTTTTTAGAGGCTAAGATCAATTTTATCTTCTCCATCTACAATTTTTCCAAGTTCATAAAGCTTTAAGTCAGTATTCTTAAAGAAGTCAACAACTTTTTCTTTATCATCTTGAGATACAACAAGGGTAAATCCAACTCCCATATTAAAGGTAGCATACATATCCTCATCTTTAAGATCAGCCCACTTCTTTAATAGCTTAAATATTTTAGGAGTTTCTATTACAGATGCATCAAGCTTTGCGCAAAGTCCATCTGGTATCATCCTTGGAATATTTTCGTAGAAGCCACCACCTGTGATGTGACTCATTCCCTTTATATCTACAGTTTTTAAAAGTTCAAGAATTTCTTTAACATAAATCCTTGTTGGCTTTAAAAGTTCTTCCCCTAGAGTACAATTTAATTCATCAATTTCTTCATTTAAATCAAGCTTGCAGTGGTCAAAGACAATTTTTCTAACAAGTGAATACCCATTAGAGTGGATGCCATTGGAAGAAAGTCCAAATACTATGTCACCTTCCTTGATGCTAGAACCGTCAATAATCTTATCCTTATCAACTACTCCAACAGCAAAGCCTGCTAGGTCATATTGGTCTTCTTGGTAAACTCCTGGCATTTCTGCTGTTTCGCCACCAATAAGTGATGCAGAAGATTGGATGCAACCTTCAGCAACTCCCTTAACAATTTCTTCCATCTTTTCTGGGATTAACTTGCCAGTTGCAATATAATCCAAGAAGAAAAGTGGCTTAGCACCTTGGCATAAAATATCATTTACGCACATAGCCACGCAGTCAATACCAATAGTGTCGTGCTTATCAAGCATGTGAGCCAAGATAACCTTGGTCCCAACACCATCTGTACCACTACAAAGCACGGGATTTTTAATTTCATCTAGGTCTAAATTAAATAAACCAGAAAAACCCCCAAGGGATGATAAGACATCCCTTGATTGAGTTTTTTTAACAATACCCTTAATTAATTCAACTTCTCTTTGACCGGCATCAACATCTACGCCTGCATTCTTATAATTAATTGCCATCTCCGCTCCTTTTATCCTTCGTAAATATATTCGGTGTTTGCAATTTTTTCTGACATATCAGACCTAAATTGTCTTAGCTTTTCCTTTAAATTGTCATCAGAAATAGCCAAAATTTCTGCAGCAAGGATTGCAGCATTTTCTCCACCATTAATAGCAACTGTAGCAACAGGTACTCCACTTGGCATTTGAACAGTGGAAAGAAGTGCATCAAGTCCGTCAAGAGTTGAACTCTTAACAGGAACTCCAATAACAGGTCTTGTAGTAAGAGCTGCTATAACTCCACCAAGGTGGGCAGCCTTGCCTGCTATAGAAATAAATACTTGGCTTTCATCTTCAGCATTTTTTACATATTCTTGTAGTTCTTTTAAGGCTCTGTGAGCAGAAATTACTTTGGCTTCATATTCAATTCCAAATTCCATTAATTTTGCAACAATCTTGTCTGCAATTTCTCTGTCAGAAATTGAACCCATAATAATTGATACTCTCATTTTTGCTCCTTAAATTCCTAGATATTTTGAAACATCAAGAGGTTTTACATATTCTCCATCTTTGTAGGCTCTCATGTTTCCACCACTAACTTCGTCAATTAGGACGATTTCGTCAGATCCTTCAAGTCTACCATATTCAAATTTAATATCGTAAAGGTCAAGTCCCTTTTCTTTTAAAAGGTCTTTTACAATATTTGCAATTTTTTTGTTCATTTCTACTATTGTATCATATTCTTCAGCTTTTAGGATACCTAGGGTAACAAGTCCATCTTTAGTAATAAGTGGATCGTCTCTTCCATCATCTTTTAAAGTGATTTCAGTATATTCTGGAAGATCGGCACCTTCTTCTACATATAGAGCATATCTTCTGTAGAAAGATCCAACAGCCTTAAATCTTGTTATAACTTCAAGGCCCTTACCAAATACAGTTGCTTTTTTTACTTCCATCAAATTATTGTCAAGGTCAGAAGAAATGTAGTGAGTGTTAATTCCAGCTTCGTTGATTTTTTCGAAGAAGTATTTAGTAACCTTTAAACATTCTTTACCTGCACCTTCAATACTACCAGCTACTTGGTTTCCACCAGTATCAAAAACTCCGTCAGTTCCTGTCATGTCATCCTTAAATTGTAAGTAACATCTTCCGTCTTCTGTTAAAACATTCTTAGTTTTTCCTTGGTAAATAGTTTTCATAATTTCCTCCAGTAAATTAAATAAAGCCCAAAGAGGCAGATTTCGTAAAACCTACCCCTCTGGGCTTTTTTCCCTAAGGTGTGATACTTTAATAAAAGTACCCGTACCGCTCGGTCCTTGGCAATGCCTGGATCCCTAGGTACACTTTCACTCATGATAAGAGCTCTCGTACTCTTAGATAGTAACAATTTAGTTTTTAATTGTCAATAGTTTTTATAAACTAGAGAATAATTAATAAAGTCTTAGAATATAACGTAAAATAGACCTATTTAAAAAGTAAAGGTGCATTTTTATAAAAAAATTTTTTTGATTTTTATAATTTTTTGTAAGATTGTTTCTTCAATTTATTTCTTCTTTCCTATTTTATTTTTCAATTCACGAAAAAGACAGAATGAAATTTCATCCTGTCTTAAAAGTTTTTTGATCTTATAAAATTAAAATTTTTGGTTTAATAGGTAAATCTTTTTAATTCATCAACAATTTTTTTGGATCCAGATATTATTCCGCCTCTTCTTTCTGTCATGACTTCTTCTCCATGCATATTGATGACTTGTCCGCCAGCTTCTCTAACTATTAAAGTTCCTCCTGCGTAGTCCCAAAGATTTAAGTCATCTTCTATGAAGGCGTCATATCTTCCACAAGCAGAATAGCACATCTCAAGTGCTGCGGACCCAATCCTTCTTATTCCATTTGTATTCTCGTAGATATACCTCATCATCTCGAAGGTCTCATCAACTCTTCCCAGTCTTCCCCCACCAGTTCCAACACCAATAAGAGAGTTGGCAAGTTCTTCCTTGTCAGATACTCTAATGGCCTTGTCATTTAGTCTTGCTCCCTTAGTTTTTATTGCTGAGAAAAATTCATTCCTATAGGGATCATAAACTGCCCCTATGACAACTTCTGATTTTTCAATTAGGGCAAGGCTAATGACTGAGTGTTGAAATCCATGGACTAAGTTGCTTGTTCCATCAACGGGATCAAGGACCCAAGTGTAGTCTTTTATCTCTGCACTTGACTTGTCCCTTTCTTCTGCCAAGAGGTTAGAGCCTTCTATTAGTTCTAAAAGTTCTCCCCCCAAAACTTCTTGGACTTTGAAGTCGACTTCTGTTACAAAGTCATTTCTCCCCTTCATCTCAAAATTATTTTCTGGGTCTAGATCAAAGAAAATTTTTGAAGCTTCCTTCATTAGTCTTTCAATTTCACTTAATAGGTCTTCGTAATTAATCATAGTTCACCAATCACTTAATGGATTTTATTGCCTTAAAGAGGTCTGCTCCATCCCTAATTATGCTTTCACTACCAAAGGCAGCAAGATAATTTTTCTTCATAGCTTCATCAAAGAATTTTCCATAGGTCTTTAATCTTTCCACACTTGTTTCAAGAGCTTCCTTCTTAGATTTTTCTAAGTCCTCAATAGTTAGTCCAGTTATAAATCTTGATAGGTTTATGTCTCCAATTTGTTCTGGAGAAAGTAGTGGGTCAAAGGAATTCATTGATCCAATAATAAAGTTCTTTAGGTCCTCGTCTGCCATCTTTAAATTTTCTACAAAATTTCCAATAGAGTCATAAACCTTGACTGTATTTTTTAAATTTGGGTCCCTATAAGAGTAAGTTGCCATATCGCCAGACCTTCCAATAGAAATTCCTCCGCCATAGGCTCCACCCTTGGCCCTGATTTCATTGTGAAGGAAGGATGAGTTCAAAATATTTGCGAGAACTGTTAGGTCGCCTCTGTATTTTAATCCCAAGTCTTCTAGGTCATAACCCTTTGATACGTAGACAACATTTGAAGTTGTATAAAGTCCTTCATTTTTATTTTCTCTTACAAATTCATAAGTCGCTGGCTTTATATTTTTCACTTCTAAGGAGTTAATATATTTTTCTAGCTCAGGCTTAAGTCTATTTAAGTCAGCTAGGTTTCCTGTTGTGGAAATAATTAAATTGTCCCTGACAAAGAGTTTTTCATAAATTTTTTCTGCGTCTTTTTCAAAATCTTCCCATTTATCTTCAAAGTTTTCCACTAGGTCTCTCATAAAGTTGTAATAGTTTAGTCCCCCAAGATGGGATTGAATGTCTGCAACTTTTGAATAGTAGGATTTTAAAATTGAAATTATAAATTGGTGACCATTTTGTAGCATTGTTGATTCAATTCTTGATTTTAAAATGTTTAGAAGTTCCTTTACCCTCTTTTTAGAATCAAGGATTGACCTCTTCATTATTTCATCTATAATTTCAAGCCCTCGTCCAAACTTATCTGCTGTGGACTTCATCTTAATGTTCATCCTTAGGACATATTTTGTCTTGTCCTTTTCATCAACATATACAACAGGGTTAAAGGAAATTCCACCACTTGCCTTATAAATTTCGTTATTTAATTCTTCATAAGTGTAGTTTTTTGTATCAATTAGACCAATCAAGGAAAGTAGAAGGGACATTGTCTCCATCTCTTCTTTTTCAATAAAAGAGATATCGTGAGATAGACTTGTGTAGACAATGCCATTTGTCTCTTGATTGGATTTTAGATAAATCACATCTCCAATCTTATCTTCTTCCACTGGATATTTAGTTACTTTTTCGTCTATGTCAGCTAAGTCTAGTGAAGGAATTGTGTCCTTGTTTTCCTTGGAGTCTTCGACGTTTTGATAGTCTTCAAGGTCTCTTGACTTCTTTACAATTTCTTCAATCTCTTCCTCTGACATTTTTGCTTTGAGGTCTTCTAGTTCTTTTCTCATTACCTCTTCTTCCTTGTCATTTTTATTTAACTCAGGTCTTGCAAGTAAATTTACAGAATACTCGTTATCTATAATTTTTTCCTTGATGTAATTTTCTACGAAACCTTCGTCAAGCTTTTCTTTAACTACTTCCAAAACATCGTTGTAGTAGAGGGCATCGAGCGGCGATTGGTCGTAAAGCCATGAGTTAAGAGACCTAATATAATAAATTATTGCCTTTTGAGTTCCTCCACCTTCTCTAAAGATAAATTCAAATTTATTTAAAGTTGCTTCAAGTAGGTCCTTGTCAATTCCATCTTCAACAAGTTTTTCTAAAGTGTCCTTTAAAACTTTTAAAAATTCATCTTTCTTATCTGCGTCAGTATTTTTTAAAACTATAGAAAGGTCAAGAGGAAGTGATGATGAAGTTTCTGAATAAACATCTTCAGCAAGACCTGCATCTAATATTGCCTTCCTTAGTGGTCCTCCTTGAGCCTCAATTAAAAGTTCTGCCAAGAAGTCACGCATAAAGACATCCATCTTGGAGTCGGCATAGCCAATTGTCCAACCCTTGGATAGGTAGTCAATCTTGTCCTTCATTTCTTCCTTTGATGCAGAAAATGTAATTTCCACATCCTTAGTTTTCTTTAATTCGTCATTTAAAATAATTTTTGAATTGATTTCAGCCTTGTCAAAGTCTTGTAAATAATTTTTGTCGATGAAGTCTAAGGCTTCTTCCATATTTTGATTTCCATAAAGATAAATGTAGGAGTTTGATGGGTGGTAGTATTTTTTGTGATAGTCCTTAAACTCTTGGTAGCTTAGGCTAGGGATAAGTTTAGGATCTCCACCAGAGTCAACTCCATAGGATGAGCCCTCATGAAGGGCAAAGACCATAGCATCTGATACAATATTTTCTGATGAAGAGTAAACTCCCTTCATCTCGTTGTAAACAACTCCATTGTATTTTAAGTCGTCATCCTTGTCCTTTAATTCATAATGCCATCCCTCTTGAAGAAATATTTTTTCTTCTTCATAAATTGCTGGGTGGAAAACTGCATCAAGATAGACGTCCATCAAGTTGTAAAAGTCCTTTTCATTTCTTGAAGATACTGGATAAATTGTCTTGTCTGGAAAAGTCATGGCATTTAAAAAAGTTTGTAGTGATGACTTAATCAAGTCCATAAAAGGTTCCTTGGTCTTGAACTTTCTTGAACCAGAAAGGACACAGTGCTCAACGATGTGGCAAACACCATTGCCCCTTACAGGTGGCGTTCTAAATCCAATGCCAAAGGCCTTGTTGTCGTCATTGTTTTCAAGAGTTAAGACTCTTGCTCCTGTCTTTATATGAGTATAGACCTTGCAAGTGGATGCAACCTCGTCTATATATTTTTCTTCGATTAATTTATAATTATTCAAGTTAATCCCTCCAAGGTCCATTATACTTGTTCAAAAACAATTTAACAAACTAGAATTAAGTAGCTATTTATTGGGTAAAGTCTACTTGAGGTGAAATTATGTCAAGAAAAGATGACATCAAAAAATTAGCTCTTGCAGCTGCCACAATATCTGCAGCCATCCTTGCTGCAAAAAAAGTTTCTGATGATGATGTAAAGGTCCTAATGCCAAATCGTGACGAAGGCTCACTTGCCTATCTCTTAGGCGATGGTTTTGGCAACCTAGCTCTTGCCTATGGACTTATTAATCACGCAAACTTAGATCCCCAAAATATAAATATTTATATAAAGGGCTTTAACGAGTTTACAAATACCTCTCAGGGAGAAGATACTTATGTGACCTTTGACAATAGGTTTTCTGAATACAATTTTAAAAACACACTTGAGATTTTAAAAAATATAATGAGTGAAGAAGAACTTCAAGACATAAATAAAAAGATTGCAAAAAAAGAAAGCCCAAGAATCTTGGACTTGTCTATGAATGCATCCTATGATGTGAATAAGATAGATGAAGTTAGCAAGAAGAAAATCTACAAGCTAATGCTATCTCCCCTTGATTTCGCTAGTGAATCAAGTATTGAGAAGTACTTTTTATCTTCAGACTTTGTGAATTCAAACTTATTTTACTACTTGGCAAGTATCTACAACTTAAAAGCATCCTCCCCAGTTAGTGAACTTAAGGAAGCTATACTTGATTATATTGGATCAACTTCTTACTTCAACTTGGATTCCAATATTATTTATGAAAAGCTCCGTACTTACTTAGAAGATGCAGGTGTTAAATTTTTAGATGGCTACAAGTTTGTCGAATTTTCTTCTGCCTATACTCACGTTGACAAGCTTGTCTTTGAAAAAGATGAACATATTGAAGAAGTTTATACAGATTTAAAGGATATTATTTCCATTGAATCGCCAACTTACTTGGATAATCTTTATCTTGGCAACACACAAAGCCTGCCAGAAAATATTTTAAACACCTATTACTTTAGTGAAAAAATTTCTAGCCATAACATCTATAAGGAAATCCAAGGTAGGACTTCTGACTCAGGTATCTTGTATGTAAACTTTGACTTCTCTTATCCTATCTTCTCAGAGAAAATCAAAAATAATTTGAGAGGCAGCGACTTCTTTATTTTTAAGACTAAGTCTGGAATTTCTGCAAAAATCCTTGGCAATAATATTATCTTAAAAGTTTTAAATCCAAATAAAAATTCAATTTTTATTGGCGATGTCTTTAAGGCATTAAATGGCGAAGACTTTTTCTTTGAACTCATTAAACTCTTTGGACTTGAAGATGACTTTGGCGAGCTTAGGTTTAATTTAAAATCCGTTTCTATTTCCTTGATGGAAAATTACAAAAAACTTCCTGGCGAAGTTTACAATAAAAATATAAATCAAATTTCAAATTTAATTTTCCTTTCATCGAAGGCTTCTGACTTTGGAGAACTTTACTCTGTTGAAAAGCTGGTAAAGAAGGGCATAAAAACTGCCCACGAAGTCATGGGCATTGACCACCTAGAAGTTATTGAAAACAATCTTTCTAAGATAGAAGTTTTAAAATTTATTAATTCTTTATAAAATTAAGTGCAGAAATGCACTTTTTTTTATAAAATTTTTTGATTTCACAAGTTTTCACTAACTTGTAAAAAAGTTTGACTTCATAAAATCTTTTAACTTTATAAAAGTCTATAACTTCACATGAATTTACTTCTTTTTACAAAATTATAAGCTTGTAAACTTTTACTACTAAATAAAAAAGTCTAAGCCATGAAATATTTTTTATTCCACGACTTAGATTTTTTAATATCTGACTTATTCCAAACCTAAATTTGGATTTGCAAAATTTTCTTCATCAAGCTTGCCAGCCATGTATTCGTAGTAAGCTGCAGATGCAATCATAGCTGCGTTGTCTGTGCAAAGCTTTAGTTCAGGATAGAAGATTTTAATATCTTCTTCCTTGCCTCTTTCTTCAAAGGCTTCTCTTATTCTAGAGTTTGCTGAAACTCCACCGCAAAGGACAATCTTATCCATGCCCTTTTCTCTTGCAAGCCTAAAGGCCTTTTCAAGTAGGACATCAACAACTGCCTCTTGGAAGGACCTGCAAACATCTTCTTTTATAATTTCTTCCCCACGAAGCCTAGTTGAGTTTAAATAATTTAGGACTGCAGTCTTAAGTCCTGAAAAAGAAAAATTGTAATTGTCTTCCTTGATCATAACTCTTGGGAAGTCTATGGTCTCCTTACCTTCCTTAGCAAGTTTATCAACTATAGGTCCACCGGGATAACCAATGCCCATGGCCCTTGCCACCTTGTCAAAGGCTTCTCCCACTGCATCATCAACAGTTCTTCCGTGAAGTGTAAAGTCAACATAGTCCTTAACTTCAATTAAGTAAGTGTGACCACCAGAAATTATTAAACCAATAAAGGGTGGTTCCAACTCTTTAAAGGAAATATAATTTGCACAAACGTGTCCCACTATGTGGTTAACTCCAACAAAGGGTTTATTAGTTGCAAGGGCAAGAGTCTTTCCTGCACTTAGACCAACTAGTAGGGCCCCAATAAGTCCTGGTCCCTTTGTGGCTGCAATAATATCTATATCCTTAAGGTCCACTCCTGCCTCATCAAGTCCTTCCTTTAAGACTGTGTTAATTGCCTCAACGTGTTGTCTCGATGCAATCTCAGGCACTACTCCACCAAATTTTTTGTGTGTATCAATTTGTGATGCAATTACATTGGAATAAACTTTTCGTCCATCCTCAACTACAGCAACAGAAGTTTCGTCGCAAGAGGATTCCACTGCCAAAACTTTCATCTCATCACTCCCTCCACATTATATAGGCATCCCTGTCGATGCCATAATAATTTTTTCTCATTCCTTGGATAATAAATCCAAATTTTTTATACAAATTAAAGGCAATCCTATTAGAGTTTTCAACTTCTAAGGTTATCTTATAGGACCCCTTCTCTGCAAGATCTATTAGACCTTCAAAGAGGTCATTAGCAAATTTTTGTCCACGATATTTCTTTCCGACTGCAACATTCCCTATGTGGATCTCGTCATAAATCCTCATAAAAGAAATGAAACCTCCTATGTCACCATCAACTTCCACCACTAAAATATCTGAAAGTTCATCAGAAACTATGGCATTCTCAATGGATTTTTTTGACCAGGGGTTTTCGAAATTCTCAACTTCAAGCTCGTGAATCCTATCTATGTCAGACTTATTTGCCAGTCTCGTGATTCTTTTCATACTGAGCCTCTGCCTGTGATAGTTTCAAATAATTTGGGACAAGATTAAAGACATCCATAGGTCCCTTCTTTTTATAATCTATTAGACCTAGCCTTGCAATGTTTGTCCCCCTCATTCCCTTATTCTTGGATAATTTTCCTTGAGGGAGATCTCCCAAGAACTTTTCTGCATCAAGTCCCACAAGAGTGACTTCATCATACTTATTTAATTCTTCCTTAAACTTTTCAAAGGGCAAGAGAGAGTCTTCAAATAAAACTGCTGGCTCTTCTTTATTATCAATTATAGATCCATATACATTTCCACGTCTTGCATCAACAATAGTTGCAACCTTACCATAGTCGGACATACCATTTGCAACTAGAGAAGAAACTCCAACTAGGTCCTTATTAAGTGAAAATGCCAAGACCTTGGCAATAGTTATTCCAATCCTAAGTCCTGTAAAGGATCCTGGTCCTATGCCAACAGCAATTAAGTCGATGTCTTCTAAAGAAAATTCAAATTTTTTGAAAATCTCTTCAATCATATCTGTCACAGATTCTGAATGAGAAACACGACCTCTTAAGTTGTATTCAGCTAGGACCTCATCATCTTCAATTAGTCCAATAGCAGTTGTTCTTGTGGAAGTATCAATCCCCAAAACTTTCATCTAATTTCTCCTTCAATTTATCAAATCTATCTCCAATGTAATTAATATCTAAGTCTCTTTTATTATCATGGGACTTAATATTTATCTCCATATATTCCTCTGGTAGGGCATCTCTAATTTTTTCTGCCCACTCAACTATGGTAACTCCATCAGAATAAAAATATTCATCAAAGCCAAGATAGTCCACATCAATTTTGTCATCAAGTCTATAAGTGTCGATGTGATATAGATCTGTCTTGCCATAATATTCATTGACGATGGTAAAGGTTGGACTTGTTACATAGTCATCAATTCCAAGTCCCTTGGCAATAGATTTAGTTAGGGTAGTCTTTCCTGCTCCCAAGTCACCATTGAGGCAGACAACATCTCCTGGATTTAAATTTTCTCCAAGAAATAATCCAAATTTTTCTGTTTCTTCTAAATTATTTAAGCTTATCATGTAAATCCTCAAATACACTTTCCGAATATTCAAAAGGAACTTTCTCTGACTTTTCTTCAGCTAGATGACCTATGCCAATTATGCACTCAACATCAAACTTGTCTTCAAGGTCAAAGAACTTGTGCAAAAATTCTTGAGCAGTAATTCCACTTTCGTGTTTTGCATCAACAACATTTGCCCAAGTTGCTCCAAGGTCAAGGTCAGCTGCTGCTAGTAAAATATAAGTTGCAGCAATAGAGGCATCTTGGTGGTTGGTGTTCGGTGCAATCTCACTATCTGTTACAATGGCAATAGCGAGGTCAGCGCCAGCTAAGAACTTGGCACTATGAACTTTAAAATTCGAAAGCTCTTCCAATCTTTTTTTATCTCTAATAATTATATATCTAACTGGGTTTCTGTTTTTTGCCGTTGGGGCATGAAGTGCAATTGTTAAGATTTCTCTCACGTCTTCTTCAGAAACTTTTTCATCAGTAAATTTTCTTATACTTCTTCTCTTTTCAACTAAATCTAAAAGCATATCATCACCTCAAAGTATTATAACACATAGTAATTTCAAAATTAAAAATTTGCAAGAAAAAAAGAGGGACTCGCCCTCTTTAACTACTCTTTATACATGCTTTCTTCATAATCTGATCCATAACTATGAAATTCTATTGCTTTCTTTTCTTCTGTCACAAGGTCCTTGTACCATGATGGAAAATCAGTTTTTTCATCATAAACCATCTTTTGCCAATCTTCATCAGTAAGTCTTTCCTTATTTAAAAATTCGTAATAAGAAAAAGTTGCTCCCCTACCCATGTAAAGTTTATCTTGGTGAGGATAGATTACAAAAATTTCCATTGGCTTGCCTGTTCCTATGTGAGAGATTTCTCCTTCTGGAAGTCCCACGCTGTTTTCTGCAACTCTCATTAGGTCAACTACTACTGGCATCCTCCTGTCAGTTGCATTTTGAATTTCATACCAATAAGAAATATTATTTTCATCAGAGGATTCAACGAAGTCAACCATTATTCTTTCCATTTCCCCACCAATGTTTAGTAAATCAATAATTTCCTCTTCAGTAAGTGGTTCGTTTTGAAGTTCTTTAATAGAAATATTCCTAAACTTAATAACCATAGCTTGGAAATTATTTAATTTTTCTTCATACTTTTCACTTAACATGTTTCGATTTTTTAAATTGATTTTTGTAAATTCAAGTAGCCAATTTAATTTTTCGTAAAGTTCTACATTTGGTTCAACGTAGGATTTTGGAATTTCAAAATCTCCTCCGCCACCCATTTCTGCCATGACTGCCTTGCCATATAATACTGTATCGTGTTTTAACTCTGCGAAAGATCCAAGTGCAGATACTAGGTCCTTTCTTTCCCAAGCATCATTTCTCATAAACATTGGATAGCCTTCTCCAAATTTTTGATCATAGGACTTTAGCATCCATAGCCAGCCACGGTACATATTTTTTTGCCAATCTAAATCTTCCATCTTCTTCACAACTGAAATATTTTCATCAGTTTTTTCCTTGTACTTATCCCAGTGAGAATTGTAGGAGTCATTATTTAAAATTTCTCTCGCCTTTTCATTTCCAAAGGCAGCCATAAGGTCCAAGCCAGAATATATTGGTCTATCAGACGAGTGTTTTGGACTTGCAATATCAACAACATTTTGCATCAATACGCTGTCCATAACTTCTCTTTGTGGCATATACCTAAAGGACTTGCCCATAAAACCTGCAACTTGTGGATCTGGATAGGACTTTAAAACTTCATAGGCAGTTTTTAAATTTTTATTATCATCAAGCTTATTAATGTCAAAATCTTTTCCATACACTCCATAAAGAGTTCTAGCATATTCTCTTATAGAAAGGTCGTCAGCAGATTCCACCATAAAGTCAATTGGCTCAACTAAATCTTCCCAAGTTTTTAAAATTTCAGGATTTTTATAAATTGAATAAGTAAGAAGTAGTCCTTGCAAGATACTGTCTTCATCAGGCTTTCCTTCGTTCTCTATAAATAGTCCAACTTGACCAAAGTACATTGTGCCTGAAAAATATCTTTTTAAATCTTCACTTCTAGTGTAGTGACCTCTTGGTTTAAGTTGTGAAAAATCTACGTCCCTTCCAGTGATAGCTGAAGAAGCAACTTCTTCTGAGCTTGCCTTTTTTATCTCTTCTTCATAAATCTTCTTGGCTTCTGATGGTAAATTTTCTGGTTCAATTCCCGAGAGCTTAAGGCCAGTTGCTATAAAGGCGATATTTCTATTTTGAATTTCTTTTAACCTCTCGTTTTTTATTTCACTTAAAAGATTTATATTTTCTGCAAGTAAGTTTTTATTAAGTTCAATAGACTTTGGATAAAGTTCATCCTTTTCCAAATTTCTCAAAAATCCATCATAGAAAATGTGGAAGATGTGAGTTACTGAATCAGTTGTCACAAAACTTGCCAAATTTTTATATTCATTGTCTTCATAAACTTGGTGTATTTGGTCGAACTCATAATCCCATGGGTTTTCACTGTACGCGTTGTTTTCCAAATTTTTTGGTCTTGTAATTACAAAACCATTTTTTAAAAGCATTTCTTTTTGTTTTTCAGTAAAATCTCCAAAGTCAGAAAAATTAACTACATTTGAAAAATCATCTGCAACTTTATAATCTTTAAGGCTTGGTGTGAAATCAGAAAGCTTGTAATCAATGTGAGTAGTTTTATTTTCCATTTCATCCAAGAACTTTGTATCTTGAAGTTTAATATTTGCAGCCTCCTTGTCTGACAAAATCCCCTTAACATTTTTGCATCCAGTCAAAAGCGTAAGTGCTACAAGGAAACTTATAAGTATTTTTTTCTTTACTTCCATTTTATTTCATCTCCTTCTAAATATAATTCTCTTTCGCTTCCATCTATCTCAACTTTTTTCTCCTTGTCTAAAAATTTTGGCTCATCCTTTAAGACTTCGCTCCCATGATTTCTTTCGACAGCGAAATTAGTCCAGTCATAGACACCAAATAAATAATTGCCATCAAGGTTTTTTTCTATGGAAATAATTTCATCGTAACCATCTCCATCAAGGTCGCACAAGTTAAAATCTTTAATGGGATTGTATAATCTTGATATTCTAAGTTTTGGCCTTATCTTTTTGTTTTTAAAGTCAATGTTATATAAGAAACACCTCCTGTCAAACTTTTTATCAAAGGGAGTCTTTTTGTAAACACCAAGTGCAAGCTCCATCTCACCTCCATCCACATTACAAAAATCAATCTTCCAAGGTCTTATGTCACTTACATCAATAGAAAATTCTCTTCCCTTACTTTTAATTTTTAATTCGCTCCCATATCTTCCATCAAGAGAAATAATTTCAGCATCCAGATTAACATGAGCAGCCTTATCTAGAACTATAGCTTCCTTGCCCCTGCATCCTGTCAAAAAAATAAGTAAAAAAATTATGTATCTCATAAGATGATTATATCATTTAATTTAACAATTTATTTATTTGTTTAACACATTATTTTTAAGAATTTTTACCACAAGCCATAATTTTTTATAAGCTTGGTCTGTGAGATAAGATTGTGAAAGTTTAGAATGACAAGTAAATTAATTTTATATGTAAAAGAGTAACAAAAAAGAGACCCGGATTGCGAGTCTCTTGATATTTAAAATTCAAATAAGAATTATTATTCTTGATCTGCTTTTTCTTCTTCAGCTACTTTTTCTCCAACTACATCTTCATCAACTAAATCAGCGTCAAGACTTGCATCTGAGAAGTTAATTCCTAGCATTTCTCCAATAGTCATATTGAAGTCATCTTGTTTAGGTTCTTCAATTTTCTTTTCTCTCTTTGGAGCTTTTCTTTCTTTTCTAGGTTTTCTTTCCTTTGGTTTAGCTTCTTCGCCTTCTTCTTTTTCTTCAGGTTCAATTAGAGCCTTGATTGAAAGAGAAATCTTTTGATTTTCTTCATCAATGTCAGTTACCTTAACTGTAACTTCTTCACCAATAGAAAGTTTATCTTGTGGTTTTTCAACATGTTCTCTTGAGATTTGAGAAACGTGAAGTAGACCATCCACGCCTTGTTCAAGTCTAACGAAAGCACCGAAGTCAAGAAGGTTAACTACCTTACCCTTAACAACGTCGCCAACTTTAACTTCTTTAGTAAATACATCCCATGGTTTTTCCATAGTTTGTTTTAGTCCAAGTGCGATTCTATTCTTTTCTTTATCTACATTAAGAACTTGTACCTTAACAAGGTCTCCAGGTGCTACTACATCTGAAGGGTGTTTAACTCTGTTCCAAGAAAGTTCAGAGATATGGATAAGTCCATCTACTCCTCCAACGTCTACAAATGCACCAAAGTTAGTTAATCTTTGTACAGTTCCTTCGATAATGTCTCCTTCTTTAAGCTTGTCATATACTTCGTCACGAACCTTGTCTAGTTCTTCTTGAAGTACGTTCTTTCTTGAAAGAACAATTCTTCTCTTTCTCTTATCAAAGTCGATAATTTCAGTTTCGAATTCTTCTCCAATGAATTTGCTTAAATCTTTTTGGAATCTAACAGAAACATGAGATGCAGGTATAAATGCATTAAGTCCTCTGAAATCTGCAGTTAGTCCACCTTTAACTTGGTTCTTAACAGTTACTTTTATGTTTTCTTTGTTGTTATAAAGTTCTTCAACTTCATCCCAAACCTTCATGTCAGCAACTCTTTTTGTTGAAAGAACAACATTGCCGTCTCCATCATCCATCTTTAGAACATAAACATCAATTTCTTGACCTTGTTCATAAAGATCTTGAGGATTTACATCAGGTCCTCCTGCAAGTTCATCTCTTGAAATGATACCATCTGATCTGTATCCAAGATTTACCATTACTTCTGAATCAGTTATATATAAAACTTCTCCAGTTACTACTTCACCACGTCTAATTCTTTTAAAAGAATTTTCGATGGCTTCCATCATCTCACCTTTGTCAAAATTTTCCATCCTACTAACAGCCTCCTTGATTACCGATTCCGGTGTGGATGCTCCGGCGGTAATACCTATTTTATTAAATTTTTTAAATATATTTAAATCAACATCTCTAATGGACTGAATTAAAAATACATTTTTACAATTTAATTTTGCAATTTCTGCAAGTTTTTTTGTGTTGGAAGATTTTTTGCCGCCTAAAACGATTAGGGCGTCAACTTTTTTCGATAAATCTCTAACACTCTCTTGTCTCTCGAAAGTTGCATTACATATAGTATTATAAACTAAAACTTCATCTTTTGAAATATCTTTTATAAGATTTGTTGCTTTTTCGAAAAAATCTACCTTGTTTGTAGTTTGCGAGACTATAACTATTTTTCCCTCTGGGATTTTAATCTCTTCCAATTTGGAAATAATTATTGCAGAGTCATTGCATCGAGAATTAATTCCCACCACTTCGGGGTGGTCTCTATTCCCTATAATTACTACATTATATCCTTTTTTGTAGAAATTATCTACTATATTATAAACTTTTTCTACCTTGGGACAAACACAATTTATTATTTCATTATTTTTTTCTTCTAGTTCCTCTAAAATTTTTTCATGGACTCCATGACTTCTTATTATGACCTTAGAGTTCTCTACACTTGTATCATCAATAGTAATAACTCCCAAGTCAGCAAGTTCCTTTACAACTCTTTCATTGTGTACAAGATCACCATAGGAGTAGACTCCCTTGCCTGCATTGTCAAAGGCCATCTTAACAGCTCTCTTTACACCGCCACAAAATCCATGCTTTTCAGCTACAATAATTTCCATTTGACTTCATCACCATATACTATTCTCATTATGTCTTGTGAAATATTTTCAAGTTCCTCTGGAGAATATTTTATTTCCTTCTTAACCATTACAGGCTTCCTAAAGTGAATCCTAGTCTTCCTAAAGGGCTTGTAATCTCCCTCAATATAAACTGGGAGGACTCTTGAATTTGTCTTTTGTGCAATAAGTGCAATGCCTGACTTTATTCTCGTGTAGTCAACTTTCTTCATCCTTGTACCTTCTGGAAAGATTCCAAGGACATTTTCATTTTTCAAAATTTTCAGAGCCTTCTTTATGGCTACAAGGTCATTACCCTGTCTATCAATGGGAAAGGCCCCCAACTTAGATAAGAAAGCACCTAATAATTTATTTTTAAATAGTTCCTTCTTTGCCATCCAAAAAATTTGTCTGTCAAAAACTGCTGATATTGCTACAGGGTCTAGGTTACACTTGTGGTTGCCACAAATTATTAATCTTTCATTATCTTGTGGAATATTTTCAAGTCCAAAGACTTCAATCCTATAAATGTGTCTTATAAAAAATCCCACAAAATTTCTAACAGCAAAGTAAAACATAAATCACCTTTTTATATAAGAAATTATTTTTTCAATTGTCTCTTCAGCATTTAAGTCTGTACTGTCAATTAAGATTGCATCTTCTGTTTGAATAAGTGGAGAGTTTGCCCTGTGAGAGTCATTGTAGTCTCTTACCTTTAAGTCTTCTAAGATTTCCTCAAAGCTAACCTTGTCGTCGTTAATTTGTTTGTACCTTCTCATGGCACGAGTTTCTACATCAGCAGTTAAGAAAAATTTGTATTCAGCATCCTTTAGGACAACTGATCCAATATCTCTTCCCTCCATGACAACGTCCTTGTCAGATGCAATTTCTCTTTGCATCTTCACAAGATAATCTCTTATGATTTTCTTCTTAGACATCTCTGAAGTTTTGTTGGAAATTTCATTTTCTCTGATTTCCTTTGAGACATCTCTTCCATCAAGAAATATTTTATCTCCATCAAAAGATATTTTTGTATTTTTAAGAATTTCTTCGTAAGAAGATTCATCTGTCTTTAAAAGTTTAAGTGTGATTGCCCTATACATTGCCCCTGTATCCACGTATAGGACGCCAAGTCTCTTTGCAATTTCCTTTGCAAGGGAACTTTTGCCAGAGCCTGCTGGTCCATCTATTGCAATTTTCATTTTTACCTCCAAAAAAAATCACTACTTTCTGTAGTGACTCTTATTCTTGTGTTTATTATATTTTATTTTTGAAAATAAGTAAAGGCTTAGAGATTGATGCCGCAGGAGTATCCTGTTGAGTTTGCAACTTGAATATTATATCCACCAGTTAGTCCATCAACATCTATGACTTCGCCAATAAAGTATAAGCCCTTAACAAGCTTTGACTCCATAGTCTTTGGGTCAAGATCTTTGACGTCGATTCCTCCACTGGTTACTATTGCCCTGTTGATGTCGTCTAAGCTATCAAAAATTAATTTAAAGTTTTTAATTGTTTTAACAAGTCCTTCTCTCTCTTCTTTGGTGATTTGGTTTACCTTCTTGTCCCCGTGAATTTTTGCTTCATCAAGGACATAAGAAATTAAATCTTTTGGAAGGAGATTTTTCATAACATTTTCTAAATTTTTATTTTGATTTTCATCAAAGTCTCTCAAGATTCTCTTGTCTAACTTGTCACTTGTAAGAGCAGGCTTTAAGTCCAAATATAAATCAAAGTCCCCCATCCTATTAATTTTACTTGAACTTGTTAAGACAATGGGACCTGATATTCCCCTATGAGTGAAGAGCATCTCTCCAAACTCTTTCGAGATAACTTTCTTATCTTTTTCAACTCTTAGCTCAACATTCTTTAGGCTAAGACCTGCCAAGTCAAAATTATTTGAAAGATTGATACCAATTAACCCTGGCTTAGGTTCTACAAGCTTGTGACCAAATTCTTTTCCAAACCTATATCCGTCGCCAGTGGACCCTGTGAGTTTGTAAGAAAGACCACCTGTTGCTATAACAACTTTGTCAAATTTTTCCCTGTCATTTAAGATGAAGACCTCTCTATCTTTTTTTATAGACCTCACTTCTGTATTAAGTCTTACTTCGACTCCAACTTGTCTTAACTTTTTTTCGTAGGTCCTTATGACATCTGATGACTTGTCACTTGCTGGGAAGACCCTGTCCCCTCTCTCAACCTTTAAGGATAGGCCTAGGTCTTCAAAGTAATAGTAAGTTGTGAAAGGAGAAAAGGAATAAATCGATGAGAACATAAAGGAAGGGTTCCTCACAAGATTCTTCATAAATTCTTTCTCGTCTACATAATTTGTTAAGTTGCACCTTCCCTTGCCTGTGATAAATAATTTTTTCCCAAGTTTTTCGTTTTTCTCGAAGAGGACAACTTCATGGTTTTCTCCTGCCTTAATGGCACACATCATACCAGCAGGTCCTCCTCCAATAATTCCTATTCTCATCTCGTCACCTTCTTCTCAATTAAGTAAACAATGGGTGGATTGTGTTTTTGATTATAAAATTCTCTCTTCTCAACCTTAAAGATTTTTTGATCAAGAGACTTTAAGAACTCATCCACACCCTCTCTTTCTTCAAGAGAGTTTTCGTGACCCAGGTATGAAACCACAATTATTATTCCAGCTTCATTTATTTTTTCTGTGGCCTTCTTCAAGGACTCAAGAGTAGACTCTCTTAAAGTTGTAACCTTTTTATCAGATCCTGGTAAAAAACCGAGATTATAAATCACAAGATCAAAATTTTTAAGCCTATCAATATTTGCGTGAGAATCCAAAAATAATTCATAATTGTCATAATCTTCTAATAAGATCCTTGCCTTATTGATAGCCTCTTCTTGAACGTCAAATCCATAGACAAAACCATCTTTGCCAACAGCCTTTAATAGTTTTAGAGTGTCATTGCCCTTGCCCACAGTTGCATCAACTGCAATTTTCCCTAAAAAATTATGAGATAGGGCTTCATCCACTATCTCAAAATACTTTTCCTTTACTATCATTTTAATCCCTTTAGATACTTAACTTCTTTTTCACTAAGATATCTGTAGTTCCCTGGTTCAAGGTCTAGAAGTTGAATTTCTCCCATAGAAATTCTCTTTAACTTCTTAACCTTGTGGCCAATGTAATCAAACATCCTCTTCACTTGATGGTTTTGTCCCTCAAAAATTTCAATTTCAAGAATAGAATCTTGCTTAAAGGATTTTAAAATTTTCACATTTGCTGGAGAAGTTTTTAGGTCCCTAATGTTAAGTCCCTCTCTCAAGAGAGAAAGTTCATGAGCATTGGGAGTTCCATCAACTGTTACAATATATTTTTTGCCAATTTTATATCTTGGGTGCATCATAATATTTGCAAGTTGGCCATCATTTGTAAGAAAGACTAGACCAGTTGTGTCAATGTCAAGTCTTCCCACTGGATAAACTCTGTAGTCATCTGGCACAAGGTCTGTCACAGTTGGTCTGTCCTTTTCATCAGATGCAGATGTTACAACTCCAATAGGTTTATTTAAAATCATATAAACTTTTTTGCCTTCAAGTGTTAGCCTTTTTCCATCAAGGTAAACCCTGTCCACATTGGGATCAATCTTTGTTCCAAGTTCTGTCACTACTTCGTCGTTAACCTTAACAAGTCCTTCCTTTATAAACTCTTCGCACTTTCTTCTCGATGCAGCTCCACAGTGAGCCATGTATTTTTGTAATCTCAATTAGATTCCTCCTCTAATTCCTTCAAGTCAGGTAGCTCTTCCAAGTTTTCCATTCCAAATTTTTGTAAAAATTTTTCTGTTGTGGAATAAAGATTAGGATGACCAATCCTATCTAGCTTTCCAGAAACTTCTATTAAATCAAAATCCAAAAGTCCCTTAATAGTTGAGTCGCAATTAACTCCTCTTAGTTCTTCTACCTCTAACTTTGTCACTGGCTGCTTGTAGGCAATTATAGAAAGAGTTTCAAGGGCAGGCTTCGAAAGATTTTTTTCATTTTTTTCTTGAATTAAATTTTTTAAATAGGGTTCATTTTCTTGCTTAGTCCCAAGTTGAAACTTACCATCAACTTCCCTAAGCCTTAGTCCTGATGTTTCGTTTTTATAGTTTTCCTTCATCTCCAAAAGAATCTCTCTTGCGTAGTCTTTCCTGAGTTCTAAGGTAGATGCAAGATCCTCTAAGCTTATGGGGTCGCCCCAGATAAAAAGTATTGATTCAATTATTGATTTCAGCTTGTTCCTGTCCATTGTATTCTCTCTCTTTAATTAAAATATCTGCAAAGTTATCACTTTGCTCTGCATAAATATACTCATTCTTAATAAGTTCCAACATACCCAAAAAATAAGTTATGACGTCCACCTTGTAAACTATGTCCACAAGTAAGTCGCTAAATTTAATTTCCTTATTCTTGTGAAGAGCAAGTTTAATCTTTCTGGCCGCATCTTCAACCTTGAAGTACTCCCTTTCAATCCCAACAACCTCCTTGTCCTTGTATCTTTTTAAGATGTTAAAAAAAGCAAGCGAAAGTTTGTCCACGTTAGAATCCTTTAAGAAGTCCATCTCGCTCATAGAAAAAATTTCTGTCCTAAGCTTGTAAAAGGACTTAGACTCATACTCTTCTTGAACTTTTAAAATTTCTGAAGCTTCCTTATACCTCTTATACTCCAAGAGACTTTCCACCAAGTCCTGTCTTGGGTCTTCTTCCTCTTCTCCATCTTCATCAAAGTCTTCCTTCTTAGGTAACAGCATCTTAGACTTTATCTCTAAAAGAGTTGAGGCCATTAAAATAAAATCCGATGTGAGAGTTAGGTTTAACTTCTTCATATTCTCAATGTATTTTAAAAATTCTTCAGTAATTTTAAAAATTGGTATGTCGTAAATATCTATTTCATTTTCTTTTATTAAATCTAAAAGAAGATCCATTGGACCTTCATAAGTTTTTAAAACAATATTGTATTCCATAAATTAATTCCCAAAGAAATAATTCCATTGATTATTCCATAGACAATTGGCCCAATAAATTTGTCAACAAGTCCAGAAAAAATCATTATAACTAATACAAAGTAAAAATATTTTTCGTACTTATAAAACTTGTATTCCAAATTTTCTGGCAAGAATGTCGCCAAGACCTTTGACCCATCAAGTGGTGGAAGGGGCACAAGGTTAAATACGCCAAGCATAATATTGTACCAAAAGATTGATGTGAAAAGTGGCACCAAGGCAGATGACTTGTAATTTAAGTAAACTAAAATTATCCCAGATATAAGTCCAAGAACAAAGTTAGTAAAGACTCCTGCAAGAGAAACTAAAAGTGATGCAACTTTTCTATTCCCCTTAAACCTATAGGGATTAATAGGAACAGCCTTTGCCCAACCAAATCTAAAAATAACCATAGAAATTAAACCCACAGGGTCAATGTGATGTAGTGGGTTTAAGCTAAGTCTTCCGTCATCCTTTGCAGTTGTATCTCCACAGAGATATGCCACATAACCGTGAGCTATCTCGTGAGGAATTATTGCCACCATTAGGGCGACAATGTTTATTAATATTGATACAATATCTAAGTTATCCATCTCAATCAATCTCTTCTATAACTAATTTATAATCTTCCTTCTTATCGGAAAAAGCATAGGCAGACTTTATTCTTTGGATTGCTCCCTCAACTTCATTTTCTTTTTCAGTGTAAATTGTAGCAAGCTTGTCGCTCTTTTCTACAAGGTCGCCAATTTTTTTGTGAAGATATATTCCTGCAGATAAATCAAGGACATCACCTTTTTTATGTCTGCCAGCTCCCAAGTCTCTTGACGCAATTCCAATCTCAATTGCCTCAATGGATTTTACGTAGCCAGACTCTTCAGCATAAATTTCTCTTACTATTGAAGATTTTTTAAACTTGTCTGTGTCATCAATATAAGTCTTGTCTCCACCTTGTAGCTCAACCATTTCTTTGAACTTTTCAATAGCAGATCCGTCACTTATTTTTCCTTCAAGAACTTTTATTGCTTCATCTTCAGAAGATGAAATGCCTTCCATTAGCATTAGCTTTGCACCAATCCTTAGGGCAATGTCCTTTAAGTGACCTTCCTTCTTGCCCTTTAAGATGTTTATTGCCTCAATAACTTCTAGGCTATTGCCAATTGCATCACCAAGAGGCTCTTCCATGCTAGTGATAATTGCCTTAGTGTTTCTTCCAAATTTTTTACCAAGTTCAACCATTAGCTTTGATAGTTCTACTGCTGATGGAACGTCCTTCATAAAGGCACCATTGCCAACCTTGACATCAAGAACTAAGGCGTCTGTTCCCAATGCAATTTTCTTTGAAAGGATTGAGGATGCTATTAAGCTAACATTATCAACAGTTGCTGTTGCATCTCTTAGGGCATATAAAAGCTTATCTGCTGGAACAATATTTTCTGTTTGACCAATTACTGCAATATTAGATTTTTTTAAGATTTCAATAAAATCTCTTCCGCCAATATTTATGTTAAAGCCAGGAATGGCTTCTAACTTGTCAAGAGTTCCTCCTGTGTGGCCAAGTCCCCTTCCACTCATCTTGGCAAAAACAAGACCTACTGATGCAAGTAGGGGACCAAGAACAAGGGTAACTGTGTCGCCAACTCCACCTGTTGAGTGCTTGTCAACTTTTGATCCAGGGACTTCTGATAAGTCAACAGTTTCTCCTGAGTCAATCATTGCCTTTGTAAGATAGTAAGTTTCATCTAGGTTTAACTTATTAAAATAAATTGCCATTAAGAAGGCAGAAACTTGGTAGTCAGGAATTTCTCCCTTGACATAATTTTCTATAAAAAATTCTATTTCACTTTGACTTAAAACTTTATTTTCTTTTTTCTTTTGAATAATATCTAAAAAATTCATTAAATTTCCTCAATTATCTCTTTTAATAATTCTTTAAACTTACCTGCAACTTCTTTTCCAACTTCTACAACTTCTGTGTGATCAAGTGGCGTGTCAAGAATACCTGTAGACATATTAGTTATCGTTGAAATACCTAAAATCTTTAGGCCCCTGTGTCTTGCAATAATTGCTTCAGGAACTGTACTCATACCAACAGCATCTGCTCCAAGGATTCTTGCCATCCTTACTTCAGCTGCAGTTTCATAAGAAGGTCCAGTGAAGTACATGTAAACTCCCTCTTTAATGTCGATGCCTAGTTTTTTTGCAGAATTTTCTGCTACTTCAACAAGTTCTTTGTTGTAAAGGTCTGTCATGTCAGGGAATCTTGGTCCAAGGTCTTCATCGTTAGGTCCAATAAGTGGATTCTTGCCCATTAGGTTGATGTGGTCAGTAATAATCATAAGGTCAGCTGGTTCAAAGTCAGTGTTAACTCCACCTGCTGCATTCGTTAGAATTATAGTTTTAATTCCTAGACCTGCAAGAACTTCTATTGGATAAACTACTTCCTTGATGTCGTAGCCTTCGTAATAGTGAATCCTTCCCTTCATTACGCAAACTTCTTTAGAATTTATTTGACCAAAAATTAATTTTCCATCGTGTCCCTTAACTGTAGAAACTGGAAAGCCGGGAATTTCTTTGTAAGGAATTTCAATTTTATCTTCAATGGCATCGGCAAAGTCGCCTAGGCCTGATCCAAGTACAATACCAATCTCAAGTTGGTTTTTAATTTTTTCTTTTATATAATCAATTGATTTATTCATTATTCCTCCTAAAGTTATTGTAGTAAAGAATACCTGCCACACTCTTTGAGTCGTTTATCTCTCCTAAGTTAACAAGCTTAAGAGCTTCATTAAATTTTATCTTTTCAACAGAAAGGTGTTCAAACTCATCAAGGTCTTGGTCACCAAGACTTAAGTCCTCTGCATAAAAAATAAATAATTTTTCATTAGTAAAACCTGGTGAAGAATAAATTTCTGCAAGGTAGTCAGACTTCTTAGCCTCATAACCAGTTTCTTCTTTGAGTTCTCTTAAGGCAGCCCTTTGAGGTTCCTCTCCAAAGTCAACCATTCCAGCTGGTATCTCATAGATTTCTTTGTCAATGGCCTTCCTATATTGTTTTATAAGAATAATTTCATCTTCTTCAGTTATGGCAACTATACCTACAGATGGATGCCTTTCCACTATCTCTCTCTTAGTGTACTTTTGTCCCTCCATCTCAACAGTATCAACCCTTAGTTGCAGGACCTTACCGTCAAAAATCTTTGTCGATTTCATAGTTCTTTCTTCATAATTTGTATTTGTCATTTAATCACCAATCATTTCCTTTGCAGTCTCAATTGCAATTTCACTTACATTCAATCCGCCAATTAATCTTGCCACTTCATTAACTCTCTCGTCGTAGTTTAATTTGTCAATTGTAGAAATTGTACTGTTGTTAACCACATCTTTTTTTATTGCAAAGTGCGTGTCCGCAAGGGCAACAATTTGTGGCAAGTGAGAAATTACTATAACTTGTCTATCCTTTGAAACTTCTTTTATCTTATTGCCAACTATTTGGGCAGTCTTTCCACTTATACCCGTATCTATTTCATCAAAGACAAGAGTTGGGATGTTGTCCTTTTCTGCAATTATTGACTTAAAGCCAAGCATAATTCTTGACATTTCACCACCAGATGCAACCTTTGCCATTGGCATAAGGTCTTGACCTAAGTTTGGTGCAATTAAGAATTCAATCTTGTCAATTCCATCAAAGGAAAGTTCTTTCTCTTTTATTTCAATTTTAAATTTTGCGTCTTTTATATTTAACTTGTTGATCTCTTCTTCAACTTTTTTCTCAAGAATTTCTGAAGTCTTCTTCCTGTTCTTACTAATCTTCTCTGCAAGGACTAAGGCTTCAGCTTCTTTCTCTTCAATTTTCTTTAAGAGTTTATTTAAATTGTCTTCAAAGTTTTGTAAAAACCTAAGCCTTTCACTAATCTCTTCGTAAAAAGAATTTATAACCTTTACATTGTTTCCATACTTTAGTTTTAAATTGTTAACAAGGTCTATTCTTTCCCTTAAAAATTGAAGCCTTTCTTCATCAATTTCACTAGAGTTCACATACCTATCAAGGTCCTTAGCAATATCAGAAATCCTAAATCTTATGTCCTCTAAGTTTTCTTCGACTTCCTTTAGGTCCTTGTTGTATCTTGTTACTTCAACTACATTTGCAATTACTTTGTCTAAGATGTCTTCAAGAGAAGACGTTTCGTAACCCTCATTGATTAAGGACTTGGCCTCAGATAATTTTATCAAAGTGTCTGTCATATTGTTAAGGACGTTGAAGTCGTCATAGAGTTCTTCGTCGTCATAGTCACTTAGACCTGCGTCTTCAATTTCTTTTATTTGGTATTCAAGAAGGTCTATCTCCCTGTCCTTATTTTGTTCCATAGTAGACTTGTCATGATACTCATTTTTTAAATAATTTATCTCATGCACAAGGTCCTTTAAATTTCCAAGAAGTTCTCCTTGATCTTTACCAGAAAAGTCATCTATTAACCTTAACTGGTTCTTGTTGTCCATAAGGGAGATGGATTCATGCTGAGCAAAAATATCGATGAGGTGACTTGAAATTTTTGACAGGATTTGCGATGTCACTGTCCTGTTGTTGACTCTTGTAATAGTTGGCCCCTTTTCACGAATTTCCTTTGAGACAACTACTAGGTCACCAGACTCGATGCCATACTCAAGAAGAAGATCCTTGGTTTCCTTGTCATAAGAAGAAAAAACAGCCTCAATAAAGGCCCTGTCCTTCCCCTTTTTTATAATGTCCTTGTTGGCCCTTTGACCAAGAACAAGTCCAAGGGAATCTATGATTATTGACTTACCAGAACCTGTCTCTCCAGTTAAGACATTAAGACCAGGTTCAAATTCAATTTTCATATTTTCAATTATTGCAAAATTTTCGATATTTAACTCTAAAAGCATATTTCACCTAATCACTTAAATTTTCATAAGCCTTTTCTACAATTTCCTTGGCATCAAAATTCCCAGAAGCTTCTCCATAATTTGACAAGTAAATTAAAAATTCTATATTGCCACTTGTCCCCTTAATTGGAGAATTTGTAAGGGCCTTGATATTTAATCCTAGCTCTCCTGCAAGGTCAATTATTTTTTCTATAACTTCAATATGTACTTTTTTCTCCCTTACAATTCCACCCTTGCCAACTTTTCCCTTGCCAGCTTCAAATTGGGGCTTAACAAGAGCGACAATCTCACCTCGATCTCCCAAGATGTCCTTGGCAACTGGAAGAACGAGTTCAAGTGAAATAAAGGAAACGTCAATAGAGATAAAAGAAACATCTTCTTCTATTATGTCCTTATCAAAATATCTTATGTTGGTCCTCTCAAGAGAGACAACTCTCTCGTCCATCCTTAGCTTGTAGTCAAGTTGATTGTATCCAACATCTATGGCATAAACTTTTTTTGCCCCATGCTTTAACATACAGTGAGTAAAGCCTCCAGTTGAAGCTCCAATGTCAAGGCAAACTGCATCTTTAAGATCAATTTCATAGTCATGGATCATCTTTTCAAGCTTGTGACCACCACGAGATACAAAGGAATCTTCAAGGCCCTTTATGTAGATTTTTTCATCTTCCTTTAGTTGGGTTCCTGGTTTATCCACCCTGTCTGTCCCTATAAAAACCTTGCCTTCCATTATTAGCCTCTTGGCCTTTTCCCTTGAATCAATTAGACCCTTTTCGACTAATAATACATCTGCTCGCTTTTTTGCCATTACCTACTCCTATTTACTAGCTTTGCTGCAAAAGTCTTCAATGCATCATCCTTAAGTTCAAGGCCTTCAAGTGCTTCATAGGCGACATTTGTTAGGTCGATAACTTCATTTTTAAGGTCTTCCTTGTCCTTAAAGACAAGCATATTGATCTCTCCGCTGTCAGGATCCTTTTCTTCATCTAAGAGGTCATCTTCAAATTGATAGGCAACACCTATGGACTCGCCAAATCTTGCAAGCTTATTGATGTTGTCTGGGTCAAGACCTGCTATGATTCCACCAACTACAACAGAGGCCTTAATAAGGGCGCCAGTCTTTAGCTTGTACATATTTTCGCATTCATCTTCTGTGTAATCAGCAACATCCCTGCTTATATCAATTGTTTGACCACCAATCATTCCATTTACACCTGAGGCATTGTAGATGTATTTCATTGCCCTCATGGCACGCTTTAGGTCCTCAGAATCCTCGATGTTTTCAATGTGTCTTAAAAGAATTTCCATAGACATATTTAAGAGCCCATCTCCTGCTAGGATTGCAATTCCCTCAGAGTAAACCTTGTGGTTTGTTGGTTTTTCTCTTCTAAAGTCATCGTCATCCATGGCTGGTAGGTCGTCGTGAATAAGTGAATAAGTATGTATCATTTCAATTGCAGCTGCAAAGGGAAGAATCTTGTCTAAAGAATCTTCAGAAAATTCACAAAAAGTTATAAGAGAAAGAAGGGGTCTTATCCTCTTACCACCAGAAAACAAGGAGTACTTCATAGAGTCAATAACCTTATGTTGTGGGCTGTTGTCATACTCAAGTAAGGAGCTCAAATAATTATTAAATTTTTCTAGTAAATTATCTAAATCTCTCATCTTTTTTGTCCTCAATAAACTCAGAATTTTCTTCTGCAATAGTTTTAATCTTGCCCTCATAGGCCTTTAGGGTATTGTTCAAATACTTGTAAAGTTCAATCCCCTTTTCGTATTTTTTTATGGAATCTTCAAGACTAATGTCCTTAGACTCAAGTTCCCTTATTATATTTTCAAGCTCCCTAAAGGAACTTTCATAATCTCTTTCCATTTAATCCCTCACTTCCACCTTTTGAACCTTGGATTCTAGCTTGCCATCCTTAAACTTGAGAGAAATAATATCTCCAGGTCTTGCATCTCTTGCAGACTTAAGACTCTTACCATCTGCTCCTAAGATTTCAACCTTACTTATCTTTTCAAAGGCTGAATCAAGTCCCAACTTCAAGAGATTTAACCTGTTTCTCTCATTTTTTAACCTTAATGTTAGGTCATAGGATGTAAAAAACTTTTCAAGGTTTTTAAACTTCCTGTGATTGTCATTAACATAGGATTTAAAATAATAATTTAAAAGTTTTTTATCAAAATTTAGACTCTCAATATTCTTATTGAGTCTAGAATTTATATTTACAGAAATATTTTTTAGTCTATAAGAATAATTTTCGATTAGCTTGGACTCCTTAAGCTTAAAATTCTCCAGATAAAATTTTTTCTCTTGAAGATCATACTCTTGACCCTCAATAATATTTTTCATTGCAGAATTTAAAAGGGCATGAGCCCTCAATAGGTCCCTAGTCCTTTCATTAATCTTATAAACTTGATTTTTTATAGAAATATTTTTGTATAGGTTTAAGAGTCTTAGGCAATTGTAATCAAGTCTTCTCTCAATGAGATTTGTAAGTTGTGACTTCTTCTTTTCAAGTTCAGAGAGAATTTCATCTTCACTAATAGTCACAAGCTCTGCCGCATTAGTTGGAGTTGCCGCCCTCATATCTGCCACAAAATCACAAATAGTGTAGTCCACCTCATGACCCACAGCAGAAATCACTGGGATTTTTGAGGCAAAAATTTCCCTTGCAAGGTCCTCGTCATTAAAGACAAAGAGATCCTCAAAGCTTCCTCCACCTCTAGCAATTATTATGGTGTCAACTGGTTCTTCTTGGTTAAAATACTTGACACCTGCAATCAAAGACTCAGCAGCATAGGCTCCTTGAACAAGACTTGGATAAACAATAATGTCACAAGTCTTATTCCTCGTCCTAAAAATATTTATAACATCCTTAATGACTGCACCACTAGTTGATGTAATAAGTCCAATCCTTGATGGGTACTTCTTTAGGCTCTTCTTATGTCCTGGATTAAAAAGCCCTTCCTTAGTGAGCTTTTCCTTTAAGTCCAGGTACTCCTGATAGAGGTTACCCTTGCCATCAAGTTCTAATTGGCTAATATATAAAAAAACCCTGCCACTCCTTTCATAGTAAGTGACAGTTCCCTTTGCCATAACTTTAGCGCCATCGAATAAATTTATTTTTATATCCTCTTGGCTAGCCATGGCATCAATGCGGGCGAACTTATCCTTGAGAGAAAAATAAATATTTCCATTCTTGTGGAAATTTAAATTGGTAATCTCCCCAGTGATGCTAATATCCCTTAGGATATAGTCCATAGAAATTAGCTTTTTGATGTAATTATTCAGTTCACTTACATTAAAAGCAGACTTTGCCAAATTAAAAACTCCTGTAAATTGTTCCCAAAATTCCGTTTATAAATTTAGGTGCTTCGTTAGAACTATAAAGTCTTGCAATCTCAACAGCTTCATTAATAGAAACCTCTTCAGGGATATCATCCTTGTAGAGAAATTCGTAGACAGCAATCCTAAGGATTTGCCTGTCAACCTTGGCAAGTCTTGCCATAGTCCAACCCTTTAAGTTCTTCTCTATTGTCTCATCAACTACTTCAAGCTTGTCCAAAATGTCTGGCACAGTCCTCTTGATGTAGTCAACTTCGTCTCCTTGGAATTCATGATTTTCCATAAAAAGATCTAGCTTGTCAGTGGAAAAATCATCATTAAGATCCATGGAGAATAGGGCCTGCATGACCCCTATTCTTGCTCTCTTCCTACTCATTTGACAACAGTCTTTTCAGAATTTTTTACAGCAATGCCGGAGATGTGAACATTCACTTCTACAACATCAAAGTCTGTCATATTTTCAATAGCTTCTTTAACTTCTTCTTGCACCCTTTCAGATACTTCAACAATTTTTATTCCATATTCAATAGTAATATATACGTCTACAATAGTTTCTCTCTCGCCAATATTAACTTTGACGCCCCTATTGAAATTTTTTGTATTTAAAATGTCAGTAACTTGAGACTTGAAGTTAGATCCAACCTTAACAACACCATCAACATTTTCAGCTGCAACTGATGCAACTGTAGCGATAACATCTTCAGAAATCTTAACTTTTCCTTCTGCCTCATTACCATTAACAAGATATTTATTATCCACTATTACACCTCCAAATTAACTAAAATAATTATACCAAATACTTCTTATATTATCAATTTATTGCACTTTGCCTGACTTTTTTAATAAGATATTTAAAAGTATAAAGACTTATGGAAGAGGATTTTAATTTTTTTATGACTTAATAAAAATTTCTAGCTCTTTGAGAAAGACTTAAGTGATAAAAATTTATGACTTTGTAAAAATTTATAAAGTCATAAATTTTTATGAAGTTGTAAGAAAAAAATAAGTCATAAATCTTTATAAAGTTAGACAATTTTTATAAAGTTATGAATTTTTATAAAGTTATGAAATCCTACAAGGTCATAAAAATAAAAAAAGCCCGCGGACTTAATACTTGACGTCAACCAAGTATAGTCCACAGGCAGGTGCTGTTGGTCCAGCAGCCTTGCGAGATTTTTTCTCCAAGGCTTCCTTCATATATTCAATTTCTCTTTGACCACGTCCTATCTCAAGGACAGTTCCCGTTACAATTCTTATCATATTTTTTAAAAAGCTCTTTGCCACAAAATCAAAATACAAAAAATCTCCATCTTCAATGACATCAATTCGCTCAATGCTCCTTATGGAGTCCTTGACTATGGCACCTTTTCCCATAAAAGAATTGAAGTCGTGTTCTCCTATTAAAGATGCAAGAGCCACCCTCATCCTACTTGGGTCAACTTCATAGGGATATTCATAGGCACGGTTGCATAAAAGGGCATGCCTGTATCTTGACCTGTGAACCACATAGCGATACTTCTTTAACTTTGCATCAAACCTTGCGTGAAAGTCATCAGGAACATACTTAGCATCAACAACTGATACATCATCTGGCAGGTTAAAGTTTAAAACCTTAGGAAGATTTCCAATGTCAATTGTGGTGTCAGAATAAAAATTTGCATATTGTCCCTCAGCATGAACTCCCCTGTCAGTTCTCCCTGCGTAAAAAATTTTCACTGGGTGCTTGACAGTCTTTTCTATTCCAAGATTTAATTCCCCTTCCACAGTCCTCTCATTTGGTTGCATCTGAAAGCCGTGAAAGTTGGTCCCGTCGTAATTTATTTTTATTAAAATATTTTTCATAACTTAGAAACCACAACTATTATTACAAAGAAGATTAGGTTGCCAAGGAAAATTAAGACATCCTTACCCACGATTTTTGAAGCATTCATCTTTGTCCTGCCATCTCCACCCCTGTAGCATCTTGCTTCCATAGCAGTGGCAAGTTCTTCTGCCCTCCTAAAGGAGTTAATAAAAAGTGGCACAAGGAGTGGAACTAAATTCTTTGCACGTTTAATAATATTTCCTGATTCAAAGTCTGCCCCTCTTGCCATTTGAGCCTTCATAATCTTGTCAGTCTCTTCAATAAGAGTTGGGATAAACCTAAGGGCAATTGTCATCATCATGGCAATCTCGTGACTTGGCACTCCAATCTTCCTGAAGGGTCTTAGAAGTGATTCAATCCCATCAGTTAATTCAATTGGAGAAGTTGTGTAAGTTAATAAACTTGTTCCAAGAACTAGGAGGATAAGTCTAATGCCCATAAAGACTGCAAGGTCTAGTCCCTCTTGAGAAATTTTTAAAAATTTAAAAGTGTAAATTGGGTCTCCAGGTGTGAAAAACAAGTTAATAATAAAAGTAACTAGGATAATCCACTTAAGTGGCTTTAGACCCTTTAGGACCATACCAAGAGGTAGCTTGGCATTTGCAATTATAAGTAGCAAGTATAAGACTACTGGCACATACATGAAAACAGATTTTATAAAAAAGAGCGAACATATAAATAAAATCATAGTTATCATTTTTAATTTTGGATCATACTTGTGGACGGCACTTTCACCAGGAAAATATTGACCAATTGTTATATCTTTAAACATTAGAAGCACCTCTCAAATATTTTATTAGAGACTCCTTGGCCTCTTCCACAGTGATAGCATCCTCATTTATGTCGAGACCCTTCTTCTTTAAAGTCCTCATAAGAGATGTGATTTGTGGAATTCCTAGTCCAACACCAAGTAGCTTATCTTCATTCCTAAAGATTTCCCTTGGCTCTCCATCCAAAAAGACCTTGCCCTTGTCGAAGACAATAATTCTCTCAGCAATTTTTGCCACGTCCTCCATGGAGTGGGAAACTAAAATTACTGTGATTTTTCTATTTTCATGAATACTTTTTATTTCACTTAGGATTTCGTCACGACCTCTTGGGTCAAGCCCTGCTGTTGGCTCATCAAGTATTAAAACTCTTGGCTCCATAGCAAGGACACCTGCTATGGCTACCCTTCTCTTTAGTCCACCAGAAAGTTCAAAGGGTGACTTGTCCTTATAAGTTTCGTAATCGAGACCAACGGACTCCATAGAAGACTTGACCCTTTCTTGGACTTCTTCTTCACTTATGTCTAAGTTTCTTGGTCCAAAGGCAATATCTCTTTCAATCGTTTCTTCAAAAAGTTGGTACTCTGGATATTGAAAGACTAGACCCACTTTTTTTCTAAGGTCAGTTAAGTTTGATCCAGACTTATCCACCCTAGTTCCATCAATAATAATTTCACCTGATGATGGCTTTAGAAGTCCATTAAGGTGTTGGATAAAGGTTGACTTGCCTGATCCTGTGTGACCGATGAGGCCAATAAATTCATTTTCTTCGATTTTTAGGCTTATGTCATCCACAGCCTTTTTCTCAAAGGGTAGACCTGGACTATAGACATGCTTTAAGTTGTTAATTTCTATCAGTGACATATTTCCTTCACCATTTCTTCTATATTTAAAACTTCCGTAGAAATTTCTAGTCCATCTTTCTTAAGTTCATAGGCAAGCTCTGTCACCTGAGGAACATCTAGACCCAGTCCCTTAATCTTATCAACTTGAGAAAAGACTTCTCTCGGTGTCCCTCTTAGGACTATGTTGCCATCTTCCATTACTACAACCCTGTCGCTTATGGCAGCCTCTTCCATGTAGTGGGTTATTAAAATAATTGTCTTGCCTTCTTCCTTGTTAAGCTTAACAAGGGTATCCATTACTTCCCTCCTACCACTTGGGTCAAGCATGGCAGTTGGCTCATCAAGAATTATATACTTAGGAGACATGGCAAGAATCCCTGCTATGGCTACCCTTTGCTTTTGTCCACCAGATAGAAGGTGGGGAGCATTCTTCTTGTAGTCACCCATGCCAACATCTTCTAAGGCTCTGTCAACCCTTCTTCTAATTTCACTTGGTTCAACTCCCATATTTTCTGGTCCAAAGGCAACTTCATCTTCAACAATTGTTGCTACTAATTGGTTGTCAGGATTTTGAAAAACCATGCCTGCAGTCCTTCTTATGTCCCAAATTTCTTCCTCATTCTTGGTATTCATTCCATCAACAAGGACATCACCCTGACCTGGTAAGAGTAGACCATTTATTAACTTGGCAAGAGTGGACTTACCAGACCCATTGTGACCTAGCAAGGCAACAAACTCTCCCTCTTTTATTTCTAAATTTATATCTTTTAAAATCTGAATTGCATTTTCATCTTCGTAGTCGTATTTAAAAGACAAATTTTTTATACTAATCATATTATCACCTTTATGTTAACCTATTATAAAGGATAACTTAACAAAAATCTATAAAATTTATTTGGATACATAGGGGTTATTTCTAAGACAAAATCTCAAGGGAAGTTTAGCGTCCTCGCCTGCATAATCTATTCCAATTCTCTTTGTAATTACAAGGTCCTTTTCAGGGACAGCTTCTCCCTCTCCTATGTAGAGATAGTCCTCTGACAAAATCTTTCCATTTAGAGACCTATCAATCCCTAGACCTTTTGATAACTTGCCTGGTCCGTTAGTTAAATTTTTTCTTTGATAGGCAGAGAGATTATCATAGGACTTGCCAAAGCGATTTTTTGCAATCCCATCTAAGTTGTAGATAGGCTCAACTCCACGAATTAATACAGCCTCAGGATGGTCCTCATCCCTTGTCACAATATTTAAGAGGTCATACATTCCATAAATCAAGTAAACGTAGATGTGACCACCTGGAAGATAAAGAGTCCTATTCCTATCAGTTATCTTTCCCCCATAGGAGTGACAAGCCCTATCCTCAAGACCAAGATAAGCCTCAGTCTCAACTATTTTTGCACAGAAAAAATTACCAGAAATATTTCTGATAATTTTCTTGCCTATTAATGATTTTGCAACTTCAACTGTGTCTCTCTTAAAAAAATCAATCTCTAGAATTTTTCCAGACATCATACTTTTCCAATTCCTTGTCAAATTTTTTAACTATATAAGTTAGCACGCTTAGGTCATCAAAGAATCCAAATAATAAAATAAAATCTGGTATTATATCAGCAGGATTTAAAAGATATAAAAAGCCTGCCAAGATTAAAAATATATCCCTCTTTTTTACTTCCCTATAATTGCCTTTAGAATAATCCATTACAAGACCTAGGGCAAGCATAAGCTCTCGTGAAATCTTTTTGAACAATTCCTTTTTATTTGTTCTTGACATGGACTCTTGAACAACCCTGTTAAGCCTATCTTTGTTTTTAAAAACCTGATGGGCATAGGGCATCAGCCTTTTCAAAGTTCTGTAATAATTCAAATTTCTCCCCCTAAGTTAAAATTTGCACTTCCCTTACTTGATTTCTTTACCCAAAAAGAAATTAGGCATTCATCCAGGAAGAATCCTTTGGATTGTCCCTAAATAATTTTAACTTTTCAATTTCACTTTCTTTTATATAGTCCATTTCGTGTGCAACTTCTATTAACTCATCAAAGTTTGTAAGTGAGTGGTGTTTAAAGCCAGCTGCCTTAAAGTTTTCTTCAGCATTTTTCATATTATAAGTGAAGATACTAACTATGCCAAGGACTTCATAGCCCACTTCTTCAAGGGCCTTTGCAGCTTCAATTGATGAGCCACCAGTTGAGAATAAGTCTTCGATAACTACAACTTTTGCTCCTTCAATCTTTGCACCTTCAATTTTATTTTGCTTTCCGTGGTCCTTGTTGGAAGATCTTACAAAGCCCATAGGAAGACCCATCTTGTCAGCAATAATAGCTGCGTGAGGGATGCCTGCTGTTGCAGTCCCCATTATATATTCCACTTGTGGATACTCTTCCTTAATTAAATCAACAAGACCCTTTTCTACTATGCTTCTATCTTCTGGATAAGAAAGAGTTAGTCTGTTGTCACAGTAGATTGGAGATTTTATACCAGATGCCCAAGTATAAGGCTCTTCTGGCGAAAGAGTAACAGCCTTTAATTTTAATAAAATTTTTGCAATTTCTCGCATTATTTTCCTCCTAAAAAGTCTTTTTTGATTTCTCTATATTCCTTTAGTGGGTCCTCTGCCTTAGTGATTGGTCTACCTACAACAATGTAGTCAGACCCAAGCTCTCTTGCCTCGCTAGGAGTTACAACCCTTTTTTGGTCATCAGTGCCTTTTACCTTCCTAATACCTGGAGTAACTGTTATAAAGTCCTCACCCAAGTTATCCTTTATCTTTGGCACTTCAAGAGCAGAACAAACAATACCACTTAAGTTAGCTTCCTTGGCAATATTTGCATAGGCAAGAACAACCTCATCAATGGACTTGTCCTTGTCAATTTGAAGTTCCCTGTGCATCACATCTTCATCAGTAGAAGTTAACATAGTAACACCTAAAGTTATAAGGTCACTTTTTTCCCTTTTAACAATTTCGCTGGCATCACTTAACATCTTCTTGCCACCAGCAATGTGGTAGTTAATCATGTCAACATCAAGAGCAATAAGGGAATTTGTTGCTCCCTTACAAGTGTTTGGAATGTCGTGAATTTTTAAATCTAAGAAAATCTTGTGACCAAGCTTTTTTATTTCCCTGATAATACTTGGACCTTCCTTGTAGAAAAGTTCCATCCCAACCTTTACATAGACCTCTTCATCTTTAAAGTCCTTTAAAAAATCAAGAGCCTTATCTCCACTTGGAAAATCTAGTGCAATAATTACATCCTTTGCCATATTAACCTCAGCTTTCTCCAGTCGCCTTATCTTGCAAGTAGGCGTTAATAAAGATATCTAAATCTCCGTCCATTACCCTTTCCACGTCACCAACATCTACATTAGTCCTGTGGTCCTTGACCATAGTGTAAGGTTGGAAGACATAAGACCTAATTTGTGAACCCCAAGCAATTTGTGAATAATTTCCTTGAAGGTCCTCAATTTTTTCCTTCTTTTCTTCTTCAGCAAGGGCAACAAGTTTTGCCTTTAACATATTCATTGCCTTTTCCCTGTTTTGGATTTGGCTACGTTCATTTTGACATTGAACAACAATCCCTGTAGGAATGTGAGTGATTCTAACAGCTGAATCAGTAGTGTTAACGTGTTGTCCACCAGCACCAGATGACCTGTAAGTATCAATCTTTAATTCTTCATCCTTGATTTCAACTTCTGTATCGTCATCAATTTCTGGGAAGACATCCACAGATGAGAAGGAAGTGTGCCTCCTCTTGTTGGAGTCAAAAGGCGAAATCCTAACAAGTCTGTGAACTCCCTTTTCACCCTTGAGATAACCATAGGCATTGTCTCCAGAAATTTTAAGAGTAACAGACTTAATACCAGCCTCGTCTTCCTTTAAGAGGTCAAGAGTTTCAACCTTGAAGCCCTTGTTCTCAGCATACCTAGTGTACATCCTTAGAAGCATACTTGCCCAGTCTTGGGCCTCAGTACCACCAGCACCAGCGTGGATAGAAAGAATTGCATCGTGGGAATCGTACTCGCCATTTAATAAAGTATTTAATTTAAAGTCAGCAGTGTCCTTTTCAATCTCATTAACAAGATTTTGGAAGTCAGAATAAGAAGAGTAATCTTCCTCGATTTCCATTAGGGCAATAAGGTCCTCTGCATCAGCAATCAAGTTAATTAACTTGTCGTATTGATCTATCTTTCTTTGGTATGAATTAGTTTCACGTATAACTTTTTGGGCACTTTCATTGTCTTCCCAAAAACCTGGTTCCATTTGTTTTTTGTTTAGCTCAACAACTTTTTTCTTAAGAGAATCTATCTCAAGAGATTCACCAAGAGACTTAGTAGTAAGCTTGGAATTTTCCAGGCGCTCCTTATCTAAATAGATATTTTGCTCCATAAAAATCCTCCTTTGTATTGCTTATTTTAGTATAACACAGTTGCTATAATCACACTAATATTTTGTTGGAAGATAGGAATAAATTTTGAGTTTGTGTTTTGAATTGAATAGTTTTGATTTTAAATTTTAATTTTTCCAACTTCATAAAATTTCATAAAGTCATAAATTTTTACAACTTCATAATTTTTCTTAAAGTCTTGACTTTTTTATAAAGCCCTAGCATTTTACAACTTCGTAATTTTTTATAAGGTTATATTATTCTATAGACTCAACAAATTTTTGCAGAGTCCTAAACTTTTATTGACTCATAAGTTTTCATAAATTAGTAAATAATTATAAAGTCCAAACTTTTCATACCTTAACAAATTCTTATAAAGTATCAAGTTTATAATAACTCATTAGATTCTACAAGTTCGTAAATATTTGTTAAGTCCTAACTTTTTTTAACTTAACAAACTTTTATAAACTCGTACACTTTTACAAGATAATATTATTTAACATCTGAAATATCTTATAGGCAGAAAAGACTTCCCAACCATAGAAAAATAAAACAAATAAAAAGATGTTATAATTAGCTTGAGGACATACGAAGGTGGTCACCTAATATAATTATTAGGAGGAATGACTAATTGAGTGATTATGAAATTCTATCATTAATGCTAGAGTTTGCAGCACTAATAGTCATCATCCTAACACTTTTCAAAAATAAGTAGTTAGAATGAAAAAATACCACCCGTATCGCTTGAACTGAACCCCAAAAGTTGGACTTAAAAACCAACTTAAGGAGGTCAGTTTTTTATTTGCCTTTTATTGCTTGTTAGTTTTAATTTTCATTCTTATTAGACTTTGAATTGTTCCATTCGATTTTAAATTTTTAACAAACTTACAAGTTTTGATTTTTAAGTTCTACTTTATTCTTTGCTCCTCATTAGTTTATAAATTTTGGTTTTTTATTTTTTATTGATTGTTAATTTACTAGGACTTTATAAATTTTGATTTTCAAATTTTACTTAACTCATAGTTTTCTATCACCTTGTAAGATTCAATTTTTAAATTTTACTTAACTCATAGTTTTCTATAATCTTATGAATTTTTATCGCTTTGTGAGATTCTATGACTTCATATAAGTTTGTGAAGTCATAATTATATACTGATTTATAAACTATTAAATTTACGCAGCAAAAAAGTGCAAGTTAGATTTTGCTTTCTACTTGCACTTTCTCTTATACTTTATTCTATTTTCTCTTTGATCTAATTTGTTGCAACAAAAAAGACCTAAGGTTGTGACTCAGGTCTATCTCTTTATTTTATCCTCTTAACTCTTGTCTATTTTCGTTAAGCATTTTTATAATTTCTGAAAGGTTTACTTGTGTGTTTTCAAGTAGTTCGTCTGCGTAGTCTCTTGCGCCTTCTCTTATTTGAGTTGACTCTTCTTTTGCAGACTTTAATATTTCAGCTGCTCTTTCATTTGCTTGTCTTACAAGTTCGTTTTCGTCAATAATCTTTTCTGAGTGTGCTCTTGCTGCAGAGATAATCTTGTCTGCTTCGTCGTGAGCTCCATTGATGATGTCTTCCTTGTCTTGAGCAATTTTTTGTGCTTCTGAAACTTCTCCAGGAATTTGTGTTTTTAATTCGCTAACAATTTCTAAAAACTCTTCCCTGTCTACCATTACCTTGCTTGTTAGTGGAATTTGTGATGATGTTTCCACTAGGTCTTCTAATTCTTCAACTAAATCAATTAAATTCATATCTTCCTCCTAAGTAATTTTTTCTTCATAGCTTCTCCTACAATAGGAGGCACGAATAAATCTGTATCTCCGTCAAAGTTGGCTACTTCTTTTGCAAGTGATGAACTCACAAATAAATTTTCATTGGATGACAATAAAAAGACTGTTTCTATGCTGTCTTTGTAATTTTTGTTTGCCATGGCAAGGGTGTATTCGCTGAAGTAATCTGTTGCTGATCTAAGTCCCCTAACTACTACTTTGCAGTTTTTCCTTTTTGCGTATTCTACTAAGAGTCCGTCAAAGGAATCTACTTCTATTCCCTCCATGCCATCTAAGACTTCATGAAGGAAGGCTTTCCTCTCTTCCACTGTGAAAAGTCCCTTTTTTGAAGTGTTGTCTAGGACTGCAACTATGACTTCTCCAAAGATTTCTCTTGCTCTTTTTATTATGTCTAGGTGGCCATTGGTCACTGGATCAAAGCTACCTGCATATATTACTTTCATTTTCATCCCATCCGCATATGGAAATTGATGTGTTTCCATATTTTTTGTTTTTTATTTCTACAAAGCCTTCACCAATTAAAAGTGGCTTATCTGTGCTGTATTCCACAATTAATTTTCCATTGGGCTTTAGTATTCTATGTTCTCTTATTAGTTTAAAGGCTTTTTTGTATAAATCTCGTCTTTCGAAGGGTGGGTCCATATAGATGTAGTCGAAGTCTACATCAAGTTTTTTTATAGCCTGGTTTAAATGGTTTTCTATGACTATGGCCTGGTCTGTGAGTTTGGCCTTGTCTAGGTTCTTCTTCACACAGTCTATGGCTTCCTTTGACTTGTCAAGGAAGTAAGCTTTTTCGGCTCCCCTTGATAAAAATTCTATTCCATTGGCTCCGGAGCCACAAAATAAATCTAAGACTGTGACATCAAAGAAGTTTTGTCCCAAGATGTTGAAAACCGATTCCTTGACCCTGTCTTCTGTGGGTCTTGTATCTAGTCCCTTGGGAGCTATTAATTTGAGTCCCCTTCTATTTCCTGAAATTATTCTCATAAAGCCTCCAAATTAGTTTTATTTTACCATAAGAAAGGATAATTTAAAAGATATTTAGTTCAAATCTGAGTAAAATTCAGTGATTTCTTTGTTTAGGTAGGAATATTTTTCGCCTTCTAAGTTTGGATCCACTTCTAGGATTTTTTTCACGTCATCTGCTGCGTATTTTAAAATTGTTTCGTCCCTAAAGGGATCGGCAAGTCTTAGGTTTGGCATGCCTGATTGTCTTGTACCAAGTATGTCGCCAAATCCCCTAAGCTCTAGGTCCTTGTTGGCAATATAAAATCCGTCATTAGAGTCCGTCATTATCTTCATTCTCTCCCAGGAAATTTCACTTTTAGAAAGATTGTAGAGGATGCAGTAGGATTGTTGGTCTCCTCTTCCAACTCTACCTCTAAGTTGGTGGAGGGTTGAGAGACCAAACCTCTCTGCGTTGTAAATCATTATGACGCTTGCGTTGGGTACGTTGACTCCAACTTCTACTACTGTCGTGGATACCAAGAGCTTGATTTTATTTTCTGCAAAGTCATTCATAACCCGATTTTTTTCTTCTGCCTTCATCTTGCCGTGAAGAAGTCCTAGATTAAAATCACTAAAGTATTGACTTAGTTCTTCATAAACTTTTTCCACTGCTTGCAAGTTTTCGTAGTCTTGGTTTTCTTCTATTAGGGAACAGATTACATAGGCCTGCCTTCCCTCTGATAATTCTTTTTTTATAAAGGCAAGAGATTTTTCCAGCATATTTTCATTTATGGCTATAGTTTTAATTGGCTTTCGTCCCTTTGGCATTGACTTTATTATGGAGACGTCAAGGTCTGCATAGAGGACAAGGCTAAGACTCCTTGGGATTGGTGTTGCCGACATAACAAGAGTTGCTGCATCCTTGTTTTTATTTTGGAGCATATTTCTTTGGACAACTCCAAATCGATGTTGCTCGTCAATAACATTTACTCCCAATTTTTTAAAGACTACATTTTCTTCTATTAATGCGTGAGTTCCTATGAGGATGTCAAGTGATCCCATCTCCAAATTATCTAAGATGTCCCTCTTTGCCTTCTTGGAAGTTGAACCAATTAAGAGTCCAACTTTTATGCCAAGGGGTTCTAGTAATTCTACAAAGGACTCGAAGTGTTGCTTTGCTAAAATTTCTGTTGGCGCCATTATTGATGACTGGTAACCATTTAGGTAGGCAAGGTACATTATTATAATAGCAATAATTGTCTTACCACTACCAACGTCACCTTGGATAAGTCTGTTGATGGCCTTGCCCCCTTTCATGTCGCCGAAGATTTCTTCTAGGACTGTATCTTGTCCTTCAGTCAACTTAAAAGGTAATTTATTTATAAAATCCAAAACCTGATCTTTGATTTCAAACTTTATGGCATCTCGTCTCTCATTTTGGACCTTGTTCTTTAAAATGGAAAGCTCAAACAAAAATAGCTCTTCATAGATAAGTCGCTCCCTAGCTTGTATGTAATTTTTTCTTGACTTGGGAAAGTGGATGGACCTTATGGCATCATTTTTGCTTAGAAAAGAATATTTTTCTATAATTTCTCTTGGTAGGTTTTCTCTAAAAAGATTTTCGCCTATTACTTGATCTACAACTTTTTCAAAGACAAAGTTGTTTAGACCTTCTGTTAAATTGTAAATTGGAGAAATCTTGCCAAGCTTCTTTAAGTTATCGACTTCTTCAATTTCAGGACTTGACATAGTAACCCTTCCCCTAAAGTAGTCTGCCTTTCCATAGACTAGGTAGTATCTTCCCGGCAAAATTTTATTTTGAAGATAGAAGGCATTGAAGAAGGATAATTCTACTTGACCTGATTCATCTTCTGCCAAGAAGCTAGCTAGGGTAAGTCCCTTCCTTACTCTCCTGTTTTGGAGTTTGGAAAGTATTCTAACTCTAAGGGTGTTTTTTTCTCCAATCTTCACTTCTGAAACCCTAGTGACCTTTGAAGAGTCTTCGTATCTTCTTGGATAAAAGTGGAGGAGGTCTTCAATTGTATAAATTCCAAGCTTATGAAAGAGCTCTGCCCTCTTGGGTCCAATCCCCTTTAAGCTTTTTATATGGTCCCATAAGTTCATAATTGTCTCCTAGTTTATTTCATATAAGAAAAGCCCAAAGCAAAACTTCGGGCTAATTAATAATCTAAATTTATTCAAGAGATATGATGTAGTAATAGATTGGTTGGTCGCCTTCTATTACATCTATATCAATGTCTGGATATTTTCCTTCGATAGCCTCACGAACTACTTCTGCATCTTCTTCTGTTACATCTTCTCCATAGAATAGTGTAACAAGTGAAATGTCTTCGTCCATTAGCTTGCCCACAGTGTCTAAAACAACATCATAGACAGTCTTGCCGCTAGAAATTATATCCTTGGCTGCAATACCAATAATGTCGTCTTTGTGAATTTCTTTTCCATTGATTGTAGTGTCCCTAACGGCATAAGTTACTGATGCGTCAATTACATCTTGGATTGCTTCCATCATATTTTCTTGATTTTCTTCTTTTGAAGCATCTTCATTGAAGGCAAGCATAGCTGCTATACCTTGTGGAACAGATTTTGATGGAATTACAATGATTTCCCTATCAGAAATATCTCTTGCTTGTTCTGCTGATAAAATTATGTTGCTATTGTTTGGAATTAGGTAGATTACCTTGCCACCAACCTTGTCAACTCCCTTTAAGAAGTCTTCTGTTGATGGGTTCATAGTTTGTCCACCTGCAACAACATAATCTACTCCAAGAGATTTAAAAGTTTCTGTCATTCCATCTCCCATGGAAACAGTGATGAAGGAATAATCTTTTTCTTCGATTACTTCTCCCTCTTCTTCTCTCTTTTTAGCTTCAGCTACTTCTGCATCGTCAAAGAGAACTTCCCTGTGTTGGTATCTCATATTGTCGATTTTAATATCTTGAAGTAGTCCAAGCTCGCAAGCATGTTGAAGGACAATTCCTGGGTCATTTGTGTGAACGTGAACTTTAATAAGGTGACTTCCACCACCCCCAACTACTAGAAGGCAGTCTCCTAGTGGAGAAATCTTTTCTCTAAAGCTATCAATGTCTTCATAGTCGGTATTTATAATAAATTCTGTACAGTAACCATATTTTAAAGAAGTATCTGCTTCAGTGAATTGAATTTCTTTTTGGGCCTTTTTCTTTAGGGTTTCGTCATCGCTTTGATCAGCAATGTCTTCGCCCTTTAGAACCTTAAGAGCCCCTTCAAGTAGAACAACAAGACCCTTACCACCTGCATCAACAACTCCAGCTTCCTTTAAAACTTCAAGTTGGTTTGGTGTATTATCAAGGGCTTTATTTGCTTCTACTATTACATCTTCTAAAAATGTAATTGAGTCTTCAGCCTTCTTGTGATGTCTAATTGCAAAGTCAGCAGTTTCTCTTCCAACTGTAAGGATTGTTCCTTCAATAGGTCTCATAACAGCCTTGTAAGTTGTTTCACTTGCCTTTTTGAAGGCATGAGCAAGGTCAGAAGTGCTTGCTTCGTCTATACCTTCAAGACCTTCTGAGAAACCTCTTAAAAGTTGTGAAAGAATAACACCACTGTTACCCCTAGCTCCCATAAGGGCACCACGAGCTGCAGCAGCTGAAACATCTGCAGCAGTAAAATCTCCTTCTAAACTGTCGATTTGTTTTAAGGCAGATTTTGATGTAAGGCTCATGTTAGTTCCTGTATCTCCATCGGGAACAGGGAACACATTAAGAGCGTTGACCTCTTCCTTTCTGGATATTAGATAATTTACGGCTCCCTTAAAAATTTCTTTTAATAGGGGACCATTAATTTTATTTATTTCCAAAATCTTACCTCCACTACTTAAGTCTAATACCTTCTACTAGGACCTCAATGTTGTCAACTTCAAGTCCTGTTAAATTTTCTATATTAAACTTAACTCTCTCTATAATATTTTCACCAACAGTAGAAATTTTAACTCCGTATTCTAGTACAACGTGAAGTTCTATAGAAATTTCATTTTCGTCAGTCTTTACTACAATTCCCTTTGAAAGATTTTCGAATCTCAATAATTCAAAAATTCCATCTGCGGCATTTTTTGATGCCATTCCAACAATTCCGTAGGATTCCATAGCTGAAATTCCTGCTATATTTGCAAGTACGCTATCTTCTATTACAATGTTTCCAAGTTCTCTATTTATAATTGCCGGCATGAGGGCACCTCCTTATCTAATACATTATATCAGAACTTGTCCTATATTAACAGATTTTCAAAATATCCTTTGTAAAAAATTATAATTTAGTGTAAAATAATAACATATTGAAAAAATATTTGCACTTAGCGGGCTTTTTTGATAAAATATTGTCTGCTTAATAACTAAAGGAGGTGCGTTATGGCTAAAAGATGTGAAATTTGTGGAAAAGAAAAATCATTTGGAAATAAAATCTCTTTCTCTCACTCTCGTTCTAACAGAAGCTGGTCTCCTAACATTAGAAGAGTTAAGGCTGTAGTTAATGGATCAAGAAAAAGAATTAACGTATGTACTAGATGCCTAAGATCTGGTAAAGTCGAAAGAGCTATATAATTAAGGGTCTTGGTTAAGATCCTTTTTTTATTTAGGATTTACATATTCTCCCTAGTGGAGTTTCAATAAGAAAACCCCTTGAGTATGAACTGACCCCCAAAAGTTGGACTTAAAAACCAACTTAAGGAGGTCAGTTTTTAAATGGCAAAATACAAAACAGAATTTAAGGTTAAAGTAGTAAAAGAATATCTTGAAGGAAATGTAAGTTACAAAGACTTAGCGAAAAAATACTCCATACCAGATAAACATATCGTTAGAACTTGGGTTAATGCTTATGAATCTCAAGGCTATGAAGGACTAAAAGTATCAAGAAAAAATAATAACTACTCTTTAGACTTAAAACTAAATGTAGTAGACTTGTATTTAACAGGAGAAATGTCCTATCAAAGCCTAGCAAATGAACTTAAAATCAGTAATCCATCCATTATAGCTAGATGGGTAAAAGAATTTAGAGACGAAGGCATAGAAGGACTGAAACCAAAAAAGAGAGGAAGACCTTCAAATATGCCAAATACAGATAAAAATAAAGATTTAAAAAACAAACATAATAAAACAAAAAAGAATTGAGTGAATTAGAAAAACTAAGAAAAGAAAACTACTATCTTCAAATGGAAGTAGAAATTCTAAAAAAAAAGATTCAATTCTCTCAAATGACAGAAACAGAAATAGACGAATATCTAAGGTCATTAGATCATTAAGAGATAAATTCAAACTAAAGGATCTTTTAGAATACTTTAACTTTCCAAAATCAAGCTACATGTATTGGCAACAACGCTTAGACATACCAAACAAAGATGAGCAAGTAGAGAAGAAAATACTAGAGATTAGAAAAGATAATCCAAACTATGGATACAGAAGAATAACAGCAATGTTAAAGAAAACAGGGCTTTTGATAAATAAAAAGAAAGTTCAAAGACTAGTACAAAAGCTAAAACTTCAAGTAACAAACTTCTCAAGAAAAACAAGAAAATACTCATCATACAAAGGAACAATAGGTAGAGTAGCAGACAATAAAATAAATAGAAACTTTAAAGTAGAAAAAGCCTACACATATATAACAACAGATACAACAGAATTTAAGTATCTAGAAAAAGATACAAAAGACAACTATCAAGTAAAAAAACTTTATCTAAATCCATATTTAGATATGTATAATGGTGAAATAATATCCTATGAGATATCAAAACAACCAACACTAGAACCAATACTAAAAGCCTTAGACAAAGCAATAGAAATAACAAGCACTAACAAGAATAAGAGGATCTTTCATTCAGACCAAGGATGGGCTTATCAAATAAAACAATATACATCAAGACTTGAAAAAGAAGGGATAACCCAATCGATGTCAAGAAAGGGAAATTGCCTAGATAACTCCCCAATGGAAAACTTCTTCGGGATACTTAAACAAGAAATCTACTATGGCAAGAAATTCTATTCATATGAAGAATTAAAAGAAACAATAGAAGAGTATATAGAATATTACAATAAAGACAGAATAAAAGAAAAATTAGGATATTTAAGTCCAGTGGAATATAGAAAGTTAAACGCAGCATAAAAAATTTTCCACCCCTAGGGGTGGAAAGCAATAAAATAATACCAGAACTAGTAAACTACCAGTCCTGGTATTAGGTCCAACTTTATGGGGTCACCACAGTAATCAAGGGGCTTTTTGCTTGCAATTTTATTTTAACTTTTCTAAAATTATTTTTCTTATGTCTTTGATGAGGTAGAGAGATCCACACCAGAGGATCATATCTCCTTGGTCTGCAAGGTCAAGAGTTTTTTCTACTGCTTCTCTCCTGTTCTTGATGGCAAATATTTCTTTGCTTGATATTTCTTTAAATTCCTTTTCTAGCAAGTCAATGTCTGTTCGCCTATCGTTATCTATTTCTGTCAAGACAAGCTTATCTGCAAGTCCTTCAATTTTTTCTAAGATGTGTTTGTGGTCCTTGTCCTTTAAGAGGGAGAAACCTAAGATTAATTTATTGTAGCTGAACTTCTTTACACTTTTTTCTATGCCCTCAATGGAGTCTAGGTTGTGGGACCCGTCAACTACAATAAGGGGATCTCTTGAAATACATTCTATCCTTCCAATGTTCTCTGCCTTTTTTATTCCTTCTTTTATTTTTTCCTTATCCAACTTATAGTCTTTTCTTAAATAATCCAAAACCATAAGGGCAAGGGCTGCATTGTACACTTGGTGATCCCCTACAAGGGAAGTCTCTAGGTCCTTATAGTCTCTAAAGTTAAATTTGTTTCCAAATTCATTAGAAGAAATTATTTCAACTTCATCAAAGTCAAAGTCATTAAAGCTAGAGGACTTTTCTTTTGCAAGACTCTTTAACTTTTCTTTTGCTTCTTCAGCTTGTGGATAAGAAAAAACATGAGAGTTTTCTTTTATTATCCCACCCTTTTCCTTTGCAATCTTCTCTAGGGTATCTCCCAAGATGTTTGCGTGGTCAAGAGCTATGTGACAAAAGACTGGGATGGATTTTTCCATTACATTGGTTGCGTCAACTCGTCCTCCCATACCAACTTCCATTACTGCGAAGTCCAAGTTTTTTCTTGCGAAGTAAATATAGGCTATTGAAGTTAAAATTTCAAAGCCGCTAACAAAAATTTCTTTCTTATCAAGTTCTTCAACTTCTTTTCTTACTTCACTGGCAAGCTTTGCAAAGTCATCTTCGCTTATGACTTCCCTATTAACTTCTATCTCTTCACGAATATTTGTTATATAGGGTGATGTGAACTTGCCCACTGAATAATTATTTTCTATGAGGGCATTGGTGATGAAACTTGCAACTGATCCCTTGCCATTAGTTCCTGTTATGTGAATTATTTTTAATTTATCTTGGGGTCTATTAAAAATTTCTAATAGGGCTCTGATGTTATCAAGAGTAAATTCTCCAAGAGGTATGTTTCTATTTTCAAGCCAAGCTACTGCTTCTTTGTAATCCATATAAACCTTCCTTTCAATAATATTGATATTATCAAAATATTTACATCTAATCAATAATTTGTGTATCCAAAAGCCTCTCTATGTGATAGAATAGAAAAAATATTATTATGGAGGTAAAAAGATGAACAATGAAATCAAGACGAAAGATTTATTCATTATTGGCTTCGCATTATTCGCAATGTTCTTCGGAGCTGGTAACTTAATCTTTCCCCCTTATCTAGGTTTGTTGTCGGGTCACCAATGGTGGATAGGATTTTTAGGTTTTACGATTACAGATGCAGGCTTAGGACTACTGGCAATCATAGCCCTTTCTAAGTATGAAGGTAACCTCAACGTCCTCGCTTCAAGGATTAACAAGACTTTTGCAATTGTTATGTCTACGGCTATTATTTTATGTATCGGGCCCTTCTTGGCAACTCCAAGAACTGCTGCCACTACTTATGAAATTGCAATCTTGCCAATCTTTGGTGAGTCCTTTAACAGGTATTTATTCTCTGTTATCTTCTTTGTTGTTGCTTGTCTACTAAGTATTAGACCTAGCAAGGTTGTTGACATAGTTGGAAAGTTTCTTACTCCTTCACTTTTACTTTGTATGACAGTTCTAATTATAAAGGGAATTGCCACTCCAATAGGCGAAGTTGCAGACACTACAATGATCGACAATGTCCTCAAAAAGGGTATCACTGATGGCTACCAAACAATGGATGCCATTGCAAGTTGTATGTTTGCCCTAGTTGTTATTGGCGCAGTTAAGACAAGAAGATATTCTTCACAAAAAGTTGAGATTAAGGCAACTATTTTATCAAGTGTTATTGCAGTAATTTTATTGGCACTAATTTACGGAGGTCTTTTATATCTTGGAGCTCAAACTTCACTCCTTGGCATTTATAATGCAGACACTGATTCTACTCTACTTCTTGTTGATATTACAAATCGAGTTCTTGGCGGCATTGGGGTTTACATCCTTGCTATTATTACTGCTCTTGCTTGTCTTACAACTGCTATTGGACTTATTTCTGCAACTGGTAACTTCTTCAACGACTTAACTTTCAACAAAATTTCTTACGAAAGAGTTGTTGTTCTTTGTTCCATTGTTTCATGTTTAATATCAATGCTTGGTGTTACACAAATTATTAAAATTTCTGCACCAATTCTTGAAATTATTTATCCATGTGCAATGACAATTGTCATCCTAGGACTATTTAACGAAAAAATTAAAGACGACTTAGTCTTTAAGCTTCCTTCTCTTGTTTCACTAGCCTTTGGTTTCTTATTCGTCCTACAAGGCAAGGGACTTCTTGGTGGATTTGGAGAAATGCTTACAAAATTACCACTTACTGAGTTTGGTCTTGGATGGGTATGCCCAATGATCCTTGGACTTTTAGTTGCTCTTGCGATTTCATCTACAAGACACACTAAGGAAGCCTAAAATTTTAAAAAATGCAAAAGAAAAACTCTTATTACTTATTAGTTAAGTAACAAGAGTTTTTTTTATTGTCTAAATTTTTATAAGTTAAAAATTTTTGCTAGGACTTCAGAGATGTTTGACATCTTAATAACTTCTAAGTCCTTGTAATTTTCTTCCTTCACATTGGAATATTTAGAAACGTAGGCTTTTTTGAAGCCCATTCTCTCTGCTTCTTTAAGTCTTACGTCAAGGCTTGGAACATTTTTTAGTTCTCCCGTAAGTCCCACGTCGGCAACAAAAACTGAGTTAGCTTCAACGGGCTTGTTAAGAGTTGATGACACAATAGAAACCATTACTGAAAGGTTTGATGCCTGCTCCTTAACTTTTATGCCACCAGTTGACTTGACTACTATGTTTTTGTCTAAGAAGGTCATACCTGCCCTCTCTTCAAGAATTGAAACAAGAGTGTTTAGGTGTTCCCTCCTAACTGATTCAGAAATCCTTGATGGATAAGGAAGGAAGGACTTAGAGGCAAGGGCCTCTGTTTCAAGAATTATTGGTCTTGTTCCCTCTCTTATAACTGAAAGAGATGAGCCTGGTACTTGGTCTGATACTGCCCTCTTGGTCATAAAATATTCTGATGGGTTGTCAATTGAAATCATTCCCCTTTCTGTCATAGAAAAAAATCCAATTTCACCAGTGGACCCATACCTGTTCTTTGTTGTCATAAGGGACCTCAAGTCTTCTGATGAATCGCCATCAATTAAGAGGACAGTATCCACTAAGTGTTCAAGGCTTCTCACACCTGCAAGTTCATCTTGCTTAGTCATTTGACCAACTAAGAAAACCATACGAGGCTTTTCTAAATCCTTGGCAACTTCTGTCATCTTGTAGGCGCACTCCATAGTTTGTGTTGGCGTCCCTGGTCTTTGTGGAAACTCATCAAGAGTAAAGGTTTGAATTGAGTCTATGATTATAAGTTGAGGATCAATTTTTTCAACTTGGTCCAGGACAGAGTTAAGTGAAGTTACAGAGTAAACCCAAATATTTTCAGAAAGCTTGTCGAGAATCCTCTCTGCTCTCATCTTAATTTGTGTTTCTGATTCTTCTCCCGATGCATAGAGGACCCTCATCCCCTTGTTGGCAAGGTCATTGGCAACCTGCATAAGAAGAGTTGACTTACCTGAACCAGGTTTTGCCGTCAAGATGCTAACAGAATCACGAACTATTCCCCCGCCCATGACCCTGTTAAATTCTTCTATGCTAGTCTTTACTCTCTCATCTAAAGAAACTGCAACAGTATTTAATTTTTGTGCATCCTTTTTAACTTTTTTGGTCCTTGTGGAAGTCTTTCCTGATGAGGACTCCTCTTCCTTTTCTTCTAAGCTATTCCAAGAACCACAGTTGGGACACTTCCCAAAAAATCCATGAGAAATGTAACCGCATTTATTACATTGATAGACTATTTTCTTTTTCATCTTTTGCCTTTTTTGTCTTTTTAAGTTTTTTTATTTGAACCTTCTTGTATTTAACATCTACAGAAATCCCATCGCCATCCTTGATCTTTCCATCTAAGAATTCATCGGCAATCTTGTCTTCGATTAATTTTGTAATAGTTCTTTGAAGAGGTCTTGCGCCAAAGACCTTATCATATCCCTCATCAACTAAGAAGTTTATAAGTTTATTTGTGTAAGTTGCCTTGATGCCCATGTCCTTAAGTCTAATGTTAAGACTAGCAAGCATATTCTTAACAATGTCTTTGATTTCAGTTTTTTCAAGAGCCTTAAAGACTACTACATCATCAACCCTGTTTAAAAATTCTGGTTTAAACATATCCTTTAAGGATTGGTCTATAATCTTCTTCATATTTTCATACTCACTTTTCTTTTCAGAATCATCTGAAGTTGAAAAGCCTAGAACTGAATTCTTAGCTAAGAGGTTAGCACCTGCATTGGATGTCATAATTATAACAGTGTCTTTGAAGTTTACAGTCCTTCCCTTGGAGTCAGTTAGCCTTCCTTCATCAAGAATTTGTAGAAGGATGTTAAATATATCTGGGTGGGCCTTTTCAATTTCATCCAAAAGAATAACTGAATAAGGGTTGGTCCTAACAGCCTCTGTTAACTCTCCACCTTCGTCGTAACCAACATATCCTGGAGGTGAACCCACAAGTCTTGATACAGTGAATTTCTCCATATATTCAGACATATCAAACCTAATCATATTTTCTTCTTTGCCAAATAAGTTTTTGGCTAGGCTCTTTGCAAGATAAGTCTTACCAACACCAGTTGGACCAACAAAGATAAAGGAACCTATTGGCTTGTTTGGATCCTTAAGTCCAATCCTTGACCTCTTTATTGCCTTGGCAAGAGCCTCAACAGCTTGGTCTTGTCCCTTGACGTCTTCTTTTAATTTGATGTCAAGGTCTCTTAATTTTTCTGTTTCTTCTTCTGTCATTTCAGTAACAGGAACCTTGGACCAATCTGAAACTATGTCAGCTATAAGCTCTGGAGAAACTTCCTTTTTGGATTCTTTTTCTCTAAATTCAATTCTCTTGTCCTCTAATTCCCTTTCAACTCGCTTTTGTTCATCTCTAAGGTTGGCTGCAAGTTCGTAGTCTTGGTCTCTCACTGCTTGGCTTTTCTTTTCTTCAATGTCTTCAAGGTCAAGCTTATATTTTTCTTCAAACTCTGGAACCTTGTAGGACTCAATTTTTAATTTTGAGCTTGCTTCATCAATGAGGTCAATGGCCTTGTCTGGCAAAAACCTATCATTTAGGTATCTGTCAGAATATTTTACAGCTGCTTCAATACTTTCATCTGGAATAATAACATGGTGGTGGTCTTCGTAAATCTTTTTAAGACCTTGGATGATTTTAATTGAGTCTTCTGTGCTTGGTTCATCAACCATTATTGGCATAAGCCTTCTTTCAAAGGCAGAGTCCTTTTCAATTTTTTGCCTGTATTCTGTAATTGTTGTAGCTCCAATAATTTGTAGGACAGACCTTGTAAGCATAGGTTTTAAAATATTTGAAGCGTCAAGAGATCCTTCAGCTGACCCTGCACCAATGATGACGTGCATCTCATCAATGAATAAAATAATATTTTTATTCTTGCTTGCTTCATTAGTTACATTTTTTAATCTCTCTTCAAAGTCTCCCCTGTATTTTGCTCCAGCAATAAGTTGAGAAATATCAAGAGTTAGGATAATTTTATCCTTCATAATTTCTGGAACATTTCCTGCAACAATTTCTGCAGCAAGTCCCTCAGCTATGGCAGTTTTACCAACACCTGGCTCTCCAATTAGGACTGGGTTGTTTTTTGTCCTCCTTGAAAGGACTTGGATAACTCTTTTAATTTCCTTTTCCCTTCCAATTACAGGGTCAATTTTTCCTTCTTCTGCCTTTTTATTTAAGTTTGTTGTGTATTTTTCTAAAGCTTCTGATCCAGCTTCATCGCCTTCTTCATAATCTTCATAGTCTTCCATATTATTTAAAATATCATTTTCAAGACTCATTATGTCAATGCCTAGTCTTTTTAAAACTAGGATGGCAACTCCCTGACCCTCTCTTAGGATACCAAGGAGAAGGTGATCAGTTGACACTGTGTTCTCGCCCATCTCTCTTGAAACTTCAAAGGCAAGTTCAAAGATCCTCTTAGTCCTTGGAGTGTAAGCAATGCTTGACACCACTGGACCTTGACCCTGGCTAACTATATCCATAGTAGTTTCCTTTGCCTTCTTGTAATCTATCCCAAGCTTTGAAAGTATATGGGCACCTGCATCTGTTCCTTCTCGCAAAATTCCAAGAAGGATGTGTTCTGACCCTATATATGAATGCCTCTGTTCCCTTGCTTCTTGCTGAGCAAAGAGGATGGCTTTTTGTGATTTTTCACTAAACTTCCCAAACATACTCATTTGAAAACCTCCTTCATGAGAGCTCTCGACTTGTTAGCCCTTAGGATGTCTCTCGACCTAAGGTCTAAGATTGAGCCTCTCTCAATTTGTAAGTGTCCATTTCTAAGCTTCATAATTTCTTGGTAAAAGTCAAATTCCCTATTTGGCTTTAAGATTGAAAGTTCAACCCCAAGGTTTATCATGCTCATGGACTGCATCATCTCTTCTTCCGACAATAACCTTGCATTGGCAAGTAGACCGTAGGACCTGTTGACCATGTCTTCAAGGCTAATAATATTATCAAGATAAAGTTTTTTTCTATTTTCTCTTTCCACATCAGCAATCTCCTCGCTAATGAGTTTTAATTTTTCTATATAAGATCCTTCCTCTTCTGTCAAGCTTGACTCAAAGGAAAGGGTGTAAATACTTGCAAGAGCCTTCTTGGACTTGTCCCTGTAAGACCCCAATGTGTAACCAAGCCTTGATAGACCCTTGGCAATTTCATTTATCCCAAAATAATTTAGAGCTGGCAGGTACAAAAAGGCTATGGGTTTAAAACCAGTTCCTGCATTAAAAACCCTTGAAGTCAGGTAGCCATACTCTGGACTAAAGGCAAAGTTTATTTTTTCTTCAAGCTTTCCTTCCAGGTCATAGATTTCCTTGTAAAGTTCATCAAGGGACTGAGTCCTAGAAAACTTTGAAAGTTCTAGGTGTTCACTGGAATTAATCAAAATATCTGGCTCATCATCCTTTTGGTAGAAGCCAATATTCTTCTTATCAACAAAAGTCTTGCCAAATCTCCCCTCTTCAATAAGTTTTAACTTCTTGAGGGATGGCATCTTTTCAATATCAAGATTTTCATAACCCCTTCCTCTTATTATTGGGTCAAGAAATTCTAAATTTTCTCTTAATTCTTCATCAGACATAGTGTTGACGAAGTTCTTGCCGTCAATGTTTCTATATAATTTTACCTTATTTCCCAAAATAATATTAGACATTGGCATCTTCCTTTAAGGCTTTTATCTCGTCCCTTATTTCTGCAGCCCTTTCATATTCCTCTAGGCTAATAGCAAGGTCCAACTTTTCCCTAAGGTCTTCAAGCTTCCTATTGTAGTAAATATAGGATTCTGAGTTCTTGGGAATTTTTCCCCTGTATTTTAAATTTATATTTAGGGCCTTTAGGTAAGACTTAATTTCATTTCCAAAGGAGTCATAACATTTTGGACAACCCAAGGCTCCTGTGTTTTTAAGTTCACTTAGGCTCCTGCCACAATACTCACATCTTATGTCATCTTCCTCCTCATTGTAAGAGTTGGCAGTGAATTTAAAAATATTTTTTAGGGCATTTTCTAGTTGAGGAATTATATTTTGATAACCCTGAAATTCTTTTTTAAATTTTTCTTCAGCACAAACTTGGCAGAGATGAACTTCTTCCACTTCGTCATTATTTATCCTTGTGTAGGAAATTATTGATTCTCTTTCTTTGCAGTTGTCGCACAACATCTTCTTCCCTCCTAGCTGAAAATGACAAGGAGCATATTCTTTAACAAATCTGCCCTCAGTTCATTTCTATTTTCGCATTGACTTAGAGACCTATCAGATAGGCTCACCTTCATAAGTTCCATTTCCCTTCTAGTGACCTTCTTAAGTCTAACAAGCTCTTCCAAAAGATCATCTGAGTTATTTTTTGTAATGGAGTCCCCTACGAAGTCCAAAAATCTCTCCAGCCTTTCATCATCATCTTCTATTTTAACTTTTACAATCCTAATGTAGCCGCCGCCACCTCGTCTTGACTCAACGTAGTAGCCCTTAAAGGGCGTAAACCTCGTTGTCAAAACGTAATTTATTTGTGAAGGGGCGCAGTTAAATTGGTCTGAAATTTTTGATCTTTGTATTTCAACAACTCCACCAGATTCAAATATTAATTCAGTTAAAAAATCTTCTATGGAATTGGATAATTTTGACATAAAACCATTCCTTTGACTATCTTTGTCTTTTAAATTATAAAAAAACTGACTATCTTTTACTATATCTAGTTTAATATAAACTAGGGCTTTTGTAAAGTATTTGGTTTCGTGTCCTTTTAACCCTATATGCTTTTTGTTGTTTTTAAATAATTATTACTTTAATTATTTTATTAAAAAGTTAAGAAATGGATTCATAAAAATAGTAAATTTTTTAAATGAAAATATCTGTTGGGTTTTAACTCACCAACAGATATTTTCAAGCCATTTAATTCTTTTTTACTTATTTGCGACTTTTTCTCGTTCTAGTTCTAAAATAGTAAATGATCCTTTTGGAATACCACTATTAGAAGAGAAATCTAAATCTTTTTTTGAATTTTTTGAATCAGTAATAAGTACATAACTACTATGTTTTTTAGAACTAGAAATTCTCAAACTCATATCAGAAACTCTTACTGCTATACGTGCATTCTCATTATCTTTATTAGCAAATATTAATAAATAATCCGCATCTTTATTTGTTGTAAATTTAAAACCCTGTTCTTCCATAATCTTGTTGCTTACTATAACATCTTTTAACTTATATTTGTACAAACTATCATAACTTAAATTATTAATAATTTTTTCATAGTTTGGTTTTTCATCACAAACATCAATATGAAAATCATAGTTTTCTTTTTTTGAATTTAAAAAAGAAAATCCACACATAATTGACACAAGAGCCAAAGATATCAAAATTAATACAATTTTTTTAGTTTTCATTTTTATCCCCTTTCTATAAGATATAATGTTACCTAACTAAATTATAAAACTATCAATGTTGCTTTTCAATATCTTTAATTGTTTTATAATAAAAAAGGTTGAGCACTTAAGCCCAACCTTTAAAAATTTATATTATTTTTCTGCTTGTCTTTCTTCAATAATTTTATCTGCAATATTTTGTGGAACTTCTTCGTATCTTATAAATTCCATATTGAAAGTTCCCCTACCTTGAGTAAGTGATCTAAGATCAATTAGGTAAGTGAATAATTCAGCTTGAGGAGCTTCAGCAATAAGAACTTGAGTGCCGTCATTTTGTTGGTCCATACCAAGAATTCTTCCACGTCTTTTATTCATATCTCCCATTACATCCCCAAGATATGCTTCTGGGATTGTAACTTCAACCTTCATAATTGGTTCAAGAAGAACTGGGCTTGCTTCTTGCATACCCTTCTTGAAGGCAAGATTTGCAGCAAGCTTGAAAGACATTTCGTTGGAGTCTACATCGTGGTAAGATCCATCATATAGAACAGCCTTGAAGTTTGTAACAGGATAGCCTGCAAGAACTCCCTTTTCCTTAGATTCAATGATACCCTTTTCAACTGCTGGGAAGTAGTTCTTAGGCACTGCACCACCAAATACTTCTTCGCCAAATTCAAATTCAGCTTCACAAGGTTCAAATCTAATCCAAACATCACCGTATTGACCTGCTCCACCAGATTGTTTCTTGTGCTTACCTTGAACACTTGCAGTCTTTCTAATTGTTTCTCTGTAAGGAATTATAAATGGAACAATTTCAACTTCAACTCCATAAGTGTTCTTTAATTTTTCAAGGATAACGTCAAGTTGAACCTTACCTTGACCACCAATAGTCATTTGCTTAGTTTCTGTGTTTCTTTCTATAGTAAATGTTGGGTCTTCGTCCCTAATCTTCTTTAGAGATTGAGTAAGTTTTTCTTCATCGCCCTTAGTCTTAGGTTCAATTGCATAATATAAAACTGGAGTTGGGTGTTTTAACTTCTTGTATTCAACTAGGTGGTCTTTATCGCAAAGCGTATCTCCAGTTAAGGTTCCAGCAAGTTTTGTTGTTGCGCCAATATCTCCTGCATAAATTTCGTCAACTTCTATTTGTTCCTTACCTCTCATTACGAAAAGACCGCCAAGTTTTTCACTTTCACCATTATTAACATTATATAAAGGTGTATTTTTAGTTAAAATACCAGAAATTACCTTAAAGATAGAAATTTTTCCTAAGAATGGGTCGGATACAGTTTTAAATACAACTGCTGCAAAAGGATCCTTTGCTGAAACCTTTCTTTCTTCCCCTTCCTTGTATCTAAATCCAAGGTGGGCACGATCATCGTCTGGTGCTGGCATGTAATTAACTATAGTGTTAAGTAAAATATCAATACCTATTCCCTTTTCACCAGATCCAACAAGTAGTGGAACTGCATCACCTTCAAGTAGGGCTGTTGTAACTCCTCTTAAAAGGTCTTCTCTTGTGAATTTTTCTCCAGAGAAATATTTTTCCATAAGAACTTCATCAGAACCTGCAACAACTTCTGCAATTTCTTCGTACATTCTTTCAGTTGCCTTAACTTGGTCGTGGTTAAGTTCAGTTTCTTGTGGTGCAGAGTTCACATACTTGTAACCCTTTTGGAAGATTACATCAGTTACACCAATAAAGTTTTCTCCTTCGCCAATAGGTACAGAGAAAGGAATAACTTTTTTACCAAAGGCGGCTTCAAGCTCGTCCATTAGCTTTCTAAAGTTTACATTTTCTCCGTCAATTTTATTTATAAATATAATTCTTGGAAGTCCAATTTTTTCTGTGTATTTCCAAGTTCTTTCTGTTCCAACTTCGATTCCCTTAGTTGCATCTATAACCATAATTGCAGCTTCACTAGCTCTTAGGGCACTGTGAGCTTCTCCAACAAAATCAAGAAATCCAGGAGTATCTATTATGTTTACTTTATAATTTCTCCATTCAACAGGAATAATTGATGTAGCTATTGATGTTCCTCTTTCTCTTTCTTCCTTTGAGAAGTCAGAGATTGTATTCTTGCTAGAAACATTTCCAAGCTTTTTTGTAGCTCCACTTTGGAATAACATAGCCTCTGTTAGGTTAGTCTTTCCGGAGCCAGAATGTCCCACAAGAGCAAGATTTCTTACCTTATCTGTTGTATAAACTTTCATTGTTTTCCTCCTAAATATATTAATTTTTTTGAAATCGTTTCGATGAATAAATTATAACATAATTTTTAGTATTTGAAAACTGTGTAAAATTTATCTGTTTAGGGTATTACAAGCTTATAAATATAATATTATTAATAAATGAGTGGTGTAAATGGATTTTAAATTTTTGAAAAAAGATAACCTTCCCTACATAATAATAGTAGCCTTGCTCTTAGTCATCGGCTATCAGTATTACGATTCTCATAATGAAGATGATGATGCCAAAGAATTTTTAAAAATTAATACCTCTGGCGTAACCGATAAGAATAAAGCTCTCGAGTCAGGGTCAAGTGATCTTGCAATAGAAAGGGCTTCTGACGAAAAGGAAGAGATTATGGTTCACATCTCAGGAGCTGTCAATAAGCCTGGCATACTTAGGCTTGACTCAAATAAGCGTGTCGTTGATGCTCTTGACCTTGCTGGTGGTGCAAGAGATGATGCAGACCTCGACAAGATTAACCTTGCAGCAAAGCTTCACGACGAAGAAAAAATTTACATTCCAAAGATTGGCGAAGTCCAAAGTAATATTTCTAGTCTTGCCTCCAGTCCATCATCAAGTGCTTCATCTTCAAAGATAAATATTAACTCAGCAGACTTAAACGAGCTAACAAAAATTCCTGGCGTTGGAGAAAAAACTGCTCAAAAGATACTAGACTACAGGGCAAATAATTCTTTCTCTTCTATTGAGGACATAAAAAATGTTCCTGGCATTGGGGACAAAAAGTTTGAATCAATGAAGGACTACATCTCCACCTATTAATTTTTAATTAATCATTGCTTATGTACTTTTAAGCTGCAAGCTCTTGGCAGATATAAATTTTAAATTTTATATTTTTCATATCCTTTCTAATAAAAAAGCTCAAGAAAAAAGAAGCACCTAAGTGCCTCTTATCTTGAGCTTTTATCTTTATCTCTTTCTTGGGTTTCTCTTGTAGCGATTTTTATCTGAAGTGGCTATGCCTATAATTAGAGCAAAGATTAGGGACACTAATCCAGATGAAACTCCAACTACAAAGATAATTAAATTGTCTAAGCTGCTTGGATCAAAAAGTTTATTGATCACGATGAAAAGAGATATTGTTCCAATAAATACCAAGGCAAGTCCTGGTAAGTATTTTATAAATTTTAAATCTCTCGCAGCAAAATTTACTATAAAGGTGAGGACAACTCCAATTAATATTGCACCTAGAGTTAGGAGCAAGTAAAGAGAATTTTCCCCAACTAATTCCATGATTTTATTCATTTTACACCTCATTTATTAGATGAAAGTTCATCTTGCCAAATATTTGCGTAGCGGCCTGTAGCCCACTCAGTCATAATAGTGGAAGCTTCTTCTCCAATTTCCCTTTCAAAGATAGGGTTAGGAAGAATTTTCCCTTCACTTATATTATATATTTTTAAATAATTATTTTCCAATGTTATTAAAAAATTATTGTCAGGAGATACAAATCCATCCTTGATTGATGACTTGAAATTTTTAATCTGTGCCATTGGAATATTAATTTTGTTATACTTGTTAACCTCGTAAGGAAGAACTAGGTTTAAATCAAAATCAGAAAAATTTCCATTTTCTGAATTAACTCTTCCCTTTAATTTCCAAAAACCATTGTCCCTATAGATTCCTATGTTGTATGGATCTTTATTTAGGGCTTCAATGTTTTTGCCTTCACTCTCTAGGGCATCCTCAGAAATAAAGTCCTTAAAACTTAGGGCCTTTTTATCTTCTAAGTTATCGAGATTATAAATCCTAAGACATTTCTCATTAGCATTTCTATCTAAACTCTCAACATTAATATAATTGTTGGTAATAAAGTTGATGGTCTTTAGTGAATTATCATCCCTTAACTCTTCAGTTTCAATTTTTGGAATCTCTGGATCCTTATTGAGAAGGTTTGAAGTCTTATATTCCTTTGCGATTAACCTATCTGTAGTTTCCTCAGCCTTTGACTCTCTTTGAACACTTACTTCAAAGAACCTGTCATCTCTTGGCAAGATTATGTTGTTCATCTCGTAGACATTTTCCAATTTCAAATCAGAAAATTTTAGATAAAGGGTCTTGTAGTTCCATGATGGAATATCTGAGTCCACCTTTGTCTTAAATCCAATTAAAAATCCCTTGTCGCCATTTAGATCAAATAAGTTGCTTTTTGCCAAGACCTCATCCTTCCTTGCTAAGATAGTAGAGTTTAAGTCCTCATTGTCAATCTTGTCGTCTACAAGCTTTATCTCAAGTGTAATGCCGTTGTCAAACAAGAGAGCTGTGTTCTCACTTGTCTTTATGACTTCATAATATAAGGAAGAGTTGGAATTTGAATCAAATACATAAGTTGTAAATACATCAGAGTCTTCCACTCCTAAGTTCTTATAATCAAGGTTGAACTTTTCATACAAGTAGTCAGAAAGTTTAACGTACTTGGTCTTGTAGGAAGCATCCTTGATGTAGTCATTAGCTAGAAGGACTGAATTGTTACTAAAGTAAAGGTCCTCTCCTATTATATCCTTGAACCTAAAGTTGTCTTGGTTGCCCTTCTTGTTGGAAATAAATTTAGTTATGGTCCACTTGCCATAGATAGGAGCTTGACCCATCTCTGGTCTCTTAACATTTGTCCCCTGATTAGCCAAGAAGGAACAACCACTTAGTAGGACAAGGAAAAATAGTGAAAGGTAAAAAATTATTTTTTTAATCATTGTTTTCACCTACTTCTTTATCAATATCGAGAGGCAAACTAACCTTGACTGTAGTTCCAATATTTTCTTCCGAGAAAATTTCAAGGTTTCCTTGATGAAGCTTAGTTATTTCATCACTTATGGATAGACCAATCCCACTGTGGCTCTTGGAGTGCTTGCCTTTATAGAACTTTTCCTTTACGTGGGCAAGTTCTTCCTTAGTCATCCCCATACCATTATCCGAAATCATTATTTGAACTTTATCATCTTCCTTGAGCATTTGGAACTTAACCCAGCCCTTGTCTGATGTAAACTTAATGGCATTGTCCAAAAGATTTATTAGCAGCTGCTTAATCCTATTTTCATCTGCGTTAATAAGGATTGACTCCTTTGGAAGGTCAGTTATTAGTTCAATGTTGTTGGACTTGGCACGAGGCCTCATTTGCTTAGATACATCAAGGCAAGTTTGAGAAATATCAATTATTTCCTTATTGAGAGTTATCCTTCCAGATATATATCTTGAGAAGTCTAAAAGTTCTTCTACCATCTTTGCAAGTCTGTCGGCTTCATTTTCTATTATGTTTAAGCCATCTTCCACTAGGTCCTTTTCATCTTCCTTTGCGTCTTTTAGGACAACTGCCCAACCCTTTATGGATGTAAGAGGAGTCCTAAGCTCGTGAGAAATAGAAGAGATAAAATCATTTTTGATCCTATCCTTATTTATAATTTCATCACTCATGGCATTAAGGGTTTTTGCAAGCTCACCAATTTCATCATCTTCAAAGACCTTGGCCTTCTCTTCATAATTGCCCTTTAACATAGTCTTGGCAACTTCTGTAAGTTCAAGTATTGGCCTTACAATAGACTTAGAAATCAAGAGTGAAACCATAGTTGTCACTAGGGCAACAAATAATGTAAAGATAAGTAAACTTATAATAGTTTTAAAAATTGCAGCCTTGACTTCTTCCATAGAAGATATAAACCTTAGGTAGCCAATTGTCTCTCCCTCATTGTTTTTTATGGGGCCTGCAACTGACATTATTGATTCACCAGTTTGTGACTCTTCACCCCTCCAAGTTTTTATCTCTCCCCTTTCAGCTGCCAAGACATCTGAAGTTTCTATGGGCTTTGATGCCAACCTACCAATGGAATCTGATAATAGGGTCTTGTCCTTGTCAAGAATTTGAACCTCTGCATTGGTGTTAGACAAGAAGATGTCACTGTCTTCGTAAATCAAATCTTCAATGGACTTGTCGGAATAGTCCCTCCTATATATTTCAAGTGAGACCTCCATCCTCTGAATTAATTCCTTGGAGATGTTGTTATAAAAGTAGGAACTAAAAGCAAAAAGCAAGAATATATCTATAATTGAAATTGTAATTAAAATTATTATTAAAAAACTTTTTACAAGTCTTTTCCCAATTTTATTTTTCAATTATAAACCTACTTCCATCTGTAGCCAGTTCCCCAAACAGTTTCAATGTAATCTGGTTTTGCTGGATTAGTTTCAATCTTTGACCTAAGTCTTCTTATGTTTACATCAACAATTTTTGAGTCACCTAAGAAGTCGTCGCCCCAAACGAGTTTTAAAATTTCATTTCTAGTCATTGCCTTGCCTGGGTTAGTCATAAATATTTTTATGATTTGATATTCTGTAGGGGTTAGTTCTAGTTCCACATCGTCCTTATAAAACTTTCTTGAATAAGAATCTATTTTAAAAGGTGGATCTGTGATTAAGTTGCTTTCATTTTCTTCACCAATCTCAAGCCTTCTCTCAATGGATTTTATCCTAAGGGTAAGCTCAGTTGGATTAAAGGGTTTAGTCAAATAATCATCAGTCCCATATTGAAGGCCCATAATCTTGTCATAGTCCTCTGCCTTTGCAGTTAGCATAATGATACCAAGACTTGGGAACTCTCCCCTCAAGGTCTTGCAGACTTCAAAACCGTCAATGCCTGGCAACATAATATCAAGGACTACAATGTCTGGAAGCTCACGTCTAGCAATTTCGATTCCCTCTTCTCCACTGCCAGCTTCAAAAATTGTATAGCCTTCTCTTTCAAGATTTATTTTAACAAATTTTCTAATTGATTCTTCGTCTTCAACGAGCAAGACTTTTGTTTTCAAAATATCACCTCTATACTTGTAATTATAAAGAAAATCCACTCCAAATTCAATTGAAGTGGATTTATTAATGTCTTAATAATAGTTAGGAGCTTCTCTTGTAATTGTAATATTGTGTGGGTGAGATTCTGTAAGTGAAGCTTGTGTGATCTTGACATACTTAGCAGTTGCCCTAAGAGTTTCAAGGTCCTTTGCACCAAGATAACCCATAGCAGACTTAACTCCACCAACAAGTTGGAATACTATGTCACCAACAAGTCCCTTGTAAGGAACCCTACCTTCAACTCCTTCAGGAACGTACTTAGTTGTACCTGATTGGAAGTACCTATCAGATGAACCAGCACTCATGGCGCCAAGAGAACCCATACCTCTATAGGCTTTAAATCTTCTACCTTCAACGAAGATTTCTTCTCCTGGAGATTCATCAGTCCCTGCGAAAAGTGAACCCATCATAACAACATTACCACCAGCTGCAAGAGCCTTGGCAACATCACCAGAGAATTTAATACCACCATCGGCAATTATTGGAACCCCATACTTTTTGGCAGCCCTATAAGCTTCCATGATAGCAGTAATTTGTGGAACCCCAATACCAGTTACAACTCTTGTTGTACAAATTGAACCAGGTCCAATACCAATCTTAACACAGTCGGCGCCAGCCTTAATTAGGTCTTCTGTACCCTCATAAGTTGCTACGTTACCTGCAATAAGTTGTAGGTCTGGGAAGGCATCCTTTATTTTCTTTATTGTGTTTAATACATTTTTAGATTGACCGTGAGCTGTATCAATAACAACAACGTCAGCCTTTGCCTTAACAAGGGCTTCGATTCTGTCCAAAACGTCCTTAGTTGCTCCAACAGCTGCTCCAGCTAAAAGTCTTCCTGACTTATCTCTTGCTGAGTTTGGATATTGTTCGTGTTTTTCAATGTCCTTAATTGTGATAAGTCCCTTTAATACATTGTCCTTATCAACTAAAGGAAGTTTTTCAATTTTATATTTCTTTAGAATATTTAGAGCTTGGTTTAAATTAATGTCAGGATCTCCAGTAATAAGTTTTTCTGAAGTCATTACCTCGCCAATTCTTTTAGAAAGATCAGTTTCAAATCTTATGTCCCTGTTTGTAATAATTCCTTCTAAGACACCCTTTTCTGTAACTACTGGCACTCCAGATATTCTGTATCTTTCCATAAGTTCAGAAGCATCTGCAATAGAATGATCCTTAGTTAGTGAAAAGGGATCAGTTATAACTCCGTGTTCAGATCTTTTTACCCTGTCTACTTCTAAGGCTTGCGCTTCAATTGACATATTCTTGTGGATGATACCAATTCCACCTTCTCTTGCCATGGCAATTGACATCTTGTGTTCTGTAACTGTGTCCATGCCTGCTGACATAAGAGGAATGTTTAGCTTAATCTTTTCCGTTAGGTTTGTAGATAAGTCAACTTCGTTAGGCAAAATTTCTGATTTTGCTGGCACAAGTAAAATATCGTCAAATGTTAGTCCTTCTCCAAAAAATTCCATATTACCTCCTGATTATTAATAGACATTAATCTTCTTTTCCTACTGGCTTCAACCTGAAGTCAATATTCTCGTCAACTAATGTAACCTTATCTGGCAAATTCAATTTAACTAAATCATTTCCATTTTTATAATTATAAAAATTAATTGGTCTAGTTTCTATGAAGTTAATAGAATCAATTACATCAGAATTTCCTCTAATTGTAACAGAAGATGGCTCAATTGAAAAGTCACTTGTCACAATATTTTTACTAGTATTTTCATTAAATTTTAATTTAATTGGCACAGTTTTACTTTTTAAAATTGGAAGGTCAACTTTTACGCTCGCAGGAGTCACTTCAACTTCCTTTATTATCTTCCCAGCATCATCATAGGCAAAAATTTCTGCCTCAATGCTTGTTGTTTGTGTGATGTCTGAAAGATCAATATAAGAATCAATCTTTTTAATCTTGTTGACATAAGTAGAAGGTCCCTTGACCTTAACATTAACTTGTTTATTTAAGTCCCCAAGAGTTAGACCCTTTTCTAGCTTATTTAAAAATACAATATTTGCCTCAGTCTTTTCCTCTAACACCTTGTCAATTTTAAAGGGAATCCTTCTTGGTGTGGTGTTAGTAACAGAAATTCCAAGATCAATATAGGAAACATTTATAGGAACTGAGTGCTCTCCCTCAGTTAACTTGCTTACATCAACCTTGGCAACAATCCCATCTCTTGTGACATTTCTCATGTAGGAATTGTAACCTTGGAGCTTGACATCAACTGTTGACTCCTTGGGAGATATTATGGTTAGGTTCCTTTCCTTTAGATGACTAAGTCCGTCATAAGTGACTTCTATATTTTTAAAGTTTGTTGAACTAATAAAGTTTGCCTCACCCTTTACATAGGACCAAAGAATTATGGCAAAAATCAAAGACATAACTTTAAGCATCAAACTTCTGTCATTTCTAAAATTAATTTTCTTCATCTTTTTCACCACGCTTTGAGAAAATAGTTTTCGCTTTGTAGTCTGGATTGTAAATTTCTAGAAGTTTTGCTTCAAGAGTTTCTATATCCAAGTATCTTGAGATAACTCCATTTTCAGCTGTTGAAATAGTTCCATTTTCTTCTGAAACCATAATAGATACGCAATCAGACTTTTCGGAAATTCCAATTCCTGCCCTGTGCCTTGTACCCAATTCCTTGGAAATCTTTTGGCTATCAGATAGGGGCAAGAAGCAAGCTGCCGCCTTGATTTTTGATCCCTTTATAATAACAGCTCCATCGTGTAGGGGTGTGTTAGGGATGAATATATTAATAAGAAGTCCGCTGCTAACCTTTCCATTTATTTCAGTTCCCGTTTCAATAACTTCTGTAAGTCCAACTTCGTTTTCAATAATTATAAGGGCACCAATCTTTTGCCTAGCAAGAGATGCAACAGCAGACGTAATTTCTTCTACAGTCTCTGGCACATTGTCCTTATTTTGACTAAAGCTATTTTTTATATTGGAAGTAAGCCCAAGATATTGAAGACCTCTTCTAATTTCTGGTTGAAACAAGACAATAATGGCAACAATACCGTCATTGATAAACCTAGTGAAGATCCAGTTAACTGTGTAAAGTTGGAAAAATTGTGAAATTTTTATAAAGAGGAGGATAAAAAGAATCCCCTTAAAAACTTGCTCTGCTCTGGTGTTTCTAATTAGCTTTAAAACGTAATAGATAAGGATGGTAACAATTAGTATGTCCACCACATCTCTTAAATTTATAACATTTAATAAGTTGCTAAACTTTTCCATCCTAAGCACCTCTCTTTCTAACAATAATTATTAGTGCAAAATATAAACCAAGGGCTATTAAAATATCTCCAAGGCTAATGACCTTAGAGGGCCCAATAAATCTTTTTAAGTATATGAAGTCTGACAAAAAATAAAGTTTTGGATTATCAAAGACCCCATGACTTAGGCTCCCGCCCATATAAATAATTTTTATAATTCTCTCGTTGCCTATTTTCATTAGGGCACTTGCCGATACGGGCATCTTTCCATTTGCCATCACTGGTAGGGCGTTTAAAAAAGTTCCAAGTCCACAAATCAAAAGTCCCTTGTTCTCATAATTCGAAAAAAATGAAAGACTAATGAGCAAGAGAAATAGGATGTGAAAGACTTTAAAGTTTTTTACATAGAATTCAGTAAGACTTCCAAAATCCCTTCCCGTTATAAAGTTTATTAAAATCATTAAAACTATTCCATAAATGGCAAGATAAACTCTTTTGAATTTAAAATTTATTAAATTATTAAAGTCCTTGTCCCTAATAAAAACCATACTTACTAGGGCAATAATCAATGCTTCCAAAATCATTTTATCACCTTGTTTTATGATATCACAAATAATTTATAATGACATATATTAGAAAAATTTTCTCTTCTTAAATGATGAATTGCAAATAATATTGCGACACCTAAATTAAACTAAGTTCATGTAAAAATAATTCAAATGGAGTTTGATAATTTAGACATTTCCTAGGTCTGCTGTTAAGCTCCATTAAATTTTTAATAAGATCTTCTTCAGATATCTCTGCTAAATCTGTCTTTTTAGGATAATATTCTCTCAATAGACCATTTGAATTTTCATTACTTCCTCTTTGCCATGCTGAATATGGGTCAGCAAAGTAAAAGTCTATCCCAAGCTTTTCAACTTCATCATAGCAAGCAAATTCTTTTCCTCTATCTGATGTAAAACTTTTTAAGGCTTCTTTTGGAAGTGATTTAACAAGTTTATTGATTGCTTCAAACATTGAATCTTTGCTTCTATCTTTCATTGGTAATGCTATATAAAACCTTGTTTTTCTTTCAACAAATGTTGCTAAACACCCCTTGCTTTTTCCTCTAGAAGACACAACTGTATCAAGTTCCCAGTGTCCGAAGGAAACCCTATACTTTATGTTTTTTGGTCTTTTTCTTATAGATGTACCTATGTTAAATTTTCCTCTTGTTTCTTTGCTTTTTCTAGACTTACCTTTTCTTCTTAATCTTGAAATATCAAAATCTATTACTCCAGAATAAATCCAGTTATATATTGTTTTAAAGCTTAATATTCCTTTATAAAGGCAACCTACAATTTGCTCAGGTGACCATTTAGAATTAAGCTTTTCTTTGATATTTTCTAATATTTCATAAGTTACTTTAGTTTTTCTTCCTTTTAATGATGATTTAGATTCTTTATCTCTTTCTGCTAGGCCAGCTTCGTATTCAGTATCACATCTTTTAAGCTCTCTAGCTATTGTGGAATGATGACATCCTAAAATTTTCGCTATTCTTCTAGAAGAATAGCCCTCTTTGTTTAATACCTCTATCTTATTTCTTTCGTTTAGTGTAAGATGTTTATAGCTCATATTAACCTCCGTGTGTGTTTTTGTCGTTATTAACATTTTACACGAAGTTAGTATGAGTTTTTATTTTTTATTTGTGTCGCATTTAATTTTACAACTTATTAAATAATAAAATTTTTTTAACCTCTGTGTCTTAATATTTTTTGTAGAAAATATTAACTTTATATAAGTAAAAATTGCAACAATATCTTAGCTACTTAGTAAAGGTCTATGAAAAATCTTAAGATTTTTAATTTATTTTTATAAAAGCTTGCCCTCAACTTGATAACTTCTTTCTTATGCCTTAAAATATTCTAGAGGTGTAAAATGAAATTATTAGAAGAAAGAATTATAAATGACGGAAGAATTTTAGATGGAAATATTGTTAAGGTAGATTCATTTTTAAACCACCAACTTGATATAAAGTTCTTGGACAAGCTTGCTGAAGAGATGGCAAATTATTTCAAGGACAAAAAAATAAACAAGATACTTACTATTGAAGCAAGTGGGATTGCCCTAGCAACTGTTGCTTCAAAACACTTTGACGATGCCATGGTGGTCTTTTGCAAGAAGCAAAAAACTTTAAACATTGGCAATGATGTTTACGAGTCAAAGGTTGAGTCCTACACTACAAAGAAAAATTATACTATTACTGTTTCCAAGAGATTTTTATCTCCTGAAGACAACTTACTTATTATTGACGACTTCCTAGCAGAAGGAAATGCCCTAAAGGGTTTAATCGACGTTTCAAAGCAAGCAGGTGCTAAAGTCTCTGGAGTTTCTGTTGCCATTGAAAAGGGCTTCCAAGATGGTGGCAAGATTATTAGGGATATGGGTTACGACCTTCTCTCTCTAGCAATTATTGATTCCATTGACGATGGAAAGATTACTTTTAGATAAGTTGTTATTAGTTAACTCATAAGCTCCCTATGTTAAAAAACATTGGGAGCTTTTTTATTTTGCCTAAGAGGTCTTCGTTAATTTTTATCTCATTCCCAATAATTTTTTGTTAACTCCTAACAACTTATGAGCCTTCACAAAAAATTTTAAAATAAAAAAACCGAGATTTCTCTCGGCTCTTATCATCCTATTAACTTTAAAATTTATTTGTTTGCAATTTCGACTAAAGATGATTTCAAATTTTCTTCTATTCTTCTAAGCTCTTGTGAAGCTTCTTCACGTCTCTTGTGACCTTCAATTTGAATTTCACGCACTTCGTTTAAGGCTGAGATAAGTTGATCATTTGTGTACCTAATTGTTTCCATGTCAACTATTCCCCTCTCAGATAATTTTGCAGTTACAACAGTAGTTTGTTTTAAAGTTTCTGCGTTTTTCTTCAAGAGTTGGTTAGTCAAATCAGTCACTTCTTTAGTTGCCTTGGCTGCTTCCTTTGAATGATTTGCTCCAAGGGCAATAACCATTTGGGACTTCCAAAGAGGGATTGTGTTCACAATTGTAGATTGAATTTTCTCAACCATAACTGTGTTAGAAGATTGGACCATCCTAATTTGTGGTGCCATTTGAATTGAAACCATCCTAGTAAGGTCTAGGTCGTGAAGCTTCTTTTCAAACCTCGAAATCATATTTACATAATCATTAGCACGCTGTGCATCCACTGGTAGGTTAGTCTCTTCTGCCCTTTCCTTTAACTTTGGTAGCTCAATATTTTTTGCCTCTTCAAGCTTTTTGTTCCCAGCAAGTATGTACATGCTGAGTTCCTTGTAATAGGACTCATTTAAGTCATACATTTGGTCCAACATAGCAATATCTTTCATAAGAGTAACTTGATGGTCCTCAAGAGTCTTTATAATGTTGTTTACATTTTTTTCTGCTGAGTCGTACTTAGTCTTAATTGAAGTCATCTTGTTGGCTTGCTTTTTGAAAAATCCAAGTAACTTATTGTCTTCTTCATCAAGGTCAAAAGACTTAAGTTCATTTACAACGCCAGATAAGAGGTCGCCAACTTCTCCAAGGTCCTTAGTCTTAACAGACTCTAGAGTCTTCTCAGAAAAATTTGAAATCTTCCTTTGGGCACCAACCCCATATTGAAGGACAATGTTTGAATTTGTTATGTCGATTTCTTTTGCAAAATCATTTACTTGTTTTTCTTCTTCTGGGCTTAGTTTAATTTCCTTATCAGCTTCAACTTCTTTCAAGCTGTTTTTTTCTTCTTCTTGAATTACATCAAAGTCATCTGATAATGATAATTTTATTTCTCTATCCACTTTTTACCTCCCAATTTTAAATTCATCCTTATCTAAGAGTCCTTCTTGCTTTAGCATGGATTTTAATACGCTCATGTCTGATGATAAATCCATAATTTTTTCTTGGTAAATATTGTCAAGAATTTTCATAAAGGCATCTATTACAATGTCCATTGTGTCTTCAATATCCTTTAGAGATCCTTTAACAGATTCTGTTGGCTTCTCCTTCATCTCTAAGTAAGAGTTGGAAAGCTTAAGAGTTGTTGGCAGATAATAATTTATAGCCTTGTTTAAGTCTCCAGCTGTGCTTGGATTTTCTTTTAAGAGTTCAAAAATCTTTCCAACTATTTTCAAAAGCTCTCTGATTTTTTCATCCATTGGAGATGAAATCTTTCCTTCAATTTGTGTAAGTTCAGTCACATAGGACCTTGCCCTTAGGATAAGTTCTTCTGCCATCTCACTATTTTCTTGATTTTCAAGTTCCTCCATCTTTTCATGAGGATCTCTTAGGGCTTCTTCCTTATAAAGTTTATAGGTCTTTGAATCTAAGATAAACAATTTTCCCTCTTCAACAATCCTTGCCTGCCTATAATAATCTCTTTCAATCATATTTAGGAGATCATTGATAGTAAAATCAAGAGGCTTAGCAGTTATTGCTGCAAGGTCTGCTGTTGGTATAACAGTGTTGTTTCCAATTTCACGATTGTATTTTCTAAATCTAATAATTTGGTCCTTAGTCTTTTTTATTCTGTAGTTTGCATAAAAAGAAATAATAAGGGCAGGAATTACCCAAAAAATTAAGGCTGGCAAATCTTCTCTTATTGATCCATAAGTATCAAACATATCCATGAGAAAACCAAACAAAGCAAAAAGATGACCCACAATTGAAACTTTTGCGACAAATCCCCATGTCTTTACCCTGTTTACAGTCTTTGGATTTTGATTTATTATTCTGTCATCATTTTGAATACTATAAGGTAATTTTCTCTTATTTTTATTCACAAAGCTACTTATAGATCTTTTTGTCACATCAATAGCTGTGTCTATTCCTTCGCCAATTATTTCTCCAATTTCCTTAAAATCTTCTTGTCTAAAGGCGTCGTTTATCTTGTCTTGAAAATTTTTTTCCCTATCTTTTCTCATTCTTCACCTCAAAAAGCCAGCTTTTGTTTAAAAAGCTATGACGATTCCTCCAATGTCAGCATATCCAGAGGATAGTCCATTAGTATGTCTAAGGTGGACCTTGGCACCCTCATAAAGTTCTTCAATTCTTTCCTTTAACTTTTTTGCCCTGTCCTCATCTTCCACATAAGAAATTGTAATAAGGTCTGGCTTTTCTCTCTTGCACTTGCTTTCTATTGCCTTAACCATTTTATCAAGAGACTTTTTCATTCCACGATTGACTTCATAGAGTTCAATTTCTCCATCATCGGAAATCATAATTGGTCTAATATTTAGGACATTGGCAATAAGGCCTGTTGTCTTTTTTATTCTTCCATTCTTGATTAGGTTCTTCATAGATTCTAGGACAAACATAGTTGTCTCTAAGTCTGTTTCCCTTTCAATTGCCTCTACAACTCCATCAAAGTCCTTTTCCTTTACAAGGTCAAGTAACTTTAAAGCAATCCTAGTAGTTCCTGCTGATGCTGCCTTGGAGTCTATAACGTGAATATTTATTCCCTCAAACTTTTCTCTTGCTTCAGCTTCTGCTACCTTTGCAGAGTTGTAAGACCCAGAAAGTTTTGATCCAATTGTCAAAATATAAATGTCCTTGTCCTTATTTTCCTCAATTATTTTAAAATAATCATAGGGAGATGGACAGGCTGTGTGAATTGGATTTTCAGTTTTTTTCATTACTTCTAAGAATTCATCTAAGTTTAGATTTTCATCGTCTGTGTAATCTTTTCCATCAATAGAGATCTTAAAGGGAACATACTCTATCCCCAAATCCCTTACTTCATCTTTTCTTAAGTCACAACTTGTGTCTGATATAATCTTGTACATTGCTTGCTCCTAATTCAATTTATCTTCAATAAGCTTTACTAATTTGTCAGCATCACTTGAAAGTTTATCTTGGTCTTCTCCCTCAATCATTACACGAACAAGGGCCTCTGTACCTGATGGTCTTATTACAACCCTACCAGATCCATTATAGTTTTCTTCAACTTCTCTTATGGCACCCATAATTTCTGGGAAGTCTTGGTATTTATTTTTCAAGTCATCACGAACTCTTGCGTTTTTAAGAACTTGTGGATAATTCTTCATTAGTTTATTTAATTCAGATAATTTTTCCCCAGTCTTCTTCATAATTTCTAAGAGGTGGATACCTGTTGCAAGCCCATCTCCCGTTGTATTGTAGTCAAGGAAGATTACGTGACCAGATTGTTCTGCTCCAATTACATAATCATCGGAAAGCATCTTTTCTAGGATGTACCTGTCCCCAACCTTAGTCTCAACAAAGTCCACGTCAATTTTTTCAAGATACTTCTTTAGACCCACATTAGACATTATTGTTCCCACTGCTGCATTGTTTTTTAGTCTGCCATTCTTCTTTAAGTAAGTTGCAACAATGGCAAGTATGTGGTCGCCATCTACAATATTGCCTTCTTCATCAACAGCAATAATTCTGTCAGCATCTCCATCAAAGGACATACCAATGTCGGCTCCCTCTTTTTTTACAAGCTCTTGAATTAGATCAGGATTTGTTGAACCACAAGAGTCGTTTATATTCATTCCATTAGGTTCATTGTTGATAATTTTAACCTTGGCACCATAGGACTTTAGGACTTCTTCGGCTATGTGAGATTGGGCACCGTTGCCTGCATCCACTGCAACTTCAAAGTCTGAGAAGTCAAGATCAACTAAATTCTTTAAGTAGTCCACATATTTTTGAGTAAATTCAGGGGACCTATTTAGCCTTCCAATTTCTTCTCCTGTTACGTCCTTGTATATTTTTGTAGTTGAAAGAATTTTTTCTTCTATTTCATCTTCTACTTCATCATCTAACTTTAGCCCCTCTGATGAGAAAAATTTAATTCCATTGTGTTCATAAGGGTTGTGAGATGCAGAAATAGATACTCCACATAGGTAGTCGCCAGTCCTTGTTAAGTAAGCAACACCTGGAGTTGGTATCACTCCTGCCAAGTCCACATCAAGTCCTATACTCATAAAACCTGCCACAAGAGAAGACTCAACTAGGTCTCCTGAAAGTCTTGTGTCTCTTCCAACTAGGACCTTGCCCTTCTTGCCCTTGGCAAGTACATAGGCTGCTGCCCTTCCAATATCATAGCAAAGCTTTGGAGTTAGTTTCTTGTTAGCAATTCCACGAACTCCATCTGTTCCAAATAATCTTGTCATTTCATCACCTGTAATTTTTATCTATATAATCTATTAAGTAAGTTTTATTATTTTTTTCTGGATCATCTAAGACCATTTCTTCAAGGTCCCTTAAAATCCTTCCAATAATTTTCCCTTGAGAGAATCCCAAGGACTTAATATCATTTCCATTAATTTCCAAAAACTTTTCAGTTTTCATTTCTTTTTCGTCTAATAAGACTTTTACCCTATTTTTTCTATTTATAATAAAGGAAGCGTCCCTATCTGCCCTTGTGCACATACAATCTGCAATTAATAAGTCATAAAGGTCTAGGACCTTATCTCTTCCCACTCTTTTTATTTGTCTTCTTAGGGCCTTGTCCGTCATCTCTGCATGGACCTTCATATGGTCTAAGATTAAAATTTTTACCTTCTCAATTATTTTGTTGGGAAGTCTATATCTTTTTAAAATTTCTTCAACCTTTTCTGCACCAAGGACTTCGTGTCCGTAAAAGTGTCCCCTGCCATCTTCTCCAATTGATAGAGTGTCAACCTTTGAAATGTCATGGAAAAGTGCCGCAAGCCTTAGACTTAGATCTGGCTTCACATTATCCATAACACAAATAAGATGGTCAAAGAGGGTCTTGTCATGGTAGGGAGAAAATTGAACAAAGCCAACTGTCCTCTTTAGCTCTGGGAAAATCACATCAAGTATCCCAGTCTCCTCCATCAATAATAAATAATGAGATGGATTTTCTCCTGTGATCATCTTGGAAAACTCATCAAAAATTCTCTCTGGAGCGATTTTCTTTAAGAGTCCTGCATTTAAGGATAGGGCATCAAAAAGTTCTTCCTCAATAAAAAATCCAAACCTTCCAGCGAATCTAATGGCTCTCATCATCCTAAGAGCATCTTCTCTTATCCTTTCATTTGGATCACCCACAGCCCTAATGATTTTATTTTTTATATCATCTTGACCATGAAAGGGGTCATAAAGATTTCCATCTCCATCCATTGCCATGGCATTAAGGGTAAAGTCCCTTCTCTTTAAGTCTTCTGTGAGATTCTTAGAGAAAGTAACCTTCTCTGGCTTCCTGTTGTTTATATAAGCTCCGTCAATCCTAAAAGTTGTAACTTCATAGAGAGTATTGTTTAATAAAATGCCAACTGTTCCAAAGTCTTCTCCAACTAAGACAGTCTTATAGTCTTGAAAGACTTTTTTAATTTCCTCTGGCCTTGCAGAAGTTGTTATGTCGTAATCATGTGGCTCAATACCCATTAGCTTGTCTCTCACAGACCCACCAACTATGTAGGCCTCAAAGCCACTTTCTCTTAGTTTGTTTAAAATAAATAGGACATCCTTTGGCATTCAATCACCCTTTTAATTATAACATTCTTGTTCTTAATTTAAAATTATATAATTAAGCCATTGTCTTGTGATATAATGAACTAAAATTGGAGGTAGAATATGAAAAAAATTTTTATTATTTCAATGTCATTACTCCTAAGTCTTAGTCTTGCTGCCTGTGGCAAAAAAGATCAAGCTAAGGCTGGAGCTAGTGATGCAAAAGTTGCATCAGATGTTACTAACAAAGAAACTGATGAAGAGCAAGTTGCAACTTCAAACTTTGACAAAGAAGCTGTTAACGAACTCATCAAAAACTCTGATTATATTTCAAGAATTAGAATTTCAACATCTACTGCTGAGGGAATGTCAACAGCCTTCTTAAAGGATTACAAGGGCGACCTTTCTCAAATACAAGTAGATATTCCAAAGAACTTAAGTCCTAACAAAGAATATTTAGTTTTTTACAAGGATGACGAAAAGGGAGAAGTTTCTCCAACTGATAGAGATGGAGCCTTCATTGAGTTGCAAGGAGACAAGGACTCAAACTTAATTTATATTGAAAAGCAATTTGATCCAAACTCTCACACTTCATCAATTAAGAGTAAATAAGGAGGAAGATAAAAATGAAAAAATTTAAGTCTGTATTGTTTTCACTTGTTCTCATGATTTTTGTGACTTCAAATGTTTTTGCAGGAAGAAGTCCTCTTATTGAGTACAATGGAAAAATTATAAAATCCGATGTGGCACCCTACATCAAAAATGAAAGGACTATGGTTCCCATAAGATTTATTTCAGAAACTCTTGGCTACAAGGTTACTTGGGATAAGGACAAGAGAGAAGTTGGCATTAGTGGCAAGGACACAGAAATAAGTCTTAAGATTGATTCCACTAAGGCTAAGGTTAATGGCAAGGAATTAAAGCTTGATGCTCCTGCATCAATTAAGAAGGATCGTACTTTCGTTCCCCTAAGATTTGTTGCTGAAAATCTAAAGGCTGAAGTTAAGTGGGACAACAAAAACTTCAAGGTTATTATTAATGACAATAAGGGACAAGCATCTTCTATTATTGACCTTACAACAGAAGAAGATAAGTATGTAAAAGAGCTTACTTCTCTTCAAGGAGATTTGAGTAAGTCTATGAAGGATTTAAAGTCATCCTTCTTTGAAAATGCTGCAAAGCTAAGTGATGCTGACTTAACTAATGCTTACGAAAGAGCAGATAGAGAAATCAGGGCAACACTAGATAAGCTTAAGGTCCTTGATGTGCCAGAAAAATTTAAAGCTTCTCACCAATACACTTTAAAGGCAAGTGAAAAGGCCCTAGAAATTCTTCCAGGTCTAAAAAATTCTATCCTATCCAAGGACGAGAAAGCTGCAAAAGCTTTTATAATGGAATTAAATGACTTCCAAGTTAAACTACAAGAAGCTACAGATTCCTTTAAGGCTGCTCTTAAGGGAGAGGACTACAAGGTACAAAAAGACATAGAAGTTTACAAGGACCAAAAGGAAAAACAAAATTCAACTACTAACTTGTTACAAGACAAGACTTTCAAAAATATTATTAAAAATCTTTAATTTATAATTTTTAACAATTAAATTTCGGCATATGAAAAACCCCTCAAATGAATGAGGGGTTTTGTCTATTTCAAACTTTTTAATTTTTCAAACTTGCCTTTTTCTTTAGGTAGCCTCTGTTGTATTTGTCTTCGCCTTCTTCCATATTTTTCTTGGCTTGTGAAAGCATAAGCTTGATCCTGTTAAATTGATTTACTTCAGAAGCTGATGCGTCGTAGTCAATTGGAATTATATTTGCCTTTTCATAGGAAGACCTTATGGCCTTTATGACACCCTTACCTGTGATGTGGTTTGGAAGACATCCAAAGGGTTGAACGCAAATAATATTTTCAACACCTGACTCGATTAACTCAACCATTTCACCAGTTAAGAGCCAACCTTCTCCATATTGGTTGCCAAGGTCAACATATTTTTCTGCGTACTTGATTATATCTTCAATTTTTTCTGGAGAAGTAAATCTCGTACCCTTAAGAGCTTCTCTCACAAACTTCCTATAAGACTCAATGTAAGAAATTCCTATTTCGCAAATAAAGGCAGATAATTTTGATTTTGAAAGTTCGTCAGCCTTTGCCCTTGCGTTCTTAAAGGAGTACATCATAAAGTCAGTCAAGTCTGGAATGACAACTTCAGCCCCTTCCCTTTCAAGTAGGTCTGCAAGGTGGTTATTGGCAGCTGGATGATACTTAACTAAAATTTCTCCAACTATTCCAACCTTTGGTTTTTTATCTTTTGTAATTTCAAGTCTGTCAAACTCACTTACCATTTGATTTACATTTTTCTTAAAAGTCGTCTTGTCGTAAATCAAATTTTCTGAACTTGTAAGGTCAACCCACCTATCACGCAAGATATTTGTTGAACCCTTTATGACTTCATAAGGTCTTGTAGCTTGAGTAAGTCTCATTATTAAGTCAGCGTAAAGCAAGCCTTGAATTAATTTTCGACCAATCCTAACCATTTGTTTCTTATCAAATTGGAAGCCAGGATGTTCTTCTATCCCTTGGAAGGAAAGTCCTATTACAGGAACGTGACCGTAGCCTGCATCCTTAAGAGCCTTTCTAATAAAGCCAACATAATTTGATGCCCTGCAGGCTCCACCAGTTTGACTCATTAAGAGTGCCAACCTATTTGTGTCATATTGACCAGACTTTACAGCATCAATAAATTGTCCCACTACGAAAATTGATGGGTAACAAGCGTCGTTGTTTACATATTTCAAACCTTCATTGACAACCTTGTGACCTGTGTCGTGAAGGACTTCTATGTTTATTCCCTCTTGTCTTAGGATTGGTTCAAAGATGCTAAAGTGAAGAGGCGCCATTTGTGGCATCAAAATAGTGTAGTCCTTTTTCATTTCCTTTGTAAAGATAACTGGTTTATCGTCTAGTAGACCTTCAAGCTCTGCATCAATTTTTTCAAATTCTCTCTTTTCAGCTGCTTCTATAAGGGACCTAATCCTAATTTTTACTGCACCAAGATTTGAAACTTCATCAATCTTTAGGGCTGTGTAAATTTTATTGTAGGACTCCAAAATCTCTTGGACTTGGTCAGTTGTTACTGCGTCAATACCACAACCAAAGGAGTTAAGTTGTACAAGCTCCAAGTTTTCGTGCTCTCCAACAAATTTTGCCGCCCTGTATAGTCTTGAATGGTAGTTCCATTGGTCAAGAACCCTAAGTCTTGAATCAATTTCTACATTCCTTGCAATACCATCTTCAGAAATAACTGCAAGACCAAGACTTGTAATGAGTTCAGGTATGCCGTGATTTATTTCTGGGTCTATGTGGTAAGGTCTACCTGAAAGGACAATGGCTCTTTGATTTTTAGAATTTACTTCTTCTAAGATCCTGTTGCCTTCATTTAAGACATCAAGCCTATACCTATCTTGTTCTTCATATCCAGCTCTTACTGCTTTCTTAACTTCATTCTTAGGTATAAAGTCAAAGACTTCAGCCAATCTCTTTTCCAATTTTTTCCTATCGTCAAAGGAGATAAAAGGATTCATAAATTTGACTTTGCCATCAACTATGTCATCCACATTATTTTTTATAACTTCAGAATATCCTGCAACTACAGGACAGTTTAATGTGTTGTCTGCATTTTTAAATTGTCTTTCTTCATAAAAGACTGCTGGATAAAATATAAATTTTATTCCCTTTTCTATTAAATCTTCTATGTGTCCGTGAGAAATTTTTGCAGGATAGCAAGCAGTTTCACTTGTTATTGTTTCGATTCCCTTTTCGTAAATCTCTCTTGATGACTTAGAAGATAAGACTACTGAATAGCCAAGCTCTGTGAAGAAGCTATGCCAGAAGGGATAATTTTCATAGATGTTTAAAACTCTAGGGATTCCGACAATGCCCCTAGGAGCTTCTTCTTCTGGAAGAGACTTGTAGTCAAAGACTCTCTTGTACTTGTAGACGAACATATTTGGAAGTTGATCTTCCTTGCTCCTAACCTGACCTGCTCCCTTTTCACACCTATTTCCTGTGATATATCTCTTTCCATTAGGAAATATATTTACAGAGAGGGCACATTGGTTAGTACATTGTCTACAATTTGTTGAGATTGATTTATATTTAAAGGCATCCAAGTCTTCCTTGGAAATTATATTTGATTTGCCTGTGGATTTTTCCTTTGCAATAAGAGCCATGCCAAGAGCACCCATAAGTCCAGCTATCTCTGGTCTTGTAACTTCAACTCCAGTTAAGTTTTCAAAGGCTCTAAGCACTGCATCAGATAAGAAGGTGCCACCTTGAACAACAATGTGTTGGCCTAGGTCTTTAGGGTCTCTCACCTTTATAACCTTTTGGATAGCATTTCTTATTACTGAGTAAGCAAGTCCAGCAGAAATATCTGGGACAGATGCCCCTTCCTTTTGAGCTTGTTTAACATTAGAGTTCATAAAAACTGTACAACGTGATCCAAGGTCAACTGGCTCCCTAGACCTTGTAGCTTCATTGGCAAATTCTTCTGCAGTCATATTTACTGAGTGGGCGAAGGTTTCCAAGAAGGAACCACATCCTGCTGAGCAAGCTTCATTCAAGAGGATGGACTCAATTACTCCATCCCTTATCTTCATAGACTTCATATCTTGTCCACCAATGTCTAAAATGAAATCAACATCAGGATCAAAATACTTTGCCGCAGTGAAGTGGGCTATGGTTTCAACTTCTCCAAGGTCTAAGTTTAGGGCAGCCTTTAAAAATTCTTCCCCATAACCAGTTGTGCCGCAACCAGCAAAGTAGGCCTTGTCATTTTTTTCTTCATAAATTTCCTTTAAGTTTTCTATAGCTATGTCAAGTGGATTACCCTTGTTGGATCCATAGAAAGTGTAGAGGATTTCATTTTTGTCAGAAATTGCTACTAGCTTCGAAGTTGTTGAACCTGAATCTATTCCAAGATAAATTGGTCCCTCATAAGTTTTTAGGTCAACTTTTTTAAGAGATTTTGTCTTGTGTCTTTCCCTAAAGTCTTTAACTTCTTCATCACTTGTAAAGAGGGCTGGCATGACGTCACTTTCCTTTACAAGAATTTCTGCACTTGTGTTCACCTTGTTGTAAAGTTCCACAAAAGACATGGCTTTGGAATCAAAACTTGAAAGGGCAGCACCCAAAGCAACAAAAATTTGTGAATTTTCTGGAGCGATAATTTCATCTTCCTTTAAGTCCAAAGTTTCTACAAATCTTTCCTTTAACATAGGAAGGAAGTGGAGTGGTCCACCCAAGAAGGCAACATTACCCCTTATCGGTCTACCACAAGCTAAGTTAGAAATTGTTTGGTTTACAACAGATTGGAAAACTGAAATAGCTATGTCAGCCTTGCTTGCCCCTTGGTTGATTAGAGCTTGAACGTCAGTCTTGGCAAAAACTCCACATCTTGACGCAATAGGATATAACTTTTCATAGTCCCTTGCCATTTCATTTAAACCTGAGGCATCAGTTTGAAGAAGTGAAGCCATTTGGTCTATGAAGGCACCTGTACCACCAGCACAAATGGAGTTCATCCTTTGTTCAACAGATCCCCTTAGGTAAGTAATTTTTGAATCTTCCCCACCAAGTTCAATTGCCACATCAGTCTTTGGAATAAAGCAAGAAATTGCTTCCCTACCTGCCACAACTTCTTGGACAAAATCAATCCCCAAAAATTCGTGAACAGAAAGTCCTCCTGATCCTGTTACATTAACAGTTACTGTATCATACTTAAACTGTGGATAGACTTCATTAATAACATCCTTCACAGTTTTTCTTACATCAGAAAAATGCCTTCTATAAGTTTTATATAAAATATTTAATTTTTCATCGAGTATTACAAGTTTTACAGTAGTTGAACCAACATCTAATCCCATGTGAATTAGCATAGCCACTTTCCCCTTTCAAAATAAAAGCCACTAAGTTTTATGTATAAATTAATCCTACTTAAGATTGATATACATTCTGAGATACATAATTATTGCACTTTCTAATTGCAAATACAACAAATATTTTAAAAAAGTTTGATTTTTATTATTAAGAAGTTTGACATTTCTTAACAATTGCTTTTGTTTATTATAAACTACTTTAATGATTTTTGTAATAGTAAAAGCATTTTTTGTAATTAAATCACCACTTAACTACTTGTTATGATTACAAAGAAAGAGGCACGAATTAACGAGCCTCCTAAATATTTGACATAGAGTCTATTTAAAATACATAAAAGAAAAGACCGATTGCTCGGCCTTTCTTTATCTTATAACATCTAACAACTTATAAGAATTATCTTCTAATCACAACTGTGCCTGGTTTTTCATTATTCCATTCGATATCATGATCTACTCCATCTTGAGTATTGCCATTAGTAAGTCCGAAAACATTAGCTACGTTAACCACAGAAACTAAGATTCTGCCATTAATGTTAAGAGGTTTAGAGTCCATCTTTATAGTCTTTCCATTTGAAAGAACAATTTCATCACCATCAATTTGGATTTTGGCAGTTAAACCATTATTAGTAAATATAGCAGTTCTTGTTTTATTGTCCCATTTAACATCGACACCGATAGCTTCCGCCACAAATCTTAATGGAATCATAGTTCTTCCATTCCTAATAACAGGTTTTACATCCATTTTGTGAGTTATTGTCTCATTATTTCTTACTTCCTCAAAAATTAACTTGTCTATGTGGAAGATATACCTAACTGTATCAGATTTCTTTTCCTTAGCTATACTAGGCTTAGCTACACTAACATAAACTGGAGAAGTTCTAGTGTGGTGGTCCCTAATCTTGATTTCAGGAATCTTTATTTCTGGAACCGGTTTAACTTCAGGCTTAGGTTGAGGTTCTGGCTTTGGTTGAGGTGCTGGTTCCTCCTTCTTTGTAAAAGTCCAAGTTACAGTGTAAGTTAAAGTTTTATTTTCTGTATCTTTAACTGGTTCAGACCATCCACTTGCTGTCCAAGTACCTATTTCCTTTCCACTAGGATCTTTTTCAACAAGAGCTTTTTGTACAGCTTCTGCACTTAGATTTAAATCTTGTGGTTTCTTTACATCAGTTTCGTAAACTTCCCCAGTACCATCAGCAGGTTTTAAAGCCTTAAGATCTTGTGGAAGTCCTTTGTTAGCTGGATTAGTTTTGAATTCATACTTAACTGTAAATTTGTCATTTTCTTTCCAAGTCCAAGTACCAGTAAACACGTTGTTTGCTTCAGTTTCACTTACAATTAATTCTGATGGATTCCATTTAACAAATTCCCAATTACCTTTCTTTCCACCAATCTCTTCAAAGACTTTAGTAAAATTATTTTGACCTGGTTTTTGTGTAGATCCTATATAATTTTGAGTTTCAACTAGATGGTTTTGTTTTTTTACACCCTCAGGTAAACGATGCATTTGTGGAACAGGTTTCCCTTGACCAATAACATCTTGATCAATATCAAATTTACGTGTAACTGCTCTTCTTTCAGTTTCAGTTAGTACCCACTTACCAACAAATTTGTTTTCATTGTCATATGCAGAAACTTTCGGGATATTTGTTACCTTATTTCCATCTTTATACCAACCATCAAACTTCCAAATTCCTGTCATATCTCCAAAATTAACTGAATGTTCTGCTGGTGTAATTGTAGGTAATGTAATATCATCGTCTTCATATTTGGTTTCTGATGATGGAACAGTAGGTTCAAATTTACCTGTAAGAACAGATTTTGGAATTTCAGCTGTTGGCTTATTGCTATTATAGAACTTAAAAGAGTACTCAACAGTTTTTTGATCCTTTTTGGTAGCCTTTGCTACAAATTCTTTATTTGATTCTATATTAGTATAATCAGCTTGTTCAAGGTCATTTGTTCCATTGTACCATTTGTTATCCTTGTAACCATTTTGAAGAGTAGTTGCAGGAATTTCATTAGAATCTAAACTTGTTCCTGGTTTTACATAGTATGTTTCATAAAGAACTGGAGTAGTATTACCTTCTTTATCTCCAATCTTAACACCTTCGCCTAGCTTAAATTCAACTGCAAACTTACCATCAGGTAAATTTTCTGGATTGATTTGATTTGATTCGCCAGCTTTAACAACATTCTTCTCATTTGCTACATACAAAGTTTGATTAGGGACAGTTATTCTTGACTTGTCGCCAAATTTTACTTCAATACTGCCTGTAGCTCCATTAGGAAGATTTTGCCTTGAAGAATTTCTTTTTTCTTTAAGATCTGTGTCATTTTTTCCAAGGTCAGTAAATGTTGTAGCGATTTCATCTAAAAGATTTTGAAGTTCTGTGTTTGCTTCTTTAAGCTTAACACCGTCTTTCCAAGTAATTTGATCGCCAACCCAAACCCTAATATCAACTGCCTCTAACTTATCTTTAAGTTGGTCAGCCATAGTTTGTTTGAAGTTAACTTCCATTACAACATTTTCATTTTTAAAGTTTTCCTCTGTAACTGCTGTTCCTAACGCAACATCTGCTGGTGTGTCTGTCTTTGTCTTATTTGGTGTGAATTTCCACTCTTTATTAGCATCAATCTTATTAGCATTTTCATCCTTAGACTCAGCAGTCAAATCTGATGCAATTAATACATCTTGTAAAGTCTTCCCTCCAACAGGATTTACATAGTAAACAAATGAAGTCTCTGTTTTAGCAGTGTCACCTTTTCTGAATAGACCCTTTGCACCGTCAACCTTAATAGTAACAGACTTGTAAGTCGCCTTAACATCCTCAGTTGCCTTTGGATTGTCATTACCATAATCATCCTTAGCTGGGATAATGTCAAGAAGTTTTTCGTAAGGTACTTCCACTGGGCGTCCACCATTTTCCACATACTTTCTATCAGCTACAACGATATTTCCTTTTCTTACATATCCGATAAATTTAGGCTGAGGAATCAAGTTTGCATCAACATCGTCGCCAACCTTACCTTTAGCCTCACTTGGATACTCTTGACCAACAATATGGTATTTCTCCTTAATAGCGTTACCCATTTCATCTACATATTGAATAGGAACTTTACCTTCATTATTAGAAGTCGTATCTCCATCTTGCCCTGCGAAAACATTTAATGGCATTACTCCTACTATCATTATTATTGCTAGGAAAAAAGCCAAGCATCTTTGACTCATTTGTTTTTTATCCATTTTTATCTCCTTTCTAATTTTATTGGATATTAAAATTTTTATCCCTCCTAAATTTTGTCCATAAGTCTTTACTTCAATATAGTTTATTGCATACTTATGGATTATTGCTATTTATGAAAATATTATAACAAATCTTTAAAATTTTGCCAATGCTTTCTTTATTTTTAGCCACATTAAAGTAATACCACTTATTTTTATCCAAGCTTAATACTCTATTTATGTTATATTTTATCATAAACTTTATGCTTTATATTTTCATCTTTTTCTTTTTTATTTATAATTTAGTCCCTTTTGATTTCTTATTTCTTTCAATATTATTACTCCCTTTTAGTTTTCTTTTTATCTTAGTTTGTAATTTTTATTTTGTAAATGTTTCTCTATTCCCTACTATCATTATATGCTTTTATAATTTCTTTGACCGGAAAAATTTTTACATAAAAATATCTGTTAGAGATTTAATCCCCAACAGATATTATAGAGGTCTTTTATTAAAGAATACTTAATTTAAAATTTTCTACAAAAGACTTATCTTGTTAAAATTACTTAGTACTTTTTAAATTATTTTCAATAACCTTACCATCACGAATAAGCACTAGAGTCTTGTTGACATTATCTGGATCAGTAATTCTAAGACCATAATTAACACCCTTATCATCTTTAATCTGTAAGCTATAATCTTTAATTACACTAATCTCCTCATCAAATGCATCTTTAAAATCCTTTTCTAAAGAATCATTATCTCTTAAATACCTATAAAAATTTGCAGCCATATCCTTAGGAGTGAGATTGAAAGTAGCATTTTTTTTGTCAAAAGTAATAGCACCACGATCACTTACATTCTCTTGCAAGACTTTAAGATAAGATTCTGGATTTCTTTCTTTAACAGAAATTTTATTATCTAAAATAACCTTCTTTTCCTTACTATCATTTTTATTCTTCTTTTCTATTGAAATAGCTTCAGGAATATCACCCACAAAAACAGTAGAAGTATTATCATCCCAATTAACTTTTTCGCCAAATAATTCTGCCACAGCTCTTAGTGGAACAAAAGTCCTATCCTTAATAATTTTAGCCGGTGCATCAATAGAAACTTCATCCTTCTTTTTTCCATCATTAAGACTAATAAGCTTAGAGTCGATTTTTAAAATAAGATTTTTATCATCCTTAGAAATTTTCACTTCACGATTATCATTATCCCATAAAACAACATAACCTAAACTTTCACTGATAACACGAATAGGTACTAGAGTCCTATTATTTTCAATAACAGGCATAACGTCACTCTTAACCTCATCACCCCTTACTAAAATCTTAATATCTCTTTCAGCAAATACTTGGCAAGTAAACAATAATCCAGCCAAAATAAAAACAAATAAAAACTTCCTTAACTTCATAAAAACTCCTTTTCATAGAATAAAAGGACTTGGCATAGATCAAAAGTAATCTCGCCATGTCCTTAAAAATATTTAATCTTCCTAAAATTTTAAAACAAAATTATGCTAAGATTTATTCCAAAATCTCAACCCATGTTTCATCTAAAGTATGACTTGGACGCTCATAACGGTGAGTATGTCCAGCTTCAACAATTTCGTAATAAGCCCAATGGCTTTCATCAATATCAGGGAATACTTTGACCTTATCCTTAACTTTAACTAGACCTGCTTGAGTAACCCTTCTCCTTGCAAAATTATTTAAAAGAGTTGCAGCTTCAGCACGAGTCAAATTATTATCAGGTTTAAAAGTTCCATCAGGATATCCTTTGATTCGACCATTACCATATTCTTGGTTTATGGCATCCTCAAATACATGACCTCTGATATCTCTATAAGGTGCCTTAGCATCATTCATAGAATCCATCTTAGACAAAGCATAAGCAAACTCTCCACGAGTAATAGGTTCATTTGGACGTAACTTATTACCATCAGCAATTAAAAGTTTCTTCTTCATGGCAGCATTTAAAGCACCATTATACCAAGCAGATGGAGTATCTACAAAGTCAAGTTTTGATTTGTTTGATAAATCCGCCCCAACTAAGCGAAGTAACATAGCAACTGCCTCTGCACGAGTTAGTTTACCTTCAGGACGAATAGTCTTGTCCTCATAACCATAAATATAAATATAATGGATGCCCTTTTCTATCTCCTCTTGTCTGTGAACATAAACAGGAATAGATTCAACTGGCTCGTGGAACTTTATTCCAGGTAAACCATCATTTGACGAATCAGGTACAGGTTGAGGTTGTGGTTGAGGTTGTGGTGGTACAGGTGGTGTCGGTGGATTTGGAGCAACTTTCTCTTTGAAAGATGCATTAAATGTTTCTCCTTGACTTACCTTGCCTGTACTTGGTATAGCCTTATCCCATTTATCTAGTTCATACTTATCTTTTGGATCACCTTGGGTTTGAGGGAATGTAATTCCCGTTTCTGACCAAGGAGTTTCTTTTAGAACCTTATAGGCAACTTTCTTCACCAATTTTTCTGGAATTGTCCTCGGCATAATTAATTTACCATTAGCTCCAGCTTCAAACATTACAGTTACATACTGGTCTTTGTCGGTATCAGGAATTTGTGGTTCCCCTCCAGGTTGGTCTGGATCAAATGGCCCATAGGTTACTTGCTTCCATTTCGCTTCTAAACTAGTATTCCCACTAATTGGTGTAGAAAAATTAAATTTTGATTCTTCTCCTGCTTTAAACCAGCCCTGAAAAATGAAATTTTCCTTTTTAGGGGCACTAGGCTCTTTTGCAGTCTTATTCTTTTCAATGACTTGTGCAGGAGGTGTTGGATTCCCGCCCTTTGCATCAAAAGTTACAGTAAAAGAATTTTCTGGTAGCAGTTGGATGGTCCAACCATCTACAAAGTTTCCGGATGTAGAAACCTTAAAAGTTCTACTTGTGCCATCCTTCAAAACACAAGAAATTGTATTTTCATTTGTTTGACCCTCTAGTTTAATAGTTCCTAAATAAACTTCATCTAAATTAGGTAAATAGATTCTTGGATTTAAAAGTCTTTGATTTCCGCTATCAGATCTTATGATGGTTTCTCCACCTGCTTTCGGAAGATAATATCGAACAGGTTTTTGAGTTCCATTCTTAGTTCTTCCAGTAAAGAGCCCAATTGGATTTTCTTTTAACTCGATGCCCGCAGGTAGTTCAAGCTTTATCTTTGAAGCAGCTACTTGATAAATATCATAATCAAATACAAGCTGCTTATTTCCTTCTTTATAAGACCCATTAGAATAGAACTCTTTTAAATTGAACTTAAACTTTTCGCTCTGAAAATCATGAGCATAATGGTAGAACCTTATTTCATTATTTACAACGTAATAGGCCTCTGTCTCCCCTAAAGAAACTTCTCCTGCTTGATTTATTGTCGTAGTTATAGGAGCTCCTACACTAACTTCATTTCCATTTTCATCATATTTTAATTTCTGAATAACTATCTTTGGAGAATTTTCGTGGAATATATCCATATTCTTATGGCCACTTTGGTCAATGAAATTTTTAAGATTTACCTTTACAATTAATTCATGCTTAATCTTCAAAATATCGGGATCAATATTTTGATTTACATGATTCATTCTTAAATTGCCTGCTCTTAAATTCTCAATTTCCAGTCCACCATTTTTATTGGCAGATTTAACCAAAGATTGAAAAGAATTTTTCCCATGTTCCTTATATAGGTTTTTCATGGCTTCAAAATCGAAAAGACTTTCAAACTCCTTATCATCTTTATTTAGAAGATTATAGACATCTTGAATGTCTTTTTCATTCCACTGAGGTTCAACTACAAGTCTCTGTTGATTCGTTTTAGTTCCATAAGCAAAAATATTTATTGGAAGAAGTGTTAATACAAACAGTAAAGACAAAACAAATGAAAGTATTCTATTTTTCATCTTTTACCTCCTTTAAATTTAGGATAAAGCCCAAATACTTGGGCTTATCCTCATTGCTTATGATTGTGATCCTTCTGCTGCTGCTTGTGGTTGGTTTGTAGGAGGAGTAACATTTTCCCCTGTCACTGGTCTTACTGTCATAATCGCTGGTGTGTTGAATTTACTGATATCATTATTTGATACATCTTTTATAACGATAGCATAAATACGTTCATTGGCAACCAATCCATTTTCATCTGAAATACTTAAACTTCCCATTCCTGATGAAATTGTAACTTCTCCTAAACTTATTTCATTTCCACCATTGACTTTATATAACTTAACAGTTGCACCTTCTTCAGCAAATACAAGTATTTCTTTTTCGCCAGCATATCCTTGTTCAATAGTTACTTTTTTGATTTTGCTCTTATCGAAGCTATTGTTTTTATCTACATCACCAGTTGATGTCTTCTTCTCAGAAATATTTGCAAGATTATCCTTGGCAGTTAAAGTGTATTCATCATCAGTAGTTATAGGCATATCTATTGAAAATGCTCCATCTGTACCAATTTCAACAAATGTATCAGTTTGATTTGGACCTTTTCCTTTAATCTTAACCCAATAAACTCCTGCCGGTGTATCTGTTACCTTTCCAGTTATTGTTGCTATATGAGGTGTCTTCTTTACAATCTTCAAGTCAGCAAATGTAGGTCCTGCCAAATCAAGAGTTATAGAATCTGATGTCTTTTCATTCATTCCCGGTTTTGTTACCTTAACCTTTACAATGTCTTTATCCACTACAGTGTTTGGAATTTCTACATAGTTATCGCCTTTTTGTGGATTTGTGACAGTAGCTACTTCTGTACCATCTTCTTTTACAATTTTATAAGTTGCTCCTGTTGTTGGATCATTTGAAAAGTTAACTTTTAGTACCTTTTGAGCAGTATTATCATCATCTTTTTTATCAGCAGGAAGAGCTGGACTTACTGTTTGAGTAATGCTTGGTACCACTAAGGCTGTTTCAGACTCGTAGTAAGCTTTGACAGTGATTACGCTCTTACTTGTACCTTGAATTTCAATTGCTCCATCAAGTTTTTTTGTCTCTTCACCTTTTCTCCACTCTTTAAATTTTTGATCTATTGGTGGAGTGATACCATCATCAGTAGTATTATCTGTGGCTACGAAGTTAGTAGCAGAAAATCTTGCTAGATCTGCATAAGTTTTTTTAGAAGATTCTGAACCTGCAACTCCTGCTACGCCTACTCTTACCTTGTATGAATTTTTAACATTTCCTTTTAAGATACCTCCGTTGCCATCAAAAACAACTCTTAGATATCCTTCTTCATCTTTATTGTCATCTTCTTTGATATCTTTATCAAATTTAGCGATATAAGTTAATTTAGTTTCTCCTGCTTGTACAAGCTTTTCCAATTTCTTATTTTCATCAGTCGGAAGAGTCGGATTCCAATTTACGAATCCATAACCAGTTTCTGGTTCAAATTCACTTGGAATAACAAGTTTTGCTTCTCCTTTTGTTGTATCAGGAGTATATTCTTTGGCTTCTTTCCAAGTCATATTCTTTAAGATGGCATAGAACTTATTTCCACCCTTAATCTTACCATTTGCTCCTGCTTTAAAAGCTACAACTATATAGTCTGGATCTGGTATATTTTTGTCTGGAATTGTAGGTCCTTTAGGATCTTCAGGTTCAGTTCCTGGTGTCGGTGGTGTAGGTGGCTTTGGTGTAATGTCTATAATGCTCTTTTTCTTATCATATTGAGCTGTTACAATCAATTCTTTCTTATCTTCACTTGTTGCATTTGTACTATTAATAACAAGTGTGTCTGCCTTGTCCCAAGCGTTTGGATCTTTCTTTTGGCTATATCCTACATTTGGTGTAATTTTTGGTTTTGTGTAATCGCCAACTTTTTTATTTGCCTTTTCTAAGACATCGATAATTAGGTCGGCTTTATTGTCAGTAGCAATTGTACCATTTTCACCAGCAGAGAATTTTAGACGAATATATCCATCTGGAATTGGTTCAGTTGTTTCTTTGCCTCTCTTGATTTCATTTTGTTCGAATTTTGCGATGAAAGTCTTATCTGTAAGTTCACTAATTTTTTTAGTTCCTTCAGGTAATGAAATTTCAGTGCTACCATCTTTTGTCCACTTTGTGAAGGTGTAGTTGTCAGCTCCTGTTAATTTTAAAGTTGTGCTGTCAATAGATGGTACGTCCATCTTAGGATCTGCTGATTTTGCATCAGCCCAAGTTGATGTTTTTAAAACAGCATAAACTTTACGAGTAATATTTTTGCCTGCATTTAAGAATCCGTGTTCATCAGATTTGAAAGTGATTAGTTCATAATCATCATCAGGTATTTCTCTCTTATTATTATCACCTTCAGGTTGACTTGGATCAAAATCAGGGTTTGGTTTCTTTGGCAATTCTGGTGTAACATTTGGATCATCTGGTGTTTTGTCTACAACCTTATCCTTTCCTGTAAATTCAGCTTGATAAGTTGCAGTTTCCACTGTTGTAGTATCTTCAGGTAAGCCAGCTTTTGTTTTATCTAATGCACCATTTACTTCTTTATACCAAGCATCAAACTTATAATCAGTATTTGGTACTGGTACAGGTACTGTAAGTTTAGGTTCAGCTTCTTTTGCTTCGCCCCAAGTTAAGCCTTTTTGTACAAAGAATCTTGTCTTCATACCAGTTTTTAATGTACCATTTGCTCCAGCTTTGAAGTTTACTTCATAATGTGTTGAAGGACATGGTGTAGGTGTTTCACCTTGACCTGGTTCATCTGGAATTATAACTTTGTCTTGCTTAATAAATTTAACAAGTCCACCCTTAACGCAGTCATAAGATGTTTCAACCTTAAATGCTATATCTTTATCTTGTTTATCTTTTAAAGTTACATAGCCATCCTCGTTCCAACTGAAATTTTCTGCTCTTCTTAGATGATATCTATTTTTACTAATAATAGACAAATCATTTAAAGCTATTAATTTTTGATCTCCAAAGTCTTTTCTTAGGACTGTTTGTTTCTTAGAAAAATCAATAAAGTAATTGGCTCCACCTTGAATTCTGCCAAAATAAGCTATTAACTTTTGGCCATCTTTAAGTTCTGACTTAATATCTTTTCCATTCTTATCAACAACTTCATTTTTCATAGTAGAGTTTGCAATTTGAATTAAGTGTAACTCCATATGAATATAATCTTTATTATAAGCAGGGTCTGCATTGGTCTTTCGAACTCTTAATTGAATATTATATTCTACTGAATCCTCCGCTACAATTTCGTAGCTAAATGCCTTGCCGTAGTCATCATAAATTCTGACATTATCTGCCTTTTCTCCAGCTTGTCTTCTTCCTTCTGTAACATCTTCAGATCCTGCAGCATATTTAAAGGTTACAATTCCTTTTGCATTCCCTGTTTTAGTATCTGTAGCTTCAAGACCAGCTTGAAGAATCTTATCTGATTCAAAAACATTTTTAATGTTTCCCCTAGAGTCTATTTGATTAATCTTGATTTTAAATCCATCCTTTAATCCAATATCATTAAGATTAATTCCTCCTGCGTCAGATCCTGCTTTACTATTTTTAGTCAATATTTGTAATCTTAGAGGAAACAAAAACTCTGTTTTTGGGTCAAATCCCAATTGAGGATCTGGTTGTGCACTTCTAAATGAAACGCCATTTGAGAAAAGTCTAGCATATCTCTTAACTCGTATTGGATTTTTTGCACGATAACTTTGTTCTCTTTTTGTTTGAGTGCTTTCGTATTCTGAAAGCCCAAAATCTTTAGCATTGAAGGTCAACTTTTGACCTACAACATTTCCTTCTGCCTTTGCTAATACTGGTTGGGCTATGATTGTGCTCATTAGCATGAATAGCAAAAGAAGGCTTGAAATAATCTTTCTTTTCATACTTTCTCCTTTTTTAATTTTACATAAAGTCATAAGAATTTATATAACTTATTTAACAGTTATTACTGTATCTGTAGCCTGACTTTGATAACCATATTTACTTGCTTTAACATAAATTGTCTGTTCTTTTACAAGTGAACTTTCAAGCTTTACTACTGTCATAGAATCAAAAGTTGCAATTGCACTTCCAATTAACGTTTCCGTTTCACCATTCTTAGTAAATACTTCTACTTTAGCTCCCGGAACTGTGAAAACTAAAATCTCTGTTTCACCAGCAAAAGGTTGTTCAACGCTAACACTAATTTGAGGTTGATCTGCAAGATTTCTCATATCAGTTTCATCAGTCTTATTTCCAAACTTATCCTCAGCTATAAGAACTATACTTCCCCCTCTTGCAGGTTTACGGATTGTCGCAATAAATGTTCCATTATCACCTATATCAACTGTTCTAATAGTTGCATTGTCTGAAGTTTTTAAAGTGATTTTTCCTGGCAAGTTTTCATCTTGTATTGAACCTGAAATTTTTTGTGCTTGTCCTGGCATATTTTCAGAAACAATATTTTTTATTTCAGGTGCCTTTTTGTCTAAAATCAGCTTATCACTGACGTTTTCTCCGTAAGCTGCATCAGTTCCTTCGTAGTAGGCTTTCACTTCAACGGAATCACCATGGTAAACTTTTCGTTCTACTCCTGATGTGTTGTAGGTACTTGGTAAGGTTACAGTAAATTTACCTTCTTTATCATAAGGAATTGGATCTATGTCCACTTTATTTCCTAAAATATAGAGGGCAAGTTTTGTTCCTTGTGGTTGGCCTGTGATTGTTCCTGTGATTGTTGTTTCACCATTATCTGTATTATGTCCTTGACTTATTACAGGTTTTGGCAATTGTGCCTGATTTGTAGGTTTTGCGTTTGCTACAAGGACTGTGACTTCTTTTCCCTTTTCTCCAAGGACTTTAACTTTTGGAAGTGTTGTAAGAACAGTGTTATTATTGACTTCTTCTTCCTTTAAAGTCGGTTTTGGATCTTGTTTGAAGTCATTGTTAAGCAAGTCTTCTTCTGTCATATAAGTTGCACTACCTGATGCAGGTTTTGTGATTTCATATGCATCCATAGCCTTCCAAGTTACTGGTGCTGTAGATCCTGCTTTTAATTTCAAGCTTGGCAATAAGGCATCTTTAACTTTTTCACCGTCTGCACTAAGGATTGGGAATTGATTTTCAAGTAATTTGAAATCATCTTTTGCCTTATAGATATAAAGACTGTTGTCTTTTATCTTTTCTATTCCAGTACCTGGTACAAAGGCTAAATATCCATAATCTTTTGGCAGTGGCAAGAATCCTATGTCGCTTGGTTGCTTGTCCTTATTAGGATCAATTGCAAGGTCCGGATATACATAAAGGTCAAAGTTTTTGTTAAGACTTGTATTTTCGTCAAGTTTAATCTTTACTTGACTTGTTATCATCTTCATTGCCTTTGGCTCTTGTATGTTAGTATCTAAGGTTTCTGGAATTTCAAAAGTAATTTTATCTTTTACTTTATCCCAAGTTGCTTTTATTTTGTCTTTATTCGGATCACTTTCTACATTGTCATTTAGTCCGACTTGTGCCTTAAAGTCATCTTGACTTGGCTTTTCTCCTTCCCAAACTGCAAGGGCTTTTACTTGCAAGTATGGAAGTAAAGTCAATAGGTCATTACCACCAAGATTTTTGATAGCCTCATCTATTGTTTTTTTAGCTTTATCCAATGCCTTTTGATTTTCTTCATTTGGCGTTGTAACTTTTGGACTTCCATCGTCGTTAATCAACTCTTTAGCCTTGTCGATAGCTTTCTTTAAGGCATCCTTCTTAGTCTTATCCAAGGTGTTGTCTTTACCAAGCTTGTCATAAAGATTATTACCAAGGTCATAGCTTTCCTTTAGTGGTCCAGTGTTTAGTTGAACCCACTTAGTCCACCAGTGACCCTCTGTCTTATAGCCAGGATGCATTACTTGAACTCGGATTTTTTCTCCTGCAACAAGTTGTCTATTGGTTTCAACTATATAGTTCCCAGTGGAGTCCAGAGTTGCTTTTCCTAACAATTCTTTTTGTGTTTCTCCGTCTAATAGTGCGATAGCAACACTACCGCCCTTGTATTCTGGTTTTTCTTTTCTCAAAGTGACTTTTTCTTGAGTGTCGCCTGCCTTGAAGACTGTGCTGTTGTCATAGTCTGCATGATAAGCTTCTACTTTAACTTTTTGATTTTTAAGTTCTAAAGTCGATCCATCTTTAAAGGTTACTTTTATGTTGCCGACTTTATCTCCCGCCGTATCGGCATTTCTACTAGATTGGTCTTCTACTTTTTCTATTGGAATATCACCTTGAATTTCTTCAGGGAAGGTTTCATCAGGCTTTGGTTGACGTTTTTCAACGGCGCCTTTCCAAAGGTCTTGGATGTCCTTAATTACATTATCCTTAACTGCCTGATCTGATATATTCTTAATGTCATCATCTTCAGGATTTAATATACGACGTTGAAGGACATTTATATCTTTAACTTGTAGATAATTTTTCCATTTGTCCGCCATCTTTTGATCCTCATATGATGCATATAAGTTGACGTCGTGGCTATCTGCTATTAACTTTTCTGGAGTGTGGACGCCGTTTTTAACTTCTCCTAATATATTGGCATCAGTTGCTCTTTCATCTGTGTGCCATGCCTTAAAGGTCATAAATGGACTATCTGCCTTTGGATAGTATCCGTCTGTTGCCTGCATAATTTGGTCTATAGTAGCAAAGTCAATAGGGGTTTCTTTTCTAATCCAAAAGTTTACTTGGTTGCCCTTTGTTTCATCTTTTCCATCTTTTTTTCTATAGATTTTACCGTCACCACGTTCTTTTGTGCTTGCCTTACTTGTTCCGTGTAGTGTAAGAGTTACATAGTTGTCGCCAGGATTGTCAGCTACATCATCTTTTGGAATGATAACCTTAGTCGGTTCATAGTTGGCCTTTAAGGTTGTTGTTTCAACATAATCATCTGTTTTTCCTGAGAATATATTTTCTAAGCCTTTACCCGTCCAAGGATGCTCTTCATTTTGAATTTCGCCTTTATCTCCTTGGGCTGTTATAGCCCTAAGCTTTTGAAGCAATTCCCCGTCGTTCCATTTTGTTTCATTTCGCACATCAAGATAGGAGCACGCTTGTTTCTTAAAGTTTCCATTTTGGATTTTACCACTTACTGATTGATTGCCAATAGTTGTACCATTAGCATCTAGGGTAATACGTTGATATCCATCGGGAACTTTACCAGCTTGATCTGCCGGCACTTCCATAATTTTCGGCATAAGCTCTAGTTCGATCTTCCCGCCGACGCCTTCCACGTAGCTTGACTTAATGCTTTTAACGCGTTTGCCGTGTCTAAAGTTTCTCGTCCAAACCCTGTCGCCGACAAGATTGGTTCCGTAATTATCTAAGACAGCTACTTGCGGCATTTCTTTTGTAAAGGCATAGCTATCGAAAACATAGGTTCCGTTTTGGTCTCCGATTTCCCAAAGGTTGTAGTCGCCCGGTTCCTTTGGTAAATCGAAGGCATCAATGTCATCGTTAGTAGCCTTATCACTTGTCAAGAATTTTACCTTTAACTCTTCCGGCACCATGTCACTAATATCGCCCTGATCGGATGCACTAAATTCTGTTCCATAGGGGGTCTTGTAGCTTACATTTAGCATTGGCTTGTGGTGTTCCATAATCTTTGTTTCCATAGTGTAAACACCATGAAGTTCACCCTTACTCCAAACACTATGGTTGGCTTTTTCTTGTATCCAACCGGTTGATTCTTCGTAGGTTGCTGGAATGTCTTTTCTCTCGCTAAAGTTGTTATCGGAATGGAAACCGTAAAACTCTCCATTAAGAGGTGGAATATCAAAAGACCAAGTTAATGTCGGAATGTTCTTTGGTCTTGATCCATCTTCATAGCCTGTTGAAAAATGGGAGCCTTCGTTAGGATCGGCTTGGTAGGATGAACTATCCTTAAAGTAGGTAATCCATTGTTTATAGACACCTATTTGTCCATATCCCATATTTTTAAAGTAGGTGTTCCATGGGAATGCTTTGCCTTTTAAACCCTGAGCGCTGACTTTACTTTGTACGCCAATAGGAATGGCGTCATTTTCATCTCCTGCATCTCTTGTTTGGTAGCTTTGGGAAGACTTGTTTTGAGTGTCCTCCTCTGCCCAAACAGATGCGGATGGAAGTAACATTAAACCTGCTAGGAGGATTGAACATATTCTATTTGAAATTTTCATATCATACCTCCTTAACGTACCTTAACCCTATATGGGTAAGTTGTTTTACCATTTAATGAGCCACTAACATCAATAATATCACCAGGTTTTAGACGATCATCCTTGCCGCCTCCTGTAAACCTAAATCTACCTGTATTACCGACTTCACTTAGGGTGAATTGTGTACCACCTCTAATAACTTTTACAGTAACACTTGCGCCTTGGCTGTCATCTCTTCTATTAACATAGATATATTTTGAATAACGTTTAGGTTCTACAACTCCAAGTGTAATGAATTCCGGCACATTGATTTTCGTCTTTATGGTTTTGCTATTTCCAAAGTAATCGATATAGGTTACGGAAATGTCTTGTCCTAAAGGTGCAATGCTTGTGCCTATAAATTCTCTTGTTCCATCATTGTTCACTTTTACGCTATTGAGTTGGAACTCTCTAGTCTTACCAGGATAGCTTATCTTAATTGTATGGCTCGGTTTTACATCTTCACTCATAATTGCCTTGATACTTGCTCTTAAAGAACCTGGGCTTGTAATGGCTTCTGCCCTATCTAATTTTGCCTTTGTATCAAGTTTTAAGGTTTCTTCAGAGTAAACTGCCTTTTTCTTCTTTTCCATACTTACAATATAAAAAGTATTGTCATCCAAAGCTTCTGATTCCGGTTTTGGAATCTTGAAATAGATGGTACTGTTGGAAGGCAAGGCTTCTCGTAGGTAATAAGTGTAGTAGTCTACACCATTTACCGTTACCTTGTAGTTGTGTCCGTTTTTGCTATCCGCCGCAATTTGTTTGTCTACTTCTGCACTGATAGCTTTGGCTTTTTCCTGTGCATCGGCATCGACAATTCCTTGAGCAAATGTCGGGTTTTGTTGTGCTCCGGGAACTTTACTGAGGACTTTATCATACTCTTTCTTATTCACTAGGGCGTAAACTGTTCCTTGTTTTGCTTCATAAAGGGTTGGAGAAGGAAGTGTCGCTGCAATTACAGTATATTCTTTATTGTCTTTCGTTTCATTGTGCTCTTGTCTTAAGTGTACAAGCCTATTGGAATCACGCAAAGGTTCAAAGGTAACTGGTGTAAATCTTGATTCTTTTTGACCCTTCTTGTTAGATACCCTCATTTTATCAGTCTTTTGTTTACCATCACTGCTTTCGGTACAGAAGAATTTATTAACATCCGGATTTTTAAAAGCCAATCGAACAGCAGTATGGTTTTTATCTGTAAATTCCGCCTTGAACAAATCTGGAGATGCAGTTGTTCCATGGACTGTCCATGTTCCTTTTGCCTTGTCTAAAGTCAATTCATATTCATAGGTTTCACTATCTTTAGGAGTATAATAAATGTGAATCTTATCTACATTTTGTGCACCAGGAGATTTATTTTCACTGTAGCTAATGATAGCTTCAGTATCACTATGGGTTATGGTATCTACGTTTGGATTTGGAACATCAACAGGAATATTTGCAACTTTAATTTCGTACCCATTGTAGTCATTAGTACCTTCTTGTTCTTTGCTTTGAATTGTTTTTCTAGTAGTTGCTGCTGTAAAGGCATCAACTTGTCCCTTATTTTTTTCACTAGGGATGGTTACTGTTTGCAATTTTGCAACTTGTCTACCATCACTCCATGGATCTGCTGGAGCATCTGGATTGATTCCGGCTCCTGATGCGTGGTGGAAGATTTGTACTCCCAATGTCGCCCAGTCATTTGTAAAATTCATGTAATCATTCATATATTCATCAGGCACTTCTACAAGTGAGTAGGATATACGTACACCAAATTCGTCATAGCCTCTAACTTTCCATGTCGGTGTATTATTTCCTTTATATTCTTTTAGGACTGTTTGCTTGTAAGCATCCCAAGACGTTTCATCTACACCATAGTCTCTTGGTCTTAGAGGGTGGTAGTTTGCATCTACGTGAACTGTTGGGTCATTAAAGTTGGTTACATGAGTTCTGTATAGAAGACCCATATAAACTTTTGGTTTATCCCCATTGTAATCCTCGTACTTCTTCTTAGTCCAATCGTATTTTTTGAATTCTTTTTTCGCTGTTACAGTGATATATGGCTTGTAGTTGGCATATAGATCAATTACACCTTGGTTGTCCTTTGCAATCTGTTGTAAGTCCCCTTCAAGAACCAAGTTGAATCCGTTAGGTAGATATGGTGGATTTACATACTTTCCATCTTTTTTTGTCAAACTCTTGCCGTCTTGCAGTTGCTTCAAGGTGTAAACCATATACTTACCCGATGCTTTTGCAGAGATTTGGTTGGCATTGTCTACTAAGTGATCTCCAAAGGATACATTTAAGCCTTTTTGGATTGTCCAACCAACGAAGGATTGATCCTTCATCTTAAAGTCATCCCCAAGATTTCCCGGTGTACTTGAGTTGTAATAAGGTTGATCAATTTTAACTGATGCCTTTCTATTTTGGAACATATCCTTAGTAACTGGGATTTCTTTTATTCTTTCATCTTTACCATCTTTTCCATTATGAAGGACTATCTTTAAGATAGGCTTATAAACAGCGTAAAGAGTCTTAGCTTCAAGTTCTTTCTTGTCGCTTTGATAAAATACATCGTTTGTTTTATCAAAGGCATCTTTTTTACTCTCTTCTCCATCTCTAGACCAAGCCCAGTGGGAGAAAACCATATTTTCTAGTTCAGCCGTTTCCCCTACACCAGGGTAAACATTGTTTGGATAACCGAGTTCTGGATCCATCCCTGTTTTTTTCGCCTTGTCGATTTTTTTATTCTTGTGGATGTAGTAAAAGCTTTCTGGTTTTTCAGCTTTATTTACAAGTTTTCCACCTTGGAAACTGTTATAGTCAAAAGTTACTTTTACATAATCCTTCTTAACATCTTCGCCATTGTAGGCTAAGAATTCCTTAGGCTCTCCTTCCGAACCCTTAATCAAATCTCTTTTTAACTTTAGATGGTCTGTAATATCCATCTTCACCGGTTGATTAAAGGTAAGGTCTGCTCCAGAAGCACCCCTCATGGTATAGCTTAAATTCATCTTGGCTACAACTTTTTTCGCCTTTTGATCAATCTCGTAGCTTACGGAACTGTTTTGGATTGCATTTAGTACCTTATCTTGGGTTGCTTTACTTAAAGTTCCCACAGACCTCATTGCTGCTTCTGTTTTCTTTTTGGAATCTTCCTTTAATAGTTTTTCTATAGCTGCTTTTTCTGTATCTGTTAATTGCAACTTATTGTCTACATAAATATCCTTGGTCATGTCCATACGGGCAATGGCTCCCACACCCATGGACCCGGATACTCTAAAGTGTCGTTGGTAAGAATACAGATTGTTGCCGTAGTCGCGAGTACCGGCAATCAAAACAACCTTGGAAAGGTCTGTTCCCTTGCCGTGACTGGTAGTGAACTTCCAAGTGCTCGACGCATCGGCTTGGCTTGCCCAGTCGTTGAGACAGTAGCGGAAGGTTCCATACTTGCCGTCTCCAACGCCTTCTAAAACATTGTATCGACGCCAAAAATTCAAGGTGTCGAAAAGATCTGTTCCTTGGAAGGCGCTTTCCAAGTACTTATAGTTCATATTGAAGTAGTTGGTATTGTTTCTATATTGATATTTACCGTCATCTTCAGAACGCCAGCGGTTTTTGTCCGGGTTGTTGAATCTCTGAACGCCGTTGGTTCCTTCTTGGTCGATTCCTACATTAAGTACATCTTTGGAGGCAACATTCCAGTCTCCGCCTTTCCCGTAGTCATAGCGCCATTTTGTTCGATTTATAACTACATCTTTGGCGCTATCATCGGCCATGTGTGGCAAAAATAAGACGTGTTTTATCCCGCCGCCGTTACCACTGGTTAACTTGCTTCGCCATATACCACCTGTGGGCATAAAGTCAACTTCCCAGTCGATCTTCCCCGTGTCGGGATGTTCTGTTCTTTTGATATTGACATAATCATCATAAGAGTATTGGAAGTTATCATCTCTAGTGACTGTTTCCATGGCATCATCTCGAATGTCTATGGTTTTCTGTCCTTGTTTATTTTGCCCAAAACCTCCGTGCCATCCGTTCCCAAAGGAAACGTTTGGTACAATTGATATGGTAATTATTAAGACAAATAAGACTATCAAATTCCCTAAATGCTTAGGGTTTTTTTTCATAATCAATTCCTCCTTTTTTTAGCTTATATTCTTGCAGTTATTTTCTACAGTTCAGACTCTCATTTTATACTCAATCCCCCCTAAAAAGAATCTACCTGAACTTTTCTAAGTTATTATACTCTTTCCGTGTATGTTCTTCCAGTGCGTTTTTCCAATTTTATTGAATTCACAATCCTATTTTTCAAGTTTCTTTAATCCTTATGTATAAACCCTTGAATTTACGGCTTTTCTTCTACCCCCCCCCTAGGTTTTTTTTACTTTTATATTTAAACTTTCAATTATTTTTAACTAATTTCCTATTTAATGGGGACTTCTATTTACTTTTCTTTTTCACTCCTTTATACTAAATATAAAAATTCTTACATTTTGTTTTGAAAGGACATCGTTGTATGTATTACGAGACTCTCTTAAAATTATTAATTAAAGTAACCCATTTAAAATCAAAAGACCTATCTCAAGAGTTGCATTACGATTCATCTTACTTTAGCAAGTGGCTAAATGGACACTACTTGCCCAGCTTAAGTCAGGTTGAATCCACAAACTCTTATTTGTCCAACCGCTTTGCAGATGTTATTTATCGTAATAACCTCCAAGAAGATGTGCGTGGTTTTTTACCAGGTAATCTTGATTTGGCTTCAAATGTGATTTTGAAAAAAATCATATATAACGCATTAAATTCTTCCTATATTAAAAGCTTTTACAAACGCAATAAAAATTTAATGTTAATTGGTGACAATCCTTTTCAAACCATTGTCGGATTAGATGCAATTAAACAATTTTTGTTTTCGCTCTATTCAAAACCCTTGGGTAATGAAAAAGTAAATTTGTTTTATCATATTAATTATTCTTTCCTTAAGAGCATCTTCGGCAGTTATCAGAACCTGCTTCTATTTTCAAACGAAACACCTGTGGATGTTCATTTTATCTTAGAAAATCCTGGTTCTTTTTTTGAATTTGATGATTTTTATGATATTTATTATATTTTGACAGAAATGATTTATTACGATCTTTTTATTTATAATCGTACAGTTTCCGCTGGTCAACCAGAGTTTATATATGTGCCTAATCATTTTGTTCTTTATTTCCATATGGATGAAAATGGCTTGCCAATTATTTGTAATTACGTCACTGATCCTGATGTACTCGAACAAACGGAAGCTTATATAAAGTCTTTAAATCTTCATCAGCATACGCTGATGAAAACTATTCAAGACCCTTATTTTGAGGTAGATTTTTTCCAAGGAAATAATTACCGTGATCATAATCTTCATATTTTTGCTTCTTTTTTCGATGGTTTTTTCTTAAATGAAAGCTTGATTAACAAAATTTTAAAGCAAAATCACATTAAGAACTTTGATAGCGAAGTATTAAAAAATACCTTAAAATTAAAAAACGCTACTTACCATAATGGAAATATGACTATTACTATTAACTCAGTTCCTTTTTTCCGTTCTCTTAGAGAACATAAATTGTCATTAGCATCTCACATCTTGAAAATGGATAATGACGATATGAAAAAATGTATTGATCTTATGTCCAAAGGATTGGAGTCCATGAGGGCCTCTCATTTTTATATGATTGACCCTTATGCAAATGAACCTTTAGATTGGGATTTTCCCCTATCTTTTTACATGACTGATCACACCTTCGTAGCCAAAAAATTGTATTCCTCTTCAAAATGGCGTTTTAAATACATTGTTTCTAACAACCCGGACTTTGTTAAATTCTTGAGGGAATCTTTCAATTTAATACGCAATGCAGCCTATGCCAAGGAAGTAACTCCTTTAAGGATTAAGGAGCGACTTCTGTCTACTTACCACACCTCAATAACTTTGGAAGATGAGTAGGCTTATGTTAAAAGATAATTTGTGAAAAATTATCGACTATCGTAACTTGTATTATAGTAGAAATTAAATTTTATATTTAAATATAAAGAGCTTGACAGTATAACAAGGAACTCATCCCTGTGGTGGCGATAAGCCAAAATATTAAATAAATATAGAGATATTTAAGAACTATTTCAAATATTTTAGAGACTCGTTAAATCAATCGAGTCTCTTTTTTATGTAAAGAAGAAAAAGAGTATCCACTTTTAACAAACTCGTCAAAAGAAGAAAGTTATTATCCTTATAAAAACTATCAAAAATTAAATCTTTAAAACCAATAATTTCATCTTATTATTTTGCCCTTATATGTAACTCCTAGCTTTAGGTTTTTAGTTCTTTTAAGTCTAGGCCTAAATACGTATAAGTGTTTTTTGCAAAAAAATGGGGCTGTTGCAAAAGTCCCATCATAGAAAAAAGACGAGGAAACATAAAAATCCTCGTCTTTTTTGATACAATGTATTTATGAAAAGAACTAAAAATACATCATCATTAACTAACTATACACTAGTTAATGATACAATTCAACTAAGATTAAACTTTAATACAGAAATATATATAAAAGATGATGTTAAACTAAGGCTTGTAAAAAATATAATTGAAAGGATGAATCTATCAGAACTAAGAAAAGTCTACTCATCACTTGGAAGAAAACCTACTGTAAATCCAGTAACCATGCTTCAAATAATAATATTCTGCTATTCAGAAGGAATATTTTCATCAAGAGAAATAGAAAAATCATGCAAATATGATTTAAGAATTAAGTACCTACTCGATACAGAACAACCACCAGACCATAGCACAATAAATAGATTTAGACAGAAAATACAAGAACTAACACCAGAACTACTAAATCAAATGGTACAAATACTGATAGAAGAAAAACAGATAGACCTATCAAGCATCTATATAGATGGAACAAAGATAGAAGCCTATGCCAACAGATATAGTTTTGTATGGAGAGGAAGTATAGAAAAATGGCAAGAAAAATTAATAGAAAAAATAAAAGAAGAACTAGGACTAAGTAAAAGTCTAATTCCAGGCCAAGTACTTCAAGCAGTAACAACAATCTTTAAGCAATTGAGAAAATACTGCAAAGAGAAAAAAATAAAATTCGTTTATGGAAAAGGAAAAAGAAAAACAAAAGAACAAAGAGACTATGAACATTTAAAAGAATGGAAAGAAAAACTAGAAAGCTACAAGAAACATCTAGAAATAATGGGAGACAACAGAAACTCCTACTCAAAAACAGACCATGATGCAACCTTCATGAGAATGAAAGAAGACCACATGAAAAATGGTCAACTAAAACCAGCCTACAATATCCAATTAGCAAGTGCATCAGGCTTCATCATAGGAGAAAACATATCCCACCATCCATCTGATATGTACACCCTAAAACCATTCTTAAAAGACCTTCTAGAAAAAAATCCAAACAAGCTAAACAAGATAGTAGCAGATGCAGGATACGAAAGCGAAGAAAACTATGTATATCTAGCAGAAAATAATTTAACATCCTACATAAAACCATCAAACTATGAAAAGTCAAAAACACGAAAATATAAAAAAGAGCAAGAATTTAAGAAAAGCTTAAAATACGATGAAAGACAAGACAAATACACATCACAAGAAGGCAAAGAATTCATAAGATGCAGTGACAGATACAGAAAAAGAAAAAGTGGATACGTAACAACAACAAAAGTCTACAGATGCTTCGATTGGAACAAAGAAGGACAAAAAACCAAAGGAATCTACATATCAGAAACATTTCAAAAATATAGAGAAGAATCCTTAAAAAACATAAAATCCGACCAAGGAATAGAAGAAAGAATAAATAGATCAATACAAGCCGAAGGAGCATTCTCCAAAATAAAATCAGGCTTAAACTACAACAGATTCCACCACAGAGGAAAAGAAAATATAAAAAGTGAGATATGCCTCATATCAATAGCACTAAACTTAAATAAACTGACATCAAAAATAGAAAATAATAACCTAGAAATCATAAAATACAAAGCTGCTTAAGAAAAAAATATTCATTAAAGCCAACTTTATTAAGTGCACCCATTTTTATATGAAACAAGATAAATCTATCCAGAAAATAACTTAAAAGCAAAAAACATAATGGCTAAACTTAAATATTTGATAAAAAAATGATGTCGCAGAGTAGAATCATCTATTCTGCAACATCACCATTTTAGAGCTATGTTTTAGAGCAAACAAAAAAGATAGGCCGAAACCTATCTTTTCTTTAAGTAAATTAGTCTTCTGGATTTGGAGCACCTACTGGGCAAACAGCTGCACAGCTACCGCAATCGATACATTGAGAATCGTCAATTGTATAGATATCTCCGTCGCTAATACATCCAACTGGACATTCTGCTTGACATGCACCACATGCGATGCAAGAATCGTTAATTACATATGCCATATTAAATTACCTCCATAAAAAATTATACCAAAATTTATGAATTCCCTTATTCATAATCTTATGTCACTATATTAACATAATACTTTTAATTTTTCAATCATTATTATCCTTTTTTTATGATAAAATATCGCTAATTTTGTAAAAAATTATAGGACTTAAGCATTTACAAGGCTTAAGTCCTATTTTAAAATTTTTGAATTATCAATTAAGCTTTTTTTATCAATTCTTGTATTCATTAAAACTAATAAACCATAGCATTTTACTGTGATTTATTATTCTTTAAAAACTCTAAGGGCATTAAGGATACAAATCAAGGCAACTCCAACATCAGCAAAAACTGCTAAAGGCATGGACACATAACCCACTGCCCCAAGTCCTAATACTAAGACCTTTAAGAATAGGGCTATAAAAATATTTTGGTAGGCGATCTTCTTTACTCTCTTAGCAATATCAATTGCTCTTACAATAGAAGAAATATCATTTTTTAGGAGAACAATGTCTGAAGTTTCTATTGCAATATCTGATCCTGAACCCATACTGATACCAAGATAGGCTGATGCAAGTGAAGGAGCATCATTTGTTCCATCGCCAACGAAGGCAACTTTTTTATTCTTTTCAATTTTCTTGATTTCATTTACCTTGTCTTCTGGAAGAAGAGACCCCTTGTAGTAATCAATTCCAACTTCTCTTGCGATTTCTTCAACAACCCTGTCCTTGTCGCCTGAGAACATATAGGTCTTAACTCCTCTTTGATGAAGTTTATTGACGCTGTCCTTAACTCCATCTTTTATTTGATCTTTAAGTTTTATAACTCCAAGGACTTTTTCCTTGTCGGCAACAAATACGTCAACGAAGTTTGATTCCTTGTTCCCTTCAAGGTCTATACCAAAGTCTTCCATTAATTTTTTATTTCCAACAAGGTAGGACTTGCCTTCAAGTTCAAATTCTATTCCCTTACCGCCAAGATTATTCAAGTGGTCAGGTGTTTTTTTACTTTTAAAGGCTTTTACGATTGCCTTGGCTATTGGGTGAGTTGAATAAGCTTCTCCCACGGAAGCAATTTCTAATATTTCATCTCTTGACGCTGAGATTTCTTCTACCTCTGCAATAATAAATTCTCCCTTAGTTACTGTTCCAGTCTTGTCAAAGGCAACTCCACGGATGTCAGTTAAGGCTTCAATAGAATTTCCTCCCTTAACAAAGATTGACCTTCTTGAAAGAGATCCTATCCCTGCAAAAATTGTCAATGGAACTGAAATAGCAAGGGCACAAGGACAAGAAATTACTAGAAATATTGCTGCCCTGTAAAGTGCTTCCTTAAAAGTATGGTCTGTTGCAAAGTTAAGAACTAAAAATAAAATTACTGCAAGGCCTATTACTATTGGAGTGTAAATTTTTGCAAAACGTGTTATGAATTTTTCGACCTCTGCCTTGTTGACGCTGGCGTTCTTTACCATGTCAATAATTTTTGCAATAGTTCCCTCATTGTAAGTTTTTGTAACTTCAACTTCAAGAGAAGAGTCTAGGTTTACAAAACCAGATATGATTACGTCCCCTTCTTCAAGAGAAACTGGAGCAAACTCTCCAGAGATATTCGAAGTGTCGAGATTAGATGATCCCTTTAAAATTTTTCCATCTAGGGGAACTTTTTCTCCTGGCCTAATTAGAATAACTTGTCCAATAGCAACTTCACTTGGGTCAACTTTTTTAATCTCTCCATCAATCATTAAGTTGGCAAAGTCTGGCTTTAACTTTAAAGCTTCTCTTATGGATTTCTTTGAAGAGTCCACAGCCTTGTCTTGGATAATTTCACCCACGCTGTAGAAAAGCATAACTGCTACAGCTTCTGCATACTCGCCAGAAATTATGGCAGCAAGAGATGCCACTGTCATAAGAAATTTTTCATCCATAAAATTGCCTGTAACAATTTTTGTTATTGAAGGCTTTATTACATCGTAACCAATAATAAGATATAGAATTAAATAAGAAATAATTGTAAATTTTTCATTTAATTTTGCAAAATGTAAAATCACAAGTCCTACTAAGACGATAATAGACTTGTATATGGAGAAACTTTCTTCTTCCTCCTCTTCTTCTATCTCTTCACCAAGGTCTTCTGTTACGAAGACACCATCCTCTATGGAGTCAACAATCTCTTGGATTTTGTTTCTTAGTTCACTTGTCTCTTCTTCTGATTCAAAGACAAGCTCGTCATTTAGAAAATCGTAGTGAAGATTTTTGAGTTCATCTCTTGACTTAAGTTCCTCTTCTATCTTGCCTGCACAGTTGGCACAAGTAAGTCCTCTTAAGTGAAAAATATATTTATTCATAAATTTCTCCTTTTTATTTTTAATACTTCGATACTTGTTCATATATTCATTATATTTCATCCCTTATGATTGTCAATAGATTTTTTGTCTTTATTTTTTTAAGCTTTTATGAGATAATACTTAAGCAAGAGATGACCCTAAATTGTTTTAAAAATTTTTAAATAGATTTTTAATAAAATTTAAAAACTTTTAAAAAACAGTTGACAAAAGAAACTCATTACTTTAGAATGAGTAGAGTAAGTTGCTAAAGAGTGACCTTCGATTTGGAGAAATACTCAAGTGGCTGAAGAGGCTCCCCTGCTAAGGGAGTAGGTCCCGAATAGGGTCGCGAGGGTTCAAATCCCTCTTTCTCCGCCAATGGTGAGGGCCTTTAGCTCAGTTGGTTAGAGCGCCCGGCTCATAACCGGTAGGTCCCGGGTTCAAGTCCCTGAAGGCCCACCATTAACTTGCCCAGATAGCTCAGTCGGTAGAGCAGAGGACTGAAAATCCTCGTGTCGCTGGTTCGATTCCGGCTCTGGGCACCAGAATAAGTACCAAGTCTTTGGTACTTATTTTTTTGCTTATTTTTGGCCTCTTGAAATTTTATTTTTCAAGAGTCTTTTTTATTTGAAAAGTTTATTTGTTCTTCAACTAATATTTTTTTGTAATTAATTGCATTATAAAAGCACACTACTTTATGCTTGTCACATAATAGTTGTGTGCTTTTTAATTTCTAATTTTTAAATTTTTCTTATTTCTCAAATTATTTTTACTTGACAGGACTCTAGTACATCAAGGGCTGATGCCTTCTTTTCATCTGTAAGTCCTTCTGTAAGATCTTTATAAAGATAAATATTTTTTTCTGGTAAGAAGCCCTTAACTAATAAAATATTAGAAACCACACAGATGTCTGCAACTAATCCAAGAAAATATATGTCCCCTATTCCCTCTTCTTCATCTAACTTTTTTAAATATTCTCCTAGTTCTACTGAAGCAAAGGTATTTTTTTCAAACTTCTTTGCTCCTTCAAAGGACTTTGTCATCTTTAAGTCTACTGGAATATCGTGACCCCAAGTCCCCTTGATGCAGTGCTCTATAGGAAGATTCTTTCCTTCATTTGTTGAGAGATAATCGTCATAGTGAGTGTCTAGGGTGTAAACCACCTTACCCTTAAAGTCCTTAACTTTTTTGGCAACTTCCTTTAAGAGCCCTTCACCATCCTTGGTCTTAAGAGCTCCTGTAATAAAATCATTTTGCATATCAATAACTACTAAAATGTCCATTAGCTCCCTCCTTTTTCTCTATCTTACTCCATATTTTACATAAATTAAAGTTGCCTGTATAATATTTTGGGGTGACTTATGAAATACACTAGCGTTATCAAAGCAGAATTTTTATATAGAAAGAACAGATTTATATCCTATTGCAAGAAGGGCTCTAAGACCTTGGAGGTCTACGTGCCAAACACAGGTCGCTGCAAGGAGCTTCTCATTGAAGGGGTAACAGTTTTCTTGACCTACAATGATAACCCCAATAGGAGGACTTCCTACACCTTAATCGGAGTAGTGAAGGGCGACAGACTTATTAATATTGACTCACAAGCTCCCAACCAAGTCGTAGAAGAAGCCTTGTTAAAAAATAAAATCGACTTGGGCTTTAAGTACGAGAAAATTAAAAGAGAATACACACATGGGGATTCACGATTTGACTTTTATCTTGAAGGCGAGGGACAAAAAGCTCTTATGGAAGTAAAGGGCGTTACCCTTGAGAAGGAGGGCATCGTCGCCTTCCCTGATGCCCCAACTAAGAGAGGACTTAAGCACGTCAAGGGACTAGATAAGTCTCACAAGGACTTTATGACCTTTGTCTTATTTGTAATTCAAATGGAAGATGTTAAATTTTTTACACCAAATTATTTGACTGACCCAAGTTTTTCAAGAGGACTTAGGGAGGCAAGTGAAAATGGAGTCAAAGTCCTCGCCTATGATTCGGTAGTCACAAGGAATTCAATAGAACTTAACAAGGAAGTTCCCGTTATTTTGGAGGAAAGATGGAATTAAGACTCGCAAGAGAAGATGATAGAGAAATAATTTTACAAATTTATGATGATGGATCAAAAAAGTTAAAAGCTTTGGGACTTGACCAGTGGCAGGGTAAAGACAAACCAAATCTTGATAATTTTGAAAAGCTTATAGCGAATAAAAATATTTTTGTTTTGGATGATGGAGGTAAAGTTGTATCAAGTGTAATTATTTATGACTACGACATAGACTACGAAAATAATTTAGATGGAAGATGGCAAAGTCCCAAGCCTTATGTGGCTCTTCACAGGATTGGTACACTTGAGAGCCAATGCAAAAAGGGTTACGGAAGAAAGATTATTGAACTTGCCGAATCTTATGCAAGAGAAAATCATTTTAAGTCTGTGAGGATTGACACCCACAGGGGTAATAAAACAATGCAAGGGCTTTTTAAGTCTTTAAATTATAAATATGTCGGATTAGTTTATCTCTCTGGCAAGAATGAAAGATTTGCCTTTGAGAAAGAATTGTGAGGTTAAAATGTTTAAAGATAAGGATGACAAAAGATTTATAAAAATTTTTAAAGAAAGAGCTTTTACTGAGTCCATGGAAATTCTCTTAGACACAGAGACTGGAGTAAATTATCTCTACGTCGGTGCAGGTTATGGGATGGGAATCACTCCCCTCTTGGGTCCTGATGGAAAAGTTGTAGTTTCCAGTCAAAGAGAAATTGAAAATTATAAGGAAAGAATGTAAAAGAAAAAACTCCTGTCCCCAGGAGTTTTTCTCATCGTTTATCAATTTTTTATATTTATTAATATTTCTCTCGTATCTTCTTTATACTCGATATCATTTTCTTTATTATCTTTTAGATTTCCATTAGTTAAATTAAAAAGTTTAGAAACATTTGTCAAAGGTAAATAAAATCTATCTTTTTTTATTACTCCTTTTGTATCCATTTTAATTACATTACCATTTTCATCTATAATTTTATCATCATCTACATTTATACTTATTTTTTTATTATCTTTTTCAAAAATAACAGTCCTTGTATCCTCTATCCAATTAACCTTTAATCCGATAAATTCCGCTATAAATCTAATAGGTAACATAGTTCTTCCATCCTTAACAAAGGGTTTGAATTCAAATTCTTTTTCGACTTTTCCACTTGGTGTAATTTCAAAATATTTATTAGAATCAAGTTTTAATATTACCTTCTTATTTTTACCTTTGGTATTTCTTTCACTTCTTGAACTACTATTTAATTTACCTTGAACATAGACTTTCTCTCCCTTTACACTACTATTCCTTACTGAAATTTTGGGAAGTTCTCTAAAGTCATCAATATTTTCATCTAGGGAATTTGAATTTTCTGAACTCTTTTTATCTAAAAGAATCTTTGCATCTTTACAAGCATCTTTTACAGCATTGAAAATGCCCTCAACGTGATACTTTTCTAAGTCACCGTAGTCTTTTATAATTGAAAAATCCGAATTTAGAATGTCTTTTATATTTTTTCCATCATATTGACTTAGACTTCTTATAGCCAATTCATGGTAACCTTCATTATCTTCATCAACATTTAAAACATCAGCACCAAATTCATTTTTTGTTCCTTCTCCTATGGTATAAGACATATCAAGTACATATAAAATCTTGCCCTGATTATCAAAATACATATTTACACCTATATAGTATGGCGGAATTGGAAGAGGACTTTCTAATTTATAAACTCCTTGAACCATATTTGCCTCAGAAATTTCTCCCTTATTAAGGCATAAATCTGACAATAAATTTAATTCCTTGCTTGTCCTCTCTATCTTCCAGCTAGGTGATGCTGCATTATTATAAGCTGTATTGGCATAATTTAACTTGTTTTTTAAAATTTTAATTTCATTCTCTTTTAAGGACTTATTTAAAATTGCCTTACTTGCCTTTTCCATTGCCTTGTCGAGATTAACTCTACCTAAGAAAAATTTAGTATCTTTTACAAATTTAAGAAGTTGACCCCTGGTTAGTTTTTCATTCTTTATTAATTCTTCTCCATTTGTAATAATATCATCAAATTGTTTTCTTGTAGATTCTCTTAGTTCTCTTTTATCAAGATTTTTAATTTCATTTACAATCTTAATTAATTCAGTTTTATCTACAGCTAGTACACTAGGATCAATTTTAAAATTATTGCCATCAGCTATATTGTTAATATTTTTATTCCCAACTGTATTAATAATTACAGATTTACCTGACCCATCGTTAGTATCGAAAGCATTAAACATTATTGATTTTAAATTATCTGATATGTCTAATGTTTCTATTTTATTGTTATAAAATGCCTCTGCTGATATTTCCTCTAGACTATCTGGAATGTTTAACTTTTCAATGTTATTGTTCCTAAAACTTTGTACTCCTATTTTCTTTAAATTAGGTAATTTTGATAAGTCAAGCTCACCTTTTATATCATTCTCTAGAAAAGCCATATCAGAAATTTCCTTTAATTCATTAGAAATTAAATATAAAATTGAGATATTATTTTGTCTAAAAGAAGATTTGCCTATATATTTTAGATGTCCTCCTTGTAAAAACAACATTTCTATTTTATTTATATGAAAAGCCGCATCATCTATTTTTTCAATTTCATCATTTAATGATAAAGATTCAATTTTATTATTCATAAATGCACCCTTACCAATCTCTTTAAGATTATTATTTTCAGAAAAATCAATTTCTTTTATATTATTAGATTGAAATGCAAAATCTCCAATCTTTTCAATATTCTTTGGTAAAACTACACTTTCAATATCATATTTCTTTATACTCGATTCATCGAAATCAACATTTCTAAAAGCATCTGCTGCTACTTCTACTATATCTTCCCCATTTTTATTCTTATTTGGTAGTATTAAGTTTTTATTTTTTAAAATTTTTAAAAATCCACTTGTGCTGAATCCTTTAATAGATTTGCCTTCAATAATAAAATCGGAAAGATTCCACTCACTTGCATCTATATCTAAGCCTTCTGTTCTTTTATCTTCACTTGGATTTACATAAAAATTTGCGCCATCTAATAGATCAATATTTCCATTGTACTTCACAACTACACGCCTAGCATAACTTGTGCTACCTGTGTTAGCGTTGAAAGCGTCAGGAGAAATCTTCTTTATAGAACTTGGAATTGTTATTTCTTCAATTTGATTATCTTCAAAAACTTGCTCTTTTAATTCTTCTAATTTTTCTCCATTGAAAATAACTTCTTGGATTTGATTGTTTTTAAAAGCTCTCTCACCTATATCACAAACACTTTCAGGTATTACTAATTTACCTTTTATTTCAGAATCAAAAAAAGATGTATCATCAATTTTTTCTAGTCCCCCATTTAAAACAAGATTATTAATAGATGTATGTGCACACGCATAATCTTTTATATGCTTTAACGTACTAGGGAATGTGATTTTTTTAAGATTTTTATTATCTCTAAAAGCATCTGGTCCTATTTCTACATAGCCTTCTGGTATAATAACTTCTTTAATCTCTGTGTTTCTAAAAACTCCGCCTAATTTTTCAACCTTTTCTCCATAGTAATCTTTTCCATAAGTTTCAGAATCTGGCGACTCGTCTTTTAATAGAAACTCGTCTATTGCAACCATCTTATTTGCTGTAAAGGCAAAAGAAGCAATTTTTGTAATCGGATTTCCTTCCTCATCAAAACTTGGTAACTTAACAATTGGGTTTTCTTTCAATTTCTTAAGACCCTTATCTGAAAATCCATAAATTTTATTACCTTTAATTACAAAATCTTCGACTGTATAGATAAGATTATTTACATCAATAGACTTATTATTAGCTAAGCTATTTGAATTCAATGCATAAGTATTATTTAACAAAACTACACTTGTTAATGCCGTAGAAACAGCTAAAATTTTTATTTTTTTATTCATAAACTCTCCTTATTTTAGATGTTATCTGTACATAATATATGTAATTAAAATAATCTTGTTAACATTATTTTTATAATATATTAAAAAAACATATCAAGCTCTGACCTCGATATGTTCTTTACTGTAAAAATCTTATTTTTTATATGAATTTTTATATTAATTTTGGTAAAAACACTGTTGCTAGACCTAGGAAGATAAAAAATCCAAAGGTGTCTGTGAAGGTTGTCAAAAATATTGATGATGCAGTGGCTGGATCAATTTTTATTTTGTCAAGCATAAGTGGAATTAAAAATCCCATAGAGCAGGCGATTATCATATTGAAGATCATTGCCAAGAATAAAATTAAACCAAGATAAAAATTGTGATGCCATAATATAAAGACTCCACCAGTTATAATCCCAATTATTGCCCCTTCAGCAATTCCCAAGATGATTTCCTTAAAAATTAATTTGTAGTCTTCCTTTAGGGATAATTCTCCCCTTGCAAGAGACGTTATAATAATTGATAAGGTTTGACAGCCTGCATTACCTCCCATTCCTGTTACAATTGACATTGCAGCTGATAATACTACAACCTGAGATATAGTGCCTTCAAATACCTTTACTACTGATGACGCTAAAAAGGCAGTCAACAAGTTAACAATAAGCCAAGGTGTTCTTGACTTAAAGGATTCAAAAATACTTGAGTCATATTCTTCATCGGCATTAACCCCGTGCATCTGCAACATATCTTCGTTGTGCTCTTGGTCAATGACTGCGATGATGTCATCTGATGTAATTACACCAAGGACTGCCATCTTGTTATTTACAACAGGAAGGATGTCTAACTCGTACTTGGAGAAGAGGTTGGCAGCAACTTCTTGGTCATCTGTCCCATATACATAGAAGTCGTCATCTACCATGAGGTCCTTTAAGAGAGTGTCTGCTTGACAAACTAAGAGGTCCCTCATAGTCACTATCCCACTAAGTCTATGCTTGTCATCGGTAACGAAAATCTTGTCAATGATCTCTGTCTTTGGAGAAATTGAAATTATTTTCTTTACTGCCTGGTCTGCCGTCAAGTGTTCCTTTAGGGCTATAAAGTTTGTTGTCATAATTGAGCCTGCAGATTCTTCGTCAAAGGAGAGAATCATCTTTAGGATGTTTCGCTTATCACTTTTTATTAGTGACAAGATTTCCTTTCTCCTAACTGTGGAAAGAAATCCAAGAAGGTCTGCCACAATGGAGTTTTCTATAAAGGCAAAAGTTTCTATTAAGTCTTCATTCGTAAAAAAACTCATTATTATTCTTGCTAATTCTTCTTCTGCCGACTCTAAGAGTATGCCCAGATTTTCCTTGTTTAATAGTTTTACAAAGATTTCTATTTCTTCGTCTTCATGGTCTTCAAGCTCCAGCGAGATATCGACGGGGTGATATTCTTCAAAGAGCTCGTTGGCTTTTACTTCATCTCTTTCTAATATTATATTTTTTATTTCATCTATTATGTTCACTGTTTCCTCCTGCTAAAGTCTCTAAGTCTGTAACAAAGGAAGAAATTTCATTTTTCTTTCCATTTGTGTAGTGGGAATACATGAGGTAGAGTTCCCTCTTTGCCCTAGTCATGGCTACATAAAAGAGTCTCCTCTCCTCTTCATAAAGGTCTGGTTCTTCTCTTAGACCCTCCATGCTTGCTGTTGAAGGCAAGGTCCCCTCATACAAGTCTACAACAAAAACTCGAGTGAATTCAAGTCCCTTGGCTGAGTGGATAGTTGAGAAGGTAAGCTTGGCATCAGTGTCTTTGGCCTTTAAGAGGTCATACTCCAATTCTTTGAGCCTGCCAATAAATAGGTCCAAGGACTTCGTCGACTTTGCAATCATCTTTAGGTAGTAGAGGTATTCGTTTAAGGTCGCTTCTGTTTCCATAAACCTCTTGGCATTTTCTCTTAGGTAGTCGCCATAGCCCATTTCCTTGTCAATATAATCTATTGCCTCATAGACGTCTACCCTTGCAATCTTCTTAAAGCCTACTAAGAGTCCATTGATATTCTTGTGGTAATAAGATGGAAGTCCTGGATAATCCTTTAGGATGTTGAAGATATTTTTTCCCCTGTGCCTCTTTAGGTATTCAATGTGTCTTTTTGAAATATACCCCTTTAATTTAAAATAAAATTTTTCATAGAGGTTTATGTCTGAAAGGTCCCCAGCAAAGTTTAAAATATCCAAGATGTCACGAGTTATAAAGTGGGAGAAAAATTTGGTCTTCTTGTCCTTTATATTAAATTCATAATTTTTTCTCTCAAAGTATTCCACAAGGCCAATGCTTGATAAGTTGTTTCGGTAGAGGACAGCTATGTCACCATCTTCTTTTTTCAACTCTTCTTCTATTAAGGCGTACTGGTCTTTTGGCACCTTGACCTTAATAATACTTACAGGTTTGTCAAAGGGGTTGTCTGTTACAAGAGTTTTTTCAAACCTTTTCTCATTTTGACCAATAAAAATATTTGCAATATTTACAATGTTCTTAGTGGAACGAAAGTTGTCTTCCATATAAAAGGTCTTTATGTCCTTGTATTCATCCTTTAATTTAAAAAGTTCTTCAGTGTTGGCACCCCTAAAGCCATAGATGGACTGGTCGTCATCGGCAACGACAAATAAATTATTGTTTGGCTTGGCGAGGAGTTTCAAAACCATAAACTGACTCCTTGAAGTGTCTTGACCCTCATCAAGTTGGATGAACTTGAATCTGTCCCTGTACTTCTTCATAATTGCAGGGTCATTCTTTAAGACATCGTAGGATAGGTTTATCATATCATCAAAGTCTATAAGTCCCCTGTCCTTCTTAAATTTCTCATAGGTCTCAAAGAACTTTACAAAATTATCTGTGTCACACCTCTTGGACTTGGCAAAAGACTGGGGCGACAACATCATATTCTTGCAATAACCAACTTCCGAAATCGCAGTTTCAATTCGCTCTTCTGTGGGATAAGAATTATTCACCGATTTGTAGATATCTCTAAGGATCTCGTACTTCTTCTTCATATTGGAGTCAATTAAGCTAAGAGACTTGCCAGACTTCTTGGAATAGTCCCTTACAATTGAATAGCAAAAGGCATGGATGGTGGAGAAGTGAACAGTCCTGTCGCCATCCATTTCTACAAAACGATTCTTTATGTCCACAGCCTGAGCCTTGGAAAAAGTAATTGTGAGGATGCTCTTGGGGTCCACTCCCCTCTCTATTAATTTTTTGGTCCTGTGTAAGATCATAGTAGTCTTACCTGCACCAGGAACTGCCAACACAAGGGCAGGACCCTCAAAGTGGTCTACAGCTTTTAATTGACTTGGTGTTAAATTCACTTTATCCCTCCTCCTATAGTTTAAACTATAGGGTGATTATTTTAAATCTATTTTTGAGCCTTAGCTTGTGATATAATCTAAGTATATAAGAGTTTTAGGGGGGATTACTATGTTAATGACAAACTTTTTACAAAAAAGAAAATCAGTTAGAAATTTTAAAAAGGATACTGTGCCAAGGGATTCTTTGGAAAATATAAAATTACTTATGGATGAGCTAGACCGAGAAGAAGGAGAAATTAATTTTTCACTTTACGAAAATGGAAAGATCGTAGCAGAAGGTCTTAGGGGCAAGGCAGGATACGCAGGAGTTATGATTGAAGCTCCACACTACATTGCACTAGATATTAAAAATGACAAACCACTAAACATATTAAAGGGTGGCTACTGCCTTGAAAAGTTAAACACAAAAATCGTTGACCTTGATCTAGATACTTGTTGGATAACAGTAGACGATGTTGACCACGATACTAAGAAGGCAATCTTTGGCGAAAAGGGAACAGGCATCGACTATCTTATAGGGATTGGCTACGGTCAAAAGAAAAAATTTTTTGATCCAGAAGTTACAAGCTCAAGACTTACTGTGGAAGAAATTGTCTTTGCTGATACTCTAGGAAATCCAATTTCCATTGAAACTCTAGAAAACTACGGAGTCTTTGATGTCTTCTCATCTGTTAGATTTGCACCAAGCCACAAGAACTTCCAACCTTGGAGATTCGTACTAAAGGGTTCAGTTGTTGAAGCTTACATGGTAAAATCTGATGAAGACTCAAGATCATTAATAGACATGGGCGTTATCCTTTTCTATATGGAAGAAATGCTTAAGACAATTGGCATCGAAAAGAAATGGACAATCGACCTAAAGGACGCAGGTAAATATTATTACATCGCTTCCTTTACTTTATAAATTTAAACATTAAAAAGAAGCTCATTCACTTAGAGCTTCTTTTTTTCTGTATTCACTTGGACTTAGGCCTGTAAATTTTTTAAAGGACCTTGTAAAATTCGATGGACTTGTTAGACCAAGTTCCATGGAAATTTCTGTTATGTTTTTATTTGTATTAGTCAAAATTTCCTCTGCCTTAATCATCCTCAAATTGTTGAGGTACTTAATAGGAGTGTACTGAAATTTTCTGGTGAATTTTTTGTTTAGGTTTGACTTAGAGATTTTAAATTTCTTTGTAAGCAAATCTAAAGTGATATCCTTGTCTAAATTCTCTTTAATAAACTTTTCAATTAAAATAATTTTTTCGTTTCTTTCTTCCTTTTGATAAGATTTTCGTATTTCAGAAGTTTTTTCTCTCGTGATATCGTAAATTAAATCAAGAGCCTTTATAGAAATCCCCAAGACGTCTTCACTTTTTAGGACTTGAATAAGTTCATTTGCCCTTTGAATTAGTTTTTCATTCCTATAGACAAAACCCACATCCTTTATGGAATTTATTTTTTTCAAAAATTCCCCTAAGATTTTTCCCTGAAAGGAATCCTTCTCTATCTGATTTTCAAAAATAATAAAATTAAAGGCTTGAACCCTGTCCTTGGTTGTATAAGATTCCCTTGCATAGGGAAGGGCCTTGCCAATAAAAATTTCTCTCGTTATTAAAATCTTTGTATCATTGATATAGGTAAAGTAATTGCCCTCATAGCTATAAGAAATCCTATAACCCTTCATCCCCTTACTATTAGAAGCCTGCACTTGGTACCTTTCCCTTAAGTCAATATACATTAGCATAAGACCAGGGAAGAGTTTATAATTTTTCATTTTATTTTTTGGATGGCTTATCCCTTTATACTCTATAAAATCATCATTATCATCTACGACCTCAAAGTCCCAGGAAGCTAAATACTTATTATTTTTCATTTACAAACTCCAAAATATTTTCATCTGTACTCTTAATAAATTCATAATCATGTGTGATTATAATAATTGTTTTGTTTTGCTTTTTCATTTCCTTTAAGAAATCAATTAATTTTTTCATATTCTTTAGGCACAAGCCAGAAGTTGGTTCATCTAACAAAACTATTTCCTTCTTGCTAGCAAGGGCTAGTCCAAGGGCAAGCCTCTGCTTCTCTCCTCCAGACAAGGCTTGAGGGTGACTGTTCTTCTTATCCCAAAGTCCCAAATCACGCAAGATTTTTTCCTTTAGGAGGTCGTCATCTGATACTATGGAAATTTCTGAGTAAACTGAATCTGTAAATAATTGATAGTTTACATCTTGCATGACAAGAGAAATTTTTTCATAGGGTCTCTTTATCTTCTCAGACCCATAATATAAGTCTCCCCTTTGCCCCTTATTAAGTCCACAAATATTTCTTATAAAGGAGGTCTTTCCTATTCCATTTGCTCCAATTATAAAATAAATTCCCCTGTCAAAGGATAGGTTGAAATCAAAAATCACACTTTCACTCCCCCTATACTTACAGCGAAAGTTTCGACACTCCATTATCTTGTCACGATCAAAATTTTTATCAAAAAAAGATTTTTTTATGTATTTATCCTTATTCAAATCTTCCTTTGTTATTTCTCTTAGGGTCCTAAGCTTATGATTTTTTATAAATTCATCATTTACCTTTTCTCTTTCGTAGGAATTTATTTTTTTATCCTCGATGACAAAGAGCTTATCCATTATATCCCTTAGGTAATAAAGCCTATGCTCTGCAATAATTATAATTTTTTTCTTTTCCTTTAATATCTCGATAATATTTTTTAGTCTTTCAATGGATTGATTATCAAGAGAGGCAGAGGGCTCATCAAAAATATAAATTTCATTATCCATTAGGGCAACAGATGTTATAGCAACAAGCTGTTTCTCCCCACCTGACAATTTGAATAAATCCCTATCAAGTAATTTATCTGTCCCAAAAATCCTTGTATAGTAATCTATTTTACTTAGTATGTCCTCTCTTTTTACATTTCTATTTTCAAGAGCAAAGGCCATCTCATCACTTGAATTGATACAGTAGAATTGATTTTTGGGATTTTGAAAAACTGTAGAAATATATTGACTCCTCTCGCTTATATTGTCGTCAAATAAATTTTTTCCCTTAAATAAAAGCTGACCCGAAATTTTGGCATTATTTATCTCTGGAATAATTCCATTAATTAGCTTTATAAAAGTTGACTTGCCTGAACCTGACTCGCCACTTATTACATTTACACTGCCCCCTTCAAAGAACAGATTAATATTTTCAAATATTGTGTTTTCTTTGCCCTCATAATTTTCATAGGCTAAGGAAAAATTTTTAAATTCTAACATATTTTCCCCCTGATGAATAAAACAATTATAAAAATTCCAAAGGCCATTAAGACATAATCTTGCAATCTTAAGCTTGCATTTGAAATAGATGACCTATCGCCCTCAACTCTCATTCCCCTTGTCATAGCTGATATGGCAACATCATCAGCAGTCTGTGATGTGATCATTAAAAGTGGGACAAACTTATATTCCATAATCTTACCAGGCTCTTTGAAAAAATTTTTCATACTTAGTCCATGCATATACATGGCCTCATTTATTTTAATGTAATCTTCCTTTATTGAATAAAAAAATCTAAACATTACAGAAACTGGAATAATCAAAAAATTTGGCAATCTTATTTTCTGTAAAGAGTAAACAAGGTCACTCATTTTTGTTGTAACTAGGGCGTAGTAACCCATCATAACCCCAGGCAAGATTCTTATAATTATCCCTGCATAAAGATTTAAAATCATTGTAAAAAAGTTTTGCGAAAGATTAAGCAAGAGACCTTGTGCTAGGACTGCAACAGAAGTATATAAAAGTCCCTTAATTAAAAGGGACCACTTTCTATCAAATAATGCAAGTAAATAGGGAAAGATTGCTATTAGAATCCCAAGATAATAATATCTCCTTCCAAGAGAACCTTCAATAGCAGCAATCCCTATTACATTTGTTAAAAATATTTTTGTCCTAAAGTCGATTTTCATTAAACCATTCCTGCTTTTTTGAAGTGCTTGTTTAGGATTTTAATTCCAATAGTGCAACCCAAGTATCCACCTAACATACCTACTAGAACTACAGGTATAAAGGACCAAGTTGGCATAACAGATAATAGTTTTTCTGCATATTCAGCTCCATAATCTCTATCAATTAAAGATTGAACAAAGGCATCTCTAGCAAAATAAATTGGTATTAAATTTGCAGCTCCAAAAAGCATAAATACTGTATAAGTTAGTCTTGCAGTCTTTACTGACTTGTAGCCACCCTTTTTTAATATCACTTCACAAATTAAAGACAAGATAATTATGGCAGGCAGAACTATTGCCCCATGACCTGACATTGAAAATACAAGCCCAAAGACTATACCCATGATAAAGACCATGCCAAACTTATCTATCTTTGTTGAATAAAGCATAAAGACTGGTCCTGAAAGTAAACCGCAAGCGAAGGGAACTAGGGGCATAAGGACAGGTATAAAACCTATCATACCTCCACACCAAGTTGCCATTATAGTTAAAAGCGAAAATACACCGGCATTTACTAAATCCCGAATTCCAAATTTTTTCATTTTATCATCTCCTAATATACAAATTCTTCTGACTTCTTTGATGACTCAATCATCTTCTTGTAAGTCTTGCTTCTTTCTAGTAGTTCTTCATGTCTTCCAAAGTCTTCGATCTTTCCATCTCTCATAACAATTATTTGGTCTACATTTTCTATTGACTTCATCCTGTGGGATATTATGATAACAGTTTTATTCTTTGTTAATTTATTCAAAGACTCTTGGATGTACTTTTCATTTTCCACGTCAAGTGATGCAGCAATTTCATCTAAAAGAATTATTTCTGCATCCTTTAAGAAGGCCCTCGCAATGGAAATTCTTTGTCTTTCTCCTCCAGATAAGTTTGAACCATTTTCGCCAATTTCTGTTTTATATCCCCTTGGCAATTTCTTTACAAAGTCATCGCAGTTTGCAAGTCTTGCCGCTTCAAGGACTTCTTCATCACTGGCACTGGACCTGCCCAGCCTAATATTTTCCATCACTGATCCATTAAAGAGGGTTACATCTTGAAAGACCATAGAAATGTGTTTGAACAAGTCTTGTGTGGCAATATTTTTTATCTCCTTGTCATCAATTGTGATTTCTCCAGAGTCATAATCATATAGCCTTGCCACTAATTTTATTAGGGTAGACTTACCGCAACCAGATGGACCAACAAGGGCAGTAGTCTTCCCCTGCAGAGCCTTAAAGGAAATATTATCTATAACTTTTTTGTCATCGAGATAAGAGAAGGAAAGCTTCCTTCCATTAATGTCAAAGGACTTCAAGTCTGCTCTATTTCCTTTTTGAATTTTTTCATTTCTTAGGGCCTTTACCTTTTCAACTGGCGAATCAATATACATTAGCTCTCCATAAAATTGGTTGAAGGCAGCAACTCCATCAATTAATCTTGCTGACGCAAATAAGTAGCCTGCAAAATACAAGATATTTATTTCTCCATCTATCAAGCTGTTTAATCCAACATATATTGCAAGGGCAAGAGATAAGTTTGCCACAACTGTTGCAGAAACAATAGGGATAACTTGTCCCAGTTCTGACTTAATGTGTTCCTTTTCTAAGGACCTTACAAAGTCAACTCCACTTTTTTCCTTTTCTTCAGTCAAGTTGTAGGACTTGATCTCTGTTGATAGGTCAATGAGTTCTTGGAACATCTTTGAGGACTTTCTTTGCTCCTTGTAGTAAGACCTTATTCCCTTCTTTTGTATCCTGCTGGAAAGCAAATTCAAAATAGCAGAAATATAAATTGGAATTATAACTGCAAGTCCAAGTTTAAAATTCCCAACCAATAGTAAAATCGAAATAATTATTAGATTTATTATGAAGCCATAAAAGCCTGGCACTGCATGAGAAAGTCCATGCTCAATTGCCTCTACATCCTTCATTATTGTTTGAGAAAGATCTGTTAAATCTCTGCTTGAATAAAAGCTAAGAGGCAAGTCCTTAATTATTTCAGAAATTTCTATCCTTAGATTTGCAGACTCCTTATAGGTTTCATTGTAAGTTGTAATGTAGTCCCTATTAATTACAAAAATCATAAGAAGGGCAATTATTATATAGGCGATGATTGAAAGCCTTGGACTAAAGTCCCCTAAGTTTAACAAGCCTTGCATTACATACATAAGAAGAAACATAGGTAGCATATAAGAAAGGGTCTTTAGGCTGGAATATCTTATTGCAACTAGGGCACCCTCTGCCCCCTTGTCTGTAAGTCCATAGCGATTTTTCAAATAATTTTTCATCAGTCAACCCTCCATTCATTTGCCTTCATATACATTTCCACAAACTTCTTATACTTACCATCTTCCTCATAAAGTTTATGGTGACTACCTCTTTCAACTAGCCTTCCATCTTCAATTAAAAGAATTTCATCAACTCCCCTTATGGAAGTGAGCCTGTGGGCAATCATAATTGTAGTCCTATTTTTTATTAATTCCTTAAAGGCAATTTGTAATTCATACTCGTTTTCAGGGTCAGCAGCTGCTGAAGCTTCGTCCATAATTATAATTTTTGGATCCTTTAAGAAAATCCTAGCAATACTTACCCTTTGCTTTTCTCCACCAGAAAGATTTACCCCTTCTGCTCCAATCACTACATCATAAGCATCCTTAAATTTGCCTATGAATTCATCACACCTTGCAAGCTTTAATGCCCTTAAAACTTCTTCATCACTTGCATCACTTTTCGCAAGCTTGACATTTTCGAAAATAGAAATACCTTGGAAGAGTTGTGGATTTTGAAAAACAATTCCTATGTTTTTCATAAGACTTTCCTTGTCATAGGAAGAAACATTTTTGCCTCCAATTAAAATTTCTCCTGAGTCAACGGGATACAAGCCAGAAATTAATTTTGCAATAGTCGACTTACCTGAACCCGAACTACCCACCAAGGCATAGACCTTATCTTCTTCAAGACTGAGAGAAAACTTATCTAAAATTTTATTTTTTCCATCATAAGAGAAGTCCACGTTCTTAAACTCAATATTCTTATTTGTGAATTCTCTTTGACTTCCAAATTCTATTTCCTTAGCCTTCATCTCCTGGAATAAATTTTCAAGATTATCAACAGCAGAGTTGGCTTGGAAGATATACATAGCTACATACATAATTTTCATTGTGTTAGAAAAGAATATCCCCATGAATAAAGTGAAAAATAAAATTTTTGCAGCCCAAAGGCCAGGATCAGCTCCCCTATTTACCATAAAGATTCCAAAAAATATTGGCGTAATTATAAAAATATTTAAAAGCCATTGGAATAGGACGAAGGGAACCCTACAGGACATAGAATACTTGTAGACCATCTCCTTATAAATGAGGATTGAATCATAAAGTTTTTTAAAACCAATGAGGGGTGCATTAAAAATCTTTACTACAGGCATAGCCCTTACATACTCAACTGCACCTGCATTCATTTCATCAAGCATATCCATATACTTCTTCATAAAGGACTGATCACCCATCATATTTTTTACAAGAACTAAACTTATTAGGACAATGACCACAAAAAATATTCCAAGGTAGAAATCCAAGACGAAGGTCAAGATTATCATAAGTATGGGAGTCAAAAATGCTGCAGTTTGATCAGGTATTAGGTGGGCAACAATCATGTGAGTTTGCTCAACATTATTGTCAATTATTTTTCTCACTTCTCCAGAATTATGTAGATCAAAAAAAGTATTAGATGCCCTAAGAAGATGCCTTATACCTCTTTCACGAAGACGAGTTTCAAGTCTAAAGCCTGCCAAGTGACTCATCCAAAGTCCCATAAAATATAAAAGACCATAGGCAATAAATAAAATTAAAATTCTTATGGCAAGACTTCTCCCTTCTGACAAGACCCCACCAGTAAAAACATTCCTTAGCAAAATCCAAATTAAATAATAGGCATAAAATTCTAAAACAATGCCCACCATTGTAAGTAGACTTGCAAGAAAACCGTGAAGCCTTCTCTCAGGTATGTAGGAAAATAATTTTTTGTATAATTTCAAAATATAACACCTCTCTTTATTAAATTAAAAAAAAATTGATAACAATTATCGAGATTATTATAGTATTTCTTTTTTCAATTTTCTTAACAAAAATTCTTTTCTATTCAAAAAAATTTTTAATTATATTCAATTAGATTTTATTTGTCATATTTTTCTTTCATCACAAGCATACAAAATTTTTTATTAATCCTCTCTTTGCAAGAAATCAATAAAAAAAGTCCCACATTCATCATGTGAGACTGTTTTAAAAAATTCTAAATTGTTTTACATATAATTTTCTGCTTTTAGGCTAGCCTTTGATGGTGAGAATAGCCTTGAGTATCCTTCAACTAAGACTACAGCACAAAGACTTGGTAGGACCCAAGACAAACCACTTGATGCCATTGGAAGGCTTGCTTCAAGCTTTGTCAAAAGAGGTAGACTTAGATTAAATGTTGACTTGGCAACAGACACAAGTGGTAGGGCAACTGCAAAGAAGGCTGATGCCTTATAAGAGTATTTAGAGTAGCCAACAAAGTCGTGAGTAAATCCTAGAAGTATTAAGACTAGGGCAACTGGATATATTACAGTTAGTAGTGGCACTGATAAAGCAAGAAGTTTATTAAGACCAAAGTTTGCCATTACAAAGGAGAAGAAGGTCCAAAGGAAAACCCATCTTCCATAAGACATCTTGTGGTTAAAGAGAGTGCAAAAATATTCAGATCCACTTGATATTAAACCTATGCAAGTTGTTAAACAAGCAAGAGTAAATATTGAAGCCAAAAGAACTAAACCAAAGTTGCCAAATACAAGTTTAACAGCTTCTGTAAGAACAACTGCGCCATTTTCTACACCAGCGAAAGCCTTTGAAGTAACCATACCCATTGTTGAAAGCATTAGGTAAACTACAAACAAAACACTACCTGCAAGTAGACCAGCCTTAGCAGTGTAAGAAGTAACAAGCTTCTTATCTTCAATGCCAAATCTTCTTATAGCAAGAGTGACAACAAAACCAAAATTAAGAGCTGCCACTGCATCCATAGTGTCATAGCCTGCAAGAAAGCCAGCAACAACAGGAGCGTCCTTGTAATTTCCACTTGCCATTGCAGGGGCCTTTGGTAAAGTCATAACTTTTGCAAACATTATAAATATTAAAAGTAAAAGTGTTGGAGTTAAATACTTTCCAACTCTTGCAACTAACTTGTTAGGCTTTAAGCAAACCCACATTGCAACAGCAAAGAATACAAAGGTATAGGCAAGCCTTACAAGAGATAAGTTAAAAGTTTCAGGTACATAAGGTGCTATTGCCATCTCAAAAGGAACAGATCCAGCTCTTGGTATTCCAAGACCAGGTCCTATAGAAAGGTATATTGCAGTAGTAAAAACTAGAGCAAACTTTTCTCCAACTCTTGAAGATAAATTTTTAAGTCCGTCAGTCTTGCCAACAGCTATAGCTCCAAGGACTGGGAAGATAATTGCAGTGATAGAGAAAGCCAAAAGAGAAATTATAGTTTTATTCCCTGCTTGATTTCCTAAGAAAGGAGGGAAAATTAAATTTCCAGCTCCAAAAAACAATCCAAAGAGCATTATGCTCACTTGAGTAAACTGACTTCTTGATAAATTTTTCATACTTTCCTCCTAAATTTTAATTTTATAAATAAAAAAAGTCCTTTGTCTAAATAATAGACAAAGGACGAATTATCGCGTTACCACCTTAGTTCCTACAAATATGTAAGCTCTCTTAACAAGCATCAATCAATGCCGAGTATAGATAACGCCTACTAAAGCGGCAAATCTTACTGAGGTTCAGACTTGCATAAAGAAAAAGGATTTTCGAATTTATCTCCATTATAGACTTTCACCAAACGCCTACTCTCTGAAAACTTAAATAAACCTACTCGTTTTTTCCAATATTTTTTATAAATAAAATTATGATTTGCTTTACATTATAGGAAATAAAAAACATCTTGTCAAATACTTTTTTAAAAATTTTCATTTTGTTAGATTTATAAAATTGAACAGAAAAAAACTGCCGCCTTCACACGACAGTTTTGATTTGAATTTGAAATTTATTTTTTAAGACTTCAATAAAAACCTGATGCAAAATTTTAAATTCCCACAAAGACCTCAACAATTTTTCTAATCTTATCAAGGACAGAATCTTTTTTCTTTTCCCTTGCACCATGTCTACGTGAAGTCGGTGGAAGAATGCGGTCTAGTTCATCCCCTGCATAGTCCACGTATCCCTTGCTAATAGATTTTTCAATAAACCTTCTTGAATCATCCTTTAACTTTTCATCTTCAATCAAGTCCTCTATCTTTTTACTCTTCTCCTTCTTGGCAAAAGTGTAAAAAGATTCTAAGATGTCATCAGTATTTTTTAATTCAGACAACCTAGTTGAGTTAATAAAATCCATAATTAATTCTTCCTTAGCTCTTGTTCCAAGACTGGACCTAATTACCCTTCTTACTTCAACTTTAATACTTTCAACATCTTCATGTTCTTTAGATTTTTCCAAAATTAAAGATAAAATATAGTCTAGGTTAATCTCATCAGTTTTAAGCAAGTCGATTTGAAATTCAAGGTCAGAAAAATCAATTCCCTCATCAGACTTACCTTCCCTTTTAGAACTTAAAACACTTTCTCTAATATCAACATAGACACTCTTCATGTCTTGCATCTGTCTATCAGAAATAATCTTTTCAAAGTTTTCAAACTCATCAAAGTTTTTCAAAATATTTTCAGCCTTGAGGAGTTCTCCAAAAAGTTCTGCAAATTCTTTCTTGTCTGCTTCCAAAACAATCTCTGTTGGATCTGGAAATTTTGAAACTAAGTCATTACAAATTTCTACATAGCCCTTTTGAACCTTGCCAGTTTCCTCATCCTTAAAACCATTGATGTATTCTTCGTAAGACTTTTCCAAAATAACATTTACGCTGTTTTCATCCCCAAAGGTCTTAATCGCATCCTTTGTCGCCTTCTCCAAGTCCCTAAAGCAGACAATATTTCCAAAAGTTTTTACCTTATTGAGGATCCTATTAGTTCTTGAAAAAGCTTGAATAAGTCCGTGATACCTTAAGTTTTTGTCAACGAAGAGTGTGTTCAAAGTAGGAGCATCAAAGCCAGTTAAAAACATACCAACAACAATAAGCAAGTCAACTTGTTTATCCTTTACCTTTAGAGATAAGTCCTTGTAGTAATTTTGAAATTCATTTCCGTTAGTAGAGAAGTTTGTTTTAAAGTAACCATTGTAGTCATCTATTACCTTATCCAAAAACTCCTTAGCAGAAGATTCCATAGCAGAAGGATCAAAGTTTTCTTCAGAAATTTCTCCAATAGCCCTTTGCTCTTCATTAGCTGCAAAACTATAAATAGTAGCTACCTTCAACCTCTTATCTTCAGGCAAAGATTCTTGTTGTCTTTGAAACTCTTCATAATATAACTTAGCAGCATCAACACTTTGAACAGCAAACATAGCATTAAATCCATTGAGCCTTCTATGTTTTAAATCATAAAACTCATTGCGGTGGGTCTTGGTATCAAAGACATCGAGAATGTACTTAGTAATCTCACTAATTCTTTCAGGATGAAGAAGCATTTTCTTTTCCAATTGCTCTAACTTCTTTTCATCCTCTTCTTTTTCAGCATTTTTAAATTTAGGCTTGATGTTGTTGTAATCAACCTTGAACTTTAGGACCTTTCCATCACGAATGGCATCAGTGATTACATAAGAGTGGAGCTGCGCTCCAAAAATTCCTGCAGTTGTATCGCCACCAAGAGAATTTTCTGGGAAAATTGGCGTACCAGTAAAGCCAAATTGGTAGTATTCCTTAAAAGCCTTTCTTATATTTTTTTGTGCATCACCAAACTGAGAGCGGTGACACTCATCATAAATAAGAACACACTGCTTATCATAAATATCGTGATTAGGATTCTTCTTCACAAACTCATTTAACTTTTGAATAGTAGTTACAACAATCCTGTTGTCATCCTTTTCGATGCACCTCTTAAGCTCCTTAGTATCCTTACTACCATTGACAGAGTCAGGTTGAAATCTTTGGTACTCCTTCATAGTTTGATAGTCAAGATCCTTCCTATCAACAACAAAGAAGACCTTGTCAATAAAGTCCAAATTAGTAGCAAGCCTTGCCGCCTTAAAAGAAGTTAAAGTCTTACCAGACCCAGTAGTGTGCCAAATAAAACCACCGGCCTCAGGTCTGCCAAACTTTTTCGCCTCATAGCTAGACCTTATCTTCCATAAAATTCTTTCAGTTGCAGCAATTTGATAAGGACGCATAATCAAAAGAGTATTGTTGACATCAAAGACACAATACTTAGTAAGGACTTCAAGCACAACACGCTTTTCAAAAAAGGTCTTAGTAAAATCCTCTAAGTCACAGATAACTTTATTCTTAGCATCAGCCCACTCGCAAGTGAACTCATAATTATTCTTGTTTTGAGCAGTGGTATTTGCAAAATACCTAGTGTAAGTCCCATTAGAAATTACAAAAATTTGGACAAACTTATAGAGAGAATTATCACTATTAAAACTTTCCTTGCTATACCTGTGAATTTGGTTAAAGGCCTCATGCAAGTTTACCCCTCTTTTTTTAAGCTCGATATGGACAAGGGGCAAGCCATTTACCAAAATCGTCACATCATAACGATTATGACTTTTGCCCTCTCCCTTCACCTGATTGGTAACCTGCAAGAAATTATTGTGAATATTCTTCTTGTCAATAATCTTAATGTTTTTCAAATGACCATCATCAAAAGTGAAATCATAAATATAATCTTCTTGAATCTTCCTAGTCTTTTCAACCATCCCATCACTGGGAGCATCTAAATACTCAACTAAAAATCTTTTCCACTCATCATCAGAAAAGGAAATGCTATTTAACTTCTCAATTTGTAGCCTCAAGTTCCTATACAATTCCTCACTGTTCCTCGTCTTTATAAACTCATAACCCTGAGAAACTAAATTATCAATCATCTTCCTTTCAAGATCACCTTCACTTTGATAAGAAGACTCTCTAGCACTTAAATCCCTTTTAAAATTTGCTAGAATAATTCCATTGGTCAACTCAGCAATAGTCGACGTATTGTAATTTATAATTTTCTCGGACATAATAACTCCTTTCTACTTAGGAAAATTCAAAAGCCTTTCTCTATAATACTCATACTGTTTTTGTCTTAACTCAATCTCTTTAGGTAAGCCTTCCTTAATGTCATTTACCAACCTATCAAACTTGTCTAGGATAGAAACAACTTTTTCTTGTACCTCCATTGGTGGCACTAAAATTTTATATTCCATTATTTTTTTCTTATCCCCTCTTGGCATCTTCGCACCTTTTGAAAAATTAATATTATAATCAAAAAATTTCTCAGAAGATAATACTTGATATAAATATTTTGGTAATATATTATTCTTCCAATCGTCTTTTATTACAAAAATAAGAACATCTCCATTTGCTCCACCAAATCTATCTGAGAGCCAAATTTTTCTTAAATAAGGTCTAATATTCCCTAACAAAACATCATTCTCTCTAAATATATTAACTTTTCCTTCCGGCGGTAAATAAGAAGAATCAACTTTCCCACATTTATCTTTTAACAAATTATCTACACCAACATAATTGCTGTTGTTCAAGTCATTAACATTAATTTTTTCATTAGAATAATTTGTTATATCTTTTAATAAGAAATCACTAACATTATATATAAATCTAATTCCCACAATATCGCACGCTTGCTTTAATGTAGCAAAGTAACTCCTAAGAGTTATTTTGCGGCGTGCGGCGTGCGGCGTGCGGCGTGCGGCGTGCGGCGTGCTATCACTCTTGTCTTCGAATGTCAAGAGTTTTTCACGATAATACTCATATTGTTTTTGCCTTTCTTCAATCTCCTCTGGCAACAAACCCTGACTATCAGAAAGCAATTCTTGAAACTTATCCAAAACCTCAACAACCTTATTTTGAACATGTATGCTTGGTAAAGGCACCTTATAATTATCTGTAAGGCCAGTTGCTATTTGGGGTAACTTTCCTGAAATTGCATTATCTTTGAAATATTTCAAATTATTTTTTAAAATATAGTATAAAAACTTTATATTTAATTTTTCTTCATCCAAACTTGAATAAGACCACATTTCATTTTTATGAGTAAAATCTCTGTCATAATATTCAAAGTCTATGTTTCCTCTTGACTTAACTATTACGCTTGGCTTATTTATAATATTTTCAATACCAACCTCTTCAGTCGAAAGATTTGCTGTAGTATTTCCACCAGCGAATACTTTAACACTAGAATTTTCCTTATCTAAGCTCTTCATTTGCTCAGCGGTTATTTTTATACCTCTCTGTCTTAGACATAGTTCAGATATTTTAACAAAATCAAAGCTTTTTAAATCTTCTATTTGACAGAATTCATTAGTGAGTTTGGTTAAATATTTTTCACTTAAAAGCGTATCCCTATAATACTCATACTGCTTATTTCTTGCCTGTAACTCAGCCTGTAACTCAGTAACATAATTTGTAAATTTATCAAGTGTTTTAACAATTTTTTCTTGAATTTCTAAAGATGGGATTGGAATTTTTAAAGTTTTTAATTCACTTGCATTTAGTGCTGGTATTCCATTGAAACTGCATAATTTATGAATATCCGTTTGTAAATTATTTAATAAATGATATAAAAATCTAACTCTTAAAATTTCTTTACCTTTAATAGTTACAGAATAATTTAGATTTCCTCTGTAATACTTTCCTAATTGATAGGTAATTGATCCTACTCCTGCTCCTCTTGAAGTTATTCCGATTGGATCATCTTCTGTGTTCCAAATATTTATGTAACCAAGAGGATCTTTCCCACTATTTATGACAGGATATATACCTTTATTTTTTTCAATTTTGGTTTTACTTATAGCTTGACCTGTTTTTATCTCGCAAACTTCCCCTAACTTCTTCCACTCGACCTTTTCATTCTTTAATAATTCATCTATCTTACTCATCTTCAAGCTCCCTTACTATTTCATTTATAGAAGCTCTTAGCTCGTCTATTTTCTTTACAGTTACATCAATTTCCTTATTGAGGACCTTGATGTCTATCTTTTCCCTTGTGTCTTCCTTTTCTACATAAGTGGAAACTGAAAGGTTGTAGTCATTTTCTACTATTTCATCTATGTCTACATATCTGGAGAAGTGTTCCTTTTCTTCACGATTTTTAAATTCTTCCACTATTGTCTTGATGTTATTTTCTTCTAAGATGTTGTTATTAGTTTCCTTTTTAAATTCCTTGCTTGCATCAATAAATAAGATTTTATTTTCTGTCTTGTTCTTCGCCATTACGAGGACGCAAGTTGCTATTGATGTTCCGAAGAAGAGATTTTCTGGTAGTTGTATTACACAGTCGATGAAGTTGTTGTCTACTAGGTACTGCCTAATTGTTTTTTCTGCTCCCTTCCTATAAAAAATCCCCGGAAAGCAAACTATGGCTGCCCTTCCTTGGCTTGATAAATAAAAAAGTGAATGGAGTATAAAGGCATAATCTGCATAAGATTTTGGTGCCAACTTGCCTGCTGGGGCAAATCTTTCATCACTTATAAGGGTTGGATCCTTATCTCCTATCCACTTTATTGAGTAAGGTGGATTTGAAACAATGGCATCAAAGGGTTTTTCATCTCCATGAAGGGGATTTATTAGGGTGTCTCCTCTTCTTATAGAAAAGTTGTTGTAGTTGACATTGTGAAGGAACATATTCATACGGGCTAGGTTGAAGTTGGTCATGTTGATTTCTTGACCAAAGAAGCCTTCGTCAATTATATGTTCATCAAATTGCTTCTTCATTTGCAAGAGCAGGGACCCACTTCCGCAAGTAGGATCATAAACCTTGTTGATGCTTGTCTTGCCTTCCATTACTATCCTTGCCAAGAGTTTTGATACAGTTTGTGGTGTGAAGAATTCTCCACCTGACTTACCTGCATTGCTTGCGTAGTTAGAGATTAAATATTCGTAGGCATCGCCAAAGGCATCTATGTCATTGTCTTTGAAGTCGCCAAAGTTTATTTTATCTATCCCTATTAATATGTCACATAATCTTTTGTTTTTCTCTGCGACTGTTCCGCCTAGTTTGTTGCTTCTTGTATCTACATCTTCGAAGAGTCCTTTTATATCGTCTTCTGATTGGAAACCTACAGCACTTCCTTCAATGTCTTTAAATATATTTGCAAGGTCTGTGTTTAAGTTTTCATTATTTTTTGCTGTCTTTACTACATTTTTAAAGAGTTGACTTGGCAAGATAAAGAAGCCCTTATCTTCTACTGTGTTTGGTCTAAAGTCTTGCTCTGCTTCTTCATCTGAAATTTCTGCGTAGTCAAATTCCAAATCTCCTGCTTCGTGTTCTGCTTTGTTAAAAAATTCTGTAATGTTTTCTGAAATGAATCTGTAAAATAAAATTCCTAATATGTATTGTTTGAAGTCCCAGCCGTCTACTGCTCCTCTAACATCATCAGCTATTGCCCATATTTTTCTATGGAGCTCTGCTCTTTGTACTGTCTCTAAGTTTTCTTTTATCTTATCAGCCATTTATCTTACCTCTCTTATTTATTTTTCATCTTTTATTATTTTGTTTTGTATGACTTCTTATAAAAGTATTTAAAAGTCCTTATACACAAATAGGATATCATTTTTAGGCCTTTCTTACAAAGAAAATGTTTGCTATCTAAGAATTTCTTTTCTAATTTTATTTTACATTAACTCTTTTTATTTTTGCTCTTCTTGTTTGCTCTATTCCCTCCTTGCTCTTTAATATTAAATCTATAACTTAACTTTTTTTTATTACTTAATACTTATTACTTATTACTTATTACCTCTTACTTCTTACCTCTTGCTCAATTTTTCTTTCTTCTTTCTTCATTCTTCTTTCTTCATTGCTTATTACTTCTTTCTTCTTTATTCATTACTTATTATTCATTACTTATTATTCTTTCCTCTTTACTCTCTCCTATTACTTCCAAAATAATTTTCATTTTTTCACTTTATAAAATTGAACACAAAAAAACTGTCGCTTTCACACGACAGTTTTGATTTGAATTTGAATTTTAAAGTTTAAGCATTAACTTTTTCTTTTTCTGCTTCTACTTTCTTAGCTTGGGCTTCTGCAAGTTTTGCTTGTCTTTCTTTTTCTTTCTTTTCTTTTTCCTTTTGTTTCATCTTTTCCACTCTTTCAGGATATTCGCAATAGATTGCTCCTGTTGGACATTTTGAAACACAAATTCCACAGTTGATACACTTGCTATAGTCTATTGATGCTAGGTTGTTTTCTACATGGATTGCATCCTTAGGGCAGTTCTTTTCACAGATGCCACATCCTATACAACCAATGCTACAATTTGTCCTTACAACTTTTCCTGAATCAAGTGACTTACATTCTACAACTGTTTTTGATTTGTAAGGTCTAAGTGAAATAATTTTCTTAGGACAAATGTTGATACACTTCATACAAGCTACACATTTTTCCTTGTCAACTACTGCTACTCCATTAACCATGTGGATGGCGTCAAATTCACATACGCTTACGCATGTTCCACCACCACAGCAACCAAAGTTACAAGCTTTTGCACCTTGTTGGTAGTCGGCTATAAGTCTACAGTCAACTAGGTCATTGTAGTCGTATTTATTTTTTGCCTTGTTGCAGCTACCTTGACAGTGAACTACGGCAACATTTCTATCAACATTTCCTGCATTGACACCCATTATGTGGCTGACTTTTTCTGCTGTGTCTGCACCACCAATTACGCAACCATTTACTGGTGCTTTGCCAGAGGCAATTGCTTCTGCAAGTCCATCACAACCTGGAAAACCACAAGCTCCACAGTTTGCTCCTGGAAGGGCTTCTCTAACTTCAGCTACCTTGGGATCAACTTCTACAAAAAATACCTTTGATGCAATGGAGAGTACCACTCCAAAGAAGGCTCCCGCAATTCCTAAAAAGACTACTGGGGTAAGTATTGTACTTAGTTCCATAATTACCTCCTATACCAATCCGCCGAAACCTGAGAATGCTATTGCCATAAGACCAGCACTCACAAGTGCAATAGGAACACCTTGAAGTGCTTTAGGTACATCTGCTAGCATAAGTTTTTCTCTTAGGGCTGCTATTAATACTAAAGCTAGTGTGAAGCCTATAGAAGCTCCAAATCCGCTAAAGATTGTTTCTATTAAGTTATATCCGTTTTGCACGTTTAATACTGTTACACCAAGTACAACGCAGTTTGTAGTAATTAGTGGAAGGTAAACACCCATGGCTTGATAAAGTGAAGGTGATGACTTCTTAATAAACATTTCTACAAATTGTACTAGGGATGCAATTACAAGTATAAATGCAATTGTTTGTAAATACTCAAGTCCAAATTTATCTAATACAAAAATTTGAATTAGCCATGTTATTGCAGATGCAAGTACAACTACAAAGGTTACGGCTATTCCCATTCCAAGGGCAGTCTCTGTCTTGGAAGATACACCTAAGAAGGGACATATTCCTAAGAACTGAGCAAAAACATAGTTATTTACAAGTATTGTTGAGATTAAAATAGTTAAAATACTTTCTAACATTAGTCTGCCCTCCTATTTAATAATATTTTAAATCCTGCTATTAAGAATCCAAGAAGTATGAAGGCGCCTGCTGGAGCTCCCATAATTCCAATTCCTGGATAGGCTTCTGGAAGAATGTTCTTTCCAAATAGTGTCCCGTAACCGAAGAATTCACGTACAAGTCCCATTGAAAGAACTGCTATTGTGTAGCCTACTCCTGTTCCTATTCCGTCAACTATTGATGGGATAAGTTTGTTTTTGTAGGCGAAACCTTCTGCTTCACCAAGTATACAGCAGTTAACTACGATTAGTGGTAGGAAGATACCAAGTGCTGCATAAATTGATTGGGCATATGCTTGAAGGATCATTTGTACTAGGGTTACGAAAGTTGCAATTACTACGATAAAGCAAGGAATTCTTATTTTATCAGGAATTACTTTTCTAAGGGCAGATACTACACCGTTACTCATTATAAGTACGAAGGTAACTGCTATACCCATTGCTAGTGAGTTTGTTAAACTGTTTGTAATAGCCAGTGTTGAACAAAGTCCTATAAGTTGTATGAATACAGGATTGTTTTTGAAAGCACCGTCTAAAAATACTTTAGATAATTTCATTTTAAACCTCCTTATTCATTCTTTAGAACTTCGTTATAAACTTTGATGGCGTCATTGGAACCTGCAAGGGCACCCTTTGAAGAAATTGTTGCTGATGTTAGCCACATAACTTCATTGTCGGCCTTTGGATCCTTAGATATTTTTAATGGACCTGTAGCAGACTTGCCTTCATAGGATGGATAGTATTCATCAGTTGTGATTCTGGAACCAAATCCACTTGTTTCTCCATTGGATATATTTCTAAATCCAGCGATTTTATCACCGTCTAGTAGAAATCCAATGGCGTTAACCATAGCTCCACCATAACCATTTGATTTTACATTTACACCGTATCCAACAACATCTTGTCCCTTTTTGGCAACAAAGATTTTTTCGATGTTTGGATATTTTTCTTTTATTGCATTTAACTTAGCTTCATCGTATTCTTCGAAACTATCTGCATTATCACCAAAAATAACTTCATAGGATGCAAGTGTATTTTTAAGTTCAGTTTCTGCAATTACTGGAGCAGTGAAACTATTTACAGCTGCAAGTAGACCTGCTGATAGGGCACAGAATACTAAAAGTATTATTCCAAATTTTACTGGTTCTTTCATTTACTTCGCCTCCCCATATGCACTTGATACTGTAAGTTTGTCAATTAATGGTGTTGCGAGGTTCATAAGACATATTGCGTATGAAACACCTTCAGGAAGTGATGCCTTAACCCTAATAACTGCTGTTAAGATACCACATCCAAGGGCAAAAATAATTCTTCCCTTTTTGTTTATTGGGTTTGTAGTGTAGTCAGTTGCCATAAAGATAGCACCAAGTAACAAACCACCTGCAAGTAGTTCATAAGGTAGTAGTTCCATTGGGATTCCAAGAACAAATAGACATACTGCAGTAGTTGCTACATAGATAACTGGAATTTCCCAAGTAATTACCCTTCTTGCTACTAGGTAAACAAAGCCAATTAGAAGTGCAATTGCAGAAGTTTCTCCTATTACACCACCAATATTTCCCATAAACATATCTCCCATTGATGGAAGATTTGAAAAATCGCCAGAAGCAATTATTTGAAGAGGTGTTGCAAAAGATATTCCATCCACTGCTGCAGATGATGTTGTAATACCTTGCTTCAATATTTCTGGTGAAATATAATCTGTAATTTGTTTTGGCCAAGATGTCATAAGTACAAGTCTTGCTGCAAGGGCTGGGTTCATAAAGTTGAAACCAATACCACCAAAACATTCTTTAACTACTAATATTGCAAAAACTGATCCGAAAGCTGCCATCCATAATGGGAAAGACTGGGGCATATTAAGTGCAATCAATATCCCTGTAACAACAGCAGATAAATCAGCGATTTGTACAGTTTTCTTTAGGCATTTTTGTGTAATAAGTTCAGTAAATACACAAGAGCCAACACATACTGCCAAAAGAGCTATAGCTCTTGTTCCAAAGAAATAAACAGAAGCAATCATTGCAGGAACAAGTGCAATAATAACATCAAGCATAATCTTTCTAACAGTGTCATTTGACCTAATATGAGGAGCTAGTGAAACAAAGCGTGCCTCATTTGCTGTCATCGGATCCTTATTAATTTTATTATTTTCCAAATTGATCCCTCCTATCTCTTTTGATTAGCTCTGATTTCTCGTTTAGCTAATTTAATAGATGCTGTAAGATGTCTCTTGGCTGGACATACAAAGGAACATATACCACATTCCATACATTGATCAGCGTGAAGAGCCATACATATATCCACATCGCCCTTTAATATCGCATGATTAATATCAGTTGGATTTATATGAGCTGGACAGTGGTCAACACATCTTGAACATCTAATACATGGAGACTCAATTCTTTCTGTGACTTCTTCTTCAGTGAAAACTAAGATACCAGAAGTAGTCTTAGTAACTGGAGAGTCAAGATTAAATACAGACTTACCAGTCATAGGACCGCCACAGATGATTTCCTTGAAGTTGTCTTTAACTCCCCCACAGAAGTCTAGGATATCTCCTACAGGAGTACCAATTTTAACGAGAATATTCTTAGGTTCCTTAATACCAGAACCAGAAACAGTTATAACTCTTTCATAGGAAGGCTTACCTTCAATCATAGCTTCATAGAAGGCTAGAGTAGTACCAACATTTGTTAGGAATACTCCAACATCATTTGTTACACCATTTTGTGGAACAATTCTGCCAACTACAGCTTCAGAAAGTCTCTTTGAATCACCTTGTGGATACTTAGTTTGACATCCAACAACCTTTAAGTGATTCCAATTAGGATTTTCTTTTATAACTTCTTCCATTTTAGCAATTGCATCAGGTTTATTTTCTTCAATTGCCATATAGGAAGCTTCCTTGTTGTAATAATATGAGAAGATATCGAGACCTTCTAATATTTCCTTAGTTTTTTCTAGCATAATTCTATGGTCACATGTAAGGAAAGGCTCACATTCTGCCCCATTGATTATACATTCATCTAAAGCTGGATCTTCACTCTTTAACTTAGCGTGAAGTGGGAAACCAGCACCCCCCATTCCTACGATTCCCTTTTCTTTAATAAAAGGAATTAAATCGTCAATTGGATGATCTTTATAATCCTTAAAAGATTTAAGGTCATCAGTCATTTCATCCTTGCCATCGTTTTCGATAACGACGCAATCACAATACCTTCCATCAGCTGTATACATTTTTTTAATCTCTTTAACTGTACCTGATACAGAAGAGTGTATAGCTGCTGAAATAAAAGCATCAGAATTCCCAACAATTTGACCAACCTTAACAGAATCGCCCTTAGACACAAGAGGTGAGCATGGTGCTCCAATGTGTTGTGACATAGGTATGTAGGCAATCTTTGGACTTGGCATCCTTTCAATTGCTATTTTTTCTGTCAAAGTTTTGTGTTCGTCCATGTGAACTCCACCTACGGAAAAAGTGAGATTTCTTGAACTCATAAAACTTCACCCCTTAATTGGCATAAGCCTATTTTTTTACCATTTGTTATAATTATAACACCAAATTTTATTAAAGTACATTATTATACTTAAAAAACTCAATTTAGGAAATCTTTATCATCATTTAAAAATGGTCATTCTTAATGCTTAGTTTTTGATATTTCTTATCAAAAATAAATTTATAAAAAACTTTATTTTATTTCACTATTAGACTTTTTTAAGTAGCTTAAATCCTTATAATTCAAGTAAAATAAATTATTTATTGCAAAAGAAATCTTGATAAAAAAAACTTTTTTCATTTCATTAATTTAAGAAATCAAAAATTTTTTTATTTTGTGTCTATTGTAAAATATATATAAGAAAGCGACCTCACAAGTAGGAGGTCGCATACATTATAAATTTAAAGAGACCAGACCTAAGTCTAGCCTCAATAAATTTTTTCATCTTGCATTTTTTAATTTAATTTATAATTTATCACTTTTTAATTTTTATAAACTTGCAAAAAATTGTTAGCTCATAGCCTAGAATAAGCTTGTAAAAATTTTCTACTTCATAAATTCTTACAAGTTCGTAAAAACTTCCCTGCTTCATAACTCTTTACAAGTTTACAAAAACTCCCTGCTTCATAACTTCATAAAAGTTTACAAAAATTTTTCAACTCAGAGAAACTTATAAAGTTTTAAAAAATTTTTAACTTGGTCTTAATAATAATCTTCCTAACAAATGATTTTTCCATAAAAATTTATACAAAAAAAGTAGGCCTATCTCTAAGCCTACTTCTAATTTATAAAATTTTATTCTTCTTCAACTGTTTCAAGTTCAATTTTAACATCATCATTTGTAATAACTTCAGAGTCTTCTAGGATATTGTAATCTTCTCTTAGGCTTTCGTCGATTCCAATTTGAACCTTGGAATTAATACGAGCACCTGTACCTGCTGGTATAAGTTGTCCAATTATAATATTTTCCTTTAGACCTTCAAGCCTATCTTCCTTACCCTTGATTGCTGCATCTGTAAGAACCCTTGTAGTTTCTTGGAAGGATGCTGCTGATAAGAAGGATTCTGTTGCAAGGGAAGCCTTTGTTATACCAAGTAAATTGATTTGACCAATTGCTGGTTCCTTACCTGCTTCAATAGCTTCTTGGTTTGCTCTCTTGTAGTCAACAACATTTACAAGGGATCCTGGAAGTAAGTCTGTGTCTCCAGCATCTTCTATCTTGCACTTTGATAGCATTTGTCTAACAATGATTTCAATGTGCTTATCGTTGATGTCTACCCCTTGAAGTCTATAAACTCTTTGAACTTCTTTTACAATGTATTCTTGTACACCCTTTTCGCCCTTAACACGTAGTAGGTCTTGTGGATATACAGAACCTTGTGTAAGTTCATCTCCTGCTTCAACTTCATCGCCTGCTTTAACCTTTAGTCTTGATCCATAAACGATGTTGTAGGTGTCTACTGTCCCATCTTCAGCTGTAATAAGAACTTCTCTCTTCTTGTTAGTTTCTTTAACGTCAACTACCCCAGCACGTTCTGCAATAACTGCAAGACCCTTTGGCTTTCTAGCTTCGAAAAGTTCTTCAACTCTTGGAAGACCTTGAGTGATATCGGCAGCTGCCGCTACACCACCAGTGTGGAAGGTTCTCATTGTAAGTTGTGTACCTGGTTCACCAATTGATTGGGCAGCAATTACACCAACTGCTTCACCAATTCCAATGTGTGATCCTGTTGCAAGGTTTCTACCATAGCAGTGGGCACATACTCCAGTCTTACTCTTACATCCAAGGATTGATCTAACCTTAACTTCTTCTATTCCTAGAGATTCAATTAGGGCTGCATCGTCATCAGAGATGGCTTCATTAGCTCCAACAATCAACTCTCCAGTTTCTGGGTTAAATATATCTTCAAAGGAATATCTTCCTTCGATTCTATCTGCAAGAGATTCTATTAATTCTTTTCCATCTTTAAAGGCTCTAGCTACAAGATATTCATCTGTACCACAGTCTTCTTCAGAGATAATAACTTGTTGTGAAACGTCTACTAGTCTTCTTGTCAAGTAACCAGAGTCAGCAGTTCTTAGAGCTGTATCGGCAAGACCCTTTCTAGAACCATGGGCTGACATATAAAATTCAAGTACTGAAAGACCTTCTCTAAAGTTTGAAGTGATTGGAACTTCGATAGTTCTACCTGATGGTGATGCCATAAGTCCACGCATACCTGCAAGTTGTCTAATTTGGTTCTTAGAACCTCTGGCTCCAGAGTCTGCCATGATGTAGATGTTGTTTAGGGCATCGAAGCCGTCCATTACATCATCAGTTAGGTCATCTGTTGCCTTGTTCCAAATTTCAATTACCTTTTCATATCTTTCTTCATCAGAGATAAGACCTTTTCTAAAGGCTTTTTCGTACTTAGCTACTTCTTGTTCAGCTGCTGCCAAGATTTCTGGTTTAGAATCAGGAATTTGTACGTCACCCATTGAAATTGATATAGCTCCAATAGTTGAGTAGTGGTATCCTGTTGCCTTGATGTTGTCAAGAAGTTCAGCAGTTTTTATATTTCCATGTTTTTTGTAAGTTTTTTCGATTATTTTTCCAAGAAGTTTCTTGTCTACGACTTGGTCTATTTCAAGTGAATATTTATCTTCATCCCTGTTAACAAAGCCTAGGTCTTGTGGGATAAACTCATTCATAATAAATCTACCCACAGTTGATGGGACAATCTTACCCCTCTTATCATTTTCATCTGCATATCTTCTTACAGATACCTTAGATTGAAGGTGTAGGAATCCTGATTCATAAGCGTGGAACATTTCATCATAGTTTCTATAAACTGATCCGTCACCCTTTAGCTTATCTTCTCTCATAAGAGTTAGATAATATGAACCAAGAACCATATCTTGTGTAGGAGTAGTAATTGGCTTACCATCCTTTAGTGCCAAGATATTGTTAGTTGAAAGCATTAATAACCTTGCTTCAGCTTGTGCTTCAGTTGATAGTGGTAAATGGACAGCCATTTGGTCACCATCGAAGTCGGCGTTATATGCTGTACAAGAAAGTGGATGAAGCTTAATAGCCTTTCCTTCTACAAGGACAGGTTCAAAGGCTTGGATACCAAGTCTGTGAAGTGTCGGTGCACGGTTAAGAAGAACTGGGTGATCTTTTATAACTTCTTCAAGTACATCCCAAACTTCTTCTTTTCCTCTTTCAACCATTCTCTTTGCAGATTTAATGTTGTAAGTTAGGCCTCTAGAAACAAGTTCCTTCATTACAAAAGGTTTAAAGAGTTCTAGTGCCATATTCTTTGGAAGTCCACATTGGTAAAATTTAAGGTCTGGTCCAACTACGATTACAGAACGACCAGAGTAGTCAACTCTCTTACCAAGTAAGTTTTGACGGAAACGACCTTGCTTACCCTTTAACATTTCTGATAAAGATTTAAGTGGTCTGTTTCCTGGTCCTGTAACAGGTCTTCCACGTCTACCGTTGTCGATAAGAGCATCTACAGATTCTTGTAGCATTCTCTTTTCATTTCTAACGATAATATCTGGAGCATTTATGTCCATTAACTTCTTAAGTCTGTTGTTTCTGTTTACAATTCTTCTATATAAATCATTTAAGTCACTTGTTGCAAATCTTCCACCATCAAGTTGTACCATTGGTCTTAGGTCTGGTGGTATAACAGGAATTGCATCAAGAATCATCCATTCAGGCTTGTTGTCTGATTGGATAAAGGCATCAATAACTTCTAGCCTTCTTGTGATTCTAATTTTCTTTTGTCCAGTTGCATCTTGAAGCTCTTCTGTTAGTTCATCATTTTCCTTTTGAAGGTCGACTTTTTCTAGAAGGTCTCTAATAGCTTCTGCACCCATCTTTGCAGTGAACTTGTCCCCATATTCTCTCTTGAATTCCCTATATTCAATTTCTGATAATAGTTGCTTTTCATAAAGAGTTGTTTCGCCTGGTTCAACATAAGTTACTACATAAGACGCAAAGTAAAGTACCTTTTCAAGGGCCCTAGGGCTCATATCTAGTACAAGACCCATCCTTGAAGGGATTCCCTTGAAGTACCAAATGTGTGATACTGGAGCAGCAAGTTCAATATGACCCATTCTTTCACGACGAACCTTAGCCTTTGTGACTTCAACGCCACATTTTTCGCAGACTACTCCCTTGTATCTTACTCTTTTATATTTTCCACAGGAACATTCCCAGTCCTTAGTAGGTCCAAATATTTTTTCGCAAAATAGACCTTCTTTTTCAGGCTTTAATGTCCTGTAATTTATAGTTTCCGGTTTTTTAACTTCTCCATAAGACCAGGATCTGATCTTTTGAGGTGAAGCTAGTCCAATTTTTATTGAATGGAATAATTCATGTTCGCTCAAGGAGCACTTCTCCTTTCATATTAATTAAAATAATAATTAATCTTCAGATTCATCGGATTCATCATCGTCTTCATAGTCACCGTCTTCGTCTTCATAGAAGTGACTGTTTTCAAAAGACTCAACTTCATCAGTTGAAATTGTTCTGATTCCAATATTTGCAGTTCCAGTTTGTTCTATTAGTTCCTTTAATTCATCGTCGTCTGATTTTGTATTATTATCATCGATGTTATCAATCTTTGTTAGTTCATCTTCATCAACTTCAAGGTCGACTTCATTTCCTTTTTCATCAAGAACTTGAATTTCAAGAGCTAGTGCTTGAAGTTCTTTTATTAGAACCTTAAAGGATTCAGGAACTCCTGGTTGTGGAATATTTTCGCCCTTAACAATAGCTTCGTAAGTCTTAACACGACCAACGATATCGTCAGACTTAACTGTAAGCATTTCTTGTAGGGTATGGCTGGCACCATAGGCTTCTAAAGCCCAAACTTCCATTTCTCCAAATCTTTGTCCACCGAATTGTGCCTTACCTCCAAGAGGTTGTTGTGTAACAAGTGAGTAAGGTCCAGTGGAACGAGCGTGGATCTTTTCATCAACCAAGTGGTGAAGTTTCAACATATACATGTAACCAACTGTTACAGGATGGTCGAATTCTTCTCCGGTTCTACCATCTCTTAGTTGAATTTTTCCATCTCTAGAATATCCAGCTTCTTCAAGTGTATCAAAAATGTCATTTTCATTAGCACCATCAAATACTGGTGTGGCAACGTGCCATCCAAGTTTTTTGGCAGCAAGTCCCAAGTGAACTTCTAGTACTTGCCCAAGATTCATACGAGAAGGAACCCCAAGTGGGTTAAGAACAATTTGGATTGGCGTACCATCTGGCATGTAAGGCATATCTTCCTTTGGCATAACCCTAGAGATAACACCCTTGTTACCGTGACGACCACACATCTTATCTCCAACTTGAATCTTTCTCTTTGTAGCAACAAAGACTCTTACCATTTCGTTAACACCTGGTTGAAGTTCGTCTCCTTCAGACCTGTTAAATGTCTTAACATCAACAACAATACCATGTTCACCATGAGGAAGTCTTAGGGAAGTATCTCTTACTTCTCTTGCCTTTTCGCCAAAGATTGAACGAAGAAGTCTTTCTTCTGCAGAAAGTTCAGTTTCTCCCTTTGGAGTTACCTTACCAACTAGGATATCTCCTGGTTTAACTTCTGCACCAATTCTTATAATACCTCTGTCATCAAGGTCCTTTAACATATCTTCCCCAACATTAGGGATGTCTCTTGTAATTTCTTCAGGTCCAAGTTTTGTATCTCTTGCTTCTGATTCGTATTCTTCAATGTGAAGTGAAGTTAATACATCGTCAATAACAAGCTCTTGGCTTACAAGCATGGCATCTTCGTAGTTATATCCTTCCCAGTTCATAAAGGCTATTAGGATATTTTTACCAAGAGCCATTTCTCCCATATCAGTTGATGGACCATCAGCAATGATTTCGCCTGCTTCTACAAGGTCTCCTTCTTTGACAATAGGTCTTTGGTTAATTGTAGTTCCTTGGTTACCACCCATAAACTTGTGAAGTTTATAGTTGTCAATTCCCTTGTCAGATTCTCTTTCCACTTCAATGTGAACGGAATCAACTTTTTTAATTTTACCCTTGTTCTTAGAAACAATTACAACACCTGAGTCCTTTGCTGCTCTGTATTCAATCCCAGTTCCAACAACAGGAGCCTCAGTCTTTAATAGAGGCACTGCTTGACGTTGCATGTTGGCACCCATTAGGGCTCTGTTGGCGTCGTCGTTTTCCAAGAAAGGAATCATGGAAGTACCTACAGCAACAATTTGTTGAGGAGAAACGTCCATGTAGTTTACATCTTTAATGTCGAAAATATCGGCATTACCGCCATGACCTCTGGCAGCAATTCTATCTTCAACGAATCTATTATTTTCATCAAGTCTTTCGTCAGCTTGAGCAATGATTTGTTCGTACTCAACGTCGGCAGTTAGATAATCAATTTGATCAGTTACAACTCCGTTAACAACCTTCCTATATGGAGTCTCAATAAATCCATAGTCATTGATTCTTGCGTAAGTTGTAAGTGATGTGATAAGTCCAATGTTTGGACCTTCTGGTGTCTCAATAGGACACATTCTTCCGTAGTGTGAATTATGGACGTCACGCACTTCAAATCCAGCTCTATCTCTGCTCAACCCACCAGGTCCTAGTGCAGATAACCTTCTCTTATGAGTTAATTCTGATAGAGGATTATTTTGGTCCATAAATTGTGAAAGTTGTGAAGAGCCAAAGAATTCTTTTATGGCTGCTGTAACAGGTCTTATGTTTATTAGTGATTGTGGTGTTGTTGCATCAACATCTTGAACAGTCATCCTTTCGCGGATAACTCTTTCCATTCTTGAAATACCAATTCTAAATTGGTTTTGAAGAAGTTCACCAACAGATCTAATTCTTCTATTCCCAAGATGGTCGATGTCGTCAACGGATCCCACGTTATTCATAAGTCCAAATTGATAATTTATACCAGCAATAATATCGTCGATTAAAATATTTTTTGGAGATAATTCTCTATGAGCCTTTACTAGCTCTTCCTTAAACTTTTCTGTGTTTTCAGAATATTCTTCATAAAGTTCATCAAAAAGTGGTCTATAAACTTTTTCTTTAAAGCCAAGTTCTTCCATATCGAAGTCTAGTTCATAGGCATCAACAAAAGTGAAGTTGTTACCAATTACTATTGTGTTTTCACTGGCATGTTCATAGTTTTCATCAGTTTTTATTAGAACTTGGTTAACACCAGCTGCTTCAATCTTTTCAGCCTTTGCCCTATTTAGTAGTTCGCCAGCTTCTGCTAAGATTTCCCCAGTCATTGGGTCAACTATGTCTTCAGCAGGTATATTGCCTTCAAGTCTTGCAGAAATTCCTAACTTCTTGTTGAATTTATATCTACCAACTTTAGCAAGGTCATATCTTCTATCGTCGAAGAACATATTCTCAAATAGTGATTGAGCTGAGTCAATAGTAGGTGGCTCGCCTGGTCTTAATTTTTTATAAATTTCAAGTAAAGCTTCATTCTTATTTGTAGTAGTATCTTTTTCAATTGTCTTTAGTACAGCTTCACTTTCTCCAATTACGTCCATAATCTCTTGGTTAGATTCAATACCAAGAGCTCTTAATAAGATAGTAATTGGAATTTTTCTTGTCCTATCAATTCTTACATTGATAACGCCTTGAGCATCAGTTTCAAATTCAAGCCAAGCTCCCCTATTTGGTATAAGTGTTGCCGAATAGATTTTCTTACCTGTCTTGTCTCTTTCTTCCTTATAATATGCTCCTGGACTTCTTACAAGTTGTGAAACGACTACACGCTCTGCCCCATTTATTACAAATGTGCCAGTTGGTGTCATAAGTGGAAGGTCGCCCATAAAGACTTCTTGTTCCTTAACTTCGCCAGTTTCACTGTTAATAAGTCTTACCTTTGCCTTTAATGGCGCAGAATAATTTGTATCTCTCTGTTTAGATTCGTCTATATCATATTTGATTTCATCAGATAAATGATAGTCCACAAATTCTAAAATTAAATTTCCAGAGTAATCCTCGATAGGAGATACGTCATCAAAAACTTCCTTCAATCCTTCTTCAATCAACCATTTGTATGAAGAAGTCTGCACGTCAAGAAGATTTGGTAGTGACATAACTTCGTCTACACGAGAAAAACTCATTCTCTCACGTTTCCCATATTTAACAGGATGTACCATTAATTTTCTCACCCTAGCCTTTCAAATGAGTGTATCCAATTAGAGTCCAAATCACCACTCTAATCATTATTATGCAAATAGGTATTTTATCATTTTTCCTGAAACTTTGCAAGTTGTTTAAATAAAAAAATCCTGCCAAAAGGCAGAATTCTTTTTTTAAAGTCTAATGTATGCGTAACCTTCATTTTGAAGTTTTACGATTTTTGTTATTACTAGGTCCTCAACTTTTATTTCTGAAGGAATTAGATCTGGTGTAAGCCTATTTTCTTCTAATCCTCTCTTACCAATTGTAATATTTACCTTTGGGTTTCCTATGATACCTTGGAAGTCCACTCCTGAATATCTGTTAAATAATGCAGCAGCTTTAGCCATTGCAATTATTTCAACTTGGATGTCTTCAAAGCTATCTAACAAGTCTCTTACGTTTGATATTACAGAAGACCATTTGTCTTGTTCTACTACGTGAAAAATTACCTTCATATGTATCACTCCTTACTTAGTTAATATTTTACACTAATAAAGAGAAAAAGGGAAGCTTATTAGAGAAATTCCTACTTTTTCAATATTATTTTTAAAATTTCTTTAACTTCATCAACCTTTAAAACAATAAGAAGGATAAGATAAATTCCACCAGCTACAATTATAGAAAGAAGAAGAGATAAATTTATGCTAAGACTTTTTGTAAGCACTTCATAAACTAATTTTGATCCAAGAGCCATAAGTCCTGATGAAATTATAATCTTTATTAAGTTCATCAAAAGCTTCTTGTCAAAAACATTTCCTATTAATCTTATTGAAGAGAAGTACATTGTAAGAGCTCCCACAATAAAAGAAATTGAAGTTGCAAGGGCAATTCCTCTTATACCAATTAGTTTTGAAAGTAAAAGTGCAAGGGCAACATTGACTCCAAGTATAATTACTGAATTATAAACTGGAGTCTTGTTGTCGCCAAGAGAATAAAAAGCTCTGGAAATAATTTCACGAACTCCAATACCTATTACACCAAAGGCAAAGAAGGATAAAACTGTGGCAGTTATCTTGGCATCTTCAACAGAAAATTCTCCTCCAACAAACAAAAGATTTACTATCGGGAAGGAAAAAATGTAAAGACCAAAGGCTGCCGGCACTACAAGTATTAGCATATTGGAAAGACCTTCTGACAAGGCAGATTTTAAATTTACCAAGTCCTTTTTGGATCCAAACTTGGCAAGCTTAGGATAAGTTGCAGTGATAATTGAAGTTACAACTATTCCCGTTACAAAACTTTGTAGCTTGTAAGAATAATTTAAAATTGAAATCCCACCAGCATAGGCTCCCGATGCAAAAGAACGTGAAATAATAAAGTTTATCTCAATGGCAGAAGTTGAAATCAAAATTGGAAGTATAGAAGTGAATAAGTTCTTAATGTCTTTGTTGAAATCAATTTTTAAAGAATGCTTGTAGCCAAGCTTCTTAATTGGTCTGATAAAAATTCCATATTGAAGGACAAAAGCTAAAAGAATTCCCACTGCAAGATAATTTATTCCCATCTTGTAGGCAAGGCCCATGGAAATAATAATTATGATGTTCATAATTATTGAGTGAAGAACAGAAATTACAAACTTTTCATGGATTTGTAAGTAGGCCTTATAAATTGAACTCACTGCAGTGACAGCAATTGATAGCATAGCAAGTCTTGATACAAAAATTGCAAGCTCAAGCTTTTCTCCAGAGAAGCCTTCAGCCATTAACTTGACAAGAGGTCTTGCAAACACAATTGAAAGTATTGTCACAAAAGTAAAGGCTACAAAGATAATGTTAGAGAGATTGGCAGTGAACTTGTCGGCAAATTTTTTATCCTCTCTCTCCCTTATGTAGTCGTACATAGGAATGAATCCATTAGCAACTGCACCACTAATGACATTGGTAAAAGTCATAGGAAGTTGAAAGGCAATTAAAAATATATCTGCTACCATACCAACTCCAAAGAAGTAAGCAAGGGCCTTCTCCCTCAAGAGTCCAAAGACCTTGGAAAGGATTGTGATTATCATAAGTATATAAGAAGTTTTCATTTTTTCTCCTTTAAATAAAAAAACTTGGGTTAAACCCCAAGTAATTATATAGTTAATTAATTTTATTTACAAGCTCACTTCTATTGTGAAAAAAATTATTTCTCACTCTCTAACAAGAAATCAATTATGTTTTTGTGAATGATGCCTCTTTGTGAAAAATCAAGTTTATCCATAGAGAGGACATACTTTGGATAATTGTCTTTTATTAAATCATAAACTCCAAACTCCCTATCCCTAGTTTTTTCATTCTCCATTAGATAGGCAACTTGAAAATAAAAAATCTCCTCTCCCTTTTTTGCTACAAAATCAATTTCTCTATCTTTTACTTTTCCAATTTTTACATCAAATCCTCGTGACAAAAGTTCAATGTAGACAATATTTTCTAAAGTTCTTTCAATATCTTTCACATTATAAAAACCCATGGACTGTCTAAATCCATGATCTGTCAAATAATATTTTTCATCAACTTTTAAAAGTTTTTTGCCTCCTAAATCAAATCTTGGAACTTTTTTTAAGACAAAGGCTCTACTGCAATATTCCAAATAATTTAAAACAGTATCTACTGAAATATTTCTATTTTCGCTCTTTAAATAATTTTTTATGGCACTAGCAGAAAAAGTTGCCCCAATATTTTGCATTGCAAAGCTGAGAATCCTATTAAAAATATCCACGTCTCTTAAATTATTATAATTTAAAACATCCTTTACAAGTACTGTGTTGTAAATATCATTTAAGTATTTTTGAGAAACTTCTTCTTCGAGATTGAAATATTTTAAACCAGGCATACCACCAATTTTTATAAATTTTTGAAACAATTCATCTAGGTTTAAATTTAAATTTTTATAAATTTGAGAAAACTCATCAAAGGTAAAGGGTTGGATTTCAAATTCAACATATCTACCTGCAAGAAGTGTCGCCAAGTCACCAGAAATTAATTTTGAATTGGATCCAGTAATGTAAATGTCTGAATCAAAGCTCACCCTTAAAGCATTTATGACATTCTCCCAATCTTCGACTAGCTGAATTTCATCAAAGAAAAAATAAACTTTTCCCTCTTTGTCCTTCAAATTTTCATTTAAATAATTTTTTAATAACGCTGCATCCTTAATTTCAAAAAATTCAAAGGATTCAAAATTCATATAAATTTTATTCTCTTCAGGAATATCCTTTAAGACATCATCCTTGATAATATTTAGAATAGTAGATTTCCCAACACGCCTCATGCCAGTCATAATTTTTACAATTGGTTTATCAATAAAATTTTTAATTCTTTCTATGTACTTAGCTCTAAAAATATAATCCATTTGAATCCCTCCATTCATTTCGAGTATACTCGAATCAAATTTATTTTTCAAGTACATTTCGAGTATACTCGAAATGATTTAATATTTTTTATTTATTTCTATTATAATCGAAAGTCTTGATTTTTATTTGTGATAGCTTATAAGATCATGTCACGCACAAATAAAAAAGCCTTGAGCCTAAACTCAAAGCTTGTGATTTTATATGAAACTGTTAATTAGCATAACGATAGGGAAAATTATAATTTAATTAACAAAAAATTTAATATCCCAAACAAAACTGACTTATCTTTGATTGCGAAGACAAGACCAATAAGTCCTATTATCCTGCAGACAAATAAACTCGTAAGACCTGTGGGTCTTAGGTTTGTAAAATTTCCAAAAATATCCACTGGCAATAAATAAGAAATTATAAAAACTCCTATACCAAGGAAAAATAAATACTTGCTAATATTCTTTCTCATGATTACCTCCTAGTCAAATCCTCTTATTAAATCAATTGGGTCAATCTTTAAAATCCCTTTTAAGGTTAAATTGTAGATTAATATAATTATACCATAAATCAAAATTGCAAAAGCAAGGAAATATTTATATTCAAAATAAGACAACAAAATTTTTATATCCATTGTTGGTGAAATTTTTGCAATTATAAATAAAGAAGCAAAACTTACTATTAAAACTATTGCCAGAGATTTAATTTCTTCTAATATGAAATCCCTTATAAATTTATTTTTAAGTTCTTCCTCATCTATTCCACAAGACATTAAAGATCCAATTTCTTTTTTCCTTGCCATTAAACTTAAATTAATGGAAGAATATCCATTTGTTATATTTAAAATGAAAATTATACTTGCAATAGAAATTATCATAAGTCCAAAAGTTTTTACGTCTTTCATCCGATTTGCTTCTTCATCTTTTCTTGTAGTTAAATTATAAGTTTCATTATAGGCAATGGAAGAATCTAATCTATCTTTAATTTCATTCTTTATATCGTCTAACTTATTTTCATCAACTTGCATTGAGAGTTCGTAGGTGTTTCTTCTCAAGTCATTGTTGTTTTTTAAATAATATTTATTCCACTCATCTAAAAGTTTAAAGTATGTGTCAAAGTCAACATATAAATACACATAGAAAGGTAGCCTTCTTTGCCTAAAGTCCTTTGTGTCATCAATTAGTTTATCTACCTTGATTGAATAATTGTAATCTTTATCTTCTTTTATAGAGTAATTTAAAATATCCATATTTTCAAAATATTTTGTTGTTTCTGATCCATCAATTGGTGCATTTGGATTAACTTGGACCCTATTTAATAGCAAAACTTCTCCCTTTTTGCCACCTATCTTTTCAAAAGTTTGGTCATCTAAGGCCGTAATAATTCCATCTAGATAAAAATCTTCGCCACCATCATAATATTTTCGCATTTTTTCATCTAAATTAAAATGCTTAAACTCATCTGAATAATTTTGATCCTTACTAAGAGAAATATATTTTTCAGTTGAAAGGAAGGCTCTGTCATTTTTTGTAGTCTTCATTACATCTTTTAATACATCAGGAACTTCAGCCTCATTTGAATGAATTAGTATATTTATATTCCTATTATAAGTATAAGTATTTTTCACCCTATTGTACTTTGCCATAGAGAAAACTATCAAAAAAATTGAGACAATTATCATTCCAATTGCAGAAATATATCTCTGAGAAGAAATAGTTTTTAAATTATTTATCTTTAATTCTTTCCAAATATCTTTATTCCTCTTTAATTTTATATTTTTGTCATTAAAGTTGCCCTTTATACCATCAATTATATTTATCTTTGCGATTTTTTTAGCTGGAGCAAGTATTGCTATAAAAATTATAAAAAAGCAAATTAATAAAACTACAAGTGAAAGCCTTGGCGAAAATTCTATAAACTCAAATTTTTCTTCTTTCTCAACAATTTTTTGAAGGCCAAGATAGAGGAGGTTGATTCCTCCATATCCGAAAATATGTCCTAAAACTATTGGTAAAAGAGAAATTTTTAATCCATCTTTTAAAAGCAATTTATAAATTTGATAATCTGTTGATCCAATGGACTTGTACATTGAAACTTCTCTTATCTTTCTTAGTCCCCAAACTGTAAAAATGTTTTTTACAAAAAATATAAAAATAAGGATTGTAACAAAAATTAAAAGAGTGTCTACAATCACCTGCCTATTTTGTTGTAAAAGACTTCCATCCATATTATAGTAATCTTTCATTATCTCGCTAAATTCAAGTTCTACTTTATCTTTATTCAATGCAGATGCAAGATCTTTTTCTAAATTATCTTTATTATTGTAGGCTTTTCTAAAATTATGAAATCTTACAAAGCTATTGGTCTTTGCATCCTTTCCTATGGCAGTAGAAGCATAAAAAATCTTCATATTCTCATTGTAAAGATTTCTTGTGAGACCACTTATTACATATTCCTTAATATCTTTTCTTGCAAATTCTTCATCTTTAGTAACACTTGAAACTGCCTTTATAAGCTTTCCATCAACCAATCTATTTCCAAATTCTACTTTTATCTTATCCCCAATTTTTAAATTTTCTTTTTTTGCAAGACTTTTTGGTATGGTAATTTCGTTATCTTTTGTGGCAAAGCTTCCCTCTTTTAACATATTATCTTCTAACATCTTATTAAAACCCTGGTCTGTGTAATTTACCACTAAGACATTTTGAGATAGCTTGGCAGAATTATTTTCTACTGCAACTTCTCCCACTTCTTTAATGTTTTTTATTTCTTTTAATTTACTTGAGTCACCAGAAACTGTATCAGGTATAATTCTAGCATCATAAATGGATCTGTTCCTAAAATATTCATAATTGAACTTATTATTTACATATCCAAAGTAAACACAAAATGTAAAGAAAATTGCAGTTATAAAAAACGAAAGGGAAATTGAGAGATTTTTCTTATTCATTTTTCTCATCTCCCACTACTTTCCCATCAACAATTGTTATTACTCTTTCTGCCTCTAGGGCTATAGACTCATCATGAGTTATTACTATAATTGTCTGTTTTAAAGTCCTATTAAAATATTTTAAAATTTCAATTATTTCTCTTGAATTTTCTCGATCCAAGTTTCCCGTCGGCTCATCGGCAAGTACAAGAGACGGAGAATAGATAAGACTTCTTGCTATGGCAACCCTTTGTTGCTGGCCTCCTGATAATTCACTTGGAAAAGAATCCAACTTGTTCTCTATTCCTAGCTTTCTAACTATATCTAGTAGAGATTCCTCATTGATTTTTCTCTTATCAAGTTTTAGGGGCAACTCAATGTTATGCCTAACAGTTAAATTTGGGATTAAATTATAAAATTGATAAATTAGCCCTACTTTTCTCCTCCTAAAAAGTGCTAATTCTTTTGATGTATATTTTGAGATGTCATTGCCGTCTATAAATATTTTCCCTGAACTTGGATTGTCCACTCCACCCAACAAGTGAAGAAGAGTTGACTTGCCTGATCCACTTGGTCCAACAATTGCAATAAATTCTCCCTTTTCTATTTTTAAATTAACATTATCAATTGCTTTTACAAGATTTTCTCCACTTCCATAAGTTTTTGATAAATTTTCAGTTCTAACAATTTCCATATGTACCTCCCTCTATTTGTCTTTATAATAAAGGGTTAAAATGACTTTTAAGTGACATTGTAAAATTTAATTTTAAAAATCGCACCATCTTTTCCATTTTCCACAGAGATATCTCCATTGTTTGCCTCAACAATAGATTTTGCCATGGCAAGTCCTATGCCAAATCCCTTAGAGTCAGGACTTTTATAAAATCTTTCAAATATTTTTTTAAAGTTTTCTTTCTTAATACCTCCACCGTCATCTTCAATTGTTATCTCTGTATAAATTGGATTTTTATTTGTAGAAATTTTAATTTTTGTAAGATCATCAAGGCTTAAGGCATTCTTTATAATATTTATTAAAGCTTCAGAAGTCCAATAATAATCAACTTTAACCTCATAATCCTCGTAGTCACAAATAACCTTCACCTTTTTTTCTTCAATTGATTTCCTCAAAATATCCAAAGCATAGTCAAGTATTTCTGAAATCAAAACCTCTCTCTTCTCCATCTTGTCTATATTTGCATCAAGGCTAGATAGCTTTAATAAAATATCAGCAAGAGAGTTAAGCCTTTCGAGTTGGAGGTCAAGCCCCTCAAGCTCTTTTTTATTTTCTTCAGTCTTATCAATTGTTTCCAAGTCAAAGACCATTGAAGTAATTGGAGTCTTTATTTGATGGGCAATGTCTTCTAGGTTTTGCCTTTGCTTTTTTGAATTTATCTCAAGGCTTTCTCTCGCCTCAACAAGTTCTATAAAAATCTTATAAATCTTATCTTCCAGTATTGAAAAGTCATCTTGAACCATGGGAATAGAATAGTTCTTTTCTCCCAATCTATCTATAAGATTTTCCAAGTCCTTAATCCTTTTCTTTTGTCTTCTCTTTAAAAAATAATAAAGTAGCAATAAGCTCGCAGGGTAAAATAAATAAATCATCAGTCCATCCTATAACCTATTCCACGTATTGTCTTAATAATATCTCTGCCACTTTTGTCTCTTATTCTTTTAATAGTAGCAGTAAGTGTATTATCATTTACAAACTTTTCTCGCCTATCCCAAAATCTCTCAAGTAAAAAATCCCTAGTAAAAATTCTATTGGGATTACTTATAAATAATTTCATAACTTCAAATTCTAATAAAGTTAAATCTAGTTTTTTATCTTTATAATAAAAGCTTCCTTCATTATTATTTAGACTTAAGTCTTTAAAGCTAATAATATCATCTTTAACGAGAGCAGTTCTAAGAGTTTTATCAATTCTTGCTCTTAAAATAGAAAGCTTAAAGGGTTTTGTAATATAATCATCAGCTCCATTGTCTAGGGCTCTAACGATAAATTTCTCATCGTTTTTTACTGTTGTGATTATTACTCTAACATCATTTTCTCTCAAAGTCTTCAACAAACCGATCCCATCTTTATCAGGCAAATTTATATCTAAGATTGCCAAGTCAAAAGAATTATTTATTTTTATCTTTGCTTCTTCAAAGCTTTTACGAGTTTCCACTTCAAAATCATTTTTTGATAAGTAGGACTCAATCCCTCTTGATAAAATTTCATCGTCTTCTATTAATAATATTTTTTTCATTTAATCACCTAACACAATCTTGTAAACAAATTCTATCACACTTTAGTTTTTAAAAGAATTCTTAATCATTTTGGGTTCTTTTAAATCTTCCCAACAAAAAAGCACCAGCTTTTGCCAGTGCGTGTGATTTTAAATCTTTTAATTTTTAAAAATTATTTTGCTTGGTTGATTGCATCATTTGCTGCTTCAACGAATTGGTTGTAGGATTGTGTTGCGCCACTTACTGCTTCAACTTCTTCTACTGAACCCTTTTCTGTTAATTCTTTTCCGTAAGTTTGTGAAGCTTCAAGTGTCATTTGTGCTGTCTTGTGTCCTTCTTCGCCAGCTTCTTTACCGTAGTCTTCTCCCTTTTCACTTCCGTCTTTTTGAAGATTCTTAACTTCAGTTTCAGAAATTTTTCCATCAGCTACTGTAATTGTAACTTCCATGTGTCCACCGAAATCATCTTCTGATGACTTACCTGTGTAAGTTCCGTCTTTTAATGCTGCAGCTTCATCACTTGTCTTTGCATTATTTGTTGCTTCTACCTTTGTAGAGTTTTCTTTAGCTGCGTTTTCTTTTGCATCATTTTTTGCTCCGCAGCCAACTAGTGTTAGTGATAAAAGAGCTACTGATGCTAGTGTAATTTTCTTATTCATTTTTCCTCCTAAAATAATTTAATCCTCTCTTATTAAGGGTAACAAAAGAGGATTAAGATTTCAAAATATTTATTTTTTATTCTGCAAATTCCTGTGGATTTATCTCCACAAAATTTATACTGCCCCTTGATATAATTTTCATCTCACCAGTTAGTTGGTAAATCCAATTTGATATAAAGGGCTCGTGAGATACGAAAATATAATTTCCATCTTGGTCTAGAGTTTTTAAAATATCTCTTATCCTTCCACCTGCAAGATAGTCCTTTACTTCATAGTCTGAGTCTAAGTGCTTCGCCAAGATTTCTGCAGTTTCCTTTGCCCTTTCAAGAGGTGAAGAGTAAATCTTGAAGAACCTCTTGTCTTCTAACCTATTGGCAAAGGCCTTAAAGGAATTTTCTAATTTAACTCTTCCTATTGTTGTCAACTTTCTCTTGAAGTCATCTTCAGCATAAATTTCTGCTTCGCCATGTCTTATAAAATAAATTTTCATTTTCTATCAATGTTGTAGAAGGCAGCAAAGCCAGGATAAATTGCTAAGTCCCCTAGTTCGTCTTCAATTCTTAGAAGTTCGTTGTATTTTGCAACTCTTTCAGATCTTGCTGGTGCTCCAGTTTTTATAAAGCCAGCGTTAGTTGCAACTGCAAGGTCTGCTATTGTTGAGTCTTCACTTTCTCCTGACCTGTGAGAAATAATTGCAGTGTAGTTGTGTCTCTTTGCAAGTTCTATAGAGTCAAGAGTTTCTGTTATTGTTCCAATTTGGTTTAGCTTAATTAGGATTGAGTTTGCTGATTCCTTTTCAATTCCTTCTTGAAGTCTCTTTGTGTTTGTTACGAAAAAGTCGTCGCCAACTAATTGAACCCTGTTTCCAAGTAGGTCTGTCAAGTGCTTCCAGCCTTCCCAGTCGTCTTCGGCAAGTCCGTCTTCTATTGAATAGATTGGATATTCATTTACTAATTCTTCATAGAATTTTGAAAGTTCTTCTGATGTAAACTCACGACCTTCGCCTGCAAGAATATATTTTTTCTTGTCCTCGTCATAAAATTCTGAAGCTGCGGCATCAATTGCAAGTACAATGTCCTTGCCTGCTTGGTAGCCTGCTGACTTTACAGCCTCAAGTATGCAATCAAAGGCTTTTTTGTTGGATTCAAGATTTGGTGCAAAGCCACCTTCATCGCCAACACCAGTTGAAAGTCCCTTGTCCTTTAAAACTTTTTTAAGTGCGTGGTAAACTTCTGCACCCATTCTCAAAGATTCTTTAAAAGTTTTTGCTCCTATTGGCATTATCATAAATTCTTGGATGTCTACGTTGTTGTCAGCGTGTTCGCCACCATTGATTATATTCATCATTGGGATTGGCATAGTCTTTGCATTAACTCCACCAAGGTATTGGTAAAGTGGAAGTCCAGCTTCATTTGCTGCTGCCCTTGCAACTGCTATTGATACACCAAGGATTGCATTGGCTCCAAGATTTCCCTTGTTTTCACTTCCATCAAGTTCAATAAGCATCTTGTCAATGCCAAGTTGGTCAAAGCAATCAAAGCAAATTAATTCTTCGGCAATTTTTTCATTTACATTTTCAACTGCCTTTTCAACTCCCTTGCCATTGTATCTATCTTCGCCGTCACGAAGTTCTACAGCTTCGTGGATACCAGTTGATGCACCACTTGGTACAATTGCAGAACCAAAACCACCGTTAAGTGTTCCAACTTCTACTTCAACTGTTGGGTTCCCCCTTGAATCAAGAACTTCTCTCGCATAAACGTAATCAATTAAACTCATAATTCCTCCTAAATTTAAAATAAATTTCTAGTAAATTCTATTAAAACAAAGACTTGCCAGTCATAAGTTCTGGCTGTTTTAAGCCCATGATTTTTAAAATTGTTGGTGACAAGTCGCAAAGGGCTCCGCCTGATCTTAATTTTTCATCCCTATTAAATAAAAATAGGGGGACAAGATTTGTGCTGTGGCTTGTAACAACATTGCCTTCATCATCAATCATATATTCACAGTTTCCATGGTCTGCAGTTATTATTGCTGCCCCGTCCTTTTCTTTTAAGACTTTTAAAATTCTTCCAAGGTCATGGTCCACAGTTTCAACTGCTTTTATGGCTGCTTGTAAGTCTCCTGTGTGACCAACCATGTCTGGGTTTGCAAAGTTTAAAATTATTAGGCCGTACTTGTCCTTTTCCAAACTTTCAACAACCTTATCTGTAACTTCATTGGCAGACATTTCTGGCTTTAAGTCATAGGTTGCAACCTTTGGAGATGGAACTAGGATTCTGTCCTCGCCCTCAAAGGGTTTTTCACGTCCCCCGTTAAAGAAAAATGTAACGTGGGCATATTTTTCTGTCTCTGCAATTCTAAGTTGCTTGATTTTATTTTTTTCAAGAACTTCTCCTAAGGTATCCTTTGGAATCTCGTCCTTAAAGGCAACAAATTTATTTTTTATTTCCTTGTCATACTCTGTCATTGTAACAAGGACTGTGTTTATTTTTTCTCTTTCAAAACCTGTGAAGTCGTCATCAACAAGGGCTCTTGTAATTTGTCTAACCCTATCTGGTCTAAAGTTAAAAATAATTATTGAGTCCTTATCTTTAATTTCAGAATCTTTTATAAATTTAGCAGGTTCTAAAAATTCATCTGTGACATCTTTATCATAAGATGACTTTATATAGGAAAGGATGTCTTCTTCAGTGAAGTTCACATCACTTACTAGGTTGTCGTAGTATTTTTTAGTTCTTTCCCATCTCTTATCACGATCCATGGCATAGTATCTGCCAGAAATTGTGGCAATTTTTCCATTTCCAACTTTTTTTATTTCTTCTTGAAGTTCTTTTATATCATCAAGGGCTGCGTGAGGGGAAACATCACGTCCATCTGTAATAGCATGGATATAAGTCTTTTCTATTCCCTCTTCCTTCATGAGTTTTATTAAGGCCTTTAAGTGGTCAAGGTGTGAGTGAACTCCTCCCTTGGATACAAGTCCAATGAGGTGAAGGCTTGAATTATTTTTCTTGGCATTGTCTATTGCCCTTTTAAATTCAGGATTTTCGAAAAATTCTCCTGACTTAATTGACTCAGTAATTTTTGTCAAATTTTGGTAAATAACTCTACCTGCTCCAATGTTTAAGTGACCAACTTCAGAGTTTCCCATTTGCCCATGAGGAAGTCCAACATATTCTTCGCTGGCATAAATTTCTGTATGAGATGAAGTTTTATAAAGTTCATCAAGAACAGGAGTCTTGGCAAGTTTAACTGCGTTGCCAATTTTGCTTTCATTTATTCCGAATCCATCTAGGATTATTAACATTGTTGGTTTCATAGATTTTCACCAGCTTTTATTATTTCAATAAAGTCACTAGCCTTTAGGCTTGCACCACCAACTAGGACTCCATCAATATTTTCCATGGATAAAATTTCTCCCGCATTAGATGGCTTAACAGATCCACCATAAAGGATCCTCGTCTTTTGAGAAATCTCTCCGTATTTTTCATCAATTACCTTTCTTATTTCCCTACACATGATTTCTGCATCTTCTGATGAGCAAGTTTTTCCAGTTCCAATTGCCCAAATAGGTTCGTAAGCAAGGGTAACCTTTTCTATGTCTTTAACTCCATCAATAGAATTTAAAAGTTCTTCTCTTACAAAGTCAACTTCCTTACCCTCTTCTTTTATTTCAAGGGATTCTCCTATGCAAAGAATTACTGATAGACCATCTTCAAGAGCCTTTTTTACCTTGGAGTTTACAATCTCATCACTTTCCAAAAACTTTTCACGTCTTTCAGAGTGACCGATTATTACATCATCTACACCAATGTCTTTTAACATTGTAGTTGAAACTTCGCCAGTGTAGGCTCCCTCATCAAACTGAGAAACATTTTGCCCAGCCACTTTTATTTTATCTTTTAAATTTTTTCTTAAACTTTCTAGAGTTACAAAACTTGGTGCAAGAAGAACGTCAACCTTATTAAATTCAAATTCATTTATTTCTTTTGCAAATTCAAGGGCATCAGAAGATGTCTTATTCATCTTCCAATTCCCACAAATGTATTTTCTTCTCATGCTTCTTCAACTGCCTCGATACCTGGAAGTTTTTTTCCTTCAAGCATTTCAAGACTTGCTCCACCACCAGTTGAGATGTGAGTTAACTTGTCTGCAACTCCTGCCTTTTCAACAGCAGCAACAGAGTCTCCACCGCCAACAATTACAGTGGCATCAAGTTTAGCCAAAATTTTTGCAAGCGCAACAGTTCCGTGAGAAAATTCTTCAATTTCAAAAACTCCACAAGGTCCATTTAAGACTACAGTCTTAGCCTTAGCAAGAGATCTTTCAATGTCCTTTAGACTTTCCCTTCCAATATCAAGAATCATATCATCTTGACCAACATTTTCCACGTCTTTTAAAGTTCCCTTTGCATCATCAGATAATTCAGGAGCAACAATCACGTCCCTTGGAAGAATTATCTCAACATGATTTTTTGCTGCCTTTGTCATAATTTCTCTCGCAAGGTCTAGCTTGTCATCTTCTACAAGAGATTTTCCAACTTCAAGTCCCTTGGACTTTAGGAAGGTATTGGCCATGGCTCCAACAATTACAAGGACATCAACTTTTTCTAGTAGGTTTTCGATTACCCCTATCTTGTCAGATACCTTTGATCCACCAAGAATTGCTGCAAAAGGTTTTTCTGGATTTTTTAAAGCATCTTCAAAATATTTAATTTCTTTTTCAACTAGAAGACCTACACATGATGGTAGGAATTCAGTCACACCAACATTTGATGCGTGAGCCCTGTGGGCAGTTCCAAAGGCATCATTTACAAAGATGTCCCCAAGAGATGCAAGCTTCTTTGCAAAGTCTTTGTCGTTTTTTTCCTCTCCCTTAACAAATCTCAAGTTTTCAAGAAGGGCAACTTGACCCTTTTCTAATTTCTTAACTTGATTTACAACTTCATCATCTACAACTTCTTTAGAAGGAAGGAATTTTACATCCTTCTTTAAAAGTTCTGAAGCTCTTTTTGCAACTGGTTCAAGGGATAGGTCTTCCTTGTATTCGCCCTTAGGTCTACCTAGGTGACTCATAAGAACAACTTTAGCACCATTATCTATTAAGTAATCAATAGTTGGGATTGCCTTAATAATTCTGTCGTCGCCTGTTACCACTCCATCCTTTAGGGGAACGTTGAAGTCCACCCTAACAAGGGCAGTTTTATCATTAAAATCAAAATCTCTAATAGTTTTTTTCACTTTACACCTCTTATTTTCGATTTATTACGTCAAATTATCACTTAAATTATACCATAAATTGTTGAGAGTTGAAGTTTAAGGAAAGCTTTATGAATATAAATAAAAATATAATTTTTCTTAAGTCATAAGTTTTTATTAAGCTGTAAGTTTTTATTAAGCTGTAAGTTTTTATTAAGCTGTAAGTTTTTATTAAGCTGTAAGTTTTTATGAACTTGTAAATTTTTATTAACTTGCAAACTTTTATTAGGTCACAAAACATTACTAACTTGTAAGTCATTCTTGCTTTATAAACTTCTATTAACTTATAAATTTTTATCAAGTCACAAACTTTTGCTAAGTCCTTAAAGCTTATTAAGACTTGACCCATAAAAAAGTCCACAAAAAAAGACGATAGACTTTTTAATTTCTATCGCCTAATACATTTACTATTATATTTTTAAATCTTTTTTGACCAATATACTTTTAATAATTTAGAAAATATTATTTGTACAAATGCAACTATCATTAAAGCTAAAAAGGCTTCATAACTAACATATGCTACAATTAAAGAAACAATTACAATAACCATTGAAAATATAGGTATTATATTTGCTCCTGACTTCATCTTTATTAATATCATTCTTTCATCTGTTTCTTTAGTATACATCTTTTCCAATATATCTCTATTCCTATATGCTTTAATAAACATTGACATATAGAATACACATGCTAGTTCAAGTCCAATAAAAAATCCTACTACATAATCTGTCATATCTTCTTTTAATGGAAATTTATATTTTAAATAAAAATTGCCAATAACAACTGCGAGTAAGGCAACTATACATAATAACAATAAAATATTAATTCTAAATCCTATTCCTTTTTTATATTTTTCTAATTTGTTCATACTAATCATCCTCCTCTATACTAAATATTTCTTCAATACTCATATCAAAAAACTTAGCAATTTTAAAAGCCAACGGCAGGGACGCTATATATTTTCCAGTTTCAATGGAAGTTATGGTCTGTCTTGTTACTCCAACTTCATTTGCCAATTCTTCTTGAGTTATTTTATGTTGTTTTCTTAATTGAGAAATTGTATTTTTCATTTTCCTCCTCCAATAGCAAGCTTGCTTTACATATATAGTATAGCTTGCTTTGCTTTTTTTGTCAAGCGTACTTTGCTTTTTTTATAATTTCTTAAATAAAAAAGACGATAGATTTTTTACCATCTATCGTTTATTGCTATATTCAATCTTATAATTAGTTTTTTATATTTTTATTTTTAATACCTTAGATTTTGGAGTTGATTTAGCTTTATCCCTATTTTTCAAAAAAATCTTCAACATCAAACAAATTCTTTTTATCATAATCTTCAATTAACTTGTAATTTTTATGTTTTGTAATATCAAATTTATCAGACAAGAAAGGTCTTACTCCCCTTAGTTGGTAAATACACTTACCACCATCCATTACAGTTATTTCATCTTGGCTCATAAGTTCCTTGCCAGTTTTTTGGTAATTTAGACCAAAAGATTTTTGATTTGATCTTGTTTCTGAAGTGTTATATAGGTCTAAAGTAGAAACTACGTTTAATAATGTAGTATCAAGTTTAATATAAAAATCAAAAAAGCTATGAGCAAGCTCAATACTAATCTTACTGGTAATAAAATTATTTTAATTATTCATCTCATAAATACCTATAAAAATTAAACTGGGATTCATAACAAACCCCAGTTTAATAATTAGCGTATTCTTTTAATATAATTTTGCACCTGCTGGGATTTTGTCCTCTAGCATTACAAGATTTAATAATTCTTCTCCATCATAGTCGCATACTGCTGAAAGAAGCATACCGCAAGATTCTTCACCCATCATCTTTCTTGGTGGAAGGTTTGTTATTGCAACAAGAGTCTTGCCAATTAATTCTTCTGCTTCGTAGAAGTTTTTGATTCCTGATAGGATTGTTCTGTCTTGACCTGATCCATCATCAAGTGTGAACTTGAGAAGTTTTTTTGACTTTGGAACTTCTTCACAGTTCTTAACCTTTACAACTCTGAAGTCAGATTTTGAGAAGGTATCAAAATCAACCATATCTTCAAATAGAGGTTCAACCTTTACCTTTGACATGTCAATCTTTACACTTGCCTTTTCATCTGCAGCCTTGTTAGCTTTAATTTCAGCAACTTCAGCTCCAAGTGGTTTCATTGTTGGGAAAATCCCCTTTACCTTAGATAATTGTCTAAATCTCTATAAAAGTCTATTTTATGGTACTTCTCCATTTACGACAATTTGCTAACTCTCTATAAGTGCCCATAGATTTCTAGCAAATTGTCGTAAATTTGTCGTAAGCTGTCGTAAATTCTAAAATATAAATTTCATTGCTTTTTCAAATTCTCCCATCTGTTCTATCTTAAAGTCTTCTGTTGCATCTACGTATATATCCATTGTTGTACTAATATCAGAATGACCTAGAATAGACTGCATTGCTTTTGTATTTATATTTTGTTCGTTAAGCCTTGTAGTAAAGGTATGTCTAAAAATGTGGTTGCTTAAGTGTGGAACTAATAGAATATCATTAGAGTTCGATTTATTTTTATCCATTATACTTAAATTGCAATCTCTAATAATTCTTCTTAAAGCTTTATTAAGTGTTCCATTATTGTGAACCTTTCCAAATCTATTTAAAAATACAAAATCTTTATACCCATCGATTGAATCACACCATTTGATTCCAAAAGTCTTTTGTAACTCTCTTTCCATAATAAAAGCATCTTTCACTTTTTTAACCATAGGAATACTTCGCTTACCTGATTCTATCTTCGGTGTATTAATAGCATATCTATTGTTTAATCCCTTACCTTTACTATAATATACCAAAGTCCTATTTACATTTATAAGACCATTATCAAAATCTAGATCGTCCCATTGCAATCCTGTGAATTGCATATTATATTTCCTAAATTAAATTGTGTGCCTCAATCATCTGTAAATTCAAATAAATCTTCTACGCTAACATCAAACACTTTTGCAATATCCATAGCTAATTTTAATGACGGATTATATTTTCCATTTTCAAGATGTACAATAGTTTCTCTTCTGGCATTTACCATTTCCGCAAGTTCAGATTGTTTATATTTTTCCTTTTCTCTATATTCCTTAACTTTTGTTATTAGTGCCACAATTATACCCCTTTAGAATCCATAATTATAAACATAATCGTACGAAGTATTGTAATTGTAATTACTGTTCCAATAATTAGCCATCCCATCAACGCTGTTGAAATTCCGTTTACATGACCTAAAATCCCTCCTAAATACGCTATAATAACTATTAACACGCAAAAAATTTTTAAGCATATTGAATCACATCTGTGTAGATTTTTTTCCGCAAATTCATCAAAGTATTCTTTCTTATACTTTTTTACTCTAAAATAATGCACTATCAGCATCAAAAATAGAATAAAACCCCAATAGCTTGAAAACTGTTGGTATTCAGGCTGATAGTCGCTTCTGCTCCACAACCAATAATATCCCGCAATTAAAATTGCAATAATAATTTTTGTTGCAACAACTTCTCGTATAGATACTTTGTTTTTCATGTCAAATTCTCCTTACGTATAATTTAAAGTGATATATTTCTAACTTGATGTTATAAATATATCACACAAAAAACCGGATATCAATGCTTAAGTTATAAATATTTCACTTTTGTTTTTATTGGTCTAACTCGTTCTGTTTTACCTGTGATAGTCGTTTTTCTTGTTCCTGTAACAGCTCTATGCAAGTCTTAACTTTTTCTGTTTGTTCAACTTCTTCTCATATCCCTAATATTTGATTGTAAAGGTTATTTTCTCTTTCTTCATAGTGGCAAATTACGATTTCCATTGAGATATATTTAAGATCTTGCTTTCTCCTAAGTATTCTTTCAGATATTTCTTAAAAATTTTAAACAAAATAAGTTATGCAGTATGCTCATTTTAAAAATCTTCCTGTTTATTTTTTTTTTAATTTTCGCTCATTATTTTTAGTGTTTCTTTAAATTCTTTTGTCTTTTTTGCTTTTTCTAGTAGGATTTTTATTTCTTCATCTGTTAGTTCTTCTGCATTTTCTATAAGGCTTTCTAAGATTGGTCTTCTTGTTATGAGTCTATGAGTTCTTTCTTTTCTTCTTGTTATGAGTCTATGAGTTCTTTCTTTTCTTCTTGTTATGAGTCTATGAGTTCTTTCTTTTCTTCTTGTTATGAGTCTATGAGTTCTTTCTTTTCTTCTTGTTATGAGTCTATGAGTTCTTTCTTTTCTTCTTTTTATTATGTCTTGTTTTAATATTTTCTTTTCTTGGTTTTTTAGTTGCCTTAATCTTTCTTCTGTATCGTCAATTTTATCTTTTATTTCTTTTGACTCTTGTCTTATTTGTTTTAGTTTTTTCATGCAAAACTCCTTTCTTGTATTAAAAAAAAACGATAGAGTTTTTTAATTTCTATCGCCTAAGATATCCATGTTTTAATATTTTTCTACTTAATAAGTTTTTATCTCCATACTACAAGACTATATTTTAATCCTAGCAGATCTGAATCTTATTATAATCACTTATTACACTTATTAATTCTATATCTATCATTTATCCTAAATGTCTAACTTTAGATTTTCCATTTTCTTTGAGTTCAATGCAAAAGACATTGAAAATATTACCAAGTATATTATACAAAGTACAATATTTCCATCTGACTTAGAAAATCCAAGCCTATTTACTGCAAATATTTCTATTGATACTAGCATTATAGACCCAATCAAGCCTAAAACTATCCACAAGTCACCTTTCTCTAAATCAATAAAGTACAAGGCTAAGTAGAAGATTGATACTAATTGTAATATAAGAGCTAATAGGACATTTAACAAAGTTATTAAGTCAGACGATCCATAATCAAAATAATTCTTACCTAGATAAATTGATATATAATTCAAAATAATCAACATCAATATAGAAAAGAGAATTATAACTACTTGAATTATATATTTTGATAAGACTATATTTTTACTTTTTATTGGTAGCATGAATTCATATTTGTATAATTTTAAATCATAATCTATTCTTTGAGATAAAAGGACCAATAAACTGTTAGTGAAGATTACTGCTGCAAAATACGCAAAAACAATCATTTGTATGTCAGCAAATAAATTTATTAGAATCCATACTAGAATTAAAAACGCATTCATTATATAAAAATTTTTAATGTTTTTATAATATATTTCTAACATCAACCCTTTCATTTATTAGTCCTCCTTTCCTGTTAATATTAATAACATTTCATCAAAATTTGGTTTATTCACAACAAATTCTTTATACTTATTCTTTATCTTAGATATATCTTTTACTAAAATATCTACCCTTCCAAATTCTTTCCTGTACGAAATGATATCCGTTTTTTCCACTTTTTCTAGTTCTGTATCAGTACAACGAAGTATCCCATAATTATATAATAATTCGTCCTTTTCTTCACTTAACACAACCCTACCATCATCCATGAAAACTATATAGTCAGCTATTTTTTCCAAATCTGTTGTAATGTGTGATGATATATATACCGAGTGTTCTGGATTTTCTATGAATTCTAATAATATACATAAAATTTCATCTCTACTTACTGGATCTAACCCTGAAGTAATTTCATCTAATATGAGAAGTTTTGTTTCGTGAGACAATGCTATAGCCAACGATAACTTTTTCTTCATTCCAAATGAAAATTGCTTAGTTTTCTTGTCTATTGGTAAATTAAATTGATTCAAATAATTTTTAAAACTATCTTCTTCCCAATTACTATAATTAAATTTCATTACCTCATTTATCTCATTAGGAGTTAATAATAATGAAAAGTTTGGATCATCTAAAACAAGACCTATGTGTTTTTTAATATCTATTTGATTACAATATTCAGTACCAAATATCTCTACTTTTCCCTCATCTTTTTGAAACATTCCAAGAATACAAGAAATAGTAGTGCTTTTCCCTGCTCCATTTCTTCCTATATTTCCTACAATAGAACCATAAGGTACTTCAATATTTATATTTTTCAAAGAAAAATCATTTGTTTTATTATTTTTATTTAATCCAGATACCTTTAATGCTAATTCATTTTCATAAGAATCCATCATTGTCCCTCCTCATATATCTTTTTTATTAAATCTATTAAGTCATCTATTGAAATAGAACTTGATTGTATGCTCTTGACAATTTTCTTAGCTAAATCTTCCACTTCTTTATATGTTTCTATTTTTTGTAATTCAATATTCCTTGCTGATATAAAACTGCCTTTGCCATGAATAGTTTCAATAAATCCATCTTTTTGTAAATTTTCATAAGCCTTTTGAACTGTAATTACAGCTACCTTAAGATTTCTAGCCAATACTCTCATAGATGGTATAGAATCTCCAGTTTTCAAATCTTCATTCATAATTTGTTTTTTTATCTGATTTTCGATTTGTTCATAAATCGGTTCGCTAGAATCGGTATTTATTATAATATTGATATTGCACCTCCTGTTTCAAAAGTGTACTTATGTGTACTTATCGATTTAATAATACCACCAATAAAAATTTTTTTCAACCCCCTTAATTTCCTAATTTTGAGTATAAAAAAAGACGATAGCATTTTTAATTTCTATCGCCAGTTATTATCTAATATTTTTCTCTTTAAATTGATTTTATTGTATTGCTTAATAATTCCATTAATCCATTATAAAAATTAAACTGGGATTCATAACAAACCCCAGTTTAATAATTAGCGTATTCTTTTAATATAATTTTGCACCTGCTGGGATTTTGTCCTCTAGCATTACAAGATTTAATAATTCTTCTCCATCATAGTCGCATACTGCTGAAAGAAGCATACCGCAAGATTCTTCACCCATCATCTTTCTTGGTGGAAGGTTTGTTATTGCAACAAGAGTCTTGCCAATTAATTCTTCTGCTTCGTAGAAGTTTTTGATTCCTGATAGGATTGTTCTGTCTTGACCTGATCCATCATCAAGTGTGAACTTGAGAAGTTTTTTTGACTTTGGAACTTCTTCACAGTTCTTAACCTTTACAACTCTGAAGTCAGATTTTGAGAAGGTATCAAAATCAACCATATCTTCAAATAGAGGTTCAACCTTTACCTTTGACATGTCAATCTTTACACTTGCCTTTTCATCTGCAGCCTTGTTAGCTTTAATTTCAGCAACTTCAGCTCCAAGTGGTTTCATTGTTGGGAATAGAAGTACGTCTCTAATGCTTGGCTGGTCTGTTAGAAGGACAATCATCCTGTCAACACCAATACCAAGTCCACCTGTTGGAGGTAGACCAACCTCAATTGCGTTGATGAAGTCTGAATCCATTGGGTGAGCTTCGTCATCTCCTGCTGCCTTTTCTGCAACTTGAGCTTCAAATCTTTGTCTTTGATCTATTGGATCATTAAGTTCTGAAAAGGCATTTGCAAATTCCCAAGTGTTAATGAAGGCTTCAAATCTTTGTGTAAGTCTTGGGTCTTTAGGGTTTCTCTTTGCAAGTGGAGAAACATCTACTGGGTGACCAATTACAAAAGTTGGTTCAACAAGGTGCTCTTCACAGAATTCTTCAAACATTTCTGAAAGAATTTTCCCCCAAGTGTCCTTTTCATGAACTTCGATGCCCTTTTCTCTTGCAATTTCTCTTGCCTTTTCGTCTGTATCAATTTCGTTAAAGTCAACGTCAGCATATTTTTTAACTGCATCAATCATGGTAATTCTCTTCCAAGGTGCCTTTAGGCAAATTTCTGTTCCTTGGTAGTTAATTGTATCTGTTCCAAGAACTTCAAGAGCTACGTATTCAAATAGGTCTTCAGTAATCCTCATCATTTCTTCGTAGTCAACATAGGCTTGGTAAAGCTCGATGTTTGTAAATTCTGGATTGTGTCTTGTATCCATTCCTTCGTTTCTAAACATCTTGCCCATTTCATAAACCTTGTCGAAGCCACCAACAATTAGTCTCTTTAGGAATAATTCATTGGCAATTCTAAGTTGCATATCAATGTCAAGAGTATTGTGGTGAGTGTAGAAAGGTCTTGCGTTTGCTCCACCTGCTACAGTGCCAAGGATTGGTGTTTCAACTTCTAGGAAGTCTTTGTTGTCTAAGAATTCTCTAATCTTCTTGATAATTTTATTTCTCTTAATAAATACATCCTTAACTTCAGGATTTACAATTAAGTCAACATATCTTTGTCTGTATCTTAGGTCTGGGTCTTTAAGTCCGTGGAATTTTTCTGGAAGAATTTGTAGGGACTTTGAAAGTAGAGTTATGTCAGTTGCACGAACTGTGATTTCTCCAGCTTCTGTCTTAAATACAATTCCCTTAACACCAACAATATCTCCAATGTCAATGCCCTTAACATCTTCGTACTTGTCTTCAAGGACATCCTTCCTTGCGAAAACTTGGATGTTGCCTTCTGAATCTCTAAGGTCTAGGAAGCAAATTTTTCCGTGACGTCTCTTGCTCATAATACGTCCAGCAATAGAAACTTCTCTTTCATCTGCTTCGTTGAATTCTTCTTTGATTCCCACTGAATGTGCAGTTACATCATAAGTTTCGTTGACAAAGGGGTCCTTGCCTTCTTTTTTTAATTCATCAAGCTTTTGTCTCTTTAACAAAAGCATTTCATTTAGATTTGCATCTTCTGTTTTCTTCACAAACTGCCTCCTAAATTGTTATTCCACAAATTTCATACTTGATAATTCCATCTGGAACTTCAACTTCAACTACATCGCCAACACGGTTGCCAATAAGTTTTGAACCAACTGGTGATTCGTTAGAAATTTTTCCTTCAAGTGGATCTGCTTCTGCTGAACCAACAATTGTGTACTCGTCTTCTTCCATTGTGTCAAGTTCTCTAACTTTTACGTTGGATCCTATGTTAACAACATCAGTATTTAAATCTTTTTCATCTATGATTTTAGCATTACGAACCATCATTTCAAGCTTAGCTATTCTTTCTTCAACTTGTGCTTGTTCGTTTTTAGCTTCGTCATACTCAGAGTTTTCAGAAAGGTCACCATAGCCAAGAGCTACCTTAATTCTTTCAGAAACTTCTTTTCTTCTAACTGTTTTTAAATACTCAATTTCATTTTCGATTTTTTCTAAACCTTCCGGTGTAAAAAATATATCTTTTTCCAAAACTCTCTCTCCCTCAATTATATAAAAAATAAGGCGTCAGCCGCCTTTCACAAAACCTTTTAATCTAAGCCATTATAATTTATAGGCTGCTAAATGTCAAGAAGATTAAGTGCCTATAAGACTTTCATCAATTTTATTAAAATTTATAAAAAAAATAAACTCTGCAAAGCTTACAGAGTTTAAAAATTTAAATTTTTTCTATATAGTCACTTATAATTTTTAAAATTTCTTCCTTGTCCCTTAAGTTGTTTAACTTGTTTCTAACTTCTTTGGAGTCCTTCATTCCCTTAAAATATTCTGCATAGACCTTTCTCATTTCAAGTATGCCAAGCTTCTCTCCCTTGTAAGAAATTTTTCTTTCAAGCTCGTCAACCATTAAAAGTAATTTTTCTTTGTTGCTTGGCTTATAGTAGTCGCCAGTCTTTATAAGTTCTTCGATTTGATTAAAGATATAAGGATTACCTATTGCGCCACGACCTATTGCTAGTCCATCAACCTTGGAGTAGTTTATTTTTTCTATGGCATCTTCTGGACTATCAACGTCTCCATTTCCAATGACAGGAATTTTTACACTTTCCTTTACTTCTTTTATGAAGTCCCAGTCAGCCTTGCCTGTGTAGTATTCTTCTCTAGTTCTTCCATGAACTGTGACAAAGCTTGCCCCTGCAGCCTCAATGTTTTTTATGGCCTTCATAGAAGACCTTCCACCTATTCCCTTGCGGACCTTTGCAGTGACAGGCTTGTTAGAATTTTTTACGACAGACTTTACAATGTCGTAGACCAATGATGGGTCACTTAGAAGATGGGATCCTGAATTATTTTTTACAATCTTTGGTGCAGGACAGCCCATATTTATATCTACATAAGAAAAGTCGTAATCATTTAAAATTCTTGCAGCTTCGCCCATGACATCTGGGTCGCTGCCAAAAATTTGGACTGCAACTTTCTTTTCTTTGGGAGATATGTCCAAGAGGTCTATAGTTTTTTTGTTTTCATATACAAGTGCCATGGCCGACACCATTTCAGTTACAGTTATGTCTGCACCCTTTTCAGTAGCCACTTCCCTAAAGGCTATGTCTGTATAACCTGCCATGGGAGCTAAAATCTTTAACAAAAAATCACTCTCAATCTATTCCTTCAAGTTTGTTGTTCTTTTCATAAATAATTTTTAAACCTTCAAGTGTCAAAAACTTGTTAATAATAAAATTATATTTTGAATCCTTAGTTAACATTGTGGAGAAGCCACCAGTTGAAATAATATTAGTGTCTTCTTCCTTCCAATTTAATTCCTTTAGTAGCTTTGCAACAATTCCATCAATCATTTCAGTGTAGCCGTAATAAAGTCCTGCTTGCATTGCACCAACTGTATCAGCTTGAATAACTTTTTTTGGAGCAATTATTTCTATCTTAGGAAGCTTTGATGTCATCATAAAAAGAGCTTCAGCAGAAATCCCAATACCCGGCATAATAAGTCCACCAAGATAATTTCTTTCTTTATCTACAACACAAAAAGTCATAGCAGTTCCAATGTCAACTATAATTGATTGCTCGCCATAAAGTTCTATAGCCCCAACAGCATTTACAATTCTATCTGCCCCAACTTGTTTTGGATTGTCGTATTTAATATTAAGTCCAAGTTCAAGGTCTGTGCTTACGACCATTGGGCTCTTGTTAAAGTATTTTATAATCATGGAAGGAAGTGTGTGCATAAGGTTTGGCACAACTGAAGAAATAATAACATCTTCAATATCTTGTGGATCTATGTTGGCATGAAGAAGAGTATTTATAAAGATAAGACCATACTCGTCAGATGTCCTAGTTTTCACAGTGGAAGTCCTAAAATCATTGACCAGCTCTCCTCCCTTAAAGACACCCCAAGTTATGGAAGTATTTCCTACATCTATTACTAATAACATTTTTACACCTCTATTTAACAAATTGTATTCATTATATATTTTAAGACCAACACTTTCAACTAATTATTTTCTTAAGATTGATAAATAAAGCCTTGCAACAAATTATTAGGTTAACCTTATTGACACTTAGGTAAACATTGTGTAAGATATCTTTGGAGGTTAAAAATGAAAATACAAACAAAAGACACAACAAAGATAGCACTCTTAGTAGCACTTATAGCAGTGGGAGCTTTTATTTCTATTCCCATTGGACCAGTTCCCTTTACATTACAAAGCTTTTTTGTATTTATGGCTGGACTTTTACTTACACCCTTTTACGCAGGACTTACAGTTTTTATTTACGTCCTACTTGGCCTAATTGGTGCGCCAATTTTTGCAGGTTTCACTGGTGGTGTCCAATCTGTATTAAAACCAAGCTTTGGTTTTTTAATTGCTTTTATAATTGGAGCTGCATTTATATCTAAGTTTGCTCACGGCGAAAAAAACTTTGGAAAGATTATGGTGGTCTTAGTTCTTGCAGAAGTTATCTTCTATGCAATTGGACTTCCATACATGTACTACATCTTAAATGTTGTCATGGGTAATGCCATGGACATTTCAAAAGTTTTTTCTGTTGGAATGATTCCTTTCATTATACCTGACATGGCAAAGGCTATAGTAGCTGCTATTATTGCCCCAAGAATTTTAAAGGCAATCAAATAATTTAATTCATGATTAATAGAATAACTTCGAAAGAACCTCGCTTCGCGGCGAGGTTTTTTTCATTTATATTTATAGTTATATGCTAAGAATTCTGATATAATAACAAAATAGGAGGTTGTTATGAAAGACAATAGAAACAATAAACCTCGTGGAATGATAAAACTTTCAAGCGTAATAAAAATACTTCTCTTAATTGTTGCGGCTGCAATTATTATTTTAGGCTCACTTGTCGCATCAATTGTGTTAGGTATTTTTAAAAAAGCTCCTGTGATAGATCCATCAGAATATAGATCACAACTTTCTGAAACTTCTAGGATCTATTCAAGTGATGGAAAGCTAATTGAATCACTTATCTCTGATCAGTTTAGCGAATTCGTTCCCTACGAGGACATACCTAAGAACTTAGTAAATGCCATAGTGGCAATAGAAGACGAGAGGTTTTTTGAACATAATGGCGTTGACTACAAGAGAGTCGCTGGTGCCATAGTTCACGACTTAAAAACTAGGTCTTTTGAACAAGGTGCATCAACTATAACAATGCAGCTTGCCAAAAACTTATACACTTCCTTCTCAAAAAGTGTAATGAGAAAAATAACTGACATTTACTATTCTTATCAAATAGAAGAAAAACTTTCTAAGGAACAAATCCTTGAAGCTTACTTAAACTCTGCAGGCTTCTCCAAGGGAACTGTTGGAGTCCAAGCTGCTGCAAAAACTTTCTTTAACAAAGACGTATCAGAGCTTGACCTTGCTGAGTGTGCCCTTATAGCTGGTGTAACAAACCTTCCAGAAAAGTACACTCCTTACAACACAAAAAATATAGAAGACTCAGATGACTTAGGAAACATTGAAGTTGTTCTTCTTCCAAAAAGTGAAAACTCTGAGCCAAACTCTGACAGGATTATAAAAATTGCCAAGAACTTAAACGAACTTGGACAAATTGATAACTTTGATTTAATTCAAATTCAAAACGACATGTTAGTCCCTGTTAAGGCTGTCTTTAATGAAACTTCACAAGAAAGACAAAGACTTGTATTAAAGAGGATGCTCGCTCAAGGACTAATTACTAAAGAAGATCACGACAAGGCTTTAAATGAAAAAATTGAAATCAACATTGGCTCTCGTAAGGAAAGCGGAATTTCTTCTTTCTATACAGACGTTGTTCAAAAGAATGCTATAAAAATCTTAAAAGAATCTGGATACTCAAAGGAAGAAGCTACAAACAAACTCTTTAATGGAGGTCTAAAAATTTATACTCCAATGGATATAAATATGCAAAGGACTCTTGAAGAAGTTGTTTCCAATCCAAAATATTATTATGGTGGCTTCACAGACAAGAATGGAATTATCCAACCACAAGTTGCATCTGTCATCATCGACCAAAAAACTCACGAAGTTAAGGCCCTTGTTGGCGGTAGAAATGTAAGTGGTGGTAGACTTTTAAACAGGGCTCTTGTTCCAAGACAACCTGGTTCATCAATTAAGCCTATTTCAGTTTACCTTACAGCTCTTAACAACGGAGCAACTGCAGGGGATGTTTACCTAGACCAAAAGATGCCAGAAAAATTATTTGGCCACTCACCTAAGAACGCAGGCAACTACTATCAAGGTTGGACAACTATAAGAAATCTTCTTCGTCAATCATCAAACGTTGGTGCCTACCAAGTTGCTAGAGATATTTCTGCCGACAAGGATGCAAAAGTAAATAAAAATTCAACTTATTCTAAGGCCTATAACGATGAAGAATCTCTTAGTAAGATGGTTGATACTTTAAAATCAATTGGAGTTTCTACAATAGTTGAGAAGAAGGACAACCCTACATGGAATGACATAGACTATGCCCCTCTTACACTTGGCGGCATGAGTTATGGAATAAGTCCTTTTGAAATGGCTGGCGCCTTCACTGCAATTGCCAACGAAGGAAAGTACGCCAACCCTTATGTAATTACAAAAATCGAATCAAACACTGGCGATGTAATTTACCAAGTTAATCCTAAGGAGAGAGAAATTACCACTCCACAAAATGCTTACATCTTAACAGATATGTTAAAGGATGTTGTAAGACGTGGTACAGGTAGGAACGCCTCCTTCCCTGGTCAAGAAGTTGCCGGCAAGACTGGTACAACAAGTGACAAGAAGGACGTTTGGTTTGTTGGTTACACTCCTTACTACACTTGTTCAGTTTGGATTGGTAACGACAAAAATCAAAAGCTTGCCTTTGGATCAACTCAATCAGCTTATCTTTGGAAGCAAATTATGAGGTCTGTTCACCAAGATCTTGACAGCAAAAAGTTCGAAGAACCTGAAGGTATCTACACTAAGTATTCAGGTGGTAGAAGAGAAATCTTTGCTGACGGAACTAAGCCTCACTACGTTAATAAGTACAGCTTCTACAGAGCTTCTGAAGAAAAGAGTAGAGAAGATAAGAAGAAGGACAATAATAATAACAATAACAATAACAACAACGATAATAATAATGGCGACAAGAAGAAGAAGAAGAGAAAAAAGAAATCATCAAATAATGAAAACAACAGCAACAAGCCAAGTAAAAAGAAGAAAAAATCTTCTAAGTCAATTATTAATAATGAGGATTAAAAGGGGCTGTTGCAAAAGTCCCATCATAGAAAAAAGACGAGGAAACATAAAAATCCTCGTCTTTTTTGATACAATGTATTTATGAAAACCGCTAAAAATACATCATCATTAACTAACTATACACTAGTTAATGATACAATTCAACTAAGATTAAACTTTAATACAGAAATATATATAAAAGATGATGTTAAACTAAGGCTTGTAAAAAATATAATTGAAAGGATGAATCTATCAGAACTAAAAAAAGTCTACTCATCACTTGGAAGAAAACCTACTGTAAATCCAGTAACAATGCTTCAAATAATAATATTCTGCTATTCAGAAGGAATATTTTCATCAAGAGAAATAGAAAAATCATGCAAATATGATTTAAGAATTAAGTACCTACTCGATACAGAACAACCACCAGACCATAGCACAATAAATAGATTTAGACAGAAAATACAAGAACTAACACCAGAACTACTAAATCAAATGGTACAAATACTGATAGAAGAAAAACAGATAGACCTATCAAGCATCTATATAGATGGAACAAAGATAGAAGCCTATGCCAACAGATATAGTTTTGTATGGAGAGGAAGTATAGAAAAATGGCAAGAAAAATTAATAGAAAAAATAAAAGAAGAACTAGGACTAAGTAAAAGTCTAATTCCAGGCCAAGTACTTCAAGCAGTAACAACAATCTTTAAGCAATTGAGAAAATACTGCAAAGAGAAAAAAATAAAATTCGTTTATGGAAAAGGAAAAAGAAAAACAAAAGAACAAAGAGACTATGAACATTTAAAAGAATGGAAAGAAAAACTAGAAAGCTACAAGAAACATCTAGAAATAATGGGAGACAACAGAAACTCCTACTCAAAAACAGACCATGATGCAACCTTCATGAGAATGAAAGAAGACCACATGAAAAATGGTCAACTAAAACCAGCCTACAATATCCAATTAGCAAGTGCATCAGGCTTCATCATAGGAGAAAACATATCCCACCATCCATCTGATATGTACACCCTAAAACCATTCTTAAAAGACCTTCTAGAAAAAAATCCAAACAAGCTAAACAAGATAGTAGCAGATGCAGGATACGAAAGCGAAGAAAACTATGTATATCTAGCAGAAAATAATTTAACATCCTACATAAAACCATCAAACTATGAAAAGTCAAAAACACGAAAATATAAAAAAGAGCAAGAATTTAAGAAAAGCTTAAAATACGATGAAAGACAAGACAAATACACATCACAAGAAGGCAAAGAATTCATAAGATGCAGTGACAGATACAGAAAAAGAAAAAGTGGATACGTAACAACAACAAAAGTCTACAGATGCTTCGATTGGAACAAAGAAGGACAAAAAACCAAAGGAATCTACATATCAGAAACATTTCAAAAATATAGAGAAGAATCCTTAAAAAACATAAAATCCGACCAAGGAATAGAAGAAAGAATAAATAGATCAATACAAGCCGAAGGAGCATTCTCCAAAATAAAATCAGGCTTAAACTACAACAGATTCCACCACAGAGGAAAAGAAAATATAAAAAGTGAGATATGCCTCATATCAATAGCACTAAACTTAAATAAACTGACATCAAAAATAGAAAATAATAACCTAGAAATCATAAAATACAAAGCTGCTTAAGAAAAAAATATTCATTAAAGCCAGCTTTATTAAGTGCACCCATTTTTATATGAAACAAGATAAATCTATCCAGAAAATAACTTAAAAGCAAAAAACATAATGGCTAAACTTAAATATTTGATAAAAAAATGATGTCGCAGAGTAGAATCATCTATTCTGCAACATCACCTTTTTGTTGCAAGTTTTAATACTACACATCTTATTTGAAATTTTAATTTTTAATTATATTTTCATTCACAAATCATCTTTAAAAAATATTATTTGAATTAATATGCATTATATTATTTCTCATTAATTCATCTTAAATACATTTAAAGAGTTATATTACTGGTCCATACTATGTAATTAAAATTCAAAATTACTATTTTAATAAGCAAGTTATACTTCTAAATTCCTTTCTTAGGACTTGTGACTTAAGTATAAATTAATTATTTTATCGATTAAGCAAATCAATAATATTAAAATTTAAAATATATTACACATAATTCAAGCCCTCCAATGGCATAGCTATTAAAAATTGACAAAATAAAAAGCCCCTATCGGAGCTTTTTTTGTTTTATAAGATTTTATAAACTTTCACTATCTTCTGAATTTTTCTTATCAACTTCATCCTTCTTATCACCTTTATCATTTTTTTGGATGAGTTCTTTTGCTTCATCGGATAAGTCATCTTCATTTATTGTGTCATCAAGGTCAATAGATTCTTCATCAAGCTTTTCGCCATTGAAGATTTTTTCAAAGTCCTTGGAGTAAATTGTTTCCTTTTCCAATAGGGCATCTGATAATGCGAGCAACTTGTCTAAGTTATCACTTAAAAGTTGTTTACACTTTGCATAAGCCTCGTTTATAATTCTTGTAACTTCATCATCAATCTCTGCTGCAGTTCTTTCAGAATAATCTCTTGAACGTCCCAAGTCTCTTCCTATAAAGACTTCATTTTCTGATGAGTCGTAGTTAATTGTCCCAAGCTTTTCACTCATTCCATAGTGGGTTACCATAGCACGAGCAATTTTTGTAGCCCTCTCAATGTCATTTGATGCGCCAGTTGAAATGTCATCAAGGACAAGGGACTCGGCAACTCTTCCACCAAGAAGAGATACAATGGAAGCTTCCATCTTCTTCTTTGTCATAAAAGAAACATCATCTTCAGGTAGGTAGGCAGTAAAACCACCGGCCATTCCCCTTGGAATAATTGTAATCATATGAACTGAGTCTTCTTCTGGAAGAAGTCTTGATACAATTGCGTGACCAGATTCGTGAACTGCTGTTAACTTTCTTTCCTTTTCTGAAACAACACGAGATTTCTTTGCAGGACCTGCTTGGACCTTTATTGATGCTTCATCAACATCTTCCATAGAGATTGCATTTTCGCTACGTCTTGCAGCAAGTAGGGCTGATTCATTCATTAAGTTTTCAAGATCTGCTGGAGTAAAGCCTGGAGTTCTCTTTGCAATTACTTCAAGATTTACCTCATCTGCAAGCTTCTTGCCCCTAGAATGAATTTCAAGTATTGCCTTTCTTGCACGAACATCTGGCTTACCAACATAAACTGTCCTGTCAAATCTACCTGGTCTTAGGATTGCTGGGTCAAGTATGTCTGCCCTATTTGTTGCAGCCATAACTATAACACCTTCGTTAGTTCCAAAACCATCCATCTCAACAAGAAGTTGGTTAAGAGTTTGTTCTCTTTCGTCATGACCTCCGCCAAGACCTGTTCCTCTTTTTCTTCCCACTGCATCAATTTCATCAATAAAAATAATACAAGGTGCATTTTTCTTTGCAGATTCAAAAAGGTCTCTTACTCTTGATGCACCAACACCAACAAACATTTCTACGAAATCAGATCCACTCATTATAAAGAAAGGAACTCCTGCTTCGCCAGCAACAGCCTTTGAAAGATAAGTTTTACCAGTCCCTGGAGGACCTACTAGTAGGACTCCCTTAGGAATTCTAGCTCCCATATCTATAAATTTCTTAGGATTTTTTAAGAAGTCAACAACTTCTTCCAGTTCTTCCTTTTCTTCTTCTAAGCCTGCAACATCCTTAAACTTAACTAGATTTTTGCCATCTTCTTTGTTAATTAGTTTTGCCTTGCTCTTGCCGAAGGAACTCATCTTTCCTCCGCCACCAGTTTGTTGCATCATCCTGTACCAGAAGAAAACAATTAGGACAAACATAAGAAGAGTTGGAATCCACTCAACTAAGAAAGAAGTTTGCTTAGTTGGACTTGAAACTACATTAATAGTACCAGCATCAGATTTTTCCTTTAGGTAATCCTTATAAAAAGTATCTGCTGCCTCTTGTGGTATTATAGTCTTAAAAGTGTCGCCATCTTTTAATTTTACGCTGGCAATGGAGTCAATTCCATTTTGCAAGCTTACGGACTTTACATTGTCCTTTTCAAGTTCAGTTACAAACTCTGTAAAAGATTTTTCTTCCACAACATTTGCTGGTGGTCCAAAAAACTTAATAGATAGTATTAACACAAGGATCAGGACAATATAAAATCCTGCTCCTCCAAATTTTTTATTCAATAATATCACTCCTCACTATTAGAATAGACAGACTCATCTAGTATTCCAATGTAAGGAAGTCCTCTGAATCTCTCGTTGTAGTCCATTCCATAACCAATTACAAAGTGGTCATCTATTTCATATCCATTGTATTTAACAGGTAGGTCAACCTTTCTCCTAGATGGCTTTGAAAGCATAGTTACAATTTCTATGGACCTTGCTCCCCTTGACTTCAAAAGTTTAGTCAAGTAAGAAAGAGTCACACCTGTATCAATTATGTCTTCAACGATTAGTATATCCTTGTCAACTATTGAAATGGAAATATCCTTTAGGATCCTAACTTCACCCATAGACCTTGTGCCTTGGTAGCTAGAAACATCCATAAAGTCATATTCAAGCTCTAAGTCAATACTTCTCATAATATCTGCCATAAAGGGAACACATCCCTTTAAGATTCCAAGCAAGAATAAATTTTTATCCTTGTAGTCCTCTGTTATTCTTTCACCAAGCTCTTTAACCTTTGCTCTGATTTCTTCTTCAGAATAAAGAGCTGCTTTAATGTCTGACATTCTTAACCTCCAAAACGAGTTTGCTTTTTGTGTTTTTATCTATCTTAACATCTTCTGAGATATCCATCCCAAGTATGTAGATGATTTTTTCGTCATCACATATAAGACCTATTTCATCCCTTAAAAGCCTGTCAACTTTTCTATCAATAAAATAGTCCTTTAGCTTTTTATTATTTTTCATACCCAGTGGTTTAAACCTATCCCCTGGGGCTCTCTTCCTAATGCTAAGACTACCCTTTATTTTATCATAGTCTATTACTTTTATAAAGGAATCCTCATGACTTTCTTCTCCATCTCTTGCGATAAAAATTTCTCCAAAGTCTGTTACGTTTCTTCCAAGACTTAAGTCCTTCTTTGTCTTTTCTTCTTGGTCAATCACTTCTTCTATATAAATCTTATCGTAGGACCTTCTAGCAGAAATATTTTTGCCAAGATCAATTTGTCTTCCAGAGTCGCCAAGGCATAAGTCATAAATAGCAAGTATGTTGGGCCTACTTAAAATATTTTCACTATAAAAATTCTCTTCTAAGTATTTTTTTATTACTTCTTGACCTATAAACTTTTTTAATTTTATTATCTCAGATGGAATTAAAAAATTATCTCCCAGGCAATTATTATAATTTTCTTCTAGAATTTCTCCTATAAAGTCATTAGCTTCTTCTGCATTCTCAGAAAGTCTAAGAAGAGAATTGATTATGTCTGGATTGAATTTTTTAAGTTGTGGTATAAGTCCAAGCCTAATTTTATTTCTAGTGTAGATTTCTTCAAAGTTTGTTTCATCATCAAAGTATGGAAGCTTATTCTTATGAAGGTAGTCTTCGATCTCTTCCCTCTTAATATTTATGAGGGGTCTATAGATGTCTTTATTGACATAAGTTATACCTGAAAGACCCTTTAGACCTGTCCCTCTCATAATATTAAAAAGAAGTGTCTCCACCCTGTCATTGGCATTGTGGGCTGTTAAAATCTTCCTGCCTTGCGAGTTTTCTCTAAAGAATTCATACCTTAAAATCCTTCCAGCCTCTTCTGATGAAATTTTTTCTTTTCTTGCAAATTCATCCATGTTCACTGTCTTGCTTATGAATTTTATTCCATAAGCTTGACAAGATTTTTTTACAAACTCTTCATCCCTATTTGCAGTCTCTCTTATGCCATGATTTAGGTGGCAAACTATTATATCAAGATTCCATTCTTCTTTTAAATCCATAAAATTATAAAAGAGATACATAGAGTCAGCTCCACCAGATACACCAAGACTTAGCTTGTCAGATTTTTTTATAATATTTAGTTTTTTTAAGTTCTCGTAAAATATCTTATCCATTGTTAAAATAAAAAAAGTGGCAAACTATCAAAAGATAGTTACCACTACTAATTTCTAGAATTCTTCTTCTTTGTCTTTTGATTGTATCTTGCTCTAGCTTCGTCAAGCTTTGTATTGCTTTCCTTGAGGAACTTGCTCAAGATGTCTTCGAATCTTTGGTCTACTTTTTCATCCTTAGGCTCTTCCTTTTTTTCAATGGCATCCTTAATTGAAAGGGCAATCTTTCCCTTTTCGTCAATGCTAAGAACCTTGACCTTAACCTCATCACCTTCTGAAATGTGATTATTGATGTCCTTAACAAAAGTATCTGCAATTTCAGAAATATGTACTAGACCACTCTTGCCATCTTTTAAATCTACAAAGGCTCCAAATTTAGCAACCTTAGTAACTACACCTTCAACTATATCGCCTGGCGATAAATCCATAACTTCCTCCTAAATTTTATTTTAAATATCCTTATCGGTATTTGTAGTCTTATCCTTGTTCTTATCAACATAGATAACTTCTCTTGGTTTAACCATTCCCAAATCTTCTCTTGCTACCTTTTCAATAAAATCAGTAGAGGAAGAATTTTTAAGTTCAGAATTTAGATTATCTATTTCAAGTTTTAAATTAGAAATTTCTCTATTGTTGGCAGAAATAATCTCAAGTTTTTGATTTCTTAGAGCTATTGACTTGCCAATTTTTACAGATCCAAAAAGTACAGACCCTATAATTATAATGGCAAGAGCCAAGGGAAACCTTCTTCTTTTTACCTTCATAAGTCTCTCCCACCTTATATACAATTAGATCAAAAGTCTCAATTAATCTATTCTCTCATAAAGAGTCTCTGCATCCTTCTTGGAATTCACATCAGAAATATCCTTAACCTTGACCCTAATTTTTCTCTCGCCAAGTTGGAGTGAAATAATGTCATCAATGTTAACAGAATCTGATGGTTTGGCAAGCTTGTCGTTAATTTCGACAAGGCCCTTTTCGCAAGCTTCCTTTGCTAGAGTTCTTCTTTTTATAAGTCTTGAGTTTTTTAAAAATTTATCTAATCTCATATTATACTCCAAATAAAAATATATCAAAAAAACTAGAAAATTTCAATACTATGAAGAAATTTGAGTATAAAAAAAGAAGGCCTTGCCTTCTCTTTTCTTTTCTTTTCTTACTTATTAACAGCTTCTTTAAGAGCTTTACCTGATCTGAAAACTGGAGCTTTAGATGCAGGAATCTTAATAACTTCTTCTGGATTTCTAGGGTTTCTACCTTCTCTAGCTTTTCTTTGTCTTACTTCGAAAGTTCCAAATCCAACTAATTGAACTTTTTCTCCGTCTGCAAGAGCTTCTTGAACTGAAGAAATAAATCCGTTTAAAGCTTGTTCAGCGTCTTTTTTAGTAAGACCTGATTTTTCTGCAATGCTTGCTACTAATTCTGATTTGTTCATTTTATATCCTCCTTGAAGAATTCTCTATAGTCTTTCCTTAGTTACAAAACCCTATAAGTCTTTGATATGTAAGGCCTACTAGAGCTCTATTGCTAAGACTGTTACAATTATAACCTAAGTTGGCTTTATTTTCTACATTTATTTTAAAATAATCGCTATTTTATCCAATTTTTTATAGATTTCATCAAATATTTCACGAAAATCCACTAAACCCTCTCTCTCCTTTAAGAAAAGCATCAATAAAGACAGGATTAAGGTGTCAATTTCATCTTCATAGTCCATGGAAATCTCCTTAGATTTTTCCATTAATAGATTTTTAATTCTATCAAAATTTTCATCATCTAAGTAAAGTTCCTTGTCTTCTAAAATATTTTCTAGCTGGTCCATAATTATTTGGAAGTTTTTGCCACTTGTCCTTGGGATGTAGATGCAGGATTGGTGGTTGTAGTCATCAAGTCTTGGAAGTTTATAAATCTCGACCTTTCTCACCATCTCATCATCAAGACCTGCGTTGGTAATAACATAAGCCATGTCCTCTTCTTTGTAGACTTCTTGGAGAAGAAGTGATAGGTCTGATGCAATCCTCTTGTTGTAAACTTGAGTTATCAGTGTGTCACGTCTTGTGTCAAAGTCAAACTTCTTTGCATCAGAATCTAAAAATAAAAGTCCATCAACAGCATCTCGTCCAACTCCTGCAAGAACTGGTTCAATAAAAGAAATTCCATTTACAATATTTATGTCTTCCTTCTTATCGATTAAAAGTTTTACAGTTTTTTCTGCAACTAATGGAGTGCCTGGCACAAAATAATTTATATCTTCCTTCTTAGATTCTTCTATTAATATTTCTACAATTTTATTATAAACTTGGTCGAAGCTTTCCATCTCATCGTACAAGTAGTCAAAGGACTGGTAAGCTATTTTGTTTTCTTTAAAAAAAGAAAGGGCTTCATGCCTGTAAGTCCTCAAAAAGTTTTTATTCCCATTTTTCATAATTTTTACTGCTTCAAGGGTAAGGTCTCTTGAAGAAGTGGATCCAAGTCCAACAACATTTATCATTCAAATCACCTGATAACATTATACACATAAAGTCTTAGTGTTTATAAAAAATTTTTTATTATCTCTTTGCTTTGCAAGTGGAAATGATTTTTTACTTTAGCCTATCTTGTAGAAAAATATTTTAAGCTTACTAATAAGAAAAAAATTATTTTTCAAAGACTTCAAGTTTTTCAAATTTTGTATCTTTAAATTTTGCAAAAAAAGAAGGGGTTGCCCCCTCCTCATAAGGATTAATCAAATCCAAATTTTTCTCTCATTATTTTAAGTTCTTCATCAGTTAAGTCGTTTTCGTCAACTGGCTCTTTATTTTCTTCTTCAGCCATTTTCTTTTTGTGCTCTTCAACAATCTTATCGTGCTCAGCTATAACTGCTAGGGCAACGTCTTGTGGGATTTCAATAGATTTCTTTTCTACTTCAGAAAGTTCAACCTTGCCACCAACGCAGAATTTCTTTCCATTTTCAAATTCATAAACAAAGACTTCAAGTTCTCCTGCTGGGTTTTTTATTGCAATCTTGTAATCTTCATCAAGCTTTTCAATGTCGCTTTCAAGATAATTAACTACAGCTACAGTTCCTGATCCACAGGAGCCTTCTCTAAATAAAGTTTCAGAACCTTCTACATAAACGTAAGGAATCATTTCAAGCTTTTCCTTGTTGAAGAAAAGAACTCCATAGGCATCATCCTTGTAATCTTTTTTAAGGACTTCAAGTGCCTTATCTACAAAGTCTCTGTCTTCTTCTCCTTCAACAACTAAGTGACTAATTCCATGAAGTTTAATAAGAGTGCAGTCCTTGCCATCTATTGTCAAGTTTTCTCTTTCAATAGGACCATCAAGGGCAACATATGCCTTTTGATTTTTAACATCTGCAATTACATCAGTTGTTCCTTTATGACCACTTACATAAACTTCAATATCAACAAGCCCATCTGTGTCGTAGAAGCCTGCAGAGTAAAGTCCATAAGCTCTTGTAGCGTTGGCACAAAATTCTCCACCCATCATATCCATCCTAAGGGGTGCACCTTCATAAGCTGGAGAAATAAATCCAACTTGTTCAACGTCCTTATCTATTTGTTCAATAATGCAGTCTGTGTAGGCCTTTCTATAGCCTGGATAAACAGGAGCAACAACAAAGCCTGTTATATTTCCACATGGGTTCGCTCTAAAATAATTAAAAGTTTTCTTCATAACCATCCTCTTCTCGACTCTAAAAATAAATTTGCTCTTTAATTATAGCATACTAAGTTAGTATTTTTTAACAGCTAATCCTATCTTACCCGAAATTTAATTTTTAACTCAGTCTTACTTTAGATACTTCTTAAGGTCTTCTACCCTATCTGTCCTTTCCCAAGGAAGGTCTAGATCATTTCTACCAAAGTGACCATAGGATGCAGTTTGTCTGTAGATTGGTCTCAATAGGTCTAGGTCACGAATAATTGCAGCTGGTCTCATGTCGAAGTTTTCCATAATAATTTTTTCGATTTCTTCATGAGATAGTTTACCAGTGCCAAAAGTTTCTACATAAACTGAAGTTGGTCTTGCAATACCAATTGCATAGGCAAGTCCAATTTCAACTTTATCTGCAAGTCCTGCTGCCACTAAATTTTTTGCAATGTACCTTGCGTAGTAGGCACCTGACCTGTCAACCTTTGTTGGATCCTTTCCTGAAAAAGCTCCACCGCCGTGTCTTCCAAAGCCGCCATAGGTATCAACAATTATTTTTCTACCAGTAAGTCCTGCATCAGCCATTGGTCCACCAATAACAAATCTACCAGTTGGGTTAATGAAAAATTCTGTGTCTTTGTCAATGAATTCTTTTGGCACAACTTTTTCAACTACTTCTCTAATTATGTCTTCCCTAATTTGTTCCATAGCTACATCTGGAGCGTGTTGGGATGATACTACAACATTTTTAAGTCTTACTGGCTTGTCTTCTTCATACTCAACTGTAACTTGAGTCTTGCCATCTGGTCTTAGATAGTCAAGTGTACCATTCTTTCTTACTTCAGTTAATCTTCTTGATAACTTGTGGGCAAGTGAAATTGGAAGTGGCATTAACTCTTCAGTTTCATTGCAGGCAAAACCAAACATAATACCTTGGTCTCCTGCTCCAAAGGAATCAAGTTCGTCTACTCCTTCTTCCTTAAACCTGTCAACACCCATGGCTATGTCAGAAGATTGTTCCTTGATTGCAGAAAGGACTGCACAAGTTCTTCCATCGAAACCAAACTTTGCTCTGTTGTATCCAATATCTTCTAGGACTTCTCTTGCAGTTTTTTCGAAGTCCACATAAGTTTCTGTTGAGATTTCTCCAGTTATAACTATCATTCCTGTGGATGCCATAGTTTCGCATGCCACTCTCGCATTTTTATCTTCTGCCAAAATCTTATCTAAGATGGCATCTGATATTTGGTCGCAAACTTTATCAGGATGTCCTTCTGTAACGGACTCTGAACTAAATTGCCATTTTTTCATTTTATTTCTTTCCTCCATTTTAAATACCTTGATTTAATGTATGAATTTATTTTCTCTTTTCTATTTGGTCAAATTTATAAAGTCATATAAAATTTTAATCCATAAAAAAATCCCCACGCAAAAAGTGAGGACCATTAAACCTCATCTTCCAGATAAAAATCTGTGGGATTTAGCACCAACTAGGTTGCCGGGTTTCAAAGTGCCCATTCACTCCACCACTCTCAATAAGGTATTATTTATATTTTGTAATTTTGATTATAGCACTTAAATTTTTTTAGTGCAACAAGTTAAAATAGTTCATTATGGATATGCCCACTGGGTAGGTAATAATACTCATGATAAAAGAAAGAGTGATTACCTTTGATGCAAATTCATAATCGGACTTCATTTGCTTTGTAAAGATAAAGCAGTTGGCTGCACAAGGAGTTGCCCAAAATATATAGGCTATTCCCAACTCCATATTTGTAAAGCCAAGCTTAACTCCTATTGGTATAAGCATAAGTGGAGCTAAAACTGTCTTGATAAAGGCTGCTATAAACATAAATTTAAAATCATCCTTTGATGATTCAAAGTTTAGACTTGCCCCAATTAATATAAGTGACATTGGTGTTGAAATCTTTGCCACCATTTCTATTGCCTTATCAATTCCTTGATAAACTGGTATGTTTAAAAAGTTAAAAATTGAACCAAAGACTACACCAGCAATCATTGGGTTCTTTATTATCTTTATAAGAATATTAGCAACAGAAATTGATTTATCTTCTACCTCAGAATAATAAGTCAAGATTACAATAGCAGCTATGTTATAAAGAGTAAGACCAAAGGCAATTATTACTATCATGTGTTCCATTGAAGGAGCACCATTATAAATTATGTCTAGGATGGGAAAGCCAACATAGACAAAGTTTGACCTGTAGGCACAGTGAATAAAGGCAGATAATTTTCTCTTGTCTTTAATCCTCAAAGTCTTTCCTATTATAAGAGAAATAAAAATTATAAAAATAATTCCCAATAAGATGTAGGCAACATATTTTGGATGAAGGGATTCAATCCTTGCATTCTTTATGTCGTAAAATAATTTAAAGGGCAAGGCCATGTAAAAGACTATCCAGGTTCCCTTGTCTACGAAGTTGTTGTCAATGTATCCTTTTTGTTTTGCAAAGTATCCCAGTAGCAAAACTATAAACACGGGCGATACAATATTAAAACCCATAAGTAAGTTACTCATAAAATCACCTTATTAAATTATAGGTTAAATATTTGGTCTTGTCGAGGGCAATCTTTTAAAATACAATAGACCTAGGAGGTCGTGTTATGAAAAAAATAATTTCTATAGGGCTTACATCCCTAGTTTTAATTACAAATGTATTTGCTAGCGCAAAAGTTTCTAGTCAAAGCGTCTTAGTTGATGGAAAGGACACAGGCGTTAAGGGCTACAACATTGCCGACAGCAACTACTTTAAGTTAAGAGACATTGCAGCTCTTCTTGATGAAAAGGACGCTGAGTTTAATGTATCTTACGACAGCGACAGAGAAGCTGTCATCATCACTAGCAAGTCTGACTACAAGAAAACTGAAAATGATCTTGTACCTTTAAAGGACAGCGACAGTGAAGTAAAAAGTTCAACTCACAAGGTCTTTGTAAATGGAGTTAGACATTCTTTTAGCGTGTACACAATTGACGGCTATAATTATTTTCAATTGAGGCAACTTGGTAAGACAATTGGTTTCAGTGTTAACTTCGACGAAAAAAATAATTCTGTCCAAATTGATTCAAAATCAATTCCTGGTCGCTCTCTTGTCAACAACCAAGTCAATGTAAAAATTGTTGACTACGTAACTGACTACGAAGAGAAGAGCTTAGACATTTTAAAGGACCCTCTTCTTGACATTTCAAAATTTCTTGCTAATATAAAGAACGAAGTACTTGCAACATCTGAAGAAGGCAAGCTAAGTGGAGAGTCAACCTATGTTAAGTCAGAAAATATTGTTGAAGTCCTACCAACTTCTGCTAAGTACCATGGCAAGCTAGTGTACACTCCTTATATAAAGATTGAGCAAGGAGATAAGTCGGAAGTCTTCCCTTATGAGAAGGGATTTGAAGTTGCAAAAACTTTAACATCAAAGGGCTTCGACTCCACAAGTGAATTTGAAATTAGCCTTGGAACAAAAAGCAAGGACCATTTTGTTAAGTACTCATCTTTTAAGTATAAATAATTTTGGGTATATTAATCAGGGAGGTGTTAGTAAATGAAAATTAAAAAAGAAATGTTAATCGGACAAATTCTTTCAGAAAAACCAGAATCAATTGGTACTCTAATGAGTTTTGGAATGGGATGCATTATGTGCCCATCTTCTCAAATGGAAAGTCTTGAAGAAGCAGCAATGGTTCATGGTATAGATCCCAATATGCTTGTAGCTGCTCTTAATGAAGATAGCAAAGAAGAAGCAGATGCTTAATCTAAAGCTTAATTTTGAAGAGGCAGAGCCTCTTCTTTTTTTTACATAAATACTTTAACGATTTACAAAGGAGAAAAATATGAAAAAGAAAATAATTTATGCACTCTCCCTAGCCCTTCTCGTGGGACCAGTTGTGGCTTCAGTTGAAAAGACAAATTACACTCCTACTGATGAGGCAGTGGCAGTTGACATAACAAAGAAGGAAAAGGAAAAAGTTAAAGAGATAAAAGAATTGTTTAATATCAGAGAAGCCTATGAAGATTTTAATTTGATTAAGGATCCTATTAATTCTGACTCAGGTTCTACTTACTTAAATAATAAAGCAAAGAATAAAACTATTGACTCCTACCAATGGTCTGATGAAAACTTAGGAAACTTACAAGTTGCCTACACAAGTGATGGCGACTTCTATTCCTATTCAAAGTGGAGCAAGGATCAAGATGACAATAAAAATTCCAAAAAAAATTCAAAAGACCAGGCTCAAAAAATTGTAGAAGAAAAGTTAGCAAAGCTTATTCCCGACTTTTCTAAAAAATATAAATAAAGAGATTTTTCATTCTTAGATGATGGAAAGGAATTAAATTTTTTATATGATAGTATAATACATGGAATACCACTTGCGTCAGACTCTCTTTATGTAAACATCTCCCTTACTTCTAAAGAAATTGGAAATATGGGAATCAACTCCGACTTCGGTCCTGCTACTTCCTTCTTAAGTGACAAGGACTTTAAAGACAAGGCCAAGCTAAGTCAAGAAGAAGCAGAAAAAATATTTAGAGAAAAGTTTCCACTTAGGCTTTCCTACAAGATTTCCAATGATGGCAAGTCCGTAGCCAAGGTCTACCACTCAGAAATTTTTGATATAGATGCAGAAGATGGTAAGCTTGTAAAAAATAATAATTTGGGACTTATGCCCTATGAGATGGATAAAGCTGCCAAGGCTGAAGGCCTAACCGATGTGGAAATTAAAAAGATTGAGGGTCTAAAGGACTTAAAGGAAAAATCACAAGCCAAGAAAAGAGCCTATGAAATTGCTGGCGATGGTTACCAAATTACATCAATTTCTTTAGACTCCGACAAGGAAAACTTCTACTACAATATAAGCCTAGAGAAAGATAAAAATTATGGCAGACTCACGCTAAATGCCAAGAACTTAAATCTTATTTCCCTAGACCTATGGACTGACAAAAAAGTTTACAACAACAAGCTTAAAGAAGCAGATGCAAAAAAGCTTGCCCTTGACTTTCTGAAAAAATATGGTGACAAGACTGAGCTCAACCTAGATAAAATTTCTATTGAGTCATCAAAGATGGGGACTTCTATCTACATCCCAAGATATGTAAATAAACTCCCTGTCCTAAAAGAAGGAGTGAATATTTTTGTAGACCAAGATAAAAAAATTTCATCTTATGAAAGGACTTCAACAAAAATTGATTTCTCTAAGGCAAGTGACAATAGCTTGACTCAAGAAGAAGCCAACAAGATCTTCTTATCCTCTAAAAACTTTGGACTAAAGTATGTAATAACTGACAAGGGACCTAAACTTTTCTACGGCAAGATAAGGGACTTCGACCCAGTCATTGGTCAAGATAAAATTCTAAGGGACTACAATGGCGAGATTATTAACTTTAAAGAACAAATATCCTATCCAGACCTTAACAAGGCAAGGGACAAGGAAGCAATTCTTTATCTAAAGGACATGGGCATTGGTTTCATTGGAAGAAAACTTTCAGACAAGATTAACTATCAAGACTTTGTTAAACTTCTAAATGGCCCTAATGGAATGAACTCCTCCTACATGGATAATTTTGGACTTGACCTTGAAAAATTAAAGGACAAAAATATTTTAGAAAAAGATGTAGTCAAGATTCTTGTTACAAAAAATAATCTTGAAAGATTTACAAAAGCCAAGGGAATTTTTAAAGAGGACATCTTTAAAAATCAAAAGTCTTTAGGCGATTATGAATCTTATTATATAATCGCCAAGGGCTTCGCCTATATTAATGGCGACATAGACCCCAATAAGGAAATGACCCTCGAAGAAGTTCTATATTTAATCTATAACTCAATGAAGTAATTGTAATTCTTTTGTAATTGCATCTTACCTCCCACTGATGTATATTATCACTGGGAGGTTTTTTATGACCCAAACAAACTACGATAGAAGAAAAAGATTAAGAAGACAAAGGGCTAGACGAAAGAAGAGAATAAGACAAACTATTTCAATTTCAATTTTTGTCTTAATACTTATTTTTATATTTTCAAAAATCTTTTCTGGAATAAAAAACTCAAAAGACACAGAAGTTTCACCTGCCCTAATGTGGTACTACACAAATGAAATTTATAAGGACAGGCCAAGACCAATCTTTTATGAAAAAGAATACATCTCTAATGTTGTCTTGGACAAACTAGGTCAAATGGAAGATGAATTCATAGTCAAGGGATCCAACCACCTAAAGAAGGTTGACAAGTATGCCTATGACGCAAAAAAAATTCGTGACTTCACAGTCCACCAAAACTACAAGGGCAAAAAGAAAATTGTATTCTTGACCTTTGACGATGGACCAAATAATGAAATCACTCCACAAGTTCTAGATACCTTAAAGAAGGAAAATGCTCGTGCAACTTTCTTCCTTGTCGGCAAGTCTATTGGTGACAAAACTGCAGGACGTATAAGAGAAATTCTAGCAAATGGTAACGCCATTGGTACTCACTCCTTCACCCACGACTACGACTACCTCTACCCAGGAAGAACTGTAAATGTGGAAAGAGTTTATGATGAAATAGAAAAGACTAATGAAAGACTAAAAAATATTTTAGGCGATGATTTTCATTCAAAGGTCTTTAGGTATCCAGGTGGCGAAATGTCATGGAACAATATTGAAGCTTGCGATTCATATCTAGCATCAAAAGATATAAATTGGATTGACTGGAACTGCCTTGTTGGTGATGCAGAGAAAAAATCTGTGAGACCAACAACAATCCAAGGTCAAATCGAATATCTTGACAAGAGCTTAAACGAAAACAAGAACACAAAAATTGCCGTCGTACTTTCTCACGACGCAATAAACAAACAACTAACAGCCGACTCCCTATCAGAAGTTATAAAATACTTCAGAGACAGGGACTATGAATTTGGACTTTTAAAATAACTTTAATTTTTAACAAGTTTATAAAAATTTAGAGGACTGATTTATTTTCAGTCCTCTTTTTATTTGCCTTAAGTCATTATAAATTAAAACAAGATTATTAATTTTATATTAAACTAAGTCCTTTTTTATTAAGTAGATTAAAATAAATAGGCTGATAAAGGCCAAGATGTAAGAAGATAATATATATACAATAAATAAAGACTTTCCACTTTTCTCATCTAGACTTCCAACAATAAGAAGGCTGGGTAAAAAAGATAGAAAACTGAGATAAGTATAGATAATAAGACAAACTTTAATAAAAGTAATATTTATATTATCAATAAAAATATAAGCCCAACCCAAGCTTAAAAATATTATAAAGGCATGAATTAAAATCCTATAAATTATATTAGATTTTTTAGGATACTGCCAAAAGATTACCTTCAAAAATTTTTTTATATTTGTTGTCAACTATATCCCCCACCTAAAAAATACTTGTAATAATATTATAGTTTATAAAATAAAAAAATATCTATCATTAAAAATTATTTTTTAGAAAAATTTAGGTCTCAATCTTTAAACAAAAAGGACTAATCTCTATGACTAGTCCAATTTTTTTAATTAAAGTGAATTTTTAATTTTTTCTGCTCTTTCAATTAACTTGTCTTTGCCTAAGAGGTAAAGGATATTTTGCATTTCTGGTCCGTGAACATTTCCAGAGATTGCTGCTCTTACTGGCATGTAAAGTTGCTTGCCCTTGACGCCAGAGTCCTTTTGAACTTCTTTCATAAGTCCCTTGGCAGTTTCCATGTCAATTTCATCGTGTGACTTTACAATCTTTATAAAGGAGTCAAGAAGTGCAGGCACGTGTTCTTGTGCTAGCTCTTCCTTAGCTTGGTCTTCTGTGATTTCTATGTCGCCAAATAAGAACTTAATGTGTCCAGGAATGTCTTCTAACTTGTCACAAGCTTCTCTCACTGTATCAATTAAGATCTTGTACCATTCAAAGTTGTTTCTAATTTCTTCTTCACTTAGTAGACCTGACTCAGTTACAAATGGTATAGCAAGTTCAGCAAGTTTTTCTAAGTCGTAGGACTTCATGTAGTGAGAGTTAACCCAGTTTAACTTGTCAGTGTCAAAGATTCCGCCAGACTTTCCTACTCTGTCGAAGGAGAACTTTTCTACTAGCTCATCTAGGGACATAATTTCTTCTCCATCTTCCGGAGACCAGCCAACAAGTGCAAGGTAGTTTACAATACCTTCTGGTAGGTAGCCCCTCTTCTTGAAGTCTTCTACAGAAACATCTCCTTGTCTCTTGGAAAGTTTTTTTCTGTCCTTGTTTAAAACTGTTGGAAGGTGAACAAATTCTGGTGCTTCCCAGCCAAGACATTCATAAAGATAAACGTGCTTTGGAGTAGATGGAAGCCATTCTTCCCCTCTTACAATGTGAGTTATACCCATTAGGTGGTCGTCAACAATTACAGCCATGTGGTAAGTTGGAAAACCATCTGATTTCATTAGGACTTGGTCGTCAATTTCGTCAGTGTTAATTGTAACTTTTCCACGAACTGCATCCATAAAAGTGATGTCCTTGTTCTTTGGAAGTTTAAGTCTTACAACATAGTCTTCTCCAGCCGCAACTCTCTTCTTAGCTTCTTCAAGAGGAATTCCACGGCAAAGCCCATCATACTTAGGCACCTTTCCCTTAATTCTTTGTTCTTCCCTAAGATTATCTAGTCTGTCCTTAGAACAGAAGCAGTAGTAAGCGTGGCCATCTTCAATTAATTTATCAACATATTTTTTGTAGATGTCAAGTCTCTCTGATTGGATGTAAGGACCACAGTCGCCAACTTCTGTTAGCTTGCCGTCCTTAACAATAACACCTTCGTCATGAGTTATGCCTGCCCATTCAAGAGATTCAATTAGGTTTTCTATGGCACCTTCAACATATCTTGTCCTATCTGTATCTTCGATTCTCAAGACAAATTTGCCGCCATTTTTCTTTGCGAATAAGTAATTGTAAAGAGCTGTTCTCAAACCTCCAATGTGAAGGTAACCTGTTGGTGATGGTGCAAATCTTAATTTAATATCTGACATTTTTTATTCCTTTCTGTTTACTTTGCTGTAATTTCTATAACTTGATAATATGCCCAGTGGTCCCTGTTTAGGTCCTTAAAGGGGTTGCTTGAATATTTATCTAAGAAAGACTTGTTAATCTTCCTATACAAAATCTTGTTGAAAATTGTGGCAGCTTCTGCCCTTGTAATCTTGTCATTTGGTTTGAATTCATTTTTTGACTTTCCAACCATAATTCCATTACTTGACAAGGCATTTATAGCATCACTTGCCCAATAATTTCCCTTTACGTCCTTGAAATCAATTGGGTGGTTGCCCACATTCAATTTTAAATAATTTGCCATCATGCTGGCAAACTGTGCCCTAGTCATTGGCTCATTTGGTCTAAAAGTTCCATCTTCATAACCAGCTATTAGGCCCTGCCTTTCTATAAAGACAATATTGTCATAGAACCATTGGCCCTCCTTCAAGTCACTAAAGTTAGTCTCTCCATTGGCCTTGGCCTTGTCATTAATCAACCTCTTTAAAACTGAAGCAGCCTCTGCCCTAGTTATTTTTTCGTTTGGAGCGAATTTATCACTTGATATACCTGACATATATGGGAGTCTAACAAGACTTATGGACTTCTGAAGCTCCTCAAGAGACTTATTTACTTCATCAGTTGAAACTTCGCTTTTTACTACAACATATTCAGCTGAGGCAATGGCTGCACGAAGTCTCCTTTCATTTTGGATACCTGCCTTGGCAGTGGAAAGATTTTTCGCAAAGTCAACATAGTCAGTTAACTTTTCAAGAGTTTTTATTGTGCTATAAGTTTCTAGTTCAACGTTATTTTCATTTACAAGTTCTGTTGATTTTTTTGCCTCAAGCTTGGCCTTTACCAAATAGTCAAGGCTTGCTTCCTTGTCCTTTGTCCTTGCAACTATTCTGAGAAAAGATCCTTCTTTTAAGTCAAGCCCTTGGAATCTAAAGTTCCCCTTTTCATCTGCCTTAGTAGTTGCCACAAGTTTTTTATCAATAGCAAGTCTTAAATCAGCATTTTTTTCTGTTGTACCTTGGATTTCACTTGCCCCATCGTAAAGGTCCTTGATAATCAAAACTCCATTTTGAGTTTTTGTTGAGGACTCAAGATTTTTTTGGTCACTCTTAGTGTCCCCTTCCTTATCTACATAGGATAGGACAAAGGAGTTTTTCAAGTTGGAGCTTGATCCAACATCATTCTTTACCCTAGTGCTAATTTCTAGGTTTAGTCTGTCGCCCTTTATAACAGATAAGTCGTTAGCATTGATTGTGACGATGCTTTGTTCCTTGCCCTTAATAGAAGTTTCCCTAATATCTAGCTTACCAGTTACTTCCTTCTCATCAATTAACTTTGTTTCCTTGACCTCAAGTGCCTTATCCAACAAAAGAGTCACAGAAAAAGATGAATACTTCTCCTTGTAATCTCTTGGCAAATTTACAATTAAATTATACTTTAGGCTGTCTCCACTCTTTGCCTGAGATAAACCAGGTTGTTCTAGGACAACTTGAATGTCTTCAGCGGCAAAAACATTTACAAAAAGAGTAAAAGCCATAAGAATGTATAAAAACATTTTTTTCATTAGAATGCCCCCTTAATATATTTATAATTATACTAAAGGGGCTTTAACAATTCAATAAACTCGGCTTTTTTTAATGTAAGGAGGTCATCCTAAATAAAAAATAAATTTTTACTAAAAAGCTTTCATAAAAAATTATTTTCATAGAACTTTGTAAAAATTTATGACTTAATAAATATTTACGACTTCAAAAAAATTTAAAGCTACATAAATAATTACGACTTTATAAATAATTGCGACTTCATAAAAAATTATAACTTCATAAAAATTTATCACTTACAAATTAAAAATCACTCATAAAAAAAATAGGACTCCAAAATAATTTTTGAAGTCCTAAAAATTTACTATAAATTTCTTATAAAGGTAGAATTGGTCTTAGGTATCTTATTGTAAAGATAAGAGCCAATAGGTACATAACAGGTGAAACTTCTTTTCCACGTCCTGTTGCTACTTTTAAAATTACATAAGAGATCATTCCAACAGAAATACCTTCTGCAATTGAATATGCAAAGGGCATTGTCACCATTGTCAAAAAGGCTGGAACTGATTCTGTGTAGTCATCTAATTTTATTTGATTAATTGGACTAATCATAAAAAGTCCTACCATTACAAGAGCAGCCGATGTTGCTTGTGCTGGCACAATTGAAAAAATTGGGAATAAAAATAGTGATATAAAGAAGAAGAAGGCACATGATATAGTTGTAAGTCCAGTTCTTCCTCCGTCTGCAACACCTGATGCTGATTCAACAAAAGTTGTAACAGTAGATGTACCTAGTAGGGCACCAACAACTGTACCAATGGCATCAGATAAGAGTGCACGACCAACTCCTGGTAGGTTTCCATCTTCATCAATTAGGTCTGCCTTAGTTGCAACTCCAGTAAGAGTTCCCACTGTGTCAAATAAGTCTACGAATAAGAATGTAAACATAACAGAGAACATATCAAAAGTGAAGATGTCTCCCCAGTGAAGTTTAAAGGCAACAGGGCTAAGTGATGGTGGAAGTGAAAATAACATTCCATCAGGCAAGTGACTAACTCCTAAGATAAGAGCAAGTACAGTTCCTGTTATAATTCCATATAAAAGTGCTCCCTTGACTTTTTTTGCAGTAAGAAATGCCATAACCATTAGTGATACTATGAATACAAAGGATGGTCTTGATGCAATTTCTCCAAGAGAAATTAGAGTTGCATCATTATTTACAATAATTCCTGCTGATGTAAGTCCAACTAGGGTTATAAATAAGCCTATACCAACAGATACTGCATTCTTAAGTGACATCGGTATTGAAGTAAATATTGCTTCACGAATGTTGAAGAAGCTCATCACTATAAATATGACACCTTCTACGAATACTGCCGTTAAGGCGTAGGACCAATCGTGACCCATGCTTAATACAACTGTGTAAGTGAAGAAAGCATTAAGTCCCATTCCTGCTGAAAGTGCAAAGGGCAAGTTTGCATACAATCCCATAAAGATCATTGCAATGATTGACGAAATAATAGTCGCAGTGAAAACTCCACCCTTGTCCATTCCAGTTTCAGATAACATATTTGGATTTACAACAAGGATATATGACATTGTCATAAAAGTTGTAAGCCCTGCCAAAAACTCTGTCTTGGCATTAGTCTTTCTCTCATTAAGAGAAAATGTTCTTTCTAAAAAACTTGAATTTGTTTCCATTTTTTCCTCCTCATATAAAATACATTTTTTATTCTATCACATTGCAAGACAAATGAAAGTGTGATGATAATATTTTTTTTATTTTCTTTTATTTAATTTTAAGTAATAAAAAAAGACTCTTGAAGTGGGTGATATGTACCCTCTTTACTGGACAAACCAGTAAGGAGGGTATTTTTTATGAAATATAGTTATGAATTCAAAAAAGAATGTGTACAGTTGTATAGAGAAGGTAAATGGCCCAATACACCTGAAGGAACAAAAGAAAAAATCTTTCATAATTCAATTAGAATATGGTTTAAGTTAGAAGAACTTCATGGACCAGAAATTTTAAAACATGGAAATAATATCAATTGGACACCTGATGAGAAATTAGAAATGGTATCTAAAGTGTTAGCTGGAAATTCAATAAAGTCCATAGCAATTGAATATGGAATTAATGATGGACAACTCTATTCATGGGTTAACAAGTATAAAAATTATGGATATAATGGTCTTGTTAATAAAAAGAAAGGTCGTAAATCCAAAAATCCAAGCATGAAAAGTAAAAATAACCATAAAGCAAAAGAACTTAATGAATCTGAAAGAGAAGAGCTAATAAAACTTAGAGCAGAAAATGAATATATAAAGGCAGAAAATGAAATAATAAAAAAAGAGATCGCCTTGAGAGAAGAACGCTACGCTGCGCAACTCAAGGCGAAAAAGCAGCGATTGTCAAAGAACTCAAAGAAAAAGGATACAGACTAAAATATCTTTTAATAGCTATTGATATGCCAAGGTCAACATACTATTTTGAAATAAATAAAATTGATAAAATAAAAATTAAGAATAGTCATGTGGCAGATAAAATAACTCAAATATTTAACTTACACAAAGGAAGACATGGAGTAAGAAGAGTATATATGGAGTTGCTAAGTCAAGGTTATGTCATAAATCATAAAAGAGTTCAAAGGATAATGCATGAGTTAAAACTATTCGGAAAAAGATCTAAGGAAAAATATCACTCATATAAGGGTAAGATAGGGAAAGTAGCTGATAATATAATAAATAGAGATTTCAAGGCAGATAGACCTCTGCAAAAATGGACCACTGATGTATCAGAGTTTAAATTTTCTTGGGGTAAATGCTACATATCTCCAATACTTGATATGTATACAAATGAGATAATCTCTTATGACTTATCCTTACACCCTAATTTAAAACAAATATCCAATATGCTAGAAAAAGCATTTAACAAATTTCCAAAACTAAATAATCTAATACTGCATTCAGATCAAGGATGGCAATACCAACATAAATATTATGTGAATGAGCTTAAAAAACATGGTATAAGACAATCAATGTCAAGGAAGGGAAATTGTTATGATAACTCCATTATGGAGACATTCTTTGGAAGATTAAAAAATGAAATTTATTATGGTTATGAAAAGAGCTATAGCTCTTTTGAAGAATTTTCGAGAGCAATAGAGGAATATATTGATTATTACAATAATGAAAGAATTCAATCCAAAACAAAATGGATGCCACCTACAAAGTATAGGTTAGCATCCACTACAATTAGTTAATTGAATATTGTGTCCAGTTTTATGGGTACACATCAGGGGCTTCAAAAGTCTTTCTTTATTAATAATCTTTTCTCTCTCCTATTATTCGAGCGATGATATAAATTGCTACGACAAAGATGATTAAGAAGAAACTTAATTTAAGGGAGCTTGTATTTTTTATTATGCCTAAGAAAAATCCTGCTGGATTTTTTCCAATTTTGTCAAGCAAGGGAAGTAGAGCTGGCGATAATGTAAAGATTGTGCCCATTCCACTTGTTTGTCCAAAGTAAAGATAGATGGGGATACCTATAAGGTAGTATACCATCACATACAATATAACGAAAAGTCCAACCTTAAATTCAAGACCATTTATTTCAACATTTTGCAAGATGTAAGTCATTAAAAGTGAATCTATTATAAATATACTTAATACCTTCAAGAACTTTACATTTATTATGTCAGCTCTTGATACACCCATACATAGTAAATAGGGTTTGCTCTTGTCAATTATCATTCCTTCACTACTTATTACGTATAAGACATAGTGTAATAGGATAGCTATTAGAAAAAGTGTGGCAAAGGGTTTTTCTGCAAAGAAGCTAAATTCTTTTGTAAAAAGTCCTAGGCTCTTAATGGCAAAAATCATTGCAATAAATATGAGATAGACAATAATAAATTTTTTTCTAATTTTTAAATCATTTACTAGGAGTGTTTTCATAATATCCCCCTCTCTCTCAAGTATTTTGTAGAATATTTGTAGTCTAAGCTAAAGGACAAGATGCAAATTATTATTGATACACCTATAAATATTGGTCTGTAAATAGCAAAGCTTTCATAAAAACTTGAATAAATAAAAGCTAAGCCTGCTCCAAAAATTATCCCAATTAAGGTATAAAGGAAAACTACAAGTCCCCTTTGATATCTTGTAAAAACAATGTGGCTAAGGCTAAGTGCCATAAAGTCCATGGCTATAAATAGGCTCATATAAATGTCTATGATAATGTTTTTATCTTCCTCATTACTAAGAATTAATCCCATTAGCAAAACAAGAGAAGTAATTACAAAGATAATTAAGTTTTTTATTATCTTCGCAAGAGAATAGTCCTCAATAGATATTGGCATAGTCATGAACTTTTGAAAATCTTTGAAGTTATCCCCAAAGACGCTTTGTGCCCTAATGATAAAGATCATTGTAAGAGTCCATTGGCTAAAAAACTTGCTGAAAACTTGTCCTGTTATCAAAAAACCTATAAAAAGTATTGCAGTAACAAATATAACAATTGGTAGGACAATATTCTTTACAAGTTTAAAGTCATTATATAAAACTGCTTTCATTGTCCACCTCTTGATAAAAATATCATTATGTCCTCCACATTTGCCCTATCCACAACTTCGTTAGGATAAAATTCTTTAAAAACTTGGACGTTTTTTATTAGAGCTTCTGTTGAGTACTTATTTTTTCTTGTCTTTAAAATAAAATCTCCATAATTTTTTAAGTTTTCTTCAGAAGTTTTTAAAATTCCATATTTTTCTATTAGGGAGTCCTTTTCATCGTATAAGATTACTCTTCCCTCGTGGATATAAATTATATAGTCGGCAATTTTTTCTATGTCAGACAAGATGTGTGATGAAAATAAAATTGTCTTGTCCCCGTCCTTGATGTAGTCAAATAAAAATCCTATGATTTCGTCACGAATAACTGGGTCAAGACCTGATGTTGGCTCGTCAAGAATCAAGAGGTCAGGGTCGTGACAAATTGCAGAAATAATTTTTAACTTCATTAAGTTACCAGTAGAGAGCTCATTTAACTTTTTGTCCCTTGGCATCTTAAATTTATCTGCACAGTCATAAAACATTTCTTCATCAAAATTTTTGTAGGCAACTTTTAAAATATCAACAACGTCTTTTATCTTAAAAGTATCGTTAAAGAAGGAGTCAGGTATCACTGCCCCAATTTTTTCAAAGGACTCCTTGTGAATCTCCTCTCCAAAAACTTTTATGTCCCCATCATACCTATAGAGGTCCAAGATGCACTTAAGTAGTGTTGTCTTACCTGCACCGTTCTCCCCAATTAGTCCAAGGACTGCTCCCTCTGGAATTTCTAAATTTTCTATATCAAGGTCAAAGTCCTTAAATTCTTTTCTCAAATTTTTTATTTCTATTGCTTTCATACTTCACCCACTTCATCTAATGTCTTTAAAATTTCTTGCAATTCTTCCATTTCAATTCCTGCAGCCTTGGCAACAGTCATTGCGTCAGTAAAATATTTTTCAATCTCTGCAAGAGCATTCTCTCTTACAACTTCTTCATTTAATTTTTTTACAAAGGAACCCTTGCCTGGCATGGAATAAGTATATCCCTCTTGCTCCAAGTCGTTGTAGGCACGCTTTGTTGTAATGACAGAAACCTTTAAGTCGCTGGCAAGAGTCCTCATACCAGGAAGAGCTTCGTCTGCCCTTAGGTCACCAGCAACGATTTGAGCCTTAATTTGATTTTTAATCTGCTCATAAATTGGAAGGCCAGAGTCATTTGAAATAATAATTTTCATATCACACCACCTTTAAGCCTATATACTTTATTTTTTTGCTTTTACACAATACTTGTTTTAGTGATTTTAATAATTTTTATAAATTTTGTAAAAGTACAAAATGATTAAGATTCTTTAATCTTCTCATATACAGATTTTTCCCAGAGATTTTCATCCTTAAGGTATTTTGAAAAAATAAAAATTCCAAAAAATATTATTGAACCTACTATTGAAAATAAAGTTCCTTTTAAATCATAATGTTGTCCAGAAAATATATCCTTAGAAAAATCTGTGACAAATAGTAGGGCAAGATTATTGTTTAAATAGTGAATCATAACTGGTGCCCAGATTGACTTTGTCTTATTGTAGGCATAAGTTAAGAATATCCCTAAAAATGTACAGAATACAAGTTGTACAAGTATGGAATAAATTTGTGATGTCAATAGTCCATCTGAGTAATAAAATAAATTAAGTGGTAAATGCCAAATTCCCCAAATAAAACCTGTAAGTAGAATAGATTTTTTAAATCCGTAAATTTCTTTTAACCTTGGTGCTAGATAAGCCCTCCAACCATATTCTTCTCCTATGTATGGCATAATATTTAAAAAAGAAAAAATAAAAATTGAAATAAAAATTCTTAAACTCTTTGGATTTAAGATTTTAAAAAATTCATTTGCTTCCCCTTGCAATACATAACCTAAAAAAGTTCTCAAAAAATATATAATTATAAAAAGTAAGCACATAAGTAAGGTTAATTTTTTATTTGGATTATCTAGTGCTAACTTCTTTTTCAAGTTTTTGTCCATTTTATAAATAGATATTATCATTGGAATAGCTGAAATTAAAATAACTAGTTCAGACAATCCGCTAAACTCTTGATAAAAAATATTTATTATTGAAAGTACGAATAATATAAGACTTGCCACAAAATATATTCTTAGAGCAGCAATTTTTAAAATATTTTTATCTTCTTTATACAACAGTGCAATCACACCCAAAAATGGAATGAACATTTGAAATAAAGGATAAATATTTGTGCTTATATTGTGTAGTTTGCAATAGTAAATAGCAAATCCCATTAAGTAGGGAATAATGAATGATATGCCAATAAAAATTTTTAAATCTTTTTTCATAATATCTCTCACTCTCCTTAATCTAAATTTTAAGTGTATATACTTTATATTTACACTATAAACCCAGTAAATAATTTTGTCAAGATTTTATAAAAATTTTCAATAAAAAAATATCCTTAGACTTTATTAGTTTAAGGATACTTTGGATTTATATTTTTTATTTTTTCTTGAATCTTACTTTCTTTTGAATTTCTCCTGCAACTAGCGGGATAACTGATGAACCAAGTACAACTGCGATTTCTTTTGGTCCTAAGTCCATAAGTCCAAAGGCGTCGTTTAATACTGGTACATAAATTACTACTAGCATTAATAAGAAGGAGAAGGCTGTTGCAAGCACCAATTTTTTATTTGTGAAGACTCCAATTTGAAATACAGTCTTGTCAATTGATCTTGATGTGTAAGCTCTTAGAAGCTCACAAATAATTAATGCTGAGAATGCCATTGTCCTTGCGTGTCCAAGTCCTTCACCTGTGCCATACCACTTAAGTCCTACCAAGTAAGCAAGTAGTGTTGCAAGTGTGATTGCGATAGATTGGATGGCAACAGTAATTTTAATTTCTGTGTCAAGGATTGGTTCGTCTGGATCACGTGGCGGCTCCTTCATTATGTCTGCCTCTCCTCTTTCAACTCCAAGTGCAAGTGCTGGGAAGGAATCTGTAACAAGGTTAAGCCAAAGTAGTTGAATAGGAATTAGTGGCACAGGGAGGTTCATTAGGATTGAAATCAATACTATTAAAACTTCCCCAAGGTTACATGAAAGTAAATAAGCAACGAACTTCTTGATGTTAGAATAAATAATTCTTCCTTCTTCAACTGCGTTTACAATTGTTGCAAAGTTGTCGTCTGTCAAAATTACTTCTGCAGTGTTTTTTGCAACGTCAGTACCTGTTATACCCATGGCAATACCAATGTCTGCCTTCTTAATTGCTGGTGCATCGTTAACTCCGTCACCAGTCATAGCAGTTATGTGGCCATTTTGTTTTAGGGCTGTAACAATTTGAACCTTATTTTCTGGAGAGACTCTTGTAAAGACAGATTTTTTCTTTACAACTTCTCTAAGTTCTTCTTCGGACATTTCATTAAGTTCTCTACCCAAGATTGCTTCATCATCTGATGTGGCAATGCCAAGGTCCTTTGCTATAGCAAGACCTGTTTCAAGGTAGTCACCTGTAATCATAATTGGTCTTATGCCTGCAGTCCTACATTCTTTTATTGCTGCCTTTGCTTCTGGTCTTGAAGGGTCAATCATACCTGTAAGTCCAACAAAAACCATGTCCTTTTCAATGTTTTCTGATGTGATTTCACTTGGCATATCCCTGTGTTTTCTATAAGCATAGCCTAAACATCTTAGGGCAGATCTTGCAAACTCACTGTTCTTTGCTAAGACTTCTTCTCTTAATTTTTCATCAAGGTCTACTTCTTTTCCATCTATTAAGATTTTGCTACATCTTTCAAGGACAACGTCTGGTGCTCCCTTTGTAAAGGATGCAATGTCATCAAAAATCTTGTCGTGGAAAGTTGTCATCATCTTTCTATCAGAATCAAAAGGAATTTCTTCGATTCTGTCAAAGTTACTGTAAAGTTCCTTAAGACCATTACCTGCCTTTTCTGCAAAGGTAAGAAGGGCACCTTCAGTTGGGTCTCCAATGATTGATGCTTCCTCACCCTTAACTTGTAATTTTGCATCATTAGTTAGGGCTGCGATAGAAGATAAAATTTTAAGGTTTTCGTCTTCTTCAATTGTAACTTTTGCATCTTTTCTTGTTACGTCACCTTCTGGAGAGTAACCAGTTCCTGAAACATCATAGATATGTCCGTCAGTAAATACCTTTACAACAGTCATTTCATTTTGTGTAAGAGTACCAGTTTTGTCGGAACAAATTACTGTAGTTGTTCCAAGAGTTTCTACTGCCAAAAGTTTTTTAACAATGGCATTTTTTTCTGCCATCTTGCCCATGCCAATTGAAAGTACAATTGTTACAATGGCAGGTAATCCTTCTGGCACTGCTGCTACTGCAAGAGAAATTGCAGTCATAAACATTTCTCTTGGGTCGTGCTTATAAAGTATGCCAACTCCAAGAACTACTGCACAAATTACAAGAACTAAAATACCAAGAGTCTTTGATAATTTTGCAAGTTTTCTTTGAAGAGGAGTTTGTTCATCTCCAACTGTTGCAATTGAAGTTGCAATCTTTCCAATTTCTGTTTCGTGACCAGTTTCTATAACAAGTCCCATACCCCTGCCGTAAGTTACAATAGTTGATGAGTAAGCTAAGTTTTCTCTGTCACCAATTTCCATCTTGCCATCGTAGACTACAGAGGCTTCCTTTTCCACTGGAACTGATTCACCAGTTAGGGATGACTCGTCAATCTTTAAGTTTGAAGACTCTAAAAGTCTTAAGTCCGCTGGTACTATGTCACCTGTTTCAAGGATGATAATATCCCCTGGCACAAGTGCCTTGGAGTCAACCTCAATGTGTTCGCCATCTCTTATGACCTTGGCCTTTGGTGACGACATCTTTTGTAGGGCTTCAATAGCTTCTTCTGCCTTGCCTTCTTGGTAGATTGATAAAAAGGCATTGACAATTACAATGGCAATAATTATTCCTGCATCAAGTGCTTCACCATTGAAGGCTGATACAAGGGCTGCTAGCATTAAGATGATAATCATTGGGTCAAGGATTTGTTCCTTTAACTTCTCTCCAAAAGATTTTTTCTTTTCTGCTTCGAGAGCATTTTTTCCATATTTTTCAAGCCTAACCTTGGCTTCCTCTTGACTTAGTCCCTTATCTTTAGTTGTAGAAAGATTTTTTAGGGCTTCATCAGGAGATTGATTATACCAATTTTTTTCCATACTTCCTCCTCTATAATACAAAAAAGAGACCGACTGTTACGTCGGTCTCACATACTTACATAATAAGCTTTCCAGCCGGGCAATGCCGTAATGACGACTGAAAATTTAAAAGTTACTCCCCTAAGTGAGTAAATTATATCAAATTACTTTCTTTAAAACAATGAATAAGACTTAATAAATTATTTTTATTTCTTTGGAGTTAGCTTTGTCATTCCACCCATATACATTTGTAGTGGTTCTGGAATTCTTACGCTGCCATCTTCTTGAAGTAGGTTTTCTAAGAAGGCGATTAACATTCTTGGTGGAGCAACAACTGTGTTGTTTAGTGTGTGGGCAAAGTATGTGCCATCCTTGCCACGAAGTTTGATGTTAAGTCTTCTTGCTTGTGCATCGCCAAGGTTTGAACATGATCCAACTTCAAAATATTTATTTTGTCTTGGAGAGAAGGCTTCAACGTCAAGAGACTTAACCTTTAAGTCTGCTAAGTCACCAGAACAACATTCAAGAGTTCTAACAGGTATATCTAATGAACGGAAGAAGTCCACTGTGTTTTGCCATAATTTTACGTACCAGTCTTTTGATTCTTCTGGCTTACAAATTACAACCATTTCTTGTTTTTCAAATTGGTGAATCCTATAAACCCCTCTTTCTTCAATACCGTGAGCTCCAACTTCCTTTCTGAAGCATGGAGAATATGAAGTAAGTGCAAGAGGCATATCTTCTTCTGGAGTAATTGTATTTATATATTTACCAATCATTGAGTGTTCAGAAGTACCAATTAGGTAAAGGTCTTCGCCTTCAATCTTGTACATCATGTTTTCCATTTCTGTGAAACTCATAACACCTGTAACTACATCTGATCTAATCATAAAAGGTGGAATGTGATATTCAAAGCCACGGTCTATCATAAAGTCTCTTGCGTAAGCTAGGATTGCAGAGTGAAGTCTTGCAATATCTCCCTTTAAATAATAGAAACCTGCACCTGATGTATTTCTTGCAGAATCAAGATCAATTCCGTTAAAGCTTTCCATAATGTCAATGTGGTAAGGAATTTCAAAATCAGGAATTACTGGTTCGCCAAATCTTTCAAGCTCAACATTTTCGCTGTCGTCCTTTCCTATTGGCACTGTTTCATCTATCATTTGTGGAATAACTTGCATCCTCTTCTTAAGTTCTTCAGCAAGGTCTCTTTCAGTAGCTTCAAGATTTGTTATCTCTTCATTAATTTCAGCAACTTTTTTCTTTGCTTCTTCTGCCTTGTCCTTTTCTCCCTTTTGCATAAAGCCACCAATTGCTTTTGAAGTTTGGTTTTTTTCTGCACGAAGATTGTCGCCCTTAGTTTTTGCTGCTCTTAGGTCCTCGTCAATCTTTATAACTTCATCAACTAGTGGAAGTTTGTCATCTTGGAACTTCTTTTTAATGTTTTCCTTAACTGCTTCTGGGTTTTCTCTTACAAATTTAATGTCTAACATAAATCCTCCCTTAAAATAAAAAAAGCCCCTCAATCCCTAAAGGGACGAGAGACCCGCGTTGCCACCCTAATTAACCAAATGGTTCACTTAAAATTTCATAGACTATGAGGTGGATTCATCTTAAAAATTTTACAGGTTTTCACCAGCCACCTGCTCTCTTAAAAACTTTTTAAAATTACTATTCTCAATTATCGCCTTTTTTAGTTTTTTTTATTATAACATAAGTAAAAATAAGTTCAAGCTTTTTGTCCTTTAAAGTAACTTCAATTGATTGCGTTGTTAAAAATGATTATAATAAGAGTGAGGACATACAGATGGTGGTTGCCTAATAAAAATATTAGGAGGGACGACTATACCCATTCGGGCACACGTGAGTGACTATGAAATTCTATCCTTAATAATAGAATTTGCAACACTAATAGTCATCATCTTAACACTTTACGATAAAAAGTAGTTAAAATGAAAAAACCACCTGTATCGCACTACAAGTGGTTTTAGTATAAAACTAACTATAAGGCGACCGCTGCTTGTGCCCGAATGGGTATTAACGGTGTCCTCTTTATCTATATTATAACATAAGATTTTTATTTTTAAAGGCTACAAGGCCTTTTTTTATTTATGACTTACTCTTACCAATTTATTAATTGATGGAGTTTTATAAAATATGTATAATAGGAATGAGGACATACCAAGGTGGTTGCTCTTTACTTTTATAGTAAAGGGGGTGATTGCAATGTCAGATTTTGAAATATTAAGCCTTGTGCTAAAATTCATTGGTTTGATTATTGCTATATTAGCCCTGTTTCTTAATAAGAAATAGCATAAAATAAAATACCACCTGTATTGCACTACAAGTGGTATTAAATAAATATCAACTTAGAGCAACCGTCTTAAACGGTGTCCTCTTTATCTATATTATAACACAAGATTTTTATTTTTAAAGGCTGCAAGGCCTTTTTTATTTTTTAAGATACTTTATAATGGCAAGTATTGCCAAGATAATAAGTACAAAAATTCCTACATAGACCCCAAAACCTAAGATTAAAGCAATAAGTGATTTAGAAGTAAAAGCCATAATGATTCCTCCTTTATACTTTCTTACATTATAACAATAAAATAAATCTTTTACAAAATTTATTTCCCACACATATTTTTTCTTTTTGTTATAATAGGCAAGAGGTGATGAAATGAGAGACTTCTTACTTTCACAAGGCGTTTCAAAGGATCTACTTAAGGGAGTAGACGAATTTATAAAAAAACATAATTTAAATAAGGATTTTGAATATAGAATTCCAAATATAAAATACAAATATTACGGCAAAAAAACTTGGGAGAAGGCCATCGCTGCAATTTTATCTGGCGACAATATCCTCCTCTCTGGACCAAAGGCAACGGGCAAAAATGTTTTGGCAGAAAACTTGGCATATCTCTTTAAGAGACCCCTCTGGACAGTTTCTTTAAACATTGCATCAGACCCTTCAAGCTTAATTGGATCTGATACCTTCAAGAACAACGAAGTAACTCTTAAGAAGGGACCAGTTTATGAAGCAGCAGAAGAAGGTGGCTTTGCAGTCTTTGACGAAATAAATATGGCTAAGAACGAAGCCCTTTCCGTTGTCCACTCCACTCTTGACTACAGAAGGGTTCTTGATATTTCTGGTTACGACAGACTTATGCTAAACGATGCAACAAGATTTATCGCCACAATGAACTACGGCTACATTGGTACTCGTGATCTTAACGAAGCCTTGGTGTCAAGATTTTTGGTAATCGATATGCCAACTATTACTGAAGAGGACCTTGCAAAGTTGTTTAAAGAAAACACAAGACTCAACAAAGATGCAATAAAAATTTTCACAAGATTATTTTTAGACCTTCAAGAGAAATCTCTTAACTCAGAAATTTCTTCCAAGGCCATAGACCTTCGTGGACTTATGTCAAGTATTGAGCTAATGAATCGTGGACTTGGCATAAGAGAGTCCCTTGACCTTGGCATTGTTGACAAGACCTTTGACTCCTACGAAAAGGAAATTGTCAATGACGTCATTGACACACTTTTTGTAAAAAATATTGAAAGAGCTGATCTCTTTGAAGGATGAAAATAGGCTAAAAAATATTTTTTGGACTTTATCAGACTTCTACGACTTTGATATTTTTAATTTTTCACTTAAACCTGAAGACTCCTACGAGGCTGCCCTTCTTGGTCATGCCAGTAGGTATTTTGATTTTTATGTACTTGATGACTTCTTCAAGAAGTATGTAAATTCATTAAACAACAAAAGGGACTTGTGGGAAATTTCAAAATTAGTTTTGGAAAATATTTTTTCACAAGAAATGATTTTGGAAAGACCAGGGACCTTGGATTTTAAAAATGGCCACGATGAAAAAATTTTAAAAAATCTAAGCAGACAAAAAATTATTATGACTACGGAACTTAAAATTGGCTACATCAGAAAAGAAAAAGGTCAATATCCAAAGGTCCAAAGAGTCTTAGAAGAGATGTTAGGAGAAATTTATAACTTTAAGGAGAAAGATACTTTTAAGTATCTTGACTTCTTAAGATATCTTTTCAAAAAATATTTTCACATCAACAAGGACCTTCCCCATGACACAGAAGAGTCCTACGATGAATTTAAAAAAGAAGCTAAGTCCAACTCAACTTCAAAGAAAAATTCTCCCTACCAGAGAAAAAATTTCATAGACAAGGACTTCCTTGAGAGGTACAACATTGAGTCAGCTGAGTTCACCTTCTTTAATGACGACTACAGGGACATAAACGTTAAAGAAGACACTCTAGTAAATAACTTTGGAGACAAAAGTATTTACAAGGCTCTAGTCAAACGATATGGGATAGAAAAAATAAAAAGACACACGGCTGATAGGATTGCCCAAGAGATTTCAACTGGCATCCACGAGGAAATAAAATTTTTCTTCCCTGTGGGAAAGTTTGAAAATAAGTCTTCATACTATGCCCAAGAAGAGAAGGGAAATTACTCTGACAACTTAAACTTTTATGAGAGCAACAAGTTGCAAAATTCTCGTGCCATAAGAGAACTTGCTGGCGTAGTAAAAAATTCCCTCTTAAAAGAATCTGAAGATGAAATATTAAAATCCACTTCTGGAAAAATTATTCCATCAGAAATTTGGAAGACGAGAGAGTTAAATGAAGATAGGATTTTTGAAAAAATTAACAGGAAGGACTCCAATGAAATTTATGTAGACATTCTCTTGGACTCCTCTGCTTCACAAAATGATAGGAAGGAAATTCTTGCAACAGAAACCTATATCATTGCAGAGGCCCTAACATCTTTAAATATAAAAACTAGGGTCTTCTCTTACAACAACTTTTACAATTATCTTGTAATAAAAAAATACAGAGACTACAATGATCCAAAAATAAAAAATAAGGACATCTTCAAGTACTCTCCTTCGGGATCTAATAGAGATGGCCTTGCAATAAAATTTATGCGACACCTGATTTCAAAAAACAGAGACGCAAGAAGATTTTTAATTGTTCTAACTGATGGCCTTCCCTTTGACGAAATCGACATTGGAATAGTTGGTGCATCAAAGACGCCTGGAGAAAATTACAAGGACGAAGAAGCTGTAATGGACACATCAAAGGAAGTCCTCTTGACAAGACTTAAAGGGATCAACACCTTTGGAGTCTTCACTGGCAAAGAGGCAGAAAGTATGAACATCAAGAAGATTTACGGCAATGACTACGCTTATATAACTGACATCGCCCGCTTCCACAAGGTAGTTGGTATATTTTTAAAAACTTATGCAAATAAAATAGAGTAGGTTCAATGAGAAACCTACTCTATTTTTAATGCTTTTGCTATATTAAATCCTCCTTAACAAGGACCACTGAATAAATAATTTTTAAAATCCAATGAGCTTACTTATTTAAAAAATGCTTACAAGCTTTCTCCATCCTATTAAGACCTTCAACTATATCTTCGTAAGAAGATGCGTAGGAAAATCTAACAAAGCCTTCTCCAGCACTTCCGAAAACTGTTCCTGGAACAATTGCAACACATTCTTCATCAAGAAGGTAGTTGCAAAATTCTTCTGAAGAAACTCCTAGTCCCTTGATATTTATAAAGGCATAAAAGGCACCATCAGGTGCATTTAGGCTAAGTCCTTCAATGGAGTTAACTTTATCGACAATGTAATCACGTCTTCTCTTGTATTCCTTAACCATTTCTTCTGCGCCTTCATTTCCTTCTTTAAGGGCAGTGATACCTCCATGTTGAACAAAGGAAGTTGCACAAGAAGTATTGTGTTGGTGGATAATATTTAGGACCCTAATAAATTCTTCTGGGGCTGCAATATAAGCAAGACGGAAGCCTGTCATAGAATAAGTTTTTGAGAAACCATTAATAGTAATAGTTCTTTCCTTCATTCCATCAAGAGATGCAATGGATACATGCTCTTTGTTTCCATAAATAATCTTTTCGTAAATCTCATCAGAAATTACTAGGATATCTTTTTTCTTTGCAAAGTCAGCAAGTTTTTCCAAAGTTTCTAGTGTGAACATAGATCCAATTGGGTTTGATGGGTTAATAATTACAATAGCCTTAGTCTTTTCTGTAACAAGACCTTCAAGTTCATCAAAATCAATTTGGAAGTCATTTTCTTCTGCAAGACTATATCTTACAGGCACAGCTCCCATAATATAAGCTGCGTTAACATAGTTTGGCCAGCATGGGTTTGGTAAAAGAATCTCGTCATCTTCTTCAAGGATTAGTGAATAAGAATCATAAATAGATTCAGTAGCTCCTGCTGTTATCAAGACTTCCTTTGCAGTATAGTCTAAATTATTTTCATTTCTAAGTTTTTCAGCCACAGCTTCTCTTAGAGGCATTACGCCATAATTTGATGTATAAAAAACATTTCCATCTTCGATGCTCTTTATAGTAGCATCTTTTATTACCTTTGGAGTGTCAAAGTCTGGTCTGCCTACTTCGAAGTGGTAGATTTTTTTGCCAGCTCTTTCCATCTCAAGGGTTTTTTCATTGATTTTTCTAATGCCAGATGGCCCAACCTTATTAAACTTACTACAAATAAAATCTCTCATGATTTCCTCCCTAAGAATTTATTATTTCTTCAATTGCTCTGCCTTCTACATTGCCACCTGTTATTATGAGAACTAATTTGTCCTTGTCATCATAATCTATTTTGCCTTCTAAGATTGCACCAAGACCTATTGCAGAAGATGGCTCAACAATTAATTTCTCTTTATTATACAATAAATCTAAAGCTTTTTTAATATTTTTATCTTGGCAAGTTACAATGTCATCAACAAGATCTCTTACAATTGGAAAAACATGGTCTCCAGGTTTAACAGAAAGAAGTCCATCAGCAAGAGTTGCTCCCCTCTTTACTTGACTTGGCTCACCTTCTTTAAGTGATAAAGTATATCTTGCAACATTTTCTGGTTCAACTCCAATGACCTTGGATCCTTTTGAAACTCCCTTAGTATACATGGCGATACCAGAGATTAGTCCGCCACCACCAATAGGAACAATCATCTTCAAGTTGTCCATCTTGTCTAAGACTTCCACTGCAATAGTTCCTTGACCTTCAGAAACATCTAAGTCGTCATAAGGATGAATGAAAGTCATTCCTTCCTTTTCAGAAATTTCCTTTGCAACTTCAAATCTTGTTTCAACGCTTGTGATTACAATTTCTGCACCAAGATCTTTTATCATTTGTCTCTTGGCTTCAGTAGAAGTATCTGATAGGACAATCTTAGCTGGGATCCCTAACATTTTTGCGCAAGTTGCAATTCCCTTGCCGTGATTACCACTAGAAGCTGTGACAACACCCTTTTTTAATTCTTCTTCAGAAAGTTTTCTAATTTTATTTAGAGCACCTCTTATCTTGAAGGAATTTGTCTTTTGCATATTTTCAAGTTTTGCATAAATAGATGTGCCAAGCATTTCTGAAATATGATTAAGTCTTACTAGAGGAGTTTCATAAATAAAATCCCCTATTCTTTCTCTCGCCTTTATAGTTTCCTTGTATCCATTTTTATAATCCATTTTTTCTCCTTTAAAAAAATTAAATATACTGTAACCTTTTTTGATATTATAATACGATAAAGTGAGTTTGTAAAATGATATTGACCTTTGAAAAACAAAAGAATTCATTGTAGAAAAATTTTGAATAGCAAATTAAAAAAGGCCTCCGAAGAGACCTCTAACAATTTATTTTATTAACTTACATCCTTGGTCTTGCTCCATCAGGTAGTGGTGATATGAATTTTTCTCCACGCACCTTTATAAATTCTTCGTGAGCCTTCTTAACAAGTTCAGGGTTTTCTATAAAGCTTCTTGCAGCTCTTGACATTACATTAGATGCCTTTAACATTCCCTTCATAGCCATAGAGGACTTCCCTTGAGCAACTTCTTGCCAAGAGTGAGCTGTTGTTCCTATTGCAAAGCAAGCTGTAATAATTTGTGCAGTTGGCACAACATTAGAGCAGTCACCAACATCTGATGATCCCATTCCCAACTCATCGGAATGCTTGTAGTCCAAAATCTTATCATAAAGTATGTGATCCTTTAGGTAGGCTAACTCATCAACCTTGTCAACTGCATAGACAAGAGTTTGTTCGCTTTCAATATTTTCTTCTGGGAAAGTAGCCCTAAAGTTCTCTGCATATTTTAATTCTTCTTCTGTAAAGTCAATTGGTCCCTCTTCCAAGAAGGCCTTGTAAAGTTCTTCTTCAATTACAGGATTTGGAATTACATTGGAACAAGCCTTATCGAAAATTATTTCTGGCTCAGTTTCAGTCATTAGTCCTGCACCTTCAACAATTTTTTCAAATCTCTTGTAAAGTCTATTAACATGTTCTGTGTCCTTTGATCTGATTAGGTAAAGTCCTTCAGCATAAGGTTGGACAACGTTAGGTGATGCTGATCCCGGATCAATGATTGAGTAGTGAATTCTTTCGAAGTCTTGCATGTGTTCCCTTAAGAATTGAACACCAATATTAACTAGCTCTAGTCCATCAAGGGCAGATCTTCCTAAGTGAGGAGATGCTGCTGCATGAGCTCCCTTACCTCTAAACCTAACATAAACTTGTTTGTTAGCTTGAAGAGATCCTGTGAAAATTGCATTGGCGTTAAAGGGGTGCCATGCAATGACAATATCTGCTAGATCAAAGCAACCTGCCTTTGCCATAAAGGCCTTACCACTTCCACCTTCTTCTGCCGGACAGCCAAAGTAAACTACCTTGCCCTCTAGCTTGTTTTCATCCATGTAGTCCTTTAACTTTAAGGCTGCACCTATTGATGCAGTACCTAAGAGGTGGTGACCACAACCATGTCCACAAGCTCCATCAACTTTTTCCTTCCTTTCAGCCAAGTCCTCAACTTGCGAAAGTCCAGATAGGGCATCAAACTCGCCTAAGAAACCAACTGTTACTCCCTTGCCTCTTTCATATTCAGCAGAAAAAGCTGTTGGAAGATCAGCCAAGTTATCATTTATTTTAAAACCATGCTTTTTTAAAATTTCTTTTTGAGCTTCAATGGACTTAATTTCTTTCCATTTAATTTCAGCATATTCCCAAATATTTTTTGCAAGGTCTATTAGCTCTTTATTGTATTTATCCATATCCTTCTCCTTAAAATTTTATTTATGAATTCATCAATCTTTCTTCTTTATAATTTATAAACTCTTGAACTTTTTCAAGCAAAGAAAACTTAAAAAGTTTAATAAAAGTTTAAATCCAATTCCTTAGAAATTTTTTCTAGCATCTTAAGACCTGCAACAGAATTTCCAAAGGAGTCGAGTCCTGGGCAAAATGTACAGATGCCAATTTCTTTGTTTGTAGTTGCCATTATGCCTCCGCCTACTCCACTCTTAGCAGGTAGCCCAATGTCTATTGCGAAGTCACCAGAATAGTTATAGGTTCCACAAATTGCCATTAGTGTTCTAAGAATTCTTGCATTCCCCTTCTTAATTATTTGCTCTCCTTCTAAATTTTTCCCATCTTTAGAAATCATAGAAGCAAAGGTTGCAAGGTCTCTAGTGTTAACCATAATACTACAAGCAAGATTGTATAAGTTTATAACATCTTCTACAGAAGTGTACCTATCAATTGTTCCATGTTTTTTTAGAATCCAAGCAAGGGCAAGGTTATTCTCTCCACCTGTTCTTGCTGTATCAAGTAGGGTTTGACTGTAGTCTAGACTCTCATCTTCCATTACTAGTCTTGCTCTTTTCATTAAGACTTCAACAGACTTATCCTTAAATTTTTTATAAATTAAGTAGGCTGAAGTAATTGCTCCTGCATTTATAAAGGGGTTAACAGGTTTACCCCCCTCTGCCTCCAAGTCCAATATAGAATTGTAGGCCTTTGATGATCCTTCAAGTCTCATATACTCTTTGATTTCAGAAAGTTCATAATTTTCTAAAACAATTTCAAAGAGCAGTACTTTTACAATTGACATAATTGCAAATTCTTCACGAGACCTCCCTGCTTCATAAACCTTTCCATCTTTGTCAATGATGCAAGCCCCAAGAGCATTTTTATCTGCGTCTTTTAAAATTTCTATATAGTCTACAAGCTTTCCTTGGCTTGTAAAATTTTTTCCATAATCAATTACTGATTCTAAAAATTTATCCAAATTCATAATTAATCCTTTTTTTCTAACTTAACTATGCCTGACTTGTAATAAGCGTAAGCAATTAGTAAAGTTACTCCAAGCATAATGAGCATAGCGTAACCTTCCTTACCTGCAATTGGCATCACTAAGAAGTTAAAGGCATAAACTATAATAAGAGATGTTATAGCTATAAGAGGCTTTCTTGGTGCCTTGTATTTTGAACCAGCTCCTCTTGATATAAAGGCAGAGATTCCCATTGACCCATATAGGGCTGGAAGGATGTAGTTGGTTGCAATAGCAACACTTTCTGTTTGAAGAATTGGTTTTAATGGTGCCAAAAGAATTACACCAAGAACTACTGTTATCATAGAAACCATTCCTGAAACTGTAACTGCTATCATTCCCATAACGTCAGCTTCTTCTGTACCTGGAGTTGCATCTACAGTTGCAATAGCTGATAGGTAGCAAGGAAATTTGATATTCATAACATTACCAAGAATTGAATTTAGATAACAAGTTGTACCACCAATTGGAATCATAGAAAGTTGTTCTGCCAAGGCTGTCGGTACAAAAAGTGCCATTAGCGGACCAGCAACAGATGCTATAAGAGACCACTCAGGCCACATTCCATAAATTGTACACATTACTGCAGGAATACCTAGCATAAGAGCCATTGCTATAAGGGTTGCAATGATTCCATATCTATAAGTATTTTTCATATAATTTGACATTTGCATAATTAACCTCCTATTCCCATATTAGTGAAAATAACTGATGCTGCCATTGCTCCAACAAGGGCAAAGGACATTGTAAAATCGTTTAACCAAGTGACTTTGTATTTTGTCGCAATCTTTGAACAAATCACTGTTATCAACATACTAACTATAATTGTAAGTAAGTGAATAGTTGACTTAACTGATTGAACTGGTACGAATACTGACATCATACCAACTACAAGAACAGATAATGCAAGATCACCAAAAGGAGTATCCTTTTCTCCAGCCTTAAGTACACCTGTGTGAACTCTTTTTAATGCAACAATGTTAAAAACCATACCTGCCATAATAGCGATACTCATTACAAACATTATTGCTCCAATAACTTCAGGAGTTCCATTAGATAAAAAATCTTCAAAGCCTTCAAAGCCTGCTCCCTTAACTGATAAGTCAGCTGCCATAAGTTCGTAAGGAAGTGATCCTACTACTGAAAGTCTAAACCATGGCCAAGGTACTCCAAGGATTGGTGCAAGTGTAATAAGACCTATAATGATGGAAACTGATGGAACAATTGAAAATATTATTGAAGTTCTTATTACTGATTTGATTTTGTCCTTACCAATATTAAGCTCTCCTGCTCTTTTTATTGCCCTTTTGCAAAAAAAGATACACATTCCAAAAATAATTGCAAGTGATATACCTACTAGTAGGTATAGGGGTTTTGAATTTAGAATACTTAATAAATCCATAAACTCATCTCCTTATAAAAAATTTTTATTAGATCAGTAAGTCTCCTAGTATGTAAGGTTTTTATACTGACTTAATATACTCTTATTATATCCAACTTCGTGCTTAAAGTTAAACAATATTTTAGTAAAATAATTTATTGCATTAGTAAGTTGAGATTAATAAAAATTTTGTTTGCAACCAGCTAGCTTTAATTTTGGAAAAATTTTTTTAAAACTTTTAAAGAATAAAAAAGAACTCCCTAATCAGGAGTCCTAAAATCAAAATTTGTAATCTTTAAACTAATTTTTTTATAAAGTCCTTTGCGTTTTTATTTTTTTCTTCCAAATACCTTTCAAGGTCAGAGATAATTTCTGCTCCTCCATTGGGGTTCATAAAGTTATAGGTTCCAACCTCTACTGCTGTGGCTCCTGCCATTAAAAACTCTAAGACATCTTTGTAGTTAGATATGCCTCCCATACCAATTATTGGAATATCTACATTTTTTGCAACTTGGTGGAGGATCCTTAAAGCAATTGGTTTTACTGCTGGACCTGATAGGCCTGCGTAAGTATTCTTAAAGGGAATTTCTCCTCTGTCTAAATCAATTGCCATGCCGAGAATTGTATTTATAAGAGAAAGTCCTGTTGCACCTTCAGCTTCCACTGCCTTGGCTATGCCAACAATGTCGCCAGCGTTGGGAGAAAGCTTTACAAAAACTTTTTTGTTTGTCACCTTCATCACTTCTCTTACAACTTTTGCAGCAGAGTCCTTGTCCATACCAAAGGCCATGCCACCTTCCTTGACGTTGGGACAAGAAATATTTAATTCAATGGCAGCGAAGTCATAGTCATTTAAAATTTCTGCTGACTCAATGTATTCTTCTATAGTATTGCCACCAAGGTTGACGAAGACTTCTGTCCCAAGTTTATTCATGTCATGGATTTTTGTTTTTACAAATTCTTCAACTCCTGGGTTCTCAAGTCCTATTGAGTTTAAAATTCCTGATGGAGTTTCCCAAATTCTTATGCCTTCATTTCCCTTCTTGGGATGTCTTGTGATCCCCTTGGAAGAAATCCCTCCAAGAATCTTCGGGTCGTAAAAGTCTTTGAACTCTTCTCCAAATCCATAGGTACCACTTGCCATTATTATTGGATTTTTTAATTTTATTCCTGCTAAATCTATTTCAGTCCTAGAAGTCAAGTAGATCACTCCCCTTAAATACTGGCCCTTCCTTGCAAGATCTTCTTCTGCCCTTTTTTGTGTCACAAGAACATGATAGGCAGGCACCTACGCCACACCCCATTCTCTTTTCAAGAGATACATAGGTCCTTATGTCATGAGCTTTTGCAAGTTCAACAACTTTTTTCATCATAATTTCTGGCCCACAAGTGTAAATTAGGTCGTGGTTTTGGAAATCAATTATATCTGTTATGAAGCCGCCTTTTTTTATTTTTATGTCGCAACTAATATCTTTAAAGGCATTTTCAAGTTCAAGCTCTTCTCTTTCTCCAATGTAGAGGATGATTTTTGAATTTGCTTTAAGTTTTTGAATTTCCTTAATTAGATAGTGAAAGGGTGCAAGACCAACTCCACCACCTACTAGGGCAACTTCATCTACGTTGGCGTAGAAGGCATTGCCAAAGGGACCAAATAATTTTATCTCGTCGCCTGCTTGCAATTTTTCAAGTATCTTTGTCCCCTCTCCTCTCTTTTCAATTAGAAAGTCAACTCCATCAGTGAAGTCATAGACAGAAATTGGCCTCGAAAGAGTTGGATAAGACTCCCATGCCCTTAACATAAAAAATTGTCCTGGATAAACTTTTACATCTAGGTCTGTCCTAAGTATGAAGTAGTCCTTACACACCTCAATGTTTTCTATTACCTTCGCCATATCATTCTCCGTATGTGGTTACTGTGTCGCAATATTCGCACTTATACTCCTTCTTGTCCCTGTTGTAGAGGAAAAACTTGTGACCTGGCACTTCTCTTTCAGAGTTTGCGATGCATCTTGGGTTCTTGCAAGTCAATACACCTTCAACAAGCTCTGGCATTTCCATGCGAATTTTTTTCACCCTTTCCCCATCTTCAATGAAGTTTACTGTTGTGTGAGGAGCAATTAGTCCTAGGACTGTGAAGTCCAAGTTGTAATCTGTTTCTATCTTTATTAGGTCCTTCTTGCCCATAGAAGTTGAAAAAATATTTTGCATAAGTACAACTGTATCTGTGACCTTATCAAGTTCAAGGGCTCTATAAAGAACGCGAGCCCTGCCTGCTTCTATGTGGTCGAGTACAATTCCCTTTTTTATTTTTGAAACATTTATCATTTTGTAGCCTCCAAAAGTTTCATAATCAAAGCCATCCTGCCGTACATTCCAAATTTTGTTTGCTCAAAGTAAACTGCACGAGGGTCTTTATCCACTTCTGGTGCAATCTCATTTACTCTTGGTAGAGGATGAAGGATTATCATATCTTCCTTAGCATTTTTTAATTTTTCTTCATTTAAGATGTAGTAGTCCTTTAACCTTTCATACTCATCAGAGGATACAAATCTTTCCTTTTGAACCCTTGACATATAGAGGACGTCTAAGTCATCAATCACGCTTACAAGGTCCCTAGTCTCAACATAGTTTTCCTCGTCTATAAAGTTCTTAAAGGGCTCTGGCATCTTGAGCTCCTCTGGCGAAATAAAAATAAATTTTACATTTTCATAGCGATTAAGGGCTCTTACAAGAGAGTGAATTGTCCTTCCAAATTTTAAATCGCCACAAAGTCCTATAGTTAAATTGTCAAAGGATTTTTTGTAGTGCCTTATTGTTATTAAGTCTGCAAGAGTTTGAGTTGGGTGAAAGTGTCCCCCGTCTCCTGCATTTATAATAGGCATTGTCTTAACTACCTTTGATGCCATAAGGGCTGCCCCTTCCTTTGGGTGACGCATAGCACAAATGTCCGCATAATTTTCTATAACCCTAATGGTATCAAGTAGGGTCTCTCCCTTTGATGATGAGCTTACACCTGCGTCAGAAAATCCAATTACTCGTCCTCCCAGTCTTAGCATGGCTGTCTCAAAAGATAGTCTTGTCCTAGTGGAAGGCTCAAAAAAAAGACTAGCCAATAACTTATTGTCGCAAACATGAGAATAATCATCTGGATTTGCGATAATGTTATCAACTAGTCTAAAAATTTCTTCGTACTCTTCAGTTGTAAAATCTAGTGGCTCAATTAAATGTTTCATCCTAACCTCCATCTAATATTTTATCTTTTCTATATTACTTCAAATTTTTATAATTGTAAAGTATAATAGAAAAAATATGTTATACTTTAATAAATTAAATTTTAAGGAGCAATTATGATTTATTTAATACTAGGACACTCTGGTTCAGGCAAGTCTACAATAAGAAATGCCTTGACTTCACACGGAATCGAAAAAATTATTACTTACACTACAAGAAAACCAAGAATCTCTGAAGTGGATGGCATGGATTATAACTTCATCGACTCAGAGCTTTTTAAGAAGATGGACAAGGAGAATTTATTTATTGGGACAACTTGCTACGTTGGCAACTACTACTCAACCTTAAAGGAAGACCTTGAAAAGAATAACAACAAGCACAAGGACTGCGTTATTGTTGTGGACAAGGAAGGCGTCATAGCTATTAAAAAAGAATTTGAAAATGCCAAATCAATTTACCTAAAGTGCTCCAGGGATACTTTGAGGGATAGGATGATAAAGAGGCACGACAGTGCAAATGATATAGAAAAGAGACTTGATGTCTTGGAAGACCTTGACCCCTACGCTGACTATATCATTGATGCCGACAGGGATATAGACTCTGTCTTTGAGGATGTCATCACCTTAATAAAAAAGATCAAAGAGGGAAAATGATTTGCTTTTTCTTGACAATTTAATTTCTAGTGTTATTATAAATTCATAAGTTAATAAAACTCTTCAGGGCGAGGTGCAATTCCTCACCGGCGGTAAAGTCCGCGAGCGAAAGCTGAATTGGTGAAATTCCAATACCGACAGTATAGTCTGGATGAAAGAAGATAAATTTTAAATTTTTTGAGCCCTGCATGGGCTCTTTTTTTATAGGTGATTTAATGTATTTAGAAGATTTTAACGATATCTTTTACATGGAGCGTGCCCTTGAAATTGCAAGAGAGGGAACTGGCAAGACAAAGACCAACCCCCTCGTTGGCTGCGTAATTGTAAAAGATGACAAGATAATTGGCCAAGGTGCCCACCTAAAGTTTGGTGACAATCATGCAGAAGTAAATGCCATCCTAGATGCAAAGTCTCGTGGCGAAGACATAAGAGGTGCAACCCTCTATGTCAACCTGGAGCCCTGCTCCCACTATGGCAAGACTCCTCCTTGCGCTGAAAGAATTGTAAAGGAAGGAATAAGAAGAGTTGTCATTGGAACATCTGACCCATTTGAAAAAGTTTCTGGCAGGGGAATAAAAATTTTGGAGGATGCAGGCATTTCTGTTACAGAAGGTCTTTGCGAAGAAGAATGTTTAAACCTAAATGAAAGATTCTTCACTTACTTAAAAAACAAGAGGCCCTTTGTGGTCCTAAAGGCTGGCATGTCTCTTGACGGAAAAATTGCAACAAAGTCTGGCGAGTCCAAGTGGATTACATCAGAATTTTCACGAGCTCAGGGTCATGAACTAAGAGGTCAACTTGATGCAATAATGGTGGGAATAGGAACAGTCCTTGCAGATGACCCTACCCTTAACACCCGTCACGGCAAATATAAAAACAACCCCATAAGGATTATCACAGATTCATCCTTGAGGATTCCCCTTGATGCAAAAGTCCTAAGAGATGACTTAGATTCTATTTGTATTCTTGCTACAACAGAAAACTGCGACAAGGATAAGTTAGAAAAATTAAAGGCAATGAAAAATGTTGAAGTCATAATTTGTAAGGATAAGGACAAGAGGGTTGACCTTAAAGATCTTATGGAAAAATTAAAGGGCTACGACATCTCCTCCATCCTACTTGAAGGTGGAAGAACCTTAAATGCAGAAATGCTAAAAAATAACTTAGTTGATAAATTTTACTTCTTCATTGCCCCAATCTTACTTGGGTCCAAGGGGATACCTGCCATAGGCGACCTTGAAATTGATGAGCTCAAAGATGCAATTAGGATAAAGGATATGAAGTGCGAAAAATTATTTGATGACATACTTGTCACTGGAAGGTGTGATTAAAATTTTCACAGGAATTATAGAAGAAATTGGCAGCCTATCTGATATTAAAAGAGAAAGCGACCTCTACAGCTTGAGAGTTTCCTGCAAAAAAGTTTTGGAGGGAACAAATGTGGGCGACTCTATTGCAACTAATGGCGTTTGCCTTACAGTAACAGAATTAGGCGATGACTTTTACAAGGCTGATGTAATGGTGGAAACTATAAAGTCCACAACTTTTAAAAATTTAAAAAGAGGCGAAAAGCTAAATCTTGAAAGAGCCCTAAGCCCTTCAAAGAGACTTGACGGCCACATAGTACAAGGTCACGTTGATGGGCTTGGAGAAATAATTTCTATCCACAACCATGGAAATGAAATTGTCTACAGGATAAAGTTCGACTCCGATAATTTTAAGTACATTGCTCCCAAGGGGTCTATTGCACTTGATGGTATAAGTCTTACTGTCTCAAAGGTTGGAGAAAAATATTTTGAAGTTTCAATTATTCCAACAACTATTAGGGACACCAATCTTATAAATAAAAAAGTTGGAGATATGATTAATATTGAGACCGACATAATTGGTCGCTATGTCTACAATTTTGTAAATGCAAAAAGTGAAAGCAAAATTACTGAATCATTTTTACTAGAAAATGGTTTTTAATTGAGAGGAGATAAAATGAAAGTTAATTCTATTGAAGAAGTTGTTGAAGCTCTTAAAAAGGGAGAAATCATTATAGTAACTGACGAACCAGATAGAGAAAACGAAGGTGACATGATTCAGGCAGCAGAGTTTGCCACTGGCGAAAGTCTAAACACCATGGCTTCCCTTGCCAAGGGCCTAATCTGTATGCCAATGTCTAGGGCATACGCGGAAAAATTAAAATTAAATCAAATGGTTGCAGACAACACAGACAACCATGAAACTGCCTTTACAGTTTCCGTTGACCACGTAGACACAACTACTGGGATTTCAGCTTGGGAGAGAGCCCTAACTGCAAACAAGCTTGCAGAAGATGATGCAAAGCCAGAGGACTTTAGAAGACCTGGTCACATGTTCCCTCTTGTTGCAAAAAAAGATGGAATCTTTGTAAGACGTGGTCACACTGAAGCAACTGTGGACCTACTTAAGATTGCTGGACTTAAGGAAGTTGGACTTTGCTGTGAAATAATGCAAGACGATGGTCACATGATGCGTGGTGAAGATTTATTTAAACTTGCCCAAGAGCTTGACATGAAGATTACAACAACTGAAGAGCTACTTCTTTATAGGAAGAGACACGAAAAAATTGTAGAAAAAGTTGCTGAGGCAAAACTTCCAACAAAGTTTGGAGACTTTAGAGCCCATGCCTACATTGATAAGGTAACTGGCGAACACCACATTGCCCTTGTCAAGGGAGAAATTGGCGACGGCATGGACGTCTTAACAAGAGTTCACTCTGAATGTCTAACAGGTGACTGCTTTGGCTCATCAAGATGCGACTGCGGCAACCAACTTCACCTTGCCATGAATCAAATCGACAAGGAAGGAAGAGGCATCCTCCTCTACATGCGTCAAGAAGGTCGTGGAATTGGACTTGTAAATAAGATCAAGGCCTATGCCCTTCAAGACCAAGGCATGGATACAGTTGAAGCAAACTTGGCTCTAGGTTTCCCAGAAGACGCAAGAGATTATGCAACTGGTGCCCAAATCCTACAAGACCTTGGAGTTAAAGAGTTGCGACTTCTTACAAACAACCCAGACAAGGTTTATTCACTTCAAGAATTTGGCATGAAGATAAAAAAAAGAGTTCCAATAGAAATCCACTCAACAAAAGACGACGAGTTCTATTTGAGGACTAAGGCAGAAAAGATGAACCACATCTTGTCAGAATTTAGTACAAATAAGTAAGTTAGTAAATTAATTACATTTAATAAAATTTTAAAATAAAATTGGAGGAATTATGAAAGTTTACAGTGCAAATTTACAATCACAAGGAAAGAAATATGCAATAGTTTTAGCAAGATTTAACGAGTTTATAGTTTCAAAATTATTAGATGGCTGCCTTGATGGACTTAAAAGACATGGAGTAACTGACGAAGAAATTGAAGTAATTTGGGTGCCAGGCTCCTTTGAAATCCCCCTAGCTGCCAAAGCCTTTGCGCAAACAAAAAAATACGACGCAGTTATCGCCCTAGGCGCAGTTATAAGAGGAGCAACAACTCACTACGAACTTGTATCGGCTGAAGTTGCCAAGGGAATCGCTTCATCTTCACTTGAAACTGGAGTGCCAATTATCTTTGGAGTTATCACAACAGAAAATATTGAACAAGCAATTGAAAGAGCAGGCACAAAGGCTGGCAACAAGGGCTTCGATGCTGCAACAGCTGCTATTGAAATGGCAAACCTTCTTGGTGAGATCCGTGGATAAGAATTATATAAGAGGGGAACTTAAAAATATCAAAAGCATAATTTTTGACTTTGACGGAACCCTTCACAACACAATAAAAGTTTACTACCCTGCCTTCTCTGAGGGAGTCAAAATTTTAAAGGACCATGGATATGCCAAGGACTTTGAACTTTCTGAAGACAATGTAAAAAGATTTTTAGGAGAAAGGCCAAACTTTGCCTACGACCTTTTAGCACCTAGTGCTGACCATGACTTTAAGAAAAAAGTCATGACTCTTGTTGGTCAAAAGATGGATGAAAATATAAAAAACAGGGTTGGCAAGCTCTATGATGGAACAGAAGAAGTCTTGCAAAAACTTTCAAAGTCCTATGACCTCTACATCCTTTCCAACTGTCGTGAGTCCTACCTGGACCAAGCCCTTGATATCTATGGAATAAAAAAATATTTCAAAAAATACTACGCAGCAGAAACTTTTGACTTCATCCCTAAGGACGAAATCATTAAGCAGGAAAGAAAAAATATTAGAGAAGAAATTATCTTTGTTGGCGACAGACACCACGACATGGAGGCAGCCCGCAAAAATAATTTGAGGAGCATCTTCTGCACCTACGGCTTCGGACCAGAAGAAGGCAAAGATGCAACTTATAAAATTGACTCCATAAAAGAAATTTTAGAAATCCTATAATTCATTAAAAATAAAAATATACCATAAAAGAAAATCGAAATTAAAATTTTAAAAGGCAGCCCATTTTAGAGCTGCCTTTTATCTTTAATTAATATCTTCTTATAAAATAAACTACTAAATAATTTATTTTTCTTCTCCGTAAGGTGGAATAGGAAAAGTAAATCTCTTCCCATTTAACCTAATCCATTTTTCGTGCTTTCCATCAGAAAGTCTTTTATAGTCATGGCCATTCATGGCTTCAACTACTGGTCCATATGCCCAGTGACTATCATCCATATCAATCATAGGTGCAAGCTCTTGTGCATGAGCTTTTGCAAAATCTAAATCTGCATACCTATTCAAAATTCTGTTTGTTGAACTTACCACTTCTGCTCTTGTTATATTCTTTTCAGGTTTAAAGGTACCATCTGGATATCCACTTATCCATCCCTTATCCTCAGCTGAAGAAATAAATTTATATGCCCAATAATTTTCCTTAACATCAGAGAATTTTAGCCTTGCTTCTTCTGACAAATTATCAAATCTTGAAGCAATTGAAGCAAACTCTGCTCTTGTTATTGGAGCATTTGCTTTAAATGTTCCATCTGGATAACCAGAAACTAATTTCTTTTCACTCATAAATGTTACAGCGTAAGCATACCAGTCATTTTCTTTAATGTCTTTATAAGGCATAATATATTTTCTGCCCTTTTCTGGTCTTTCCTTTAACAATCTCGCAAACATCATAGTTACTTCTGCCCTAGTCATTGCTTTATCAGGTTCAAAAGTTTTGTCCGGATAACCCTTCATATAAGCGTAATGGTCATTAATATTTAGGATTGGTTCTCCTATTTTTTCATGATGATAATAATATTTATGCTCAGGTTTTGCTTCAGGCTTTGGTGAAGGTTTAACTTGATTTTTTACAAGTATTGTATATTGGATTGTTTTATTATCCCTTTGATCTTTAATTAAAAAGTCTTTTCCATCTTCAGTTTGTTCTCCAGTCCATTTATAATTATAAACTTCTTTTTTACCAGATTGTGAAGTAGCTTTACCTTTAAAATTACCATGAACCTTTCCTACAACAGTTAACTTACTTCCATCAGATACATTATCATTCACTTTAATTTTTGGAACTTTTAAATCTAAGGTATCTGGGACGCTTGTTACATCAGTATATAAATTAGAAAACTTAGTGTAATTTGCATTTTTCAAAGTCATTTTAACAATGATTTTATTTTTATCACGCTTAACATCACCATTTTTTATTTCAAATAATTTATTATCTGTTAATGTCACTTTTAAATCAGCAGGAATTTCTAAACCTTTAGGAATTTCTAGAGTAGCTGTAAATTCACTTTTTATATCTTTTGTTTTTATAGCGTCAGAATCTCCTGCATAACTGTCTTTTAGATATTTTATTTGGTTTTTAATACTGCTTACATTAAGTCTACCAGTATATTCGAGAACATCCCCAGCCTTAACTTCATGTAAGGCATCATGTTCAGTATCTTCACCTATTAAAATATCTCCACCTAAAGTAAGTTCTTGTGGAAGATTAACTGTAAGATTAATTGAGTCATTATCATCTTCACTTTGAGTGAAGTCTTTTCCGTCTGGTGTTTGTTTTCCAGTCCATTTATAATTAAATACTTTTGTTTTTAAATCTTTTGTTGCAACTCCTGTAAATGTGCCTGTTACTTTCCCATTTACTGTTAAATTACCTTTAGCTGTATCTTTTACTTTAATATTTGAAATTTCTAAATCTAATGTATCTAAAACACTTGTTACATCTGTATATAAATCAATAAATTTAGTATAGTCTTTTTTAAGTGTCATTTTAACAGTGATTTTATTCCCATTAGCTTCTGTGCTTTCAACTTTAAAAAGATTATTTTCAGTTAATGTTGCTTTTAAATCTTTTGGTAATTCTAAGCCCTCTGGAATTGTAAGCTCTGCTATAAATTCACTTTTAACATCTTTAGTTGTTATTTCATTTGAAGTATTATTGTTGTTTTTATCAAAATCATCTTTTAAAGATTTTATTTGATTTTTAATTGAAGAAACATCAAGTTTTCCGTCAAATGTTAAAAAGTCCTCTTTATCTACTGGATAAATACTATCATGTTCTGTGTTATATTCTTCTTCTCCTTTTTTAACAAGTAAATCGCCACCAAGAGTTAATTGAGTTGGTTTTGATACCATTATTGTATATTGGATAGAAGAGTCATCTTTTGCTTCTGAATCTTTTCCCTCTATTGATTGGTTTCCAGTCCACTTAAAGTCGAATTTTTTAATTGTATCGCCATCTTTTGCTACTGCAGAAAAATCACCTTTAACTTCTCCTCTAATCGTGAATTTTTCGCCGTCTTTTACTTTATCAAAATCTTTTAATTTTAGCCCACTAACTGTTACTGAAAGTGTATTATCTTTACCACCTGTTGAAAAGACTGCATCTTTTAATTTCTTATAATCAGTCATTCCGTCTTTAAGTTTAAATGTTACAGTTATTTTTTGTCCATTTAATTTTTTATCAATAACTTCAAAACAATCTCCAAGTCCTTTAGCTTCTACTTGTAATTTTTTAGGAGCTTCTACTTCTTTAGGTAAAGTTAAAGTAGCAGTAAAAGTTGATTTTGCTCCAGTTAAGGAAATTTTATCAAAATCTTTTTCTTCTTTTTTATTAAATATTTCTTCAATTGCTTTCATTTTATCTTTTATAGAAGAAACATTTACTTCACCTGTTAAAGCAAATTCTTTATTTTCAGAAATGATTTTTATATCTTTGCTTGTTTCTTTGCTGTCCGACCAAATGTCAGAGTCTATTGGTTCTTGTGAAGAAATTTTATTTTCATTAGGAATATTCGGATCATCTTTCCAAATTAAATAATAAGTTGTGTCTTTAGTTATTTGTGGATTTTCACCTGAAGTATTAAAGATAAAATTCTTATGATCATCAAATCTTATTGTTTTTCCACCAGCTTCTGCACTATTTGAAAAATAATTCTGATTTGAAATCACAAAACCTGCTTTTGTTGCATCTTTATCTGGTTTTAAATTGTTATGGTCAAATGTTCCCAGTAAATCAAATAATTTATCATTATATTTTGCAGTTTTCTTAAGTACTGCAACTTCGCCACCATTTGCATCTTTTTCTATAGTAAAGACATCTGTATTTTTCTTAAAGATTGAATTTTCACTAAATGTTCCGCCATTTGCTGAAAAAGAAACTTTATATTCATTATCAGTGTATTTTGCGTATAAATCTATTTGATTTTGACCTTCAGCAAAGTCTATTTTTTCTTTTGCATTATAAACTTTTCCGCTTCCGTTAGGAGTTATTGTCCAGCCTATAAATTTTTTGCCTTCTACTATAAAATCAGCTTTTTCTTTTAAGATATCATCAAAAGATAAAACTTCTATATCTTTTGCATCTTTACCTACAGAAGATATATAGTCTTTACCTGCTCCATTGTGATAGATAACTGTTTTTCTTTCCCATTTTGCGTAAACTTCTGTGTCAGCAGTTAGTTTTTCATTCCAATCAAATGCTTTTTCTTCCCCGGAAGCTGTCTTGTAGTACCATCCTAAAAATTTAACCCCATTTTTATCTGTTGGATCACCAGGATTTACATTTCCTACAACATCATCAAGTTTATAACCTCTTATTGTCTTAAATTCTTTATCTACATTAGTATTATCAGCAAAACTTGCATCAGCATTATTTAATTTAAAAGTTACTTTAGCTCCTGGTACAAAAACGTGTTTTTTATTGTCCTTTGATGGTTTAGCTACTGTATAAGTATATTCTTGACCATTTTTATTTATTGGTTTTAATTCATTTATATTACTGTCTTTAAGAGTAAAATAAGATAAATATTCATCTCCATTTTCTTTACCATTTGTTGGAGTTGTAACATTATAATTATAAGTAGAATCATAGGCTAATAGATATGAGCCACCTGTTACTACATAAGTGCTGTTAGTGTTTCTATTTGCCCCACCACAATCAGCATCTCTATTTTTTGCATCTGTATTTACTACAGAATTTCCTTTGAAAGTTAAATAACAAGGTCCATCTGTTCTTCCCGTTCCATAAGAAGGTGTCCATTTCATATTTGTGGTTTCAAAAGTTGAATTTTCAAAAATAACTTCTCCTGGACTATAGTTAATATTAAGTCCACCATCAGTACTGTTTTTTATTATAAATTTTGAATCTTTAACGACTAATTTTTCTGAAACTGTAACTCTTGAGCCATCTGCTGTAACTGTCGAATTATTTTTTATTTCTGATGGTCCAAAGAGTCCAAATGAATTCTTATATCCTGAAACTCCTTTTGCTTTATATACATAAAATTCAGAATTATCTAAATGAAGTCCCCCTTTAAATGTTCCATCTGTTTGTTTATCTGGATTAAAATAATACCATACATCTTTAGTTGTAAGAGAAGCATCTTTCATATAAAGTCCTGAATATTGTTCACTTGAGCCAAGTTTACCTTCAACATAAACGCTACAGCCAATAAACCAAGAATCAGAAGAATAAGAAAATCCACTGCCTGTTTGTTCTTTTGCAGAAATTTTTAACTTATCTTTAGATGTACCATTGATTTTTGCTCCGTCAGCCAAACTAAAAGCAGTTTCATTTTTATCTAAAACATAATTTCCGTCATTTATCTCTGCATCTTTTTTAACATTAATAGCGGTAGCATAGTCTGTCATTGTTAATGTTTTTCCATCAGCTACAGTTAAATGACTTCCTTCTGAAAGGTCAATACCCGTTCCACTGCCTTGCATAGTTACATCATTAATAAATTTTAAAGTTACTTGTTTATCAACTGTTATATTTGTTTCAGAAAGACTTACAACATTAAGTGTATCCCCGTCTTTAGCCTTTTCAATTGCCTTAGCGAAAGTTTTAAACGGTTTTTCTTTTGTACCGTCATTATCATCATTACCATTTTTACTATCAAGATAAATCTCAGATAAGTTTTTAGATTCACTTTCAGTTGAAGCTTCTCTATTTTGAGAAAGCTCCTTACTATTTCCTAGATTTTTAATATTATTAAACTTCTCATCTTCAATAGATATTTTTTCATTTTTAAAATCACTTTTCTCTTTAGTTTCATTTTCCTGTTTTACATCTTGATTACTAATATTAAGGTCTGATTCCTTATCTTCTTTTTTCTCTTTCTCTAACTCTAAATCAGCTTGTGAAGCACTAGAATCTGCATATACTATTTGCACAGATGGACACACAATCTCAACAACCATTAGTAATGCCAAGAGTAATGATATTATCTTTCTTCTCATAATTCCTCCTAATTTAAATTATAATAAACACAATATTTTCTAAAACTATAAAAGCCTTCCCTACTTACACCATTGTCCTTATATTAATCCCAATGAATGTATATAATATGTAAGCTTAAACATTTTTAGATTCCATTAATCCATATTGTTTTTATTAACGCCACTCCTATTAAATCCTCCCAATGCGTATAATATGTTAGGACATATATACTACTAATAATAATTATTATGATAATAGAAGAATTATTAAAATTCAATTAATTTTTTCAGAGTAAAAGGACATAAGCCTTCTTAATATTTTGCTGTATATAATTATCGGGAGGCTTAATTAAATAATAACTCTTTCTTATAATTATATTGCCCTTGCTTTAACAAAGTGGCTGATAAAAAAAAGAAGGCCTAAGCCTTCTTTAAAGTTTAAATAATTAATATTTGTAAAATCCTTCGCCAGTTTTTCTTCCAAGTAGTCCAGCCCTAACCATCTTCTTAAGAAGTGTGTGAGGTCTGTATTTTGGATCGCCGAATTCATTGTAAAGAACTTCCATGATTGCAAGAACAACATCAAGTCCTACAAGGTCTCCTAGAGCAAGAGGTCCCATTGGATGGTTTGCGCCAAGTTGCATTGCTGTGTCAATATCTTCAACTGATGCAATACCTTCTGCGTAAATACCAATTGCTTCGTTAATCATTGGAATTAAAATTCTATTTACAACGAAACCAGGAGCTTCGTCAACTTCTACTGGAGTCTTGCCGATTTCCTTAGAAAGTTCGATAATCATATCCTTAACTTTAGGATCAGTTTTCTTTCCAGAAATTACTTCAACAAGTTTCATTGCTGGAACTGGGTTGAAGAAGTGCATGCCAATTACTTTTTCAGGTCTTTTTGTAGCTGCGCCAATGTCAGTTATTGAAAGAGATGAAGTATTTGATGCGAGAACAGTTTTTGCGTCGCATTTTTCACATAATTCTGTAAATATAGCTTTTTTAATTTTTGGATTTTCTGTGGCTGCTTCAATGATAAGGTCACAGTCAACAAGGTCTTCAATATCACTTGAATATTTAAGATTTGCTAGAGCCTTATCCATTTCTTCCTTTGTCATTCTTTCTTTAGAAACATTTTTTTCGTAACCCTTTATGATTTTGCTTTCAGCATTCTTTAATGCTTCTGCTGCAATGTCTCTAACTATTACTTCATGATGAGTTGCAAGTACTTGAGCAATACCTGCTCCCATAGTACCTGATCCAATTACTGCTATTTTCATTGTTATCCCTCTTTTATTCCCCTGTAAATTCTGATTTTCTCTTATTTAAAAATGCATCCATGCCTTCTTTTTGGTCATTAGTTGCAAAACATAGGCCAAAGTGAGTTTTTTCAATTTGCATAGCTGTATCAATGTCTGTTTGTGATCCGTTGATAATTGATTGCTTAGCGTATTCAACAGCCTTAGGAGCGTGAGATGCAATTTTATTTGCCATTTCAACAGCCTTATCTATAAGTTCTTCTGGTTCGTAAACATGGTTTACAAGTCCAATTTGGTAAGCCTTGTCTGCACCAATCATTTCTGTTGTATAGATAAGTTCCTTTGCGTATCCTGGTCCAATTACTCTAGAAAGTCTTTGTGTTCCACCAAAGCCTGGTGTAATTCCAAGACCAACTTCTGGTTGACCAAATTTTGCCTTTGTAGATGCTAGTCTTATGTCACAAGCTATGGCAATTTCACATCCACCACCAAGGGCAAAACCATTAACTGCTGCAATAACTGGTGTTCTACATTTTTCAATTTCCATAAAAGTATCCATACCAAGTTTTGCAAAGTCATAAGCTTCACTGGCTGTGAAGTTTGCCATTTCTGCAATATCGGCACCAGCAACAAAGGATTTACCTGCACCTGTTATTATGATGCATCTTACATCTTCTCCAACATTTGAGAAGAAGTGGTGAATTTCTTTTAACATAGCAGAGTTAAGAGCGTTTAGGCTCTTTTCTCTACTAAGTGTTATAAGAACAACTCCATTAGGTTTCTCTTCTGCTATTAGATATTTATAGTCCATCTAGATTAGTCCCTTCCTACGATAAGAGCTGTTCCCATTCCTCCACCGATACAAAGTGTTGCAAGTCCTTTCTTAGCATCTCTCTTCTTCATTTCGAATAATAGAGTTGTTAAAATTCTAGCACCACTTGCTCCAATTGGGTGACCTATTGCAATAGCTCCACCGTTTACGTTAACTTTGCTAATGTCAAAGCCCATTTCCTTGTTAACTGCACAAGCTTGAGCAGCAAATGCTTCGTTAGCTTCGATTAGGTCAAGGTCATCTGCCTTTAGTCCAGCAATTTTTAGTGCCTTAGTTGATGAAGGGATAGGTCCTGTACCCATAATCTTAGGGTCAACACCTGCTGTTGCATAAGAAATAATGTATGCAAGAGGTTCTACTCCAAGTTCTTTTGCCTTAGATTCTTTCATTAGTACAAGCATTGCTGCACCATCGTTGATTCCAGATGCGTTACCTGCTGTAACTGTACCATCTTTTTTGAAAGCTGGTTTAAGTTTTGCAAGTCCTTCAGCTGTTACACCATCTCTAATAAATTCGTCAGTGTCACATACTGTTACATTGCCTTTTCTATCTTTAATTTCTACTGGAACGATTTCGTCTTTAAATCTTCCTTCTTTTTTAGCTCTTTCTGCATTGTTTTGAGATCTTGCAGCAAGTTCGTCTTGCATTTCTCTTGTAATGCCATATTTTTCAGCTACATTTTCAGCTGTAATACCCATGTGGTAGTCGTTGAAAGCATCCCAAAGTCCGTCGTTAATCATTGTATCAACAACTTTTTTGTCGCCCATTCTTGCTCCCCATCTTTCATTTGTAAGAGCGTAAGGTGCCATTGACATTGATTCAGTACCACCAGCTAGTACGATTTCAGCATCTCCTGCCTTAATAACTTGAGCTGCTAAACTTACTGCACGAAGTCCTGATCCACAAACGATATTAAGTGTAACTGCTGGAGTTTTAATATCAATTCCTGCTCCAAGTACAACTTGTCTTGCAACGTTTTGTCCTTGTGCTGCTTGAAGAACATTACCGATGTAAGCTTCGTCAACCATATCAGGTTTAACATTTGCTCTCTTAAGAGCTTCTTTTGCTGCAATTGAACCAAGTTCTACTGCTGGAGTGTTCTTAAATTGTCCTCCAAAACTACCCACAGCTGTTCTTGCAGCTGATGCTATAACAATTCTATCTTCCATGTTTTCCTCCTTATTAGTGCCATGTGGCAATTGCCACTAGTTAAAACACTATCTCCCTTTGATTTGTACAAGTTGTGTGAGTAAAAATATTATTTCTCTCTTATTTCAACTTTTATTAAAAGTTATGCCAATTTATACTGCTAGCTAAATAGATTTAATATCCTAAAATCAAATCATACCTTCTAGTACATCAACAATTTTTTCTGCTGCATGACCGTCCCCATAAGGGTTGACAGCTTTTGCCATCTCATCATATAGGTCCTTATCTTCAAGTAAGGCAACTATAGACTCGTAAACATCTTGTTCCTTTGTACCAACAAGTTTTGCAGTCTTAGCTTCTACTCCCTCCATTCTCTCTGTCTCATTTCTAAGAACTAGAACGGGTTTCCCTAGAGCAGGTGCTTCTTCCTGAACTCCTCCTGAATCTGTAACGACAAATTTTACCCTTGCCATTAAGTTTGAAAAAGGAAGGTAGGAAAGTGGTTCAATTAAATGAACCCTATCTAAATCAGCAAAATACTTTTCAGAAGCTTCCCTTACTATAGGATTTAAGTGCCTTGGGAATACAATTTCAAGATTTTCCTTTTCCAAGACTACACGTCTTATGGCTTTGAAAATATCTTCCATTGGCTTGCCCCAATTTTCTCTCCTATGTGCAGTAAGTAACACTACATTTCTATTATAATCTAAATTGTTTAAAATTTCATCGTCAAATATAAAATCTTCTTTAACAGAATACTTAAGGGCATCTATAACAGTATTGCCAGTTATGAAAATATTTCTTTCATCATAGCCTTCATTGATTAGGTTTTGCCTGTTTGATTCAGTTGGTGCAAAATGATAATTTGAAATTACACCTGTTAGTTTCCTGTTGGCTTCTTCTGGATAAGGTGAATAAATGTTGCCTGATCTTAAGCCTGCTTCAACATGACCAATTTTTATTTTTTTGTAGAAGGCAGCAAGAGCTGCAGCGAATACTGTAGTTGTATCTCCTTGGACAAGTAAGATGTCTGGCTTTAATTCATCTAGGATTCCTTCAAGGCCTAAAAGAGTTTTTGTAGTTACATCTGTAAGAGATTGACCCTTCTTAAAAATATTTAAATCGTAGTCTGGTTTTATATCAAAAATTTCTAGCACTTGGTCCAGCATTTCTCTGTGTTGACCTGTGACACAAGTATAGCACTCAAGGTTCTTCCTCTTTTGAATTTCCTTTATTATTGGTGCCATCTTTATGCCCTCAGGCCTTGTACCAAATACAAATAATACCTTCAATTTATTCCTCCTTGTTTTTTAACATACCTGCTGCCACTCCCGTTGCAATTATTATAAGTAAAACTCCTATAGAAATTACAAGGGCAATGGATGAATGAAATCTTGAAATTAAATTTGCAAGAACTCCAAAGATCGCAGATATAGAATAGAGAATTACAACAGTCTGCCTTTGATTTAGTCCCATCTTCAAGAGTCTGTGATGGAGGTGACCCTTGTCAGCTTCCACCATGGACTTACCTGATAACTTTCTTCTAACCATGGCAAAGGCTGTGTCAAATACTGGCACTCCCAAGATTAAAACTGGCACAAATATCATTAATATGGCAGCTTGTTTTAAAAATCCAGAAATACTTATATATGAAAGCATAAACCCAAGATAAAGGGCTCCCGTATCTCCCATAAATATCTTTGCTGGATTGAAGTTGAAGGGCAAAAATCCTAGACATGCACCTGCTACTAAGACACATACAAGGCTCACGTCGTACCTTCCCATCTTATATGTTATAAAGAACATGGAGATGGCACATATCATTGAGACTCCTGATGCCAGTCCATCTAGTCCATCAATTAAGTTAATTGTGTTAGTTATTCCACAAACCCAAAAAATTGTAACTGGTATGGACAAAATATTTAAAATAAGTAGGGCATCATGGGAGTCAAAGGGATTTGTGAAAAATTCTATTTTCATCCCACCAAGAATTAATATGACAGCCGCTAAAATTTGAAAAAGAAATTTTAACTTGGGACTTAGACCTTCCTTGTCATCATAAAGTCCAGATATGGCAATGATAAGGGAGGCAATAAGTGTCATCATTAAGTTTTTATTTATTGGCAGATAGTAGACCATAAGGATGGAAACAGATATCACCATGGCTATGCCACCACCTACTGGTATAGGTTTTTTGTGGACACGTCTCTCATCCTTGGGCACATCTAAAAAACCCTTCTTTTTTGCGAACTTTATAGTAAAGGGCATTTGAATAAATGTCAGTATAAAGGCCGCTAAAAAAGGAATTACAAATTTATACATATTAACCTCTTACTTAGTTCCAAATAATCTATCTCCTGCATCTCCTAGGCCAGGTACAATATATTTGTCGTCGTTTAATCTTTCGTCAATAGCTGCAAGATAGATTTCTACATCAGGATGGGCTTTTTGCACAGCTTCTAATCCTTCTGGGGCTGCTAATAGATTTATTGACTTGATGTTTTTTGCACCATTTCTTTTAAGTTCGTCTATGGCTTCTATTAGGGAACCACCAGTTGCAAGCATTGGATCTACAACAAGCATAAGTCTTGATGAAACGTCCTTAGGAAGCTTTGAATAATAAGTTACTGGTTTGTGAGTTTCTGGGTCACGGTACATTCCTATGTGACCAACTCTTGCTGCTGGGATAATTGTAAGTAGACCTTCTACCATACCAAGTCCTGCTCTTAGGATTGGAACAATTCCAACCTTCTTACCAGAGATAACTCTTCCTGTAGTCTTGCAAATAGGAGTTTCTATTTCAATTTCTTCAGTTTCAAGGTCTCTTGTAACTTCGTAGCCCATGAGCGTTGCTATTTCATTGGCAACTTGTCTAAACTCCATGGAGCTTGTTCCTTTTTTTCTTAATATTGTCATCTTGTGATCAATTAGTGGGTGTTTTATTAAAGTGTATCCCATTTTAGTCCTCCTCGATTTTCTTTACTCTATTAATGTGTCTTCCACCTTCAAATTTTTCATCTAAGAAGGCATCTAGTATTTCTATTGCCATGTCGTGGCCTATAAGCCTTGCTCCAAGAGCCAAAACATTGGCATCATTGTGACGTCTTGCAAGCCTTGCTGAGTAGGGTTCGGAGCAAAGTGCTGCCCTTATTCCCTTTACCTTATTTGCAGAAATTGAAATCCCAATTCCAGATCCACAAATTACTATGCCAAAGTCTAGACCTTCATCTATTACAGCATGACCTACTGCGTGACCATAGTCTGGATAGTCTACCCTTGAATCATCAAAGGGTCCCAGGTCCTTGACTTCAATATTTTTTTCTTCAAGATATTGGATTAGGTCTTTTTTTAGATAAAAACCTGCGTGATCTGAACCAATTCCTATTTTCATATTTCCTCCTAAATCCTCATGACTACCTTGCCACCGCAAGCCTTCAAGAGCCTATTCATTATGCTAAGACCCATTCCCCTAAGCTCGAAACCTTCTGCAAAAATTATGTCAATATCTTCTTCGTCACATCTTCTTAGTGCATCAAAAAGATTTGCAGCAACCTCTTCCAAATGCTCTCTTGATCCAAGGTTAATAAGTAATTCTACGCCATTGTTTACATATTCATCATAGGTTTCTTCAGTTGCAAGAACTGCAATTTTCTTGCCCTTGTTTTCTTCTATATTCTTCTTGATTTCATTTACAAGTTTATCAAGTCTACCACCAAAGCAAATTGCCTCTGCCCTTGGAGCATAGTGCCTGTACTTTTGTCCTGGTGATTTTGGCACTTCCTGGGACTTGGAATCAATAGTTGCTGTATCAATAGTTATTCTTTCATCAACTTCTTGTAGGTCCTCAAGGGTAATCTTGCCTGGTCTTAAAATCATTGGTGGGTCAACTGTTACATCAAGAACTGTTGATTCTATTCCAACAACGGAATGTCCCCCATCTACAATTATATCAACTCGACCATCAAGGTCTTCTATTACGTGTTCCACCTTAGTTGGGGAAGGTCTGCCAGATAGGTTTGCTGAAGGAGCAGCTACTGGAAAATCCACTGACTTTAAAATGTCGTGGGCAATCTTGTTGCTTGGCTCTCTTATGGCAACTGTGTCAAGGCCACCTGTTGCTTCGTCAGGTATCTTATCTGACCTCTTAAAAATTATTGTTAAGGGACCTGGCCAAAACTTCTTAATACATTTTTTTGCCACTTCAGGTACTTCTGCAACTAAATCATCTAGTTGTGAATTGTCTGCTATGTGAAGTATTAGTGGGTTGTCGCTAGGTCTGCCCTTGGCTTCATATATTTTTTTACAAGTCCTCTTGTTAAGTCCATTGCCACCTAGTCCGTAGACAGTTTCTGTTGGCAGGACAACGAGGCCTCCATCTCTTAGGGTCTGACTGATTTTTTTTAGATAAACTTTATCTTTGCCGTTCCCTTTAAATTTAAATATTTCTGTTTTCACAAAAAACACCTCTATTCTTAATATTATACCAAGAAGAGAGGTGTTTTTTAATACCTTATAGCTATTTAATTCTTGTGAGGGATAATTTTACCAGTTTTTACACTTGCTTTAAACTCACTAATAATTTTTTCATAAACTTCATCATTTTGCAAAACTTCTATTCCAACTTCAACTATGGCTGCAATAGTTTTTTTCATTTGGTCAAAGGCATAGTCAGTCATTGTTGCATCCCTAAACTCAACTGTGTGAGATGGTGTTCCTTCTTCAGCGATTTTAAAATAGCCGTGAAGTGTTGGGACTTCATGAGAAATATCTCCTGCATCAGTGGAGCCTGAGTTTAGTTCTATGTCCTTAACTTCTTCATCAAGATATTTTTTCATTTTTTCCATTAGGACTTCATTAAAAGCAAGATTTCTAACTGTGTTGTCATTTCCCTTTTCGTATTCAGAAATTTTAACTTGACATCCTGTTGCAAGGGCAGCACCCTTGGCACAAGCTTCAAGTTTTTCCAAAAGTTCTAAGAGATATTTTTTCTCTGGACTTCTTGCATAAAATCTTGAATCAGTGTAGTCAGGAATGATGTTGGCAGCCTTGCCTCCATCTTTTATGATGCCGTGTATTCTTGATCCATCCTTTGTTTGTTGTCTTAAGGCATTAATGGCTGAGAATAAAACTATTTGTGCATCAAGGGCATTAATCCCTTCATGAGGTGTGTCTGCAGCGTGTGCAGTCTTGCCAAAGAACTCGAACCTTCTTGTGGCAAGTGCCAAGGAGTTTGGTGTAACTGAATTAATGTCACCTGGGTGCATCTCAATGACAACATCAACATCCTTTAGTTCATCTGATCTAGCAAGTTCAATTTTTGTACCGCCAACTTCTTCTGCTGCAGTTCCAAAGACAATAACTCTTCCGCCAATCTCATCAATTAACTTTGATAAGACTATTCCTGCTCCTGTGGCAGTGGCTCCTAGGATGTTGTGACCACATCCGTGACCAATTCCTGGTAGGGCATCATATTCTGACAAGTAAGAAATCGTCCTGCCAGCTTTCTTTGAATCGTAAACTGCCTTAAAGGAAGTCTCACATCCAAGATAAGGACACTCTACATCAAAGCCGTGCTTTTTTAATAAATCAATGTGGGCCTTTGAAGACTTGTACTCTTCAAAGCCAATCTCTGGGTTATCATAAATAAATTTTCTAAGTGAAGCAAGTTCACCAGAGATTTCTTCAACAATTTTTAAAATATTTTCCATAAGTCACCTACTTGTTAATCCTGTAATATTGGTATCTCCTGTAGTCATCATAATAATCCTTTGCCTTGCCCTTTACTTCTTGTCTTGGATAAGCTTCCTTGCCATCAAAAACATAATTTCTTGAAATAATTGGGAGCTTCTTCCTCAAATCTGAATTGTAGATAAAGAAATTATCCACCTTGTTAAAGCCCAACATATCTAGGACAGTTGATGAAAGATAGCATGCAGCAATAGGTTGACCATCCTTTACTTCAACTCTCTTTTTGTCCATAAGGGCCTTGGCCTTTTCATTAGCAACTACTATATAAGGAGTGGAGTAAAATTCTACTTCCTTGTCAATATTGTCATTGGAAAGATGCTTCCCAATTTCATCAAAGCCTGACTGATTTGTGCCAAGTCCTGGCAAGTGGTCCCCATAAAATATCATAATAGTTGGCTCGTCAAGTTCTTCCATAGTCTTGTACATTTCACCCAACATTGTATCCATGGCCTTTACCCCCAAGAAGTAAGAACCAATACTGTTCTTTACATCTTCAGTAAGTTGTGACTTACAAGTGAAGGGCAAAATTTCTCCATACTTGCTAAGATCATAAGGTCCATGGTTTTGGATATCAACTGCGTAAGATAAAACTGGTTCCTTAGATTCCTTTACTGCCTTTAAAAATCTTTCCTTATAAATTTCTGTAAATTGTTTTTCATCTACATATCCACCCTTCATAAGAGGTTCCTTTATATCTTCTAGGAAGATATTGTCATCAAGTCCAATCTTTGGATAGACATCTTTTCTTCCATAGAACCAGGCAAAGCCAGGGTGAAAACCATAAGTCTTATAGCCAATAGTCTTTAAAAGATTTGGAAGGGAACCAACATCTCTTTTTATGGCATTAAAAGCGTAGTTGTTGTCAGGTGCACAATTAATAGTCATCGCCCCTGTCAAAACATCAAACTCTGTATCACCTGTTCCACCAATATATGCAGGGACTACAACCCTACCATGTAGGACAGATTTATCTTGCAAGATTTTAAAGTTTTCATTAGGGTCATTGCCCTTTTCAAAAGTAAATTGTGGATCTTGTGACAAGTCTGTAAAGGCCTCTCCCATTATCCAAATTATATTTGGCCTTTCCATCTTCTTTATTGCTTCGATGTTTTTACTTTGGTCTTTGGAGTCACGCTCTGCAATTTCTTTTTCATTGTAACCTTCTGGTGGCCTTATAAAAGAATTTTTCAAATTGTATAAGAAGGAATAATTAAAGCCCTTGGAGTTACACTGATCAATTGAATTATAAATATTCCCCTTAACTGGAAGTTTGTAGTATAGATCATCCTTAGAGTATACACAAGTAACAAGCAAGGCTGATGAAATTAAAACTACAAGGACTGAAATTATTCTATCCTTTAATCTGATTTTTTTACTTTTAAATATAAATGCCAAGACTAGCAAGACAATTAACCCAGCAAGGGCTGTAAGACTTCCCCTTAGGTCTGGATAATAAGAATTCTTAGTCATATTAAGAGCTTCGCCAGCAAGTCTTATGTCAGAAATTTTAAGTGGCGCATTCCTATAAAAAACCTTATTCCTGTTTACAACAAAAATCACTAAGTAAAAAATGGAATTTAAAATTAAGGCAGGTCTTCTTCTACCTAGAAGTCCTTGAAATAAAATTCCTGTAAGTAATATTGGAATGAAATTTAAAATCAAGACTAAGGGAGTCCTTATTAACTTACCAGGCAGACCTCCGCCTGGTGCCAATGTTAGCATAGCAAGACCAATAATTAATCCAAAAAGTCCATGAATCAAAATGTCATGGATACTAAAGGCCTTGACCTCCTTTGATTTATTTTTATTAAACATCTAATCACCTTCTAATTTTCAATTATATAATATTCTTAAATTTTTGGGGAGTTTTTGTAAAAGTCATCAAACTCTTTAAGCTTGGCTTCCCCTTTTTCATCAATATCTGTCATACCACGAGTTAAGCTTCCACTTGTCCATAAGTTAATATAAGCCTAGAAGTTTTAATTTATTCAAAATATTAATTTAATTTATTTAAAAATTTCATTTTCTCGCAAAAAAAAGACTGCCGAAGCAGTCTTAATTTCTCTTTTCAGAGTGAAGATTGGTATAATTTTATTATTAATCTTAGGAGTTATGGGGTTCCCAAAATCAAAGTAATTTTTGTTAAATGACATTGACTATCATTAACTGTGTTTATTATAGTATAGGTTTTTTATTTTGTAAATAGTTTTTGATAAAATTTATCAAAATTATTTTATCGTAATTTACTTAAAGACTCCCTTTTATTCTTTTTAACTTGAATAATCCTTATAAACTTGTATCATTTTAGAAGTTTATAATTTTTCATAGACTCCTAATTTTTTATAAGCTTTACTAATGCTCATTAAGTCGCAGCTCTTTGCAACTTTACAAATATTTATAAAGCCATAATTATTTACAACTTTACAAATCTTTATAAAGTTATAGCATCCTATAAAGACATAGCTTTTCAATTTAAAAATCCCATAGACTTAATTACTTGAATAAAAAAAATGCACCCAAGGAGGTGGGTGCAAGGGGATTCCGGTAATTGTGATATTAAGGAAAAAAAACTGGTAAACTATAAGGGATTCTTAATATTTTATTTCACAATTATCATAGACTTAGTATATAATAAAAGTACGACAAAATAAATTAATAATAATTTGTAAAAATAACAAAATATTTTTGACAGGAGGATATATGAATTTTGAAAGTATCTACTACTTCACAGAACTTGCAAAGACTTTAAATATGAACGAAACTGGAGAAAAACTTTACATTTCACAACAAACTCTCTCCAACCATATTAAAAGACTTGAAGACTATTACGGGGCCAAGTTCTTTTTTAGAAAGCCAAAGTTATTGCTAACACCTATTGGTGAAGAGTACCTTGCCTATGCCGAAAGACTTCTAACTAATGAGTCCGATATGATAAATAAGATTAGGGACCTAAAAAGCGAGGATACTGGTAAGCTAATCTTAGGTGCTTCTTCCCCTCGTGCTGATATGTTTATCCCTTCGATTATAGAAAAATTTACTGAGGAGTTCCCCCATGTTGGACTTGTTCTCCACGAGAAGCAATCCAAAGATCTGGAGTCTATGTGTCTTGAAAATAAATTAGACCTTGCCATCTCCATTGACGAGAACTACCAGAACGAAAATTTACAATCTCAACTACTATTAGATGAAAAACTTTACCTCTGTGTTAGCGACAGACTACTTAAAAAGCATGTGAGAAATCTTAAATCTTTAAAGGAAAAATCTTTTGAAAAAGTTAATCTTAAGGACTTCAGCAAGGTTCCCTTCCTACTCTATACACAGGACAACAGGATAAGGAGCCTCATTAACGAAAGCTTTAAGGAGGCAGATGTAAGACCCAATGACTACATTGAGACAGGCTACTCAAGGATTGCCCTATCTATTTGCAACAAGGCAATTGCTGCAGTTTTTATTTCTCAAATGAACATCAAGAGGTGGCTGGAGGAGTTTGATGACGACATCAACATCTTCCCTCTTTATTCTGGTGATGAACCTGTTACCCTTGGCATTTATGCCATAAAAAATAAAAATCGTTACATCACCAAGTATGCCAAGAGATTTGTAGACCTCTTGGAAGAATATTTTAATTCCTTCCACGCAGAAAAATTAGAAAGAATTGCAAAAAAATAAAGTAAGAGTGGCACCAGGTGGTGTCACTTTTACTTTATAAAATCCTTTTATCTTTTCTTCAATAACTCGTCTTTAAAAATTATTTTCAAATTCTTGTCTAAACCTATTGAATAAATCTTCTTGGCTTCTTGCCCTTTCTTCTTCAGCAAACTTTTCTCTATCTTGTGCCCTCAAATCCTTTTGAGCTTCCTTGTCATTTTCTATAGAGTAGTCAGTAAATTTAACTTCAGTAGTCATCTTCTTTCCCCTTCTTAGGTATTCAACTTCTACCTTGTCGCCAACTTGATACTTATAAAGAATTGACTTTAGAGCATTGTTATCATCCACTTGGTCCTTGCCAATTCTTGTAACAATATCTCCTGCTTCAAGTCCAGCTGCTGCTGCAGGTGATCCATCGTAAACCTTGTAGACAAAGATTCCCTTATCAACATCTGGCTTTTCATTTAAGATTTGAGATGCAACATTAACATTCATAGTCAACATACCCATAGACATTTCCTTGTACTTTCCAGTTTCAATAACTTGTTTAATAATTGGTTTGATGAAGTTAATTGGAATTGAAAAACCAAGACCTTCTGCTGATTGAACCTTAACTGTGTTGATGCCGATGACTTCGCCCTCAGCATTTAATAGGGCACCACCAGAGTTACCACCATTTATTGATGCATCAGTTTGGATAAGACCAGTCATATAGCCTCCACCACTTACTGCCCCAACATACCTGTCAAGTCCAGAAATAATACCTTGGGTTACAGTTTGAGAAAATTGTAAGGAAATTGGGTTACCAATTGCTATAGCAGTGTCTCCGATTGAAAGAGCATCAGAGTCACCAAGACTTGCTGCATTTAATTTTTCATCAGTGTTAATCTTTACAATGGCAAGGTCAATCATTTCGTCTGCCCAAATTGTCTTACCTTGGATGTCCTTTTCATTGTTGAGTCTAACTGTTACATCCTTTACAACTTGGTTGTTTAGTTTAACAACGTGAGCATTTGTAAGGATATAACCCTTTGGGTCAACAATTACACCAGAACCCACACCTTGGACTTCAACTTGTCCAAAGAAGGATTGTTGAAGTCCCTTAGTTGTTATTCCAACTACAGAGGACATAGCCTTCTTGGCAACGGCTGATGCCACTGTTACATTGTCCTTAGCAGAAATAGTTATGTTTGAATCCTGATTTGACGTCTTAGTATCTCCCTGTGGCAAAAGCTTGTAAGTTGTAATTGCTGAACCAATTATTCCCCCAATTAGGGAAAAAACTAGGGCAATAATAATTACTATCTTTCCCATGCCAGGGTTTTTATTTAAATTGTCATTCATCTTCATTTTTCCTCCTCTAATAATTTATGACTTTATCTTAGTATGGTTTTGTGAAAGATTAATGAATTTATAATAAAAGCTTTTTGAAATGACTTCCACATAATTTTTCTCTTTAATTTTCTATCTTACCTTTTAAAAATTGACTTATATTTTTCACTTAAATAAAAAAAGAGACCCTCTCGGATCTCTTTAAAAGATTTAGTTTTCGAAAGCTGGTATAACTGCTCCCTTGAATTTTTCTTCTATAAATTTCTTAGCTTCTTCAGAGTTAAGAACCTTTAAGAACTTTTTAAATTTTTCCTTATCAGCGTCATCTTTTCTAATTGCAACTAAGTTTGCGTATGGTGAATCCTTTGGTTCTAAGAAGATTGAGTCCTTTGTTGGGTCAAGTCCTTGTCCAATGGCAAAGTTTGCGTTAATAACTGCAGCACCTGCATCCTTATAAACTTGTGCAATTGAAGGTGCATCCATTGCCGTGAACTTTAGGTTCTTTGGATTTTCTGCAATATCTTTTTCTGTTGCGTTAAGATTTGTCTTATCCTTTAACTTGATTAGTCCAGCGTCTTCAAGTAAAATTAAGGCTCTTGCACCGTTACTTGGGTCGTTAGGAATGATGATTTCTGCACCATCTTCGATTTCATCAACTGACTTATATTTTTCTGAGTATATAGCCATTGGTTCAACGTGAACATAACCTAAGATTGCAAGGTCTTTGATGTTTCTTTCTTGTGTAAAGCTGTCAAGATATGGTTTGTGTTGGAAGTAGTTTGCGTCAAGGTCACCAGCTTCTAGTTGAAGGTTTGGTTGGATGTAGTCGTCGAAGTTAACAACTTCTACATCAAGACCTTCTTTTTCAAATTCTGGTTTTAGACCTTCAATGATTTCTCCGTGAGGTGTAGGTGATACACCAATAACAATTTTGTTGTCTTCATCTGCTGGGGCTTCTGCCTTTGCGTCATCTTTCTTTGTACCGCCACATCCTGTTAGGGCAAGTGATAGGATCACTGATCCTAGTAAAAATAATTTTTTAAAATTTTTCATATATATATCCTCCTCTAAAAAAATTATTAACTAATTAATATTAAAATGTTGGAAGCACTGCTCCCTTGAAAGTATCTTCAATGTACTTTCTACTTGCTTCTGATTGTAATACTTTTACAACCTTTTTATAAATTTCTTTATTTTCTTCGCCAGATCTTGCTGCTACTATGTTTGCATAAGGTGAGTCCTTAGCTTCTGTAATTATTGCATCCTTTGGATCAAGTCCACTTGCTATGGCAAAGTTTGGATTTATAAAGGCAAGGTCTGCATCTTTATAAACTCTTGGAATATTTTGTGCATCAACTGCAGTGAATTTTAAATTTTTTGGATTTTCCACTATGTCCACTTCAGTTGAGTTTAAGTTGTTCTTGTCCTTTAATTTTATAAGTCCTTCCTTATCAAGAATTAGTAGGGCTCTTGCTCCATTTGTTGGGTCATTAGGAATTATAATTTCTGCCCCATCTTCAAGGTCCTTGATGTCCTTTATCTTTGATGAAAATCCAAGAAGGGGTGTTATAAATACCTTTGAATCCTTTAGGGAAACTATATTTGTCTTCCTATCCTTGTTAAAGTTGTCAAGGTAGGGTTGGTGTTGGTAAAAGTTTAAGTCTAGATCCCCTGATTCAAGTTGTAGGTTTGGTTGAACATAGTCTGAGAAAACTACAAGATTAAGGTCAATTCCTTCCTTTTTAAATTCTGGTTCAAGGGCCTTTAAAAGTTCTCCGTGAGGAGTTTCTGATGCACCTATTGTCACCTTTGTTAGTTCTCCCGTCTTTGTGTCCTTTTCTTCTGCCTGCTTGTCTTTTCCACATGCCGTTAAAATGGCAATAAGTCCAATTAGTGTAAATAAAATTTTTGTCTTCTTCATCTTTTTCCTCCTTTTTTCTTCTTTATTTTTTCTTCCGCTTTTTTTATTTTTTCTTGTCAATCTTCTTAGCCAAAAAGTTGCCAACAAATTGGACTATTTGAACCAAAACTATAATAACAAGAACTGCTGACCATAGGATAAGGGGCTCATTTCTTTGGTAACCATACCTATTTGCCACATCTCCTAGACCGCCACCTCCCATGACACCAGCCATAGCAGAGTAACCAATAACATTTATTACTGTCATTGTGATACCTGTCACTATCATTGGCATTGCCTCTGGTATCAAGACCTTAAATATTATTTCCCTCTTAGATGATCCCATAGACTTAGCTGCTTCAATAATTCCTGAGTCAACTTGGATAAGGTAACCTTCCATTAGTCTAGCAACAAAGGGTGCTGCTGAAACTGAGAGGGGAATTATCATCGCTGCAGTTCCGTAGGACTTTCCAACAATTAATCTTGAAAGTGGAAATACTACTATCATCAAGATTACAAAGGGAAAAGATCTTAGGATGTTTATGATTCCATCTAGGATTGAATAAACTTTTAAGGATTCAGTAAGTCCTCCAGGTCTTGTTGTTGTTAAAATTATTCCCAAGGGAAGACCTATTAAAAGAGCAATTATTGTCGAAGCAATTACCATTACTAAAGTTTGTGGAATTGCTGGTAAAACTATATCTATTATCCTATCCATATTAAAGCACCTCCACAATTACATTATTTTCTTTCAAGAATTCAATTGCCCTTGCTCTTTCTTCATCCTTACCAAGGATTTGAACTGTAAGGTAACCAACATTTGCCGCATTTAGCTTGTTTATATTCCCAGATAAGATGGAAAAATCTATGTCAAACTTCTTGACGCATTGGGAAAGGATTGGCTTGTCATAGTTGTTATCTGCATAGGATAGTCTAAGGACATCTCCCTTGTAGTCGCTTGCCCTTACATAGCCTTCTTCCACATCGTCTTCAAGATTTTTTATAAAGGATCTTGTTACAGCAGTCTTTGGATTAGTGAAGAGTTCCTTTGTGTTGTTCTCTTCAATAATTTTTCCAGCCTCCATAACTGCAATTCTATCACAAATTTCTTTAGCAACTTCCATTTGATGGGTGATCATTATAACTGTCATGTCAAATTCATCCACAATCTTCTTTAAAAGACTTAGGACTGACTTTGTGTTTGCCGGGTCAAGTGCTGATGTCCCTTCATCTGAAAGTAGGATTGATGGGTTTGTTGCAATTGCTCTTGCTATTGCCACCCTTTGCTTTTGACCACCAGACAATTCTGCTGGATAAGAGTTCTTCTTATCTACTAGGTCTATAAAGTTTAGAAGTTCATCTACCCTCTTATTTATCTTCTCCCTAGACACCCCAGAGATTTCTAGTGGATAGGCAATATTTTCTGCCACAGTCTTTTGCATGAATAAGTTGAAATACTGGAAAATCATTCCAATATCCTTTCTAGCAGCCCTGAGTTCCTTTTCATTTAGACCAATAATAGACTTGCCATTTACTAGGATTTCTCCTGAACTTGGCTCTTCTAGTCTGTTGATACACCTAACAAGGGTTGACTTGCCGGCACCAGATAAACCGATGACACCGTAAATCTCTCCCCTATTGACCTTGAAAGAAACATCATTTATGGCTCTAAAACTTCTTCCATCAGTTTTAAAATCTTTAACCAAATTTTTTACTTCAATCATTTTTCCTCCAAAACAATAAAAAAGAGCTTCCATCCCATAAGGACGAAAGCTCGTGTTACCACCTTAATTCATCGCTTCCTCACGAAAGCAACCTCTTCAAGTACCATCATACTCTACTTCTGTAACGGGAAGACCCGTAAATACCTAATATCAGTATTTCCTAGAGAAGGCCATGTTCACAAAAAATTCATCTACTTCTTTCACCAAAACGAAGCTCTCTTTAATCAAAATTTTAAGCTACTCTTCTTCTCAAAAGTTTATTTTTGAATTACTTATTATTATATTAGCTTAGATTTTAAATGTCAAGCATAATATTTATTTTATTTCAAAAATTTTCATGTCCTCTTCCACGCTGGTGATACCAGCGATTCCAAAGTTTTCTACCAAAACATCTACTACATTTTTTGATAAGAAGGCTGGAAGAGTCGGTCCAAGGTGGATGTTTTTAACTCCTAGTGATAAAAGAGCAAGTAAAACTATTACAGCCTTTTGTTCATACCAAGCAATATTGTAAGCAATTGGAAGATCATTTACACTTTCCACCCCAAAGGCATCCACAAGGGCAAGGGCAATTTGGATAAGTGAGTAGGAGTCGTTACATTGACCTGCATCGAGAACTCTTGGGATTCCATTAATGTCACCAAGGTCTAGCTTGTTGTATCTGTACTTGGCACAGCCAGCAGTTAAAATTACAGTTGACTTAGGAAGCTTCTTGGCAAAGTCTTCATAATAATTTCTATCAGTCATTCTTCCATCGCAACCTGCCATGACAACAAATTTTGTGATGTCACCATTTTTTACAGCCTCGATTACCTTGTCAGCAAGTTCCATGACTTGACTGTGAGCGAAACCTCCCACAATTTTTCCCTTTTCAATTTCTACTGGTGGCTCACAAGTCTTTGCAAGCTCAATTATTTTTGAAAAGTTCTTGTGACCATTATTACCTTCTTCAATGTAAGTGCAGCCAGGATATCCTGCAGCTCCAGTGGTAAATAGCTTATCCTTGTATGACTCCCTTGGTGGGACAATGCAGTTAGTTGTCATTAGGATTGGACCATTAAAAGACTCAAACTCCTCCCTTTGCTTCCACCAAGCATTCCCATAATTGCCAATAAAGTTTTCATACTTTTTAAACTTAGGATAATAATTTGCTGGTAGCATTTCAGAGTGAGTGTAAATATCCACCCCAGAATCTTTTGCTTGTTCTAGTAACATTTCAAAATCTTTTAAGTCGTGGCCAGATACTAAGATGCCAGGATTTTTTCTTACCCCAATGTTTACTTCAGAGATTTCTGGATTTCCGTAAGTCTTTGTGTTGGCCCCATCAAGAGTCGCCATAGCCCTATAACCCATGTCTCCAGTCTTTAGTGTCAAGGCAATTAATTCATCCAAGCTTTTCTCTTCTAAGAGGTCAGCCATAGCTCTTAAAATAAACTTATTTACTCCTTCGTCTTCATATCCCAAAACTTTAGCATGTCTTGTGTAGGCAGCCATACCCTTAAGTCCATAAGTTATTAGTTCTTTTAAACTTCTTTGGTCTTCATTTTCTTCTTTAAGAATAGAAACTTGGTGACTTGCAATTTTTTCGTTGATTTCAGAAAAGTCTACAGATGACCAAGCTCCTGCATCGCTGTAAGTTTTTTCTTCTCTCAAAGAGTTCATAAGCTCAATAGTTTCTACGATCCTATTTTTTATTTGCCCATCATCAAAGTTTGCATTAGTGATAGTAGTAAAGAGGTTTAAAATAACTCTATCAACTACATCCTTATCTTCCCTTTCACTCTTAAGAGCAATCTCAGAAAGTCCCTTAGTGATCCAAATTAAAAAGTCTTGGTAGTTAGCAACAGTAGCAGTCTTTCCACAAACTCCCCTCTTAGTGCAGCCCTTGTTGTTTAAAGTTTCTTGACATTGGTAACAAAACATATCCATAATCTTCATCCCTTCTATTTTTAAAATTATAAAATTCTCAACTTCTACTTTTAAAATTCTTAAGATTCTTAACTTCTAAAAATATTTTAATAGGTAAAGAAAAACTTTTCTGTTGCATATGCAACAATAAAACAAAAAAGAGACCCCATACAGGGTCTCAATAGGTGTATATTAATGAGGGTTTATCTAGTGATCACTTATAAAAAATTATTTTTTGTCATTAGCTATAGCTTCGTCAATTTTCTTGTAAAGTTCAGCCTTCTTATCCTTGTCATCAACTGAACCCACACTTACATCTCCTATAACCTTTCCTTGTCTATCAATTAATAAAGTTGTTGGGAAGGCAGTTAGATTTTTAAGATAAGCATCAATTTCTTTAGAAGGTTTAACAGCAAGGTTAGTGTACTTTACACCCTTAGCTTCTAAGATTTTTTCTGCTTCTTCCTTTATTTTTTTATCTTCATAAGTGTCTAGGCAAATTGACATAACCTTTACATTCTTGTCCTTTAATTCTTCGCTAATTTGTTGTAAAGCTGGCATTTCATCAATACAACCCTTACAACCTGTGAACCAAATACTTAAAATTGTAACAGGGTGGTCTTTAAAAACATCATTGTTTATTGGGTTACCCTTAAAGTCTACTGCATCAAACTTAGGGAAAGAGTCTCCAGCAGAAATATCAGTAGCTTCTGGCGCCTTGCTTGTACAGGCAGACATAGATACCAATAAAATCATAAGAACAAATAACTTACTTATCTTATTAAAAACTTTATTCATAACTTACTCCTTCATCAATTTTATTTTTACTAATAGAGGTGGAAATTGCAGAAGTAGGGCAAGCCCTTAGGCAGTCCCCACACCTTATACATTCTAGAGCATTTTGATTCTTTGACATGTCCACATCCATCTTACAAACTCTCTTACACTTGCCACAAGAAATACAAGAATCATCCACATGGTATTTATAAAATGAAAACTTATTGGTTATTGCATAAAATGCACCTAGAGGGCAAAGATATTTACAGAAGGGTCTATAGAAAAATATTGAAAGTAAAGTTATTAGTGTGAGAATTGCAAACTTTAACTTGAATAGATTTCCTAGGGCAGCTCTGATAGATTTGTTAGCAATAGAAAGAGGTATTCCTCCTTCGAGTATTCCCTGTGGGCAAAGATACTGACAGAAGTATGGAGAAGCCCCTCCAAGTTCGTCAGTCAAAAATATTCCAAAAAGCCAAACTACAAAAATTAAAATTAAATACTTTAGATATTTTAGAAAAGTAAATTTTCTTGTAGAGAATTTTTTTGTGGGAATCTTATACAAGAGATCCTGAAAAAATCCAAAGGGACACATAAAACCACAGATAAGCCTTCCAAATAGGGTTCCAAAGAAAAGCATTAGTCCCGTCACATAGTAGGCAAAATTAAATTTTGACGAGCCAACAAGTGCTTGAAAGGATCCTATTGGACAAGAGAAGGCAGCTCCCGGACAAGAATAACAATTTAGTCCTGGAACACAAAGGCTCTTAGTCTTACCTGTATAGATAGTTCCCTTTATGAAGTTTGGAATATGTAAGTTTGTGAGAAGGGCAAAGCATCCTTGAAACAAATTTCGTTTTTTACCAATATTCTTTAGAAGATTTATTAAATTAGCCAATTCCAACGCACTCCAAACAAATTCTTATTGCTTTAGAAAGTACAGTGTCCACTTCTTGCCTATAAGCTCCATAAATAACAAAAGCAATAGACAAAAATAACATAAGATACGACAACTTCTTTTCTGCAAAATCCTTCATGTTTTCACCTCACAAGTAGTATAGCATTTAGGGTGTAAAGATAAGGTTAAGAAAACTTAATTATCTCAATTTATAAAAAAATTTTTAAGTTAATAATAAGCTCCAACTCAAATAAAAAATCAACTTCATAAATAACAACTTGTTAACTCTCTACAAACAACTAAACAAACTTAAGCTGAATATCCATTAAAACATCTTACACCTTAATTACTAGTAATAACATTTCCTCTTTAATTATATATTATTCTTAACAGTCAGAAATTGTAACAAAAAAAGCTGTGAAAAGTTCACAGCTAACTTGGTGACCCATGCGCGATTCGAACGCGCGACACCTTGATTAAAAGTCAAGTGCTCTACCGACTGAGCTAATGGGTCTTATTAAGTTTCAATAAAAAATCTGTGTTAACCACAGATTAAAATGGCGGAGAGGAAGGGATTCGAACCCTTGTGGGCTTGCACCCTAACGGTTTTCAAGACCGCCCCGTTATGACCACTTCGGTACCTCTCCACAAATATTTAATTAAAAAAAATGGTGACCCATGCGCGATTCGAACGCGCGACACCTTGATTAAAAGTCAAGTGCTCTACCGACTGAGCTAATGGGTCTCACTTGGCTGGGGTGGCAGGACTCGAACCTACGCATGCCAGAGTCAAAGTCTGGTGCCTTACCGACTTGGCTACACCCCAATAATTAGTTGGCGCACCTAGGAGGATTCGAACCCCCGGCACACGGATTAGAAGTCCGTTGCTCTATCCAACTGAGCTATAGGTGCTTAATATGGAGCGGGTGAAGGGAATCGAACCCTCGCAACCAGCTTGGAAGGCTGGGGCTCTACCACTGAGCTACACCCGCATAAATAAAAATTATATAAAATTTGGTGGAGGAGAGTGGATTTGAACCACTGAAAGTAAAACTAACGGATTTACAGTCCGTCCCCTTTGGCCAACTCGGGAACTCCTCCATGTTGTAAGTCCTAATAAGATTTTTTGGAGCTGGTGGGAGGACTTGAACCCCTAACCTACTGATTACAAGTCAGTTGCTCTACCAATTGAGCTACACCAGCATCTCACTTATTAAAAATAAATTTACTATATTTTAATTGGCGACCTGGATCGGGCTCGAACCGACGACCTCCAGCGTGACAGGCTGGCATTCTAACCAACTGAACTACCAGGCCCAATTTTGGTGGACACAATAGGGCTCGAACCTATGACCCCCTGCTTGTAAGGCAGATGCTCTCCCAACTGAGCTATGCGTCCATCTGGTGACCCTGCCGGGAATCGAACCCGGGATACCACCGTGAAAGGGTGGTGTCTTAACCGCTTGACCACAGGGCCTAATATGGTGGCGGTTTATGTATCACAAACCGTTAATTTGAAAATGGTAGCGGCGAAGAGATTTGAACTCCTGACACTACGGGTATGAACCGTATGCTCTAGCCAACTGAGCTACGCCGCCATATATTTTTATGGTAGCGGGAGAAGGATTTGAACCTTCGACCTTCGGGTTATGAGCCCGACGAGCTACCATGCTGCTCCATCCCGCGTCATTTTTACCCGGCTACTATTTCTTTTTGGTGCCGAGAATCGGAATCGAACCGATACGGTGTTTAACCACCGCAGGATTTTAAGTCCTGTGCGTCTGCCAGTTCCGCCACCCCGGCTTGTCTTTTTTATTGGCTCTCAGGGTGGGACTCGAACCCACAGCCTACCGGTTAACAGCCGGTTGCTCCACCATTGAGCTACCTAAGACTATTGGGGACTTTTGTCCCTTTCTGGCAATAACTTACTCTCCCAGGTCGTTGCCAACCAAGTACCATCAGCGGACTAATGCTTAACTTCTGTGTTCGGTATGGGTACAGGTGTGTCCATTGTCCTATTCTCACCAGATTAACTTAAAAACTAATC